>NZ_JBHRXZ010000024.1:0-552365 GCF_042648805.1 Stutzerimonas tarimensis | reverse complement strand
TGTTGTACATCTGCCCGTGGACGGTGCCGGAGTTGCCCCCGCAGCGGTTGACCTCCTCGAGGATCACCGAGGCCTCGGTCAGCCCCAGGCCCGAGCCGCCATATTCTTCCGGGATCATCGCCGACAGCCAGCCGGCTTGGGTCATGGAACTAACAAAAGCCTCGGGGAAGCCTTTCTTCTCATCAATCTCGCGCCAATAGGCGCCGTCAAATTCGGTGCACAGGGCACGCACGCCCTCGCGAATGGCTATGAAATTTTCATTGTTTTCGTGATTCATCTCGACTCCCTCAGGATGGCAATCGTGCGGCTGGGCATTCCCAATCGGGTGCGCGTCGCTGCCAGTGCTATTCGAATTCCACTTCCGCTTTCTGGGCGATGCCGGCAGCGTTGCCGGCCCAGAGCTCCGCCTTGCCCGGTCCCAGGATGCGTCCGCTGACCTCGAATGGTTGTGGCGCAATCAGCGGCCTCACCCCGCGGTAGCTGAAACGTCGTAACCGGGCCTGGGGATTGGCACGGCAGAAGGCGCGAAGATTGAGCGTGGCGATCAGCGGACCATGTACCACCAGGCCAGGGTAACCTTCGGTCTCGGTAACGTAGGGCCAGTCGTAATGGATGCGATGCCCGTTGAAGGTCACTGCTGAATAGCGGAACAGCAGTGTCGAGGTGGGGGTGACCATTTCACTCCAATCCCCTCTTGCCGGGAGCTCGCCACCGCCGATCGTGGGCGGGCTCGGCTCACGATAGACGATGTCCTGCTCCTCGCGGATCGCCAAGCGACCGTCCTGGCTGTAGTCGTGCTGTACGGTGACGAACAACAGGGCACCGGATCGGCCAGTCTTCTCCTCGATTCCGGTGATGGTAGAAACGCGCTGGGCTTCGAGGCCTGCGTTCAGCGGCTCGAAAAACTCCACACGGCCGCCTGCCCACATGCGATTGCGGTTGTCCGCAGGTGGGAGAAAGCCGCCACGGGCCGGATGGCCATCCTCGCCTAGGCCGTTTTCCGGCAGCACGTCTTGAAAGAAACACCACTGCCAGAGCGGCGGCAGTGCGCCACCGGGACTCGGCTCGGGATCAGCTAGGGTCGCGGCGATTCGTTTGAGAAGGGACGGGCTTAGCACGTCGCGAGTGGTTCCGGAGCGTCCGAGCCAGGCGGAGGGAGGAATGTTTTTTGACGTCGTCATTGTTGCTCACTTACAACGGCATGCCCGCTGGGTTTAATAGTTTGCATTTCATAAGCTTCCTGCATGTTGTTCTGACTTCTGCACCCCTCTGCTTCAGACTAGGCCGATGCCGTCAGCGTCTGATTGCGAACTCGCGGAGATAATAATCAAGGTTGTCTCGGGGGCTCCTGGCGAGCCCTGCGAAGGTGATGTCGAACTAATAGGCACCGCCTACCCGTGCTTCACTTCGCGCCGAGCCCCTCCTTGGCAATGATTTCCTTCCAGAGTGCATTTTCCTTGGCCAGCATCGGCGCGAAGGAAGGACCATCCAGGACGAACGGCACCATGGCGATATCGGCCAACCGCTCGACCACATCCGGTTGCTGTACCGCGGCCATTGCGGACTTGCCAATCTTGTCGACGATCGCCGGGTCCATGTTGGCTGGGCCGAACAAGGTGAACCAGCCGTCGTTGGCCATCCGCTCGTACCCAAGTTCGCGGAAAGTGGGTACCTCCGGCAGTGCGGGCATGCGCTGGGTACTGGTCACGGCAAGCGGGGTGAGCTTGCCGCCCTTGATCTGCGGCAGCGCACCGACTCCGGACATAAACACGGCGGTCAACTGGCCGCCCAGCAGATCGGTGACCGATGGCGCTTCGCCCCTGTAGGCAATATGGCGGAAGTCCACTTTATTCGCTTCCGCAAACAGCAGACCGTAGAGGTGAGCCGAGGAGGCCATGCCGTAACTGCCATAGGTGTGTTTGGCCGGTTCAGCACGAAGACGCCCGACCAGGTCGTCGACCGTTTTGATGCCGGAATCCGACCGGACGGCCAGCACCAGCGAGAGGCCAACTAGGCGGGCGATAGGGGTGAAATCTTCTACCGGATCGAAGGGTGGCGTGCTTTGGGTATGGGTCGCCTGAACGAGCGGGTTAGCGGTCAGCAACAGGTTATAACCGTCGGGTTTAGAGTTAGCCACTAGGTTGGAACCTACGATGGTTCCGGCGCCCGGGCGGTGCTCGATGATCACAGGTTCGCCAAGATCCTTGGTCATTTTTTCGGCGAGCAGACGTGCCACGGCGTCTGTTCCTCCGCCTGGGGGGAACGGCAGGACGATGCGTATCGGCTTGGTGGGGTATTCGTCCGCGTATAGCGCAGGGGTCGTAGCCAGGGCGGCGACGGCCAAGCACAGGCCTGCACTGAACTGCTGGAGAAAATGTCTAATCATCGGATGGTCCCTTTTGATCGATGGGTTCGGTTTCGTGCAATGCGGAAGTGCCGACAAGTCGTGCGCCCTTCAGTTGACGGTCAGTTCAGGGTGATGCCGGCGTCGTTGATCACCTTGGTCCACACGTCAATGTCCCGGAGCAAGGTCGCCGAAAACGTCTCGCCGCTTTCTTCGCCGACCTGCAGCCCGAGTCCGGTGATGGTCTTGATGACCTCGGGTTTCTCCAGCACCCTTCGGGCTTGTGCCGAAACGGCCTGCAAGACGTCGTCGGGGGTGCCTTGCGGTGCGAACAACCCGAACCAGCCCCACAATTCCATGTTCTTGTACCCGAGTTCGGTGAAGGTCGGAACCTCTGACAGCAAGGGCGAGCGGGTCGCGCCGGTCACGGCCAGGACCTTGAAGCGGCCCGAGTCGAGATGTGCATGGGTGCTGCCGGCATCGAGGAAGGAGGCGCTGAGCCGCCCGGCGAGCGTATCGGTCACCAGCGGTGCCGCGCCTCTGTAGGGAACGTGGCGAAGGTCGAGCTTCGCCTGATCATTGAGCATCTCGCCATGGATATGAGCAGAGGTGCCATTGCCGTAGGAACCGAAGGTGTGCGTATCGGGTTCCTTGCGAACGAGAGCGAGGAAGTCATCGAGGGTCTCGACGCCCAGAGAGGTCGGTACCACCATCAGGTTCTGTGAGCGGGCGATCTCGGCCACCGGCCGGAAGTCGGTCTTCACATCGTAGGGAAGCGAAGGGAACAGCGCCGGGCCTTGGGCCATGGCGGTAATGCCCATGAGAAGGGTATGGCCGTCCGGCTTTGCCTTCGCGGCCAGATTGGTACCGGTGATGCCTCCGGCACCGGGGCGATTCTCGACGACCACCGGCTGGCCCCAGGCCTGAGAGAAATGATCGGCGAAGATGCGGCCCAGGGTGTCGGTTGCGCCGCCTGCAGGGTAGGCGACGACGATTGTCACCGACTTTTTCGGGTAATCCTCGGCCAGTGCCGCCGTACTGCCGAGACTCAGTAGCAGGCTGACCAGGCTGAGCGACAGCCAGCGCCTTGTGCTTGAAACGCGTGCCATGTCATCACCTCATGTTGTTCTTGTAAGGGGCCGGTGGCGAGCTGCGACAGCGCAGGGCGCCGCCGAGACGGCCGTGGCTCGACCGTCCCAAACAGCTTTTCGCAGTGCCGAAGGGGCGGCAATGGCGACAACGACCAAAACCGCTTGCCTAAGATGACAGGCCAATGGCTGTCAGTTTTCGCCAGTCGCTCTGGCGTGGTTGCGCCATTCACCTTGTCTCGGAATTGGTTAGGCTTCTGCCATGGCCGCCGTCGCCAGTGCGCGGCAGGTATCGACAACACCAATAATTCAGGATGCCAAACATGACGGACATCATCAGTGCCATGCCGATCTACGCGGCGGCGCAGGCTGAACAAGCCTTCGTCGACTTCTATCGGCGGTTCACCGTTGCGTGCGAGGGCGACCTTGATCGCCTCGCGGTAGTGGACGATCAAGAGGCCTGGACCCGGCGCGAGCTGATGAGCCTGGCCAACCGCATCGCCAATCGGCTCATCGAGAACGGGTTGGCCAAGGGCGACACCGTCGCGGTTCTGGCGAAGAACTCCAATGTCTACGTGGCGTTGATGGTCGGTACGCTAGCGGCCGGGGGCTGCTTCGTGCCGCTCTCGGGCATGGCCAGCCCCGAAACCATCCGCCTGATGATCGAAGATTGCGACACCCGGTTTCTCTTCGCCGACCCGGAATGCCAGGCGTTGCTGAGCGATCTACCGGGCCCGCTTGGTCTCGTCGAAGGACCCAACCAGGTTTCGCTCGGCGCGCCGAGCGAGGGCTGGCTGGGGCTCGAGCAGTGGCTGGGTTCGGTGAGCGACGGGTCACCCGCGATCGCCATCGGGCCGGACGATGCCTTCAATATCATCTACAGCTCCGGTACCACGGGCGTGCCCAAGGGCATCGTGCACGACCATCGCATGCGTTATCGCAACCTCGACCGCTTCCTCCGGCTCGGTTTTGGCAGCGATACGGTCACGATGATTGCCACCCCGCTTTACTCAAATACCACCATGGTGGCCGCGCTCCCGACCGTGGCGTTTGGTGGCCTGCTGGTGGTCATGGAAAAATTCGAAGCCGGCAAATACCTGGAGCTGGCGCAGCAATATCGGGCGACTCATACCATTCTCGTGCCGGTGCAGTACCAGCGGCTGGTGAGCAGTGCGGACTTCGCGCGCTACGATCTGTCGAGCTTCAAGCTTAAGTTTTCCTCCGGCTCGCCGCTGCGCGCGTCGGTGATCAGCGAGGTCATGGCCCGCTGGCCGGGCAATCTCGTGGAGATCTACGGGATGACCGAGGGTGGGGTGAGCGCCATGCTCAATTGCGCGGCCAATCCCGCCAAATGGGATTCGGTCGGCCAGCCGAGCGAGGGCTGCACCATCCTGCTCATCGATGAGCAGGGCCGGCCGGTTCCCCAGGGCGAGATCGGCGAGATCGTCGGACGGGCCACGGGGATGATGCGTGGCTACTACAAACGCCTGGAAGCCTCGGTCGAAATTCTCTGGCACGACGAGAACGGCGAGGCCTACTACCGCTCGGGCGACATGGGCCGGTTCGATGAGGATGGCTTCCTGTATGTGCTCGATCGCAAGAAAGACATGATCATTTCCGGCGGCTTCAACATCTTCGCCGAGGATCTGGAGCGAACGTTGCTCGCTCACCCGGACGTCGAAGACGCAGCGGTCATCGCTATCCCCAGCGAGCGCTGGGGAGAAACCCCGCTCGGCCTGGTGGTCCGTGCGGCGGGCTCGATGCTCGATGTCGAATCGCTGTTGGCCTGGGCCAACGAGCGGCTTGGCAAGGCGCAACGGTTGGCAGCCATCGAGCTGCGTGCCGAGCTGCCGCGCAACCCTGCCGGCAAGCTGCTGAAGAAAGAGCTGCGGGCACCGTACTGGGCCGCGGCCAGGGGCCAGAAGACCCACCAATCCTACGTGGCCTAGCCAATGGCGGGTCGTTTCCCCGTGTTTGACGAGAGAGTCGAGCGATGACCGTTATCGAGAAGGCCGCGCTGCCGGCCGATTGTGTCCCTGAAGGGTTCGTGCCCTTTCCCAACCCGGCAGGTTTTGTCCGCCACTGCGGCGGGTTCTACATTCACCCGGAGCGCAAGCTCATCGGGGTTCGGATCCTGCCCGAACACCTCAACCCGCTGGGTTTCGCGCACGGTGGTTTTCTCGCCAGCATCGTGGACATGTCGATCGGGCTCGCCTTCAAGCTGGCCAGTGACACGTCGCTGCCGCAGCCGACCATCACACTGAGCATCGACTACCTCAGCCCGGCCCACGCGGGCGCGTGGATCGAGGCACCGGTGGAGATCCACCGACGTGGCCGACGCGTCAGTAATGCCAGCTGCCACCTGATGGATGGCGACAAACTGGTGGCCATCGGGCGCGGCGTGTTCGTCAGCGCCAGCCAGCCTGCCGCGTGACTGAGTGCTCAGGTGCCCACTCGGGCACCTGAGCCGGCCGCGCGCCACACCTGAAACCGGATACTCCGGTTCATCCCCCACTTTTTTATTGAGCGATCGGCCCCGACAACCCTCGTGTTGGGTCCCGTTCAGCTGTCCATTGCTTGCGCAGGTTTAGCAGACCCTGCGTTGAGCAGGGCCTTGCTGAAAAGGCCGATCAAGCTGGCCTGGCGACTCAGGCAATCGCGCCGCTGCGGCGAAGGCTGCTGACCTCGCTCTGGCTGTAGCCTGCTTCGATCAGCACTTCGTCAGTGTGCTCGCCAGGCAAGGGCGCATGACGGTTCACGCTAAATTCGAAACCACTCATCTTCACCGGGCAGGCTGCCTGCACCATCTCGCCATAGTGCGGATGATGCGTGCGAACCACCATGCCGCGGGCTTCCAGCAGCTTGCTCGTGAGCGCCTCCTCCAGCTTGCGCACCGGTGTGACGCAACACTCGACGCCTTCGAACAGGGCGTCCCAATGGGCCTGCGGTTCGCTGCGGAAGAGTTCGGTCAGTTCCGCCCTGACCCGGGCGTTGACCGCCGGGTCCTTGCTGCGGTGCAGTTCGATGAGATCCGTGCGGCCCAGCGTCTGGCACATCAGTGCCCAGAACTTCGCTTCCAGCGCACCCACCGCGACGAAACGGTCGTCGGCGGTGCGGTAGACCGCATAACAGGGCAACCCGCCCGTCAGCGTGTCCTGCCCGGGCGCAAAGGTTCGCCCGTGCTGGTTGTAGCTGGCCAAAGGCATGATCGCGTGAGCGAACACGCCATCGGTCATCGCGATGTCCAAGCAGCGGCCCTGGCCACTGCGGCGGGCATCGAAGAGCGCGGCGAGTATGCCCATTGCCGAGGTCAGGGCACCGCCCATCAGATCGGCCAGTTGCAGGTTGGAGAACCCAGGGGTGTCTCCCTCGCCACCGATCTGATCGGCAACTCCCACCTCGGCGCAGTAGTTCACGTCGTGGCCGGGCAGGTGCCGGTTGGGTCCCTGCTGGCCGAAGCCGCTGATACTGCAGTAAACCAGCCGCGGGTTGAGCTCCCGCAGCGTCTGGTAGCCGATACCCAGGCGATCCGTGGTGCCGGGTCGGAAACTTTCGATGACCACGTCGGCCTCCGCCGCCAGGCGGTAGAACACCTGGCGCGCCTCCTCGTTCTTCAGGTCCAGGCGCAGCCCGCGCTTGTTCCGGTTGACCAGGGCGCGCATGGCGTTATTGGCATAGTCACCAAGCCCGGTGTCTTCGATCTTGATGACGTTGGCACCCAGATCGGCCAGGTGCTGGCTGCAGACCGGTCCCGGCAGCAAGCGTGTCAGGTCTAGCACTGTGATGCCGTCGAGCGGCGGGCTCTGAATCATCTTGTTGGTCCTGTTTGGCTGTTGCGGCAGGCCTTCAGTGTGTAAGCGGTGCAGCGGCGGGCCAATGGCCGCGTTGCGCGCTTGCAGATGGCAGAAAAGATCACATTGGGGGCAGGGGCGCGGTTCATCCGGGATGACATTTTCTGCCAATGCTTGGAACCGTTCTTGCCATTGCTGAACAGCTTGGTCAGGCTCAGCCTTTGGATAAGGCGATGTAGAGCCGGTACCCACGCGGCGACCCCAACCGCATGGGCCGAAAAACAACAACAAAAGAGGGATAAGCGATGGGATCGACGACCAACCGGAGTGCCGACTTCTTCCAGCGGGGCGTGCCCTCGCGTCAGTCGCACCAGCAGGCCGAAGTCATTGCGGTGCCGCTATCGAGGCCGTCGTCTGACGACGATCAGCCCGAAGGCAGCCCCGCGCGCTCCATTCACTGGCCCGAACTCTGCACCTGCGTCGGGCTGATCCTGTTGGGCCTGGCAGTGGCGGCCACGAGCTGGTCCTATGGGATTGGAACCGTCACCCGAATGGGTACCGGCTTCTTTCCGCTGATGCTTGGGCTGATGCTTGCCGGCGTCGGCTCGCTGGTGGCCTGTGAAGTCTGGCGCACCACGCAACGTGACAGGACACCCTTTCCCTTTCGCCCAGCGGTCTGCGTGATCGCCGGCATCCTCTGTTTCGCCCTCAGTGTCGAGAGCCTCGGGCTGGTGCCCGCCGTATTCATGCTGGCTGCGCTGAGCATCATCGGGCGGCCAGGCTTCAACCCGATGCTGATCGTCTGGATCGGCACGGCGATGTCCGCTTTCAGCTGGCTGGTCTTCATCGTCGGGTTCAACCTTCCCCTCGAAGCCGTGCGGGGATGGTGACATGGAGCTGCTTGCCAACCTTGCCCTCGGGCTCGATGTCGCGCTGAGCCCCAGCGCGCTGCTGTACTGCTTCATTGGTGTAACCCTGGGCACCCTCGTCGGAGTGTTGCCTGGGATCGGCCCGATGGCGGCCATCTCGCTCGCACTGCCGATCACCTACCACCTCGATCCGACAAATGCGCTGATCATGCTGGCAGGCATCTTCTACGGGACCCAGTACGGCGGCTCGACAGCCTCCATCCTGCTCAACTTGCCAGGGAGCATCACCTCGGCGGTGACCTGTCTCGACGGCTATCCCATGGCGCAGAGCGGTCGGGCCGGTGTAGCCCTGTTCATCACGGCCATTGCCTCCTTCCTAGGCAGCTCCTTCGCCATCCTGGTGGTGGTGGGCTTCTCGACCACCGTGGCTGAGGCCGCACTGGGGTTCAGTTCGTTCGAGTACTTCAGCATCATGTTGCTGGGGCTCATTGCCGCCTCGACGCTGTCCCAGGGCTCCGCGCTCAAGGGATTATCGATGGTGGTGTTCGGCACGGTGCTGGGGCT
This sequence comes from Stutzerimonas tarimensis, assembly GCF_042648805.1. Lineage (NCBI taxonomy): Bacteria > Pseudomonadati > Pseudomonadota > Gammaproteobacteria > Pseudomonadales > Pseudomonadaceae > Stutzerimonas > Stutzerimonas tarimensis. The sequence continues at coordinate 543,709 of NZ_JBHRXZ010000024.1, read as the reverse complement.
GATCGGGACGGATACGACCACCGGCCAGTTTCGGTTCACCTTCGACAGCGTGGTGCTGAGCGATGGCATCAGCCTGGTCGCGTTGGCCATGGGCCTGTTCGGCGTCGCCGAGATCGTCAGCAACATCCTTCGCCCGGCCAGCAGCCAGGGGCCCTTGAAGGTCAAGCTGCGTGAAATGCTGCCGGAGCGAGACGACTGGCGCCGGTTCTGGAAGCCGGCGACCCGCGGCTCGTTGCTGGGCACCGCGATCGGTATCCTGCCGGGCACCGGTGCGACCCTGGCCTCTTTTCTGTCGTACTCGCTGGAGAAGAAGGTCGCGTCCGATCCGTCGCGCTTCGGCAACGGCGCGGTGGAAGGCATCACCGCCCCCGAGGCGGCCAACAACGCGGCCACCCAGTCCGGCTTCATTCCCACGCTCAGCCTCGGTATTCCCGGCGACGCGATCATGGCGCTGCTGCTCGGCGCGATGATGATTCACGGCATCGTGCCGGGACCGACTTTCATCACCGAGCACAGCGGCATGTTCTGGGGGCTGATCATGAGCTTCTGGGTGGGCAACCTGTTGTTGCTGGTTCTGAACATTCCGCTGATCGGGGTGTGGGTCAAGCTGTTGTCGATCCCGTACCACATTCTCTATCCCTGCATCCTGGTGCTGATCTGTATCGGTGTGTACAGCGCGCAGAACAGCACCTTCGACGTGCTGGTGGCACTAGTATTCGGCCTGATCGGCTACGTGATGCAGCAGTACAAGTACCCGGCAGCGCCGCTGCTGCTCGGCTTCGTCCTCGGCCCACTGGTCGAGGAACATCTGCGCCGCGCCATGCTGCTGTCCAATGGCAGCTTCGCCGAGTTCTTCCTGCGGCCGCTGAGTGCGGTGTTCCTGATCGGTACGCTGTTGCTTCTGCTACTGGCCATGCGGCCCTGGCTGACCCGCGTGCTCGGACGGCGGCAGGTGCGAGATGCGAGCGGCGCGGCCTGACAAGGGTCGCCACCTACAACGATAAGAAGCTCGGAGATGATCATGACCCACGAGTCAACGTCTACCAGTCACACCATTGCCATTTTTCAGGTACGGCAGATCCTGCAGGGCGCGCGCCGCCATGGCTATGACGTCGAGCCGCTGCTGATCAGGGCCGGTATTTCCCCCTTATTACTGGATTCCCCGCTTTCCCGCGTCTCGCAGTTGCAATACGCCCGGCTGCTGTCGTTGCTACGTAAGCAGATGCGCGACGAATATGTCGGCCTCTGCAGCCGTCCGGTGAAAATCGGTAGTTTCGCCCGTCTGTGCGAGGATCTGGTCCGCTGTCAGCGGCTGGGCGAGGCCCTGCGCAGCGGGTTTTCATTCAGTCACCTGCTGATCGATGACTTCAGTGCGCGGTTGATCATCGACCGTGGCATGGCGCACGTCCGCATTCGCGCGACAAACGACGCCGACCCGGTTCTGGCCTTTGCCGAACGGATGTTCCTGTTCTTCTCGCTCGGGGTGGCCTCGTGGCTGGTCGGTCGGCGACTGCCCTTGCTGCAGGTGCACTATCGGGGCGCCCCCTGTGGGCGACGCGACGATCTGTACCGGATATTCCAGGCGCCGGTCAGCTTCGAGCATGACTATTTTGGCTACTCGTTCGAATCGCGTTGGCTGGAGCTTCCCGTGGTGCAGCATCCGCTGACGGTCAAAGACTTCGTTCGCCAAGCCCCGGCTACGCTGCTGATCAAGTACCGGGACGAAACCAGCCTGTCGGAGCGCATCCGGCGCCTGCTGCGACGGCATCTCGATCAGGACCTACCCACCCTGGATGAGGTCGGCGAGACGCTGGGCCTGACCCCGCAGACCTTGCGCCGGCGTCTGCGCGACGAAGGCGAGTGCTACCAGTCGCTCAAGGATCGCCTGCGCTGCGATGCGGCTATCGAATACCTCGGCAAGCCTGAACTGTCGCTCGTCGACATCGCCTCCATGGTGGGTTTTTCCGAGCCCAGCACCTTTCATCGAGCTTTCAAGAAATGGACGGGTTTGCCACCCGGCGAATACCGCACCAGCCGTCTGAGCGCCGCCGCGCGCATGGCGGCCATTGCCTGAAATACGCGTCGACTCCCTGGCCGCGGGGGCGCCAGCCTGTCTGGTGCCTTCGCGGCTTTTTTCTGGTTTCGTGGACATGGCGTGGCGAGCTCGTCGATGCCTGTCAGATTCCGCCAATGCTTTCGACCGGGCGTGCCATTGGCGGCGGTGCGCTCAGGTTGCACTCTGACAATCACGAAAGAGCAGGCCGCCGGCCGAATGACAGGAGAACAACAATGAGTAACGTCGTACACGTCGTTGGTGTAGGGATGGTTCCGTTCACCAAGCCGGGGGCAAGCGAGCCCTACCCGGTCATGGGGTGCAAGGCGGCCCAGGCGGCGCTGGCGGATGCGGGCCTGGATTACACCAAGGTGCAGCAGGCCTACGTCAGCTATGTCTACGGTGACTCCACCTCGGGACAGGCAGCGCTCTATGGCGTCGGCCTGTCCGGGATCCCGATCTTCAACCTGAACAACAACTGCTCCAGCGGCTCGAGCGCATTGTTCCTGGCGCGTCAGGCCGTCGCCAGCGGTGCGGTCGAATGTGCCCTCGCGCTCGGCTTCGAGCAGATGACACCGGGTGCGCTGAAGGGCGCGTATGACGACCGCCCCTCGCCGATGCAACGCTTCGCCGATGTGATGACCGCCCACCAGGGCTTCGAGCCTGAAAAACCGCGCGCGGCGCAGTTCTTCGGCGGTGCCGGTCGCGACTACATGGAGCAGTACGGCACCTCGCCGGAAACCTTCGCGCGCATCTCGGTCAAGGCGCGTCAGCATGCGGCGCGCAACCCCTTCGCCGTGTTCCGTCAGACCGTCACGCTGGAAGAGGTGCTCGCCGCGCCGATGATCTTCGATCCGCTGACGCGTCTGCAGTGCTGCCCGCCGACCTGCGGCGCCGCGGCGGCGATCGTCTGCTCCGAGGCATTCGCGCGCAAGCATGGCCTCAATCGCGACGTGATCATCGCAGCGCAAGCCATGGCCACCGACTACCCCAGCACCTTCGAAGAAAACGACATGCGCAAGGTGGTCGGCTTCGACATGAGCCAGTCGGCCGCACAGCAGGTATTCGAGCAGGCCGGCATCGGGCCGGACGAGGTCACCGTCTGCGAACTGCATGACTGCTTCACCGCCAACGAACTCATCACCTACGAGGCCCTAGGCCTGACGCCGCAAGGCACCGCCGAGCAGTTCATCCTCGACGGCCAGAACACCTTTGGCGGCCGCGTGGTGACCAACCCTTCCGGCGGCCTGCTGTCGAAGGGCCACCCGCTGGGTGCCACCGGTCTTGCGCAGTGCGCCGAACTGGTCTGGCAATTGCGCGGCCAGGCCGAGCAGCGGCAGGTCGAAGGCGCGCGGGTCGCCCTGCAGCACAACCTGGGCCTGGGTGGTGCTTGCGTCGTCACGATGTACCAGAAGGCTGCATGAGGATCTCCGCATGATCGATCAGCAATTCATCGGACACGTGCTGCCCAGTTACACCAACGCGGTGGAGCCCGGGCGGCTGAAGTTCTTCGCCAAGGCCATCGGCCAGCGCGACCCCGTGTATCTCGACGAAGCCGCCGCACACGATGCCGGTTACCCCGGCATCCCAGTGCCGCCGACCTTCCTGTTCTGCCTCGAAATGGAAGCGCCGAACCCGGCGGCCGTACGCGAGCTGCTCGGCGTCGACATCGGCAAGGTGCTGCATGGCGAGCAAAGCTTCACCTATCACGCCATGGCCCATGCCGGAGATTGTCTGACCTTCGAGCCGCGAATCGCCGACATCTACGCCAAGAAGGGGGGGGCGTTGGAGTTTGTGGTTCGCGAAACGCGAGTGACCAACCAGCACGGCCAGCGGGTCGCCGACCTGCGCTGTGTCACGGTGGTGCGCAATGGCTGAGGAAACCACGATGACCCAAGCCTCCGTACAGCAGACCGGCATCGGCCAGGCGCTGCCGGGCTTCACCACACCGCCAATCAGTCGTCTGGATCTGGCGCTTTATTGCGGTGCCTCCGCCGACCACAACCCGATCCACGTCGACATCGACTTCGCCCGGGCATCGGGCATGGAAGACGTGTTCGCCCACGGCATGCTGTCGATGGCCTGGCTGGGCCGGGTACTGACCGACTGGGTGCCGCAACGACAGCTGCGCAGCTTCCAGGTGCGCTTCGTGGCGGTTACCCAACTGAAGGATTGCATTCGCTGCGAGGCGACCGTTCGCGAGGTGTTCGAAGAGGATGGGGAGCGCCGTGCGCGCCTCGACCTCCGCACCCTCGACCAGCAGGGCCAGGTCAAGTTGCAGGGCGAAGCAGTCGTCGCGCTCGCCGCCTAGTTATTGAATAAGGACAAGAACAATGAGCAAGTTGCAGGGCAAAGTCGCCATCGTTTCAGGCTCCGGCCGCGGTATCGGTCGGGAAATCGCGCTCAAGCTCGCCAGCGAAGGCGCCCGCGTGGTGGTTAATGACCTCGATGCCGCACCGGCCGAGGAAACCGTCGCGGCCATCCGCGCCAATGGCGGCGAAGCCATCGCCTGCGTCGGCAGCGTCACCGAGGCGGGGTTCGCCGAGCGCTTCGTCAATACTGCCGTCGAAGGCTTCGGCGGGCTCGACATCATCGTCAACAACGCCGGTTACACCTGGGACAACGTCATCCAGAAGATGACCGACGAGCAGTGGGACGCGATCCTCGAGGTGCACCTGACCGCACCGTTCAAGATTCTCCGCGCCGCCTCCGGTTACATCCGCGAGCAGGCCAAGAAGGAAGCCGAGGAAGGCCGCGAGGTGTTCCGCAAGGTGGTCAACATCTCGTCGATCTCCGGCGTGATGGGCAACGCCGGGCAGAGCAACTATGCCGCAGCCAAGGCCGGTGTTATTGGCCTGACCAAGGCGCTGGCCAAGGAGTGGGGCCGCTACAAGGTGAACGTCAACGCGGTGGCCTATGCGCTGATCAAGACCCGCCTGACCGAGGCCACCGACGCCGAGAAGTCGGTCGACATCGAAGGGCGGCAGATCCGGGTCGGCATCAACCCGAAGAACCTGCAGGCCGCCGAGGCGAACATTCCCCTGGGGCGTGCGGGTACGCCGGAGGAAGCGGCAGGGGCCGTATATCTGTTCTGCATCCCTGAATCGAACTACGTCAGTGGCCAGTCGCTCATCTGCGGCGGCGGGCGTCCCTGAAGGAGCTGGCCATGCAACCGCGTGCGAGCTGGATGGACAGCGACCTGGAGATTTTCCAGGACTCGATTCGCAAGATCTTCGAGCGCGAACTTGCGCCTTTGGAAGAGCGCTGGATCGAAAACAAGATGGCCGACCGCGGCATCTGGAACCGGCTCGGAGGATACGGCTTGCTTTGCGCGGGCATTCCGGAGGAGTACGGCGGCGCGGGCGGGACCTTCGCCCACGAAGCGCTGATCGCCCAGGAGCAGGCCCGGGCGATGATCAGCAGCTACAGCATCAACGTCCACAGCGGCATCGTGGCGCACTACCTGTTGAACTATGGCGACGAGGCACAACGGCAACGCTGGCTGCCAGCCATGGCCACCGGCGAATGTGTCGCGGCGATCGCCATGAGCGAACCGGGCACCGGCTCCGACCTGCAGGCCGTACGCACCATGGCTCGTCGCGACGGTGACGAGTACGTGATCAATGGCTCGAAAACCTTCATTACCAACGGCGTGCATGCCGATCTGGTGTGCCTGGTGGCCAAGACCGACAGCCACGGCGCGGGCGCCAAGGCCGTGTCGCTGATCATGGTCGAAACCCGTGATCTCCCGGGCTTCCGACGTGGCCGTACGCTCGACAAGCTCGGGCAACGGGGCCAGGACACCGCCGAGCTGTTTTTCGATGACGTGCGGGTGCCGGCCGACAATCTGCTCGGCGGCGTCGAAGGCATGGGCTTTGCCCAGCTGATGCAGCAGTTGCCGCGCGAGCGGATGCTCATTGCCATCGCCGCCGTGGCCACCATGGAGCGGGCCATCGCCGAAACGCTGGCCTACGTCAAGGAACGCAAGGTGTTCGGCAAGCGGTTGATGGACATGCAGAACACCCGCTTCAAGCTCGCCGAGTGTCAGACCCAGGCCTCCATCGCCCGGGTGTTCGTCGACGACTGCGTACAGCGCGTGCTGGACGATCGGCTGGATGTCCCGACCGCTGCCATGGCCAAGTGGTGGACCACCCACGTGCAGTGTCAGATCGTCGATGAATGCCTGCAGCTGCATGGCGGCTACGGCTTCATGCTCGAGTACCCCATCGCCCGCCTGTATGCCGACGTGCGTGGCACGCGCATCTACGGCGGCTCCAACGAAATCATGAAAGAGATCATTGCCCGCGGCATGGACTGACGGGCATCCGTGGAATAACAACAATAATTCGGGAGAGCGCCATGTCTGCTCACCAGCAATTCTGGCCCCGTGGCCTGCCGGCTACGCTGCATGCTCCGCTGACCACCCTGCCGCAGAATCTGGCGGTTTCCGCGGCCCGCTATCCGGAGCGCGCCGCGGTGATCTTCTACGATGGCGTACTCACCTACGCCGAGCTGTCGCGGCAGGTGCTGGCCATGGCCGGCTACCTGCAACAGCGCTGCGGCGTCGCGCGGGGCGATCGGGTCCTGCTGGTCAGCCAGAACTGTCCGCAGTTCGTGGTGGCCTATCACGCCATCATGCAGATTGGCGCCATTGCGGTGCCGGTCAACGCCATGTGCATCGCGAACGAACTCGACTATCTGGCCAGTGACAGCGGCGCCCACGTGGCCTTCGCCGCCAGTGAGCTGCTCGAATGTGCGCTGCCGTGCCTCGCGTCGGGGCGGCTGCGGCAGGTGATCGTGCACCGGTATGCCGAGTACGTGGGGCCCGAAACCGACCTGGAGCTGCCCGAGTGGATATGTGCCGCGGAAGCCGAGGTGCCTGCGAAGGTGGGAATCACGCTCTGGCGTGAGGCATTGGCCGCCAACCTGGCTGCCGAGCCGGTGGCAACCGATTACGACGACCCCTGCCTGCTGCCCTACACCTCCGGCACCACCGGCAAGCCCAAGGGCTGCATTCATACCCACCGGACCGTCAACGCCGCGGTGCATGGCTCGGTGCTGTGGCGCAAGCTGCATGCCGAAACGGTGTTCCTCGGCGTGGCGCCGATGTTCCACCTGCTGGGCATGCAGAACTGCATGAACCTGCCGGTGTATCTGGGCGCCACCGTGGTCATGCTGCCGCGCTGGAATCGCGACGTCGCCGCCGTGCTGATCGAGCGCTACCGCGTCAGCGCCTGGTCGGCGCCGCCGGCCATGCTGGTGAACTTCTTTTCCAACCCGGCGCTGGAAGGCCGCGACCTGTCCAGCCTGGCCCTGCTCTGGGGGGGCGGCGCGGCAATGCCCGAGGCGGTCGCCGGCATGCTCCGGGAGCGCTTCGGCATCAGCTACAACGAGTCGTACGGGCTGACCGAAACCGCTGCATTCCTGCACGCCAACCCGGTCGAGCACGGCAAGCGGCAGTGCCTGGGGATCCCAACGTTCGGGGTGGACTCGCGCATTGTCGATCCCGAGACGCTCGAGGAGCTGCCGCGCGGTGAGGTGGGTGAGCTGATCACCAGCGCCGAGCAGCTGATGAAGGGCTACTGGCAGAACGAGCGCGCCAATGCCGAAGCTTTCATCAAGCTCGATGGCAAACGCTTCTTCCGCACCGGCGACCTCGCCTACATCGACGAGGATGGCTACTTTTTCATGCGCGATCGTCTCAAGCGAATAATCAGCGTATCCGGCTACAAGGTCTGGCCGGCAGAAGTGGAAAGCGCCCTCTATCACCACGAGGCGATTCTGGAAGCCTGTGTGATCTCGGTCGCGGATGCCCAGCAAGGGGAGATGGTGAAGGCCGTGGTGGTGCTGCGTCCCGAGTATCGGGGGCACGTCTCGGAGGCCGACATCATCGCCTGGGCGCGCCAGCACATGGCGGTCTACAAGGCACCGCGTGTGGTGGCCTTCGTCGACGAGCTGGTCAAGTCGAGCACCGGCAAGATTCTCTGGCGCGAACTCCAGGAGGCCGAGCGGCTGCACGCCGTGGCGTCCTGACTTTACATTGGCCGGCCGCAGGGTCGGCCTTCGAGGAAATCCAATGCATAACAATCATTCCTCTCTGTCTGCGCGGTTCGACTTCACGGGTCGCGTGGTGTTCGTTGCCGGTGGCAGCAGCGGGATCAATCTGGCAATTGCCGAGGCCTTCGGTGCCCAGGGCGCCCGGCTGGCCATCATCAGCCGCAATGAAGACCGTGTCGCCACGGCGGTCAGCCAGCTGCAGGCGCGCGGCTTCGAAGCGTTCGGGCAGGCCGCCGATGTGCGTGACCCTCAGGCCCTGACCCAGGCATTCGAGGCCACCACGGCGCGTTTCGGCGCCATCGACGTGCTGATTTCCGGCGCCGCGGGCAACTTCGTGGCCCCGGCCACCGGCATGTCCACCAATGCCTTCAAGACGGTGGTCGATATCGATCTGCTCGGCACCTTCAATGTGCTGCGCCTGGCTTACCCGCACTTGCGCAAGCCCGGGGCGGCCGTGCTCAACATCTCCGCGCCGCAGGCGTTCAACCCTACGCGCTACCAGGCCCACGTGTGCGCCGCCAAGGCAGGCGTCGACATGCTCACCCGGGTGCTGGCGATGGAGTGGGGGCCCGATGGCATCCGCGTCAATTCACTGGTGCCCGGCCCCATCGGCGACACCGAGGGCGTGCGCCGCCTGGCACCCAGCGATGAAGCGCTGGCAGCCATGCAGGCGAGCATTCCGCTGGGCCGCTTCGGGCTCAAGCAGGACGTGGCCGATATGGCGCTGATGCTCTGTTCCGATCTGGCCGGCTTCGTCACCGGCGCGGTGCTTCCGGTCGATGGCGGCAGCTCGCTCGCCGGCGGCCGCGACCTGAGCGGCGCACTGCGTCCGCAGCAAACTTCCTGAGGGCAACGGCATGAACAAGACGCTACTGATTGAACGGCGGGGCGCGGTTCTTCACCTGTCGCTGAACCGACCCGACAAGCGCAACGCCATGGACCTGGACATGCGCGATGAACTCGCTGCGGCGATCCAGGCGATCAGAGATGACCGCTCGATTCATGCGGTGCTGCTCAGCGGCCAGGGCGGCGCCTTCTGCGCTGGTGGCGACCTGCGGGGTATCAGCTCGGCCGGGCTGGACACCGAAGGCTGGCGCACGCGGATGCAGGAAACCCACCGCTGGCTGCGCGACTTGCTCACGCTCGACCGCCCGGTGGTTGCCGCCGTGGAGGGCGTGGCGTACGGCGCGGGCTTCAGCCTGGCGCTGGCTGCAGATTTCGTGGTAGCCGCGCCGTCGGCACGCTTCTGCATGTCGTTCGGCAAGGTCGGCGTGGTGCCCGACCTCGGCGCGCTCTACACGCTGCCGCGGATCGTCGGGGTGCACAAGGCACGGGAGCTGATGCTTTCTGCCCGCGAGATCGATGCACGCGAAGCCGAAAACCTCGGCATCGCCTATGAAATCCAGCCGGCCGAACATCTGCTCGAGCGCGCGCACCTGCTCGCCGAGCGCCTGGCGGGGTCATCGCCGGCCACCGCCAGCCTGATCAAGCGCGGCCTGGACATGAGCCTGTCGAGCAGCCTGGACAGCATGCTGGACTTCGAAGCGGCGGCCCAGGCGATAGCCTTTTCCACCGATTACTACCGGATCGCCGTGGGTCGTTTCATCGAGAAAAAGCCGGCGCTGTTCCAGTGGCCGGCGCGCGAGGTGCGCATGATCGCGAAGCCGCAAGCCGATTATCAGAGGGAGGGTGCCCAGCATGGCTGAGAGCAAAGGGGGCGTTCAGGCCCAGTACCAGGCCGCGCTCGACCGCGGCGAGTTCCTGATTCAGTGCTGCGGTGCCTGCACGCGAGCGGTGTTTTTCCCGCGCGAGCTGTGCCCGCACTGTGGTGCGCCCGACCCGCAATGGCAGGCGCCTAGCGGCCGCGGTGTGGTGTACGCCACCACAGTCGTGCGGCGCAAGCCTGAGGCCGGCGGCAATTACAACATCGCCCTGGTGGATCTGGAGGAAGGCGTGCGAGTGATGAGTCGGATCGAAGGTCTGGCGGCCGAGGATGTGCGCATCGGGTTGCCCGTGCAGGCGTATGTGGAGATCAACGGGGGCACTGGCAAACTGCTGTTCACCTTGTCGGACAAGGAGGCGTCCAATGAGTATGCATGAGCTTCGCGGTCAGTTCGCGATTGCCGGCGTCGGCACCTTCGGTTGCGGGATCGCCGAGGGCTATACCGACATGGAGCTGCTCGCCCGCGCCGCGCAGCAGGCGGTGGCCGATGCCGGCCTGACTATGCGCGACATCGACGGTCTGTGCACAGCCAGTGCCTCGGCCACGATGTGGTCGATGCCGGTGGTGGAATACCTCGGCATTCGTCCGACCTTTCTCGACGGCAGCATGATCGGAGGCTCGAGCTTCATCGCCCACCTGCTGCCTGCGATGCTGGCCCTGCAGGCCGGCCAGTGCAACGCGGTACTGGTCTGTTACGGCAGTGCCCAGCGCAGCGCGACCTTTGGCCGGAGGGAAGTTGTCGCCAGCCGGCGTTTCCTCGATCCGCAGCCCTACGAAATGCCCTACGAACCCATGCTGCCGCTCTCGGCCTACGCCCTGGCAGCGTCCCGGCACATGTACGAATTCGGCACCACCCGTGAGCAGCTTGCCGAGGTGGCGGTCGCCGCGCGGGCCTGGGCGCGGCTGAATCCGGAAGCCTTCTCGCGCGATCCACTGACGATCGACGATGTGCTGAACGCCAAGCCCATTTCCGACCCGCTTACCGTGCGCGACTGCTGCCTGGTGACTGACGGTGGCGGCGCCTACGTGCTGGTGCGTGCCGATCGTGCCCGCGATCTGGCGAAGAAGCCGGTCTATGTGCTCGGCAACGGGACGGCGGTCTGGAACCGGCAGATTTCCTCTATGGAAGACCTGACGGTCACCGCCGCGAGGGATTCGGGCCGTGCGGCCTTCGCCATGGCCGGCCTGGGCCCGGCGGACATTCAGGTGGCACAGCTGTACGACGCCTTCACCATCAATACGCTGCTGTTCCTGGAGGACCTGGGCTTCTGCGCCAAGGGCGAGGCCGGCGCCTTCGTGGAGAACGGTGGAATCGCACCCGGTGGGCGGCTGCCGGTGAATACCAACGGCGGCGGCCTGTCCTGGGGCCACCCCGGCATGTACGGCATCTTCGCGCTGATCGAGGCCGTGCGACAGCTGCGCGGTGAATGCGGCCAGCGCCAGGTGGGCGCCGACACTGCCGTGGTTCACGGTAACGGCGGCACCTTGTCGAGCCAATCCACCGCGCTGCTCGGCACCGCGGCCACGCTCTGACGGACTGACTGAAGGGGAACACCATGATTCGTGACACGGAAATTCTGGACTCGCTGCTGGACACCGTCCGCCGCTTCGTCCGCGAGCGCCTGGTACCCAATGAGCAGTTGGTGGCCGAAACCGACAAGATCCCGGCCGACATCATAAGCGACATGAAGGCCATCGGCCTGTTCGGCTTGACCGTGCCGGAGGAGTACGGCGGTCTTGGGCTGACCATGGAAGAAGAGGCACTGGTGATGATCGAGATGGGCAAGACCTCGCCGGCCTTTCGCTCGATCTTCGGTACCACGGTGGGCATCGGCTCGCAGGGCATACTCATGGATGGCACCGAAGAGCAGAAGGCCCGTTATCTGCCGCTGCTCGCCACCGGCGAACTCATCGCATCCTTCGCGCTGACAGAGCCCGGCTCCGGCTCGGATGCCGCGTCGCTGCGGACCACCGCCGTGCGTGACGGCGACCACTACGTGATCAACGGCACCAAGCGCTTCATCACCAACGCGCCCTATGCCGGGCTGTTTACCCTCATGGCTCGCACCGACCCGGGCAGCAAGGGCGCGGCCGGTATCAGCGCGCTCATCGTCGAGGCAGGCACGCCTGGCCTGAGCCTGGGCCAGCCCGACAAGAAGATGGGCCAGAAAGGCGCGCACACCTGCGATGTGATCTTCGACAATTGCCGGGTTCCGGCCGAAAACATCATCGGCGGGCGCGAGGGCCTAGGCTTCAAAACGGCGATGAAGGTGCTCGATAAGGGGCGCATCCACATCGGCGCTTTCTGCGTCGGGGTGACCGAACGCATGCTCGACGACGCCTTGCATTATGCGATGGAGCGTGAGCAGTTCGGCCAACCGATCGCCGAGTTCCAGCTGGTGCAGGCCATGCTGGCCGACAGCAAGGCCGAAGCCTATGCCGCACGCTGCATGGCGCTGGACGCTGCGCGTCGACGTGATGCCGGTGAGAACGTCACCACCGAGGCCGCCTGCGTCAAGATGTTCGCCTCGGAAATCTGTGGCCGAGTGGCCGACCGCGCCGTGCAGATATTCGGCGGTGCCGGCTACATGGCCGAATATGGCATCGAGCGGTTCTATCGCGACGTCCGGCTTTTCCGCATCTACGAAGGTTCGACGCAGATCCAGCAGATCATCATTGGCCGCAACATGGTCAGAGATGCCAGCTAAACGCTAAACGAAGGCCCGGCCCGGGCCTTCGCGCTGGTGATTACCTCCTTTCTTAGCAGCCGCCTGAGCGCTTGTTCGGGCGGCTTTCGTGCACCTGCAGATTCTTTCGATCCGCCTCAAGCAGCATTCCCGACCTGTCCGCTTTGGCCATTGTAGATCAGGCAGTTGCGCCATTGGCGCGACCTCGTCCCGCTCGAATAATCGGTCAGGCGATGCGACACGCTCGCTTGGCGAACCCATTACAAGAACAAAAAAGGACACCAGCATGAACCAGTCTCGCAAGAGCCGGCTGTATTCCGGAACCCTTTGTCCTCTCGCCCTGGTGGTGGGGACGTCTATCGTTCCGATGAGCGCATCGGCAGCTTTCATCGAAGACAGCAAGGGAAGCCTCGTCCTGCGCAACTTCTACATCAATCGCGACTTTCGCCACGACACCGCGACCCAGTCCAAGGCCGAGGAGTGGGCGCAGGGCTTCATGCTCAACATCGAATCGGGCTACACCGAAGGTCCGGTCGGCTTCGGCCTCGACGCGCTGGGCCTGTTGGGCATCAAGCTGGACTCCAGCGCAGCCCGCAGCAACAGCGGCACCCTGCCGTTCAACCCCGTTACTCGTGAGCCGGTGGACGACTTCAGCAACTTCGGGCTGACCGGCAAGATGCGCTTCAGCGATACCACACTGCACGTCGGCACCCTGCAACCCATGATGCCGCTGGTGTTCCGCAATCTCACCCGGCTGCTGCCCACTACCTACCGCGGGGCGTTGCTGCGCTCACAGGAAATCAAGGGGCTGGACCTGACGTTGATGCGGCTGTCGAACGTCTCGGCCCGTGATTCATCCGGCTACGACGACATCACAATTGCCGGTCGGCCGGCCAGCACCGCCGGGGACCACTTTGACGTGGCGGCCGTCGACTACGCCTGGACCGACGCGCTGAAAATCTCCTACCACTACGGTGAACTCAAGGATGTCTACAGCCAGCACTACGCTGCCGTCTCCCATGTGCTGCCGCTGACCGAAAAACTCAGCCTGGATACCAACTTCCGTTATTTCGGTGCATCGGATGCCGGCCAGGCGCTCGCCGGTGAGATCGACAACCAGACCTGGAGTGTCCGTTTTGGCCTGGCCTACACCGGCCATAAAGTCACCCTGGGCTATCAGGAGCAGAGCGGCCACTCGGGCATGCCGTTCCAGGCCGGCACCGACCCCTACACTGTTACGGCCAGTACCTATCAGGTTTTCATTCGCCCCGAGGAAACCTCCTGGCAGCTTCGCTACGACCTTAACTTCGCCGCTTACGGCGTACCGGGGCTGACGCTGATGGCAAGGCATACCGTCGGTTCCAATATCGAACGCGGCGCGGGGCTGGAAGATGACCGCGAGTGGGAGCGAAACATTGATCTGGGCTACGTCGTTCAGGACGGGGCGCTCAAGGGCTTCGGCGTGCTACTGCGCAATGTCATGTACCGCAGCCACTATGCGACCGACGTCGATGAGAACCGCGTCTTGCTCACCTACACCATGAACCTTTGGTAAACCCGCGGGGCGCCGGATGCCGACGCCCTGCCCGCAACAGGAGAACGCCGCATGAGCACACAACTGGTGGAAGGAAAAGTCGTCATCGTCACCGGCGGTGGCGGGGGTATCGGACGCGCCATCGCGCTGGAAATGGCGCGCCAGGGCGCGCGCGTGGTGATCAACGACATCGGCGCCGGGCTCGACGGCGCCGGTGGCTCCGCCACGCCTGCCGAAGAAACACAGGAACTGATCCGCGAACTCGGTGGCGAGGCGGTGATCAGCACCGACAGCGTGTCCGAGTGGGAAAGTGCCCAGCGGATCGTGGCCTGTGCGCTGGACAGCTTCGGGCGGATCGATGTGGTGGTGAACAATGCCGGCATCCTGCGCGACACCATTTTCCACAAGATGAGTCCCGAAGACTGGCTATCGGTGATCAACGTGCACCTCAACGGCAGTTTCTTCGTCAGCCGGGCCGCCGCCGAGCATTTTCGTCAGCAGCAGAGCGGTGCCTACGTGCACATGACCAGTACCTCCGGGCTGATCGGCAACTTCGGCCAGGCCAACTATTCGGCGGCCAAGCTCGGCATCGTCGCGCTGTCCAAATCCATTGCGCTGGACATGCAACGCTACGGCGTGCGCTCCAACTGCATCGCGCCCTTCGCCTGGAGCCGGATGACCAGCTCCATCCCGGCCGAAACCCCAGAGCAGAAAGCGCGCGTGGCCAAGCTCCAACAGATGACGCCGGACAAGAACGCGCCGCTGGCCGTCTACCTCGCCTCGGAAGCGGCCGAGCACGTTACCGGGCAGGTGTTCGCCGCCCGTCACAACGAACTGTTCCTGTTCAGCCAGACCCGTCCGGTCCGCAGCGTGCACAGTGCCGAGGGTTGGACGCCGCAGGACATCGCCGAACACGGCATGCCGGCGCTGAAGGCGAGCTTCATCGGGCTTGATCGCAGCCCCGACGTGTTCTCCTGGGACCCCATCTGAGACCGACATCATGGCCATCAAGACCCGTTTCACCGAACTGTTCGGCGTTCAGCATCCCATCGTCATGGGGGGGATGCAGTGGGTCGGTAGCGCATCGTTCGCCGCAGCCGTTTCCAATACCGGCGCACTCGGCACGGTTTCGGCACTGACGCAGCCGTCGCCCGAAGCGCTCGCCGAAGAGATCCGCCGCTGCCGGGAACTGACCGACCTGCCATTCGCGGTCAATCTGACCATTCTGCCGACCGTCAAGCCGGTGCCCTATGACGAATACCGCGCCGCCATCATCGAAGGCGGCGTGCGCATCGTCGAAACCGCCGGCAGCAATCCGCAGGCTCACATCGAAGCGTTCAAGACAGCCGGTATCAAGGTCATTCACAAGTGCACGGCCGTGCGTCACGCGTTGAAGGCCCAATCGCTCGGCGTCGACGCGATTTCCATCGACGGTTTCGAATGCGCTGGGCATCCCGGTGAGGACGATGTGTCCGGCCTGGTGCTGATCCCGGCCACCATGGACAAGCTGAGCATCCCGGTCATCGCCTCCGGCGGTATTGCCGACGGCCGTGGCCTGGCGGCTGCGCTGGCGCTGGGCGCCGACGGCGTGAACCTGGGTACGCGGTTCCTCTGCACCCACGAAAGCCCGATTCACGAAGCCATCAAGCAGAAGATGGTCGAGGCCGATGAACTGTCCACCACCCTGATGCTGCGCTCGTTCCGCAACACGGTTCGGGTGTTTCGCAACGAGGTGGCGCTTGCCGTTCAAGGGCTCGAGCGCGACCAGGTCGAATTCGGCGAGCTCGCCCCGCTGGTTTCCGGTGCCAGGGGCCGCCAAGTCTACGAGAAGGGCGATCCGAATGCCGGCGTCTGGTCGGTCGGAACCTGCCTGGGGCTGATCAACGATGTGCCCAGCTGTGCCGAGCTGGTCGAGCGCATGGTCAGCGACGCACGGGCCATCATCGACCAGCGGCTGGCCGCCATGGTTGCCTGACTCGACCGGCTCATCGAGGAAAACAGCATGTTCACGCGTCATTACTGCGTCTGGCCCGAGCACGTCCCCAGGCAGTTGTCGGTGCCCGAAACCAGCCTGTTCGAAAACCTGGCGAACAGCGCCAGGCGTTTTCCGGACAAGACGGCGATTGTCTATTACGACACCGAGCTGAGTTACCGGGAGCTGCTTGCCGAGGTCGAAGCGCTGGCCGGTTACCTGCAGCATGCCGGGGTCCAACGCGGCGAGCGCGTGCTGCTCTACATGCAGAATTCACCGCAGTTCGTCATTGGCTATTACGCCATCCTGCGAGCGGACGCCGTGGTGGTGCCGGTCAATCCGATGAACCGGACGGAGGAGCTTGAGCATTACCTGATCGATACTGGCGCACGCGTGTCTCTCTGCGCCCAGGAGCTGGTGCCCACTCTCGAGCCTTTGCTTGTTGCCCCGGGCCGTCTCGAGCGGCTGGTGGTGACCGCCTATGCCGAGTACCTGCGCAAGCCCACTGACCTGCCTCTGCCGGCCGAGCTCGACGAGCCGTTTCGTGCGCCGAGCCTGTCCGGGGCCATCGGCTGGCGCGATGCCCTGGAGGCCGGTCACTTGCCGGGGCCGCACCGGTCCATGCCGGTCGATCTCTGCGTGCTGCCTTACAGTTCCGGTACCACCGGTGCGCCGAAGGGCTGCGTGCATACGCACCGCACGGTCATGGCGGCCGTGATACAGCGCTCGCTCTGGGCGCAGACCTTCAGCGACCAGGTGGTCCTGGCGACGTTGCCCTTCTTCCATGTCACCGGCATGCAGGGGGGGCTCAATGGCCCCGTCTACACCGGATCGACGATGGTCATCATGACCCGCTGGAACCGCGAGGTGGCCGGCGAGCTGATGCAGCGCTACCGGGTGAATATCTGGATCAACATCGCCACCATGGCCATCGATTACCTGTCAGCGCCGGACGCTGATCGCTTCGACACGTCCAGCCTGACCTATGTCGGCGGTGGCGGGGCGGCGATGCCGGAGGCGGTCGAGGCCCGGCTGCGGCGCTTGGCCGGGCTGCCCTATATCGAAGGCTACGGCATGTCCGAGACCATCGGGGCGACCCATGCCAACCCGCTGCACCTGCCGAAGCCGCAGTGCCTGGGTGTGCCGGTGTGCGGCGTAGATAGCCGCATCGTCGACCCGGACACACTCACCGAGCTCGGGCCGAACGAGGTCGGCGAAATCATCACCCATACCCCCAGCCTGTTCGAGGGTTACTGGGGCCGGCCGGAGGAGACCGCCGAGGTATTCGTCGAGCGCGATGGCAAGCGGTTCTTCCGCACCGGGGACCTGGCCTACCACGACGAGCAGGGTTACTTCTTCATGGTCGACCGGATCAAACGCATGATCAATGCGTCCGGTTTCAAAGTCTGGCCGTGCGAGGTGGAGGGCTTGATGTATCGCCATCCGGCGATCCGTGAATGCTGCGTGATTGCCAAGCCGGATGCGCGTCGTGGTGAAACCGTGAAGGCCTGTATCGTTCTGAACGATGGCCAGCAGGTCGCCGAGGCGGACATCGTGCAGTGGGCGCGCCAGGAAATGGCGACGTACAAGGCACCGACCTGTGTCGAATTCATGAGCAGCCTGCCGCGTTCATCCACCGGCAAGGTGCTCTGGCGTAAATTGCAGGAGTGGGAGCGGGAGCGAGAACTCGCCACCACCGCCGGCTGACCCCACCACTGCCCATCCGTAAATCCCAGGAGGCCCCATGGCCGATGTCGTCAGGATAGAGCAGCGCGAGGCGATCACCTTCGTCATCGTCGACAACCCCCCGGTCAATGCCCTGAGCTTTCCGGTTCGGCAGGGGTTGTGGGAGGCACTGGCAGCCGCCGAGGCCGACCTCGCGCAGGAGGCGGTGGTGCTGGTGGGCGCCGGCGCGCAGTTTCTCAGCGGCGCCGATATCCGCGAGTTTGGCCGCCCGTCACAGTCACCGACGCTGCCGGAGCTCGCCGTGCGCATTGCGGCCATGAGCAAGCCCTGTATCGCCGCGATTCGTGGCGCCGCGCTCGGCGGCGGCCTGGAGCTGGCCATGGCCTGCCATTACCGGCTCGCTGAACAGGGCGCCCGCCTCGGGTTGCCAGAGGTGACCCTCGGCTTGTTGCCAGGCGCAGGCGGGACTCAGCGCCTGCCCCGGCTGGTCGGGGTGCCGCTGGCGCTCGAGATGATCGTGCACGGCGCACCGATCCCGGCACCCCAGGGATTGGAGGCGGGACTGGTCGATGCAGTGTTCCACGGCGATGCGCTGGAAGCGGCTTTCAGGTTCGTGAAGGAGCAGCCTACGGAGGCCCTGGCCTTGCGTCGCACCGACGACCGTAGCGATCGCCTGGCGGGCGATCATGCCGGCTTGTTCGAGGCCGTGCGCGCCGACCTCGCCAGGCGCAAACCACATTTGTTCGCACCACAGCGCGCCATCGAGGCCGTCGAGGCGGCCACCGGCCTGCCGATGGCGGACGGACTCGCGCGCGAGAAGGCACTGTTCGCGCAATGCAGGGCTTCGCCACAGAGCGCCGCGCTGATCCATCGCTTCTTTGCCGAGCGCACTGTGCGCAAGATTGCCGGTTTGAGCCGCGACGTGACGTCACGGCCCGTCACGCACGCCGCAGTGGTGGGCGGCGGCACCATGGGCGTCGGCATTGCGCTGTCGTTCGCCAATGCCGGCATACCGGTCAAGCTGGTCGAAGTCGACAAGGCGGCGTTGGGCCGTGCCTTGCAACGGGCGCAGAACACCTACGCGGCGAGCGTCAGGCACGGCAGTCTCGACGCCGAGAGCGTCGAGCGGCGCATGGCTCTGATCGAGGGCGTCACCGACTACGCCGCGCTGGCCGACGTCGACCTCGTGGTCGAGGCTGTGTTCGAAGACGTCGAGGTCAAGCGCCAGGTGTTTCAACGCCTCGATGCGGTCTGTCGCCCCGGGGCGATTCTGGCGACCAATACCTCGTCGCTGAATTTCGATGAGATCGCCGCGTTCACCCGGCGCCCCGAAGCGGTGGTCGGCCTGCACTTCTTCGCGCCGGCCAACGTAATGCCGTTGCTCGAAGTGGTCCGAGGTGCGCGCACCTCGGACGACACCCTGGCCACGGCCATGGCGCTTGGCAGACGGCTGAAGAAAACCGCTGTGGTGGTAGGCGTGTGTGACGGCTTCGTCGGCAATCGAATGTTGTTCCAGTACGGACGTGAGGCCGAGTTTTTGCTCGAGGAAGGCGCCACGCCGCAACAGGTCGATGACGCCTTGCGGCGGTTCGGCATGGCCATGGGGCCATTTGCCGTACGCGACCTGTCCGGGCTGGACGTCGGCCTGGCCATTCGCCGCCGTCAGCGTGCGCATGCGCCGGCCCACCTGCGCTGGCCGACCATTTCCGACCGGCTGTGTGCCGCTGGCATGTTCGGGCAGAAGACTGGCGCCGGTTATTACCGGTACGAGGGCGGCAGCCGCACACCGCAGGAAAATCCAGATTTGCTGCCCATGCTGGAGGCTGCCTCGCAGGACCGCGGCATCGAGCGGCGCCTGCCGGACGAGGCGCTCATCATCGAGCGGACGATATTCGCGCTGATCAATGAGGGCGCGAAGATCCTTGAAGAAGGCATCGCCCAGCGGGCCAGCGATATCGACGCGATCTTCATCAACGGCTACGGATTCCCTGCCTGGAGGGGTGGGCCGATGTTCTACGCCGACCAGCTTGGGCTCGATCGTGTGCTCGAACGGATCAGGGCCTTCCATGCCGAACACGGTGACTGGTGGGCGCCCGCGCCGCTGCTGGAGCGGGCGGTGGCCGGAGGCGGCACGCTGACCGATTGGCAGCCCGACCGACCGGCCGTGGTGCCTAAGCCTCTCGTAGGGGCCAGTCTATGAACCTGGGTTATTCAGCAGAACAGCTCGCCTTCCGTGAGGAAGTCCGGACATTTTTATCAGCGAAACTACCGCCGGCGCTGGCCGAGCGGGTGCGGCTGGGCAAGCACCTGTCGCGCGAGGACTATCTGTGCTGGCAGAACATCGTTGCGCAGCAAGGCTGGTATGCCCCGGGTTGGCCGGTCGAGTACGGTGGCACCACCTGGGGGGCGATGGAAAAGCACATCTTCGAAGAAGAATGCGCGGCCTTCCACGCACCGCGGCTGCTGCCCTTCGGCGTGAATATGGTCGGCCCGGTGATCATCCGCTTCGGCACCGAAGCACAAAAGCGCTACTACCTGCCGCGGATCCTGTCCGGGGAAGACTGGTGGTGTCAGGGATATTCCGAACCTGGCGCCGGCTCCGACCTGGCTAGCCTGTCCACTCGCGCGGTTCGCGACGGCGATCATTACGCGGTCAACGGCCAGAAGACCTGGACCACGCTGGGCCAGCATGCCAACCGAATGTTCTGTCTGGTGCGCACCGACCCGGACGCGCAGCCCCAGCGCGGGATCAGCTTCCTGCTGCTGGACATGGACGCCCCCGGTGTCAGCGTGCGGCCGATTACCTTGCTGGACGGCACCTTCGAGGTCAACGAGGTGTTCCTTAATGACGTGCGCGTGCCGGTCGAGAATCTCGTCGGCGAGGAGAACGCCGGCTGGACTTGCGCCAAGTACCTGCTTGCCCATGAGCGGACCGGCCTGGCCGGGGTTGGCGCATCCAAGGCTGCGCTGGCGCAACTGAAGAATGTCGCGCGGCGGGAGCTTCGAAACGGCCGGCCGATGCTCGACGACCCGCTGTTTCGCGCACAGGTGGCCGATATCGAGATGCAGCTGATGGCCATCGAAGCGAGCACGCTGCGCATCGTCGCGGCGGCCTCGGACGGCGGCGTGCCGGGCCCGGAATCCTCGATCCTGAAGATCAAGGGCACGGAAATTCGCCAGGCGATCACCCATCTGCTGCGCAAGGTGATAGGGCCGTATGCGCTACCGTATCTCAACGATGAGCTGCAACCCGAGCATGTCGGCGAGCCCCTGCATGCCGACTACAGCGCGGCGTTGGCAGGGCAGTACTTCAACATGCGCAAAAGCTCGATCTATGGCGGCTCGAACGAAATTCAGAAAAACATCGTCGCCAAGGCGATTCTCGGTCTGTAAGGGGATACCCATGAACTTCAACCTGACCGACGAGCAGAGGATGCTCCAGCAGGCGATCTCCCGCTTGGTGCGTACCGAATACGGCTTCGAGCACAGGCAGTCCTTTTCCGCGTTAGCCGAGGGTTTTTCATCAGCGTTCTGGCAGCAGCTCAGCGAGCTGGGTCTGTGCGCGGTGGCGCTACCCGAGGCGTACGGTGGCTTCGGTGGCGGTGGCGTCGAAGTGATGCTGGTCATGACCGAACTGGGCCGTGGCCTGACCCTCGAGCCCTACCTGCAATCGGCCGTTCTCGGCAGCGGCCTGCTCGCTCAATTGGGCAGCGAGGCACAGCTGGACCACTGGTTGCCGCGCCTGGGCAGCGGCGAGGTCAGGTTTGCGGTGGCTTTCGAGGAACCGCAGAATCATTACCAGCTTCATGCCGTGCAGACCCATGCCGAACGAGTCGAGGGCGGCTGGCGGCTGTCAGGGCGCAAGGCTGTGGTGATGGGTGGCCACGCCGCCGACCAGATACTGGTATCAGCGCGGGTGGCTGGCGCCTCGCATGATCCGCACGGGATCAGTGTGTTCATGGTCGATCCCGAGGCGGCAGGTGTGGCGCGCCGCGCCTATCCGACCATGGACGGGCGTAGGGCCAGCGATCTGTTCCTGGATGACGTCTTCATCGGCGCCGAGCACCTGCTCGGCGAGCCGGGTGAGGCGCTTGCCGCGATGCGCTATCAGCAAGGGCGGGCGATCGCGGCGCAGTGCGCCGACATGGTCGGGGCCATGCAGGTGGCCTGTGAGCTGACCCTGGATTACCTGAAGACGCGCCGCCAGTTCGGTCAGCCGATCGGTCAGTTCCAGGCCTTGCAACATCGGATGGTGGACATGCAGACGGAACTGGAACTGGCCACCAGCATGACGGTGCTCGCGGCCAGTTACGCCGACGCTGACGAATCAACCGAGCGCAGCCGGGCGCTGGCCGCAGCCAAGTACATCTGCGTGCGGGCCGGTCGCTACATCGCCGAGCAGGCTATCCAGCTGCACGGCGGTATCGGGCTGACCTGGGAATACAGCCTGGGCCATTACGCCAAACGGCTGGTCATGGCCAGCCATGAACTGGGCGATGACGATCATCATCTCGATGCCTATGCCGCACTGATCGAGGCCGCCTAGCCACTTTCCAGGCTTCATAAAGTCCGGCTAGGCGATCCAGGCGATCGCCAGCAGGGGCACGATCGCCAGCAGGGCGAAGCGGCCATTCCAGCGGAACGCGATGTTCCACGGCGAAATCTGCGCGTAGCGGGACAGCATCAAGGCCGACGGCCCGTAGGGCGACAGCAGCATGGCCAGCGAGAACCCCGCCAGCAGGGCGACCGCGGGCTGCATGATCGGCACGCCACGGTCGGCCAGCGGCACCAGCAGGCCGGCGCACAGGTTCAAGGTGATGATCGGCGCGACGCCGGCGAGCGCCAGCACGATGATGCTCACCATGGCGATGCTCCCCAGGATGAACGGCCCCAGCGGCGTGCTGCTGAACAGCGGGGCGAGCTCGCCGACCGGCACCAGGGCCGCGACCAGACCGCCGAGCAAGCCTGACGCTGCGAAGATGAAGATTTCGTTGCGCATGCCGGCCAGTGTGTCGGTCACCTCCCGACCAACCGCCGTTGTTGGCAGTGTCCTGAAGAGAAAGGCGACAACTCCTACGGGGATGAGAACCATGGCAGCCTGGGTTGCCGATAGCCAGCTGAACGAGGCCAGCCCGGCGATGAGGGCGAGTGCCGCCAGACAGGTCAGCAGCAAGGGTATCATCGGCTCCCGCCGTGGGCCCTCCTCGGGAGTATCGGTATGGCCGAGGAGGCTCAGGCGCGCCGTTTCCGCCGGCCAACCGAGTACCAGCAGCACCAGCGCGCAGAGCAGACCGTACGGCAACAGTGCGCTCCAGGTCAGCCCTGGCAACTCACGGGAGAGAATCGCCACCGTCACGCTGGTTGGCGCAATCAGCGGTACCAGCGCGAAGCCGCGCAGCGCAGTGACCATCACACCGCGCTGACCTCCGCGGCGCTGGGCATCGGTGTACGACTGCCGATCCAGGTGGTGCTGCAGCGAGCTGCAGACCAGGTTCAGCATGCCGAAACTGAGCACCGAGCTGATGGCAAAGGCGCTGAACAGGTAACTCGGATAAAGCCATCGGCTGGGGCCGGCCAGGAGGATGCGGTGCAGCCCGCTGACCTGAGGCAGGCGCTTGACCACGGCGTGCATCAGGCCGAGTGCGCCGATGAAGGTGCCGTAGTAAGCCGCCGAGCCGAGCGCGCGTTGCAGTTCCGCGCCGCTGCCGCCCTGGAGGAGCCACCACAGGGTCGTCGCCAGGGTCACCACGCCCAGGCGGCGCGGGTAGGGCATCAGCGAACTCCAGTAGCGCACGAAGAAGGCGACCATCAGCGCGCCGCCGGTCACGCCGAGCAGTGGGGCTCGGGTAATCAGGCCGAGTAGCACCAGCAGCACCGATAACGGCAGCAGCACTTGCAGGCCGAGCGGGCTGGCAGGCGATCGGTCATTGGTGGCGGCATTGGGAGTGTTCATGCGCGGCGGGCTCGATGAGAACAACGGATCGGAGCAACGCGACGGCGCGCCACGCCTGAGGTTGAGCCTCGCAGCCGCTCGCCAGGGCGTCAATGGCGCCTCCGAGCGGGTTGGCTGACGAAAAACGCCAGTCTCGTCATTTTTCGCACATGCCGAACGGTCCCGGCTGCCATTGTCGGCAGCCGTTCGGAGCGGCAGGCTGTGTCCATGGCCGGTAACGCAAGTGTGCGGCTGGGAATGACGAAAAAGAGGAACGGATGAAAATACTGGTAACGGTAAAACGAGTGGTCGACTTCAACGTGAAGGTCCGCGTGAAGGCGGACAACGCCGATGTTGATCTCGCCAACGTCAAGATGTCGATGAATCCCTTCTGCGAAATCGCCGTGGAAGAGGCCGTGCGCCTGAAAGAGCAGGGCGTAGCCAGCGAGATCATCGTGGCCTCGATCGGCCCGACCGCCGCCCAGGAGCAGTTGCGCACGGCGTTGGCTCTCGGCGCCGACCGGGCCATCCTCGTCGAATCGAGCGAAGCGCTCGGTTCCCTGGCCGTGGCCAAGCTGCTCAAGGCCGTGGTCGACAGGGAACAGCCGCAGCTGGTGATTCTCGGCAAGCAGGCGATCGACAGCGATAACAACCAGACCGGCCAGATGCTCGGCGCGCTGACCGGTTATCCGCAGGGCACCTTCGCCTCGAAGGTCGAGGTCAGCGGTGACAAGGTCAACGTGACCCGGGAGATCGATGGCGGCCTGCAAACGGTCGCGCTCGACCTGCCGGCCATCGTCACCACCGACCTGCGTCTGAACGAGCCGCGCTATGCCTCGCTGCCAAGCATCATGAAGGCCAAGAAGAAGCCGCTGGAAATCGTCACTCCTGATGCACTCGGAGTCGCCACCATCTCCACCCTGACCACGCTGAAAGTTGAGGCGCCCGCCCCCCGCAGTGCAGGGGTGAAGGTCAAGTCGGTGGAAGAACTGGTCGAGAAACTGAAGAACGAGGCGAAGGTGATCTGATGGCAATCCTGGTTATCGCGGAACACAACAATGCCGTCCTCGCGGCGGTTACCCTGAATACCGTCGCGGCCGCCCAGGCGATTGGAGGAGACATCCACGTGCTCGTCGCCGGGGCCGGCTGTGGCGCGGTCGCCGAGGCTGCGGCCAAGGTAGCGGGCGTGTCCAAGGTTCTGCTGGCCGACCACGCGGCTTACGCCCACCAGCTGCCGGAAAACGTCGCCCCGCTGATCGCTGATCTGGCCACGGGCTACAGTCATGTGCTGGCTGCCACCACCACCAATGGCAAGAACTTCATGCCGCGCGTGGCGGCTCAGCTCGACGTCGACCAGATCTCCGAGATCATCTCGGTCGAAAGCGCAGACACCTTCATGCGTCCGATTTATGCGGGCAATGCCATCGCCACCGTGCAGTCCTCGGCGGCGGTCAAGGTCATCACCGTGCGCGGGCCCGGGTTCGATGCGGTCAGCGCCGAAGGTGGCTCCGCGAGCGTCGAGCCGGTTTCCGGGCCGGGCGATGCCGGCAAGTCGTCGTTTGTCGGCGAAGAGCTGGCCAAGTCCGACCGTCCGGAGCTGACCGGCGCGAAGATCGTCGTTTCCGGCGGCCGCGGCATGCAGAACGGCGACAACTTCAAACACCTCTACTCGCTGGCCGACAAGCTCGGTGCGGCAGTCGGTGCCTCGCGCGCGGCGGTCGATGCCGGCTTCGTACCGAACGACATGCAGGTGGGGCAAACCGGCAAGATCGTTGCGCCGCAGCTGTACATCGCGGTGGGCATCTCCGGTGCCATCCAGCACCTGGCCGGCATGAAGGACTCCAAGGTGATCGTGGCGATCAACAAGGACGAGGACGCGCCGATCTTCCAAGTGGCCGACTACGGTCTGGTAGGCGACCTGTTCGAGATCATGCCGGAGCTGGAAGGTCGGATCTGACCGTGCGCCGTCCGGTGGGCCGCCTGGACCGGCCCGCCTTTTACATGAGGCTTGGCAATGAATGTGAGTGATGCGGTAGCCCAGCGAGCCAGTATCAGGGCCTTCCTGGACCGGCCCGTCAATCTGAAGGTCCTGCTGTCGGTCATCCAGCAGGCCGCCCGTGCGCCTTCCAGCGGCAACCTGCAGCCCTGGCGCCTGTACGTCCTGCATGGCAGGGCACTGGATGACTTCCGCGCCGCCATCAATGACAAGCTGGCCAGCGGCGCGCAAGAGGAACCCCGGGCCTACCAGGTATACCCGCAGCCCTTGGGTGAGCCCTACCGAGGCTACCGCTATCGGGTGGGCGAGGCCATGTATGGGTTGCTGGGAATCGGGCGCGACGAGAAAGAGCGGCGGTTGGCCTGGTTCGCCAATAATTTTCGTTTCTTCGATGCACCCTGCGCGGTGTTCTTCTTCGTCGAAACCGGGATGGGCCCCGGGCAGTGGGCCGACCTCGGCATGTACCAGCAATCCATGATGCTGCTGCTCAAGGAGCAGGGGCTGGACACCTGCATGCAGGCCTGCTGGACGCGCTACCACCAGACGGTCAAGGCCCTGCTCGGCGTGCCGGACGGACTGGTCCTGCATGCGGGCATGGCGATCGGGTACGCCGATCCGGAGGCGGCGGTGAACAGGCTGAAGAGCGAGCGGATGCCCCTGGACACCTTCTGCACGGTCGTGCGGCCTTGACCGGTACCGGCCATGCTGGGCGGCTCAGGCCCTAGCGAGCGGGGGCCGGCTTCACGCTGGCAAACACCGCGCGTCCCAGCGCGACGAGCCGTTCGCCCTCAACCAGGGTGCAGGTGGCATGACTGATCTGGCGGCCCAGGCGATGGATATTCACCGGCACCTCGATCCACGCCCCTTCCGCCACCGGGCTCAGGTAGTCGACACTGAGTGTGATGGTGGGGAAGGGAGTGCTCGACTCGCTGGCCCTTTTCAGCGCCGAGCCGATGGCCACATCGACGAGCGTGGCCAGGAAGCCGCCGTGCGCGTTGCCGTAAGAGGTCGTGTGTTGTGCCTCAATGCGAGCGCCGAGCACCTGCCGCGCTGGGTTGAAGTAGATGGCGCCGCAGCGGGTGAGGAACGTTGCGGTGCTCTGAAAGGGCTCGAAGCCTGGGGGAACCTCTAGATCTGTGGGTGTGGGTGTGGGTGTGGGAGTCTGGAGCATCGCTTTGCCTTCGTTGGATCGCCGGGAGGGAAACGGACCGCTAGGGCGAGATCGACCGTCTCTCCACCTTACCCAATCCAGGGCGGGACGAAATGGCCAGAACGGCAGCAGGCCACTGGCGGATGGTGACATCGGTCGGGTTGGTAGATTCGGCAAGGCCGCATTGAAGCCTGCGGCCATTGGCCCGCGCCTGCGGTTGCGCCAGCCTGAACCTGATTGTCTCGCGGCGTCTGTTTTTGGCGCGAGACGCACGCCTACCACAACAACAATGACGAGGCTACTGACATGGCGAAAAAATCTTCACTGCGGCGCTGGCTGCTGTCGCTCGGTGCCTGCCTGACCTTCGCGACTTGTGGAGTCAGCCAAGCCGCCGAAGACGAGGCGTATCCGAACAGGACGGTCAAGATTGTCGTTCCCTATCCGGCCGGTGGTGGCACCGACACGCTGGCTCGGCTGCTTGCCGAGCATTTCTCCGATGTCTGGGGCCGCCCGGTGGTCGTGGAGAACAAGCCAGGTGGCAGCGGCATGATCGGTACCAGCACGGTTGCGCGTGCCCAGCCGGATGGCCATACCCTGCTGCTGACCATCAACGCGCTGGTCCAGGGCGCTCTGTTCGAATCGCAGCCTTACGATCCGGCCACCGCCTTCGTTCCAATTGCTGAAATCGCCCGGGCGCAAAGCTTCATGGTGGTCCCGGAGGGGTCGCCTGTCAGCAGCTTCGAGGAGTTCGTGGCGATGGCCAGCAAGAAGCCTGACCAGTACACCTATGGCTCCTATGGCAACGGTACTTCCGCGCACATGTACGGGGAAATGCTCAACCAGCAGAAGGACCTGAAGCTGCGGCACATTCCCTACCAGGGCGTTGCGCCACTGCTGACCGATGCGCTGGCCGGCCGGCTCGACGCGGCCTTCGTTGACGTCGGCAGTGCCCGGTCGCACATCGATGCCGGCAAGTTCAAGGTGATCGCCGTCAGTGGCGGCGCACGCTCGCCGCTGGCTCCGGATGTCCCGACCTTCACTGAGCTGGGGCTGGAAAACTATGGCGCCTGGGGCTGGTTCGGGCTGCTGGCGCCGGCCGGTACGCCTGACCCCATCGTCGAGAAGATCTCGGCGCAGGCCAGCAAGGCGCTGAAGGCGCAGCGGGTCGTCGATACCCTTGCTGGGTTCGGCCTGCAGCCGGGAACCGGGAACCACGAGACCTTTGCCGAGAGCTATCAGCGGGACCTGAAGACCTGGACCAGGATCATTAGGGAGACAGGCATCACGGTCCGGTGACCTTGGCGGTGCGGGGCAAGCACGCGCTTGTGCGCCTGTCTGTCGCGCACCCTTCGCCTTCGCTCGACGCTCACCCCATTACCGGCCGGGCAGACGCCAGCTAGGGCGCTTGCCCGGCTCTTTATAAGATGAAGCAGGACGCCACCGTGAACGACCTTATCCATGCATTGCCGGCGCAAGCAGCGCTGGAGTCGAACGCCCCCTTCGTTGATCTGCACAGCCAGCTCAGCGCTGTCTGCACTGCCGATGCCGACCGCATTGCGGTGATCGATGAGGACGGCGCCTGGACACGGCGGGAGTTGCTGGCCCTGGCGAACCGGGTGGCCAACCGGCTGGTGGCCGCCGGGTTGGACAAGGGCGCCACCGTTGCGATGCTGGGACGCAACAGCAGGCCCTACGTAGCGGTGATGGTCGGGGTGCTGGCCGCCGGCGGCTGCATCGTGCCGCTGTCAGGCATGGCATCGACCGAGACCTTGGCCTTGATGGTCGAGGATTGCGGTGCGCTTTTTTGCTTCGCTGAACCGAACGGCCGCGATCTGCTGGACGCCGCGTTGGGATCAACGGGGAATAAGGAACTGCACCGAATCTTGCTGGAAGGCGATGCGCCGGGCTGGCATGGGCTACCGACATGGCTTGGCGACACTCCCGATAGCCCTCCGGGGGTACGAATCGAGCCGGATGACCTGTTCAACATCATCTATAGCTCCGGCACCACAGGCATTCCAAAAGGCATCGTTCAGGATCACCAGACCCGTTTCCGCAACATGGAGCGGTACCGGACGCTCGGCTTCTCGGGCGAGGCGGTGACACTGGTTGCAACACCCCTGTATTCCAATACGACAATGGTTGCCGTGCTGCCAACGCTGGCCTTCGGCGGGTTGCTGGTGATGCTCGGCAAGTTCGATGCGGGCCGCTACCTGGAGCTGGCCGAGCGGCACCGTGTCACCCATACCATGCTCGTACCGATCCAATACCAGCGCCTGCTCGACGAACCGGGTTTCGATCGGCGTGACCTGAGCAGTTTCCAAATCAAACTATCGGCCGGTGCGCCCTTGCGCGCCAAGGTCATCGCCGAGCTGATGGCGCGCTGGCCTGGTAGGCTGCTGGAGGTTTATGGCATGACCGAGGGCGGCGTCAGCGCAACCCTCGATTGCGTGGCGTATCCCGATAAATGGGATTCGGTCGGGCGGCCTAGCGCCGGCTGCTCGTTGCTGCTAATCGACGAGAGCGGCAAGCCTGTCCGCCAGGGCGAAGTGGGCGAGGTGGTCGGGCGGTCGACTGGCATGATGCGCGGCTACCACAACCGTCCGGAAGCATCCGAAGCACTACTGTGGCGTGACGAGGACGGGACCGTCTATTTCCGCTCCGGTGACATCGGCCGGTTCGATGAGGACGGTTTTCTCTACCTGCTGGACCGGCGCAAGGACATGATCCTTTCGGGTGGCTTCAACGTATATGCCGAAGACCTGGAACGCGTCCTGCTCGAGCATCCACAGGTAGTCGATGCCGCCGTCATTGCCGTACCCAGCGAGCGTTGGGGCGAAACGCCGCTGGGCCTGGTGATAACCGCGGCGGGTGAAGCGGTGACCTGCGAAGAGTTGTTGGCCTGGGCAAACCACAGGTTGGGCAAGACCCAGCGGTTGAGCAGGGTCGAGATCCGCACCGAGCTGTCGCGCAACCCGGCCGGCAAGCTGCTCAAAGCCCAATTGCGCGCCCCCTATTGGGTCGATGCCGAGCGCGCCAGGCCTACCTGAGGCGCGACCACCGGCCACCAGCCGCAGTTAAGGAACCTTGAAAGAGATGTTCCGAATCTGAGATGGACCAGGGTGGTCCCGTGGAAGGGCCTGATTCGCTCCGGCGCATTCGGCACAACCTGCTCCGGCCCTGGCTTGACCAGGTTCGGATGCGGGCAAAAACGGTGGTGGCTGTGGGGCGTCCTGCGGTGGGCGGACCACGGGAATGAAAAAGGGGCCGTTGCGGCCCCTGGTCAATACTCTGAAGACGATGCTTACAGGCGCGACTCGCGATTGGCGATGGCCGAATGCAGATTCAGGAAGTCGAGCAGGATTCGCCCGCTCTCCGCCAGATAAGCATCCTCCTCAGGCTTGAGTTTTTCATTCTCGGCGTGTAGCGCGGCGGTCTCTTCGTCCTCGAGCTTGTCCAGCGGCTCCTGGCCCTTGGCTTGCCGCATGGCATTTTCCAGATCCAGTTGACGCTGCTCGATCTCCGCCTGACGGGCGCGGCGGGTTTCCTCGTTGAGGCTGACCGTCGTCTCCTTGACCAGCTCCTGGGAAAGCGCCAGACGCTGCCGGCTATAGACGAAATCAGGATCGTCGGCAGTGCGCGCCTCGTGGCGAGCGGTGAGCTCGTCGAGGAAAGGCTTGAACGGATTACGGTCCACCTGAATGACCGGACGGATGCTGTCCCAGGGCATGGCCTGGGGCAGGGCGCTCTCGCCAATCACCGAGGTGTCCACCGAGGCCGGGTAGGAGATATCGGGAATCACGCCCTGATGCTGGGTGCTGAGACCTGAAACGCGATAGAACTTGGCGAGGGTCAGCTTCAGCTCACCATGGTTGAGCGGCTGGATGCTCTGTACGGTTCCCTTGCCGAAAGTCTGGCCGCCCAGCACCAGGGCCCGGTGATAATCCTGCATCGCGCCGGCGAAGATCTCCGAGGCCGACGCCGAGAGGCGGTTGACCAGCACCGCCATGGGGCCCTTGTAATAGGTCCCCAGGTTGTCGTCGGCAAGAATGTCCACACGGCCATCGGCATTGCGCACCAGCACTGTGGGGCCCTGCTCGATGAACAGGCCCGTGAGTTCGGTGGCTTCCTGCAGCGAGCCGCCGCCATTGTTGCGCAGGTCGATCACCAGGCCATCGATGTCCTCCTCCTGCAGCTCGGTGAGCAGGCGGCGTACGTCGCGGGTGGTGCTCTTGTACTCGGCTTCGCCGGCCCGCAGGGCCTTGAAGTCGAGGTAGAACGCAGGGATCTCGATGACACCGAGGCGGAAATTCCGCCCTTTATGGTCGAGCTCCAGCACAGCCTTCTTGGCTGCCTGCTCCTCGAGCTTGACCGCTTCGCGGGTAATGGCGACCACGCGGCTGCTCTGGTCGTTGGGGGCGTTGCTGGCGGGGATGATCTCCAGGCGAACCTTCGAGCCTTTCGGTCCGCGGATCAGCTTGACCACTTCATCGAGCCGCCAGCCCACCACGTCGACCATCTCCTCGTTACCCTGGGCGACACCGACGATGCGGTCCGCGGGGGCGATCTGACGGGTCTTTTCCGCCGGGCCGGCAGGAACCAGGCGCACGACCTTGACGAATTCGTTGTCGTTTTGCAGCACGGCTCCGATACCTTCGAGCGACAGGCTCATGTTGATATCGAAATTCTCGGCATTTTCCGGGGAAAGATACTGGGTGTGCGGGTCGTAACTCTGGGCGAAGGCATTGATGTAGGACTGGAAGACATCCTCCTCGCGAGTCTGCCCGAGGCGCGCAAGCTGATTGGTGTAGCGCTTGGTCAGCAGCTCGCCAATGGATTCATCGTCGCGCCCTGCAATCTTCAGCCGCAGCACTTCGTCTTTCAGGCGCTTGCGCCAGAGATCGTCGAGCTCCTGCTTGTTGCTGGCCCAGGGTGCGTTCTCGCGATCGACCAGCAGCTCCTCGTTCTTGGTGAAGTCCATGTTCTCGACGCCCTTTTCCAGCAGCGACAGGGCATAGCTCAGGCGCTCCTGCTGACGTGCGAGGTGCCTACGGTAGATGGCGTAGCCCGGCTGCAACTCACCATTGCGCAGAAAGTCGTCGAACTGGTGGCGCCACTTTTCGAACTCGCCGACGTCCGATGCGAGGAAGAAGCTGCGCGAAGGATCGAGCATCTTCAGGTAACTTTCGAAGATCTGCGCCGACCGCGCATCGTCCAGCGGCGGCTTGTTGTAGTGATGACGCTTCAGTAGTTCGACTACATTCAGACTGGCGATGACCTGCTCACGGCTCGGTTGCAGGTGCTCCCAGCTTTCCATCAGGCTGGGCTTGGCCATCAGCACGGCGGACTGGAAACCCAGCACGAGGGCCAGGACGGTACCGGTGAGCTTGCTTTTCATGGCTTGAGAACTACGTAAGGCTATGGAGTAACGCATATTAGGCCATCGGTTGAGGCGCCGGTTACATTACCGGTCCGGCGGATGATAGATCGGCCCGACGGTCATCGGTGGCCGACCCGGCCAGCGAGCGCAGCTCTGAGCGCAAGCACGATTCAATATGGAGGTAGCATGAAGGCATTGCAAGGCATCGAGGGGCAACTGGAATGGGTGGAGATCCCCACGCCGACTTGCGGCGAGGGGCAGGTGAGAATCAGAGTCGCCGCCGCCGGTCTCAACCGGGCTGACCTGCTCCAGCGAGCCGGGCTCTATCCGCCACCACCGGGCGTCACCGATACCCTGGGGCTGGAGTGCGCGGGCATTGTCGAGGAGGCCGGCGCGGGCAGCCGCTGGCAGGTGGGTGATCGGGTCTGCGCCCTGCTCGCCGGAGGCGGCATGGCCGAGCAGGTGGTGGTGGACGCGCGCCATGCGTTGCCGGTACCGGAAGGTCTGACCCTGGTAGAGGCAGCGGCGATT
Source organism: Stutzerimonas tarimensis (assembly GCF_042648805.1). Lineage (NCBI taxonomy): Bacteria > Pseudomonadati > Pseudomonadota > Gammaproteobacteria > Pseudomonadales > Pseudomonadaceae > Stutzerimonas > Stutzerimonas tarimensis. The sequence continues at coordinate 511,008 of NZ_JBHRXZ010000024.1, read as the reverse complement.
CCTGAAGTCTATGCCACGGCCTGGCTGAATCTGTTTTCCCTTGGTCGACTCCAGCCCGGCGAAAAGGTCCTGCTGCATGCCGGCGCCAGCGGCGTCGGCTCGGCCGGTATCCAGCTGTGCAAGGCCTTTGGCAACCCCTGCTGGGTCAGCGTCGGTTCGGCCGAGCGACTGGCCTATTGCGAGTCGCTTGGTGCCGAGGGAGGAGTGCTGCGCGGTGAACAACTGGAGGCACTGCGCGACTTCGCGCCCTTCGATGTCATTCTCGACCCGGTGGGGGCCAAGTACGCCTCGCTGAATCTGCAGGTGCTGGCACTGGATGGCCGCTGGGTCATGATCGGCCTGATGGGCGGACGCGAGGCCTCGCTGGACCTGGCCAAGGTCCTGAGCAAACGCATCCAGCTGATCGGGTCGACGCTGCGCAGCCGCCGGGCGGACGCCAAGGCCGCGCTGATGGCCGAACTCGAGCAGAAGGTCTGGCCGCTGTTCACTTCCGGCGCGCTTTCGCCGCGGCTGGAACGCAGTTACCCGATCAAGGATGCCGAGGCCGCAGTGGCTCTGTTGGCCAGCAACAGCGTCTCGGGCAAGCTGGCGCTGGTCATCGACGACAGCCTGGTCTGAGTTCACTGGCGGTGGCGCATCGCGGCACCGCCAGCATGAACGGGGTCAGGGCAGGTCGGCGCTCTGGTAGAAGGCCGCGAGGACCTTCACCAGGTGCTGCAGGTCGTGGCTGCCGGCCAGCTCGCGCACCGAGTGCATGGCAAAGGTCGGCAGGCCGATGTCGACCGTGCGCACGCCGAGCTGGCTGGCGGTGATGGGGCCGATGGTCGAGCCGCAGCCCATGTCGCTGCGGGTCACGAAGGCCTGCACCGGGACCTCTTCGACCAGGCACAGGTGACGGAAGAATCCGGCGGTTTCGCTGCTGGTCGCGTAGCGCTGATTGCTGTTCACCTTGATCACCGGCCCGGCATTGAGCTTCGGGCCGTGGTTGGCATCATGCTTGTCGGAGTAGTTGGGGTGGATCGCATGGGCGTTATCCGCCGAGATCAGCAGCGACCGGTTGATGATCCTGGCAAAGGCATCGCCTTCCGGTAGTACGCGGGTGAGCACCTGCTCGAGGAAGGGGCCGTCGGCGCCGCAGCAGGAGGTCGAGCCCACCTCCTCGTGGTCAGTGCAGACGAGCACGCAGCTCTCTTCCGGACCGGCCTTGAGCAGGGCCTGCAGGCCGGCATAGCACGACAGCAGGTTGTCCAGACGGGCACTGGCGATGAAGTCGCCGTGCAGGCCGATGATGGCGGCGCCCTGGGTGTCGTAGAAGCTCAGCTCGTAGTCCAGCACGACGTCGGCCACCAGGTCGTGTTCGCGCGCCAGCTGGTCGGCCAGCAAGGCACGGAAGTCCGGGCTGTCCTGGCCGCCGATCTGGGCCAGGATCGGCGGCAGTTCGTTCTGGGCATTGATGCACCAGCCCTGGTTGGCTTCGCGATTGAGGTGGATCGCCAGGTTGGGAATGACCGCGATGGGTTGGCGAAAATCGATCAGTCGGCTCTCGATCTTGCCGTCCCGGCTGAACGTCACCCGGCCGGCCAGCGAGAGGTCGCGGTCGAACCAGGGGGCCAGCAGCGCGCCGCCATAGACTTCCACGCCCAGCTGCCAGAAACCCTGGCGCTGCATCTCGGGCTGTGGCTTGACCCGCAGGCAGGGACTGTCGGTGTGGGCGCCGACCAGGCGAAAGCCGCCCTCGAGAAGCGGTCTGGTGCCGAGCTGGAAGGCGACGATGGCCGAGTCGTTGCGGGTGACGTAGTAGCGACCGCCAGGCTCGGTGGCCCAGGGCGCGCGCTCGTCGAGCGCCTGGTAACCGGCCGCGCGCAGGCTGCGGGCGAGGTTGGCGGTGGCATGGAAGGGGGTGGGCGAGGCCTGCAGGAATTCGATCAGGCCCTGGTTGAGTTCATCGCGCATGGGGGGCTCCGGACGGCAATCGCCGGAGTTTAACGTATCGCTGCCCGGACCTGTGCGCTCCGACCGGACAAGCTGGCCGCTCTAGAAAGGCGCCTGGCTCTCGAAGCGCATCCGATGGCCATTCTGCGGGTGGGTCAGTGTCAGCATGCTGGCATGCAGGCACAGGCGACCGTGGGCAGCCAGGGCTTCGGTGTGGGCGTACAGGCGGTCGCCCAGCAGGGGATGTTCGATGGCAAGCATGTGCACCCGTAGCTGATGCGAGCGTCCGGTGATGGGCGTCAGCTCGACCCGGCTGTAGTGACCACAGCGCTCGAGCACTCGCCAGAAGGTCAGTGCATGTCGGCCATGCTCATGGTCGATCACGTGGCGCGGTTTGGTCGGCGGGTCGTAGCGTAGCGGCAGGTCGATCCGCCCGCTGTCCAGCTCCGGCTCACCCCAGCACAGCGCGGTGTAAGCCTTTTCGGTCTCGCGGTCGTGAAATTGGCGAGACAGCTCGCGGTGACTGTCGGCGTCGCGGGCCAGCACGATCAGACCCGACGTCTCCCAATCCAGTCGGTGGACGATCCTGGCTTCCGGAAAGCCGTTCTCCTGCAGTCGGGTGACCAGGCAGTCCCGGTTGTCCTCGGCGCGGCCAGGCACGGAGAGCAGCAGGGTGGGCTTGTCGATAACCAGCAGGGCGTCATCCTGGTGGACGAAGCGGATATGCGTCAGCGGCATGGAAGATTCGATACAGGGCGTGCTGTCGGAGCGGTGAGGCCGCTCCGGCAGCAGCGGGGGATCAGCGATCCGGGAGGGTGATGTTCAGCTCGAGGATCGAGCAGCTGCCCTGGTCTTCCAGGGCGACCTGTACCTGATCGCTGTCGATATTGACGTACTTGCGAATCACGGCGACCAGCTCCTTTTGCAGCGCCGGCAGGTAGTCCGGCTCGTTGCGCTGGCCACGTTCGTGGGCAACGATGATCTGCAGCCGCTCCTTGGCGACCGCGGCGGGGTTGTTGGAGCTTTTCTTGCGCTCTCGAAAGTAGTCAAACAGGTTCATTCTCGACCTCCAAACAGTCGTTGCAGGAAGCCTGGCTTCTTGACATCGAGGAAGCGGTGTTCGACTTCCTTCCCGAGCAGGCGCTCAACGGCGTCGCTGTAGGCCTGGCCGGCATCGCTTTCATCGTCGAGGATGACCGGGACGCCCTGGTTCGAGGCCTTAAGCACCGCCTTGGATTCGGGGATTACGCCCAGCAGGCGAATGGAGAGAATCTCCTCGACGTCCTCGACGCCGAGCATCTCGCCCTTGGTGACGCGCTCGGGATTGTAGCGAGTCAGGAGCAGGTGTTCCTTGATCGAGTCCTGCCCTTTCTCGGCGCGACGCGACTTGCTCGCCAGCAGGCCGAGCATGCGGTCGGAGTCACGTACCGAAGAGACTTCCGGATTGGTGACCACGATGGCCTCGTCGGCCAGGTACATCGCCAGGTGAGCTCCCTTCTCGATGCCGGCCGGGGAGTCGCAGATCACGTATTCGAAGGTCTGGGCCAGCTCGGTGATTACCTTTTCGACGCCTTCCTGGGTCAGTGCGTCCTTGTCACGGGTCTGGCTGGCAGCCAGCACGAAGAGGTTTTCCAGCCGCTTGTCGCGGATCAGCGCCTGGGCCAGGGTGGCGTCGCCCTGGATGACGTTGACGAAGTCGTATACCACGCGCCGCTCGCAGCCCATGATCAGGTCGAGGTTACGCAGGCCGACGTCGAAGTCGATGATGACGGTCTTGTGCCCGCGGAGGGCCAGGCCGGTGCCGATGGCTGCGCTGGTGGTAGTTTTGCCGACGCCACCCTTGCCGGAAGTGACTACGATGATCTTGGCCAAGGTGCTTCACCCTTTTTTGAAATGGTGGGAATTCCCGGGAAATGCGTCCGGTAAGACCCGTTATGGTCATGAAAAATGGCGGAAGTATCCGTTAAAGGCGTGTGATGTTCAACACGTCACCGGACAAGCTGACCTGTACGTTGCGTCCCCATCCGGGGTCGCGCCTGAGGTCTTCGGCAACCTTGTAGCGACCGGCGATCGACAACATCTCGGCGCCCAGTTCATGGCAGAAGATCCGCGCCGTGGCGTCACCCTTGATACCTGCCAGCGCCCGGCCTCTAAGCGGAGCGTAGACATGGATATTGCCATCTGCCAGGAGTTCCGCCCCGGGGCTGACCGGCGCTGTAACAATGAGGTCGCCGCCCTGGGCATAGACCTGCTGCCCGCCGCGGATCGGCGAGGTGATCAAGCGGGTAGGGCGGTGCTCCGGTTCGGCGGGCTTGGGCGGTTCCGGCGCCGGCGCCGTAGGGTTGAGGGTACGCGCGCGGGCGCCGCTGGGCGGTAGCACCGCCAGGTCGAGCTGCCGCGCCGCATGTACGTGCAGGGCGAGCTTGGCGCGCAGGGCCAGGGTGCGCAGTCCGTGCTTGCGGCAGAGCTTGAGCAGCGCGTCGAGATCGATCTCGGCGTGTTCCTCAGGCAGGCGGTCGAGCGCCAGTACCAGGGGCGTGTTGCTGAAGAATTGCGGCGCTTGCCGGACCTTGGTGGCGAGCTGTCGATCCAGGCGTTCAAGATCGCTGTGCAGGAGCTCCAGCACGGTGAGGGCGAGCATGCTGCCCTTGAGCTGAAACGCGGGGTCTTGGTCGAGTTGGTCGGCTTGGCTCATGGTCTGCCTGCGTAAAGGACTGGCGGGGACTTATAGCGAGCTGCGGCGGCCTGTGCAAGTCGCCTGTGAGCGCAACCGACGGGTGCGTGACGTGCAGGACAGCCTGGCGCCAATACTGGCTTTTTGCCGGGTGACCTGATTGATGCAGCGCTGTGGCCTCTGGCTCGGGCCGGGGTGCGCCGGGCCTTTTCGTTTGCCTGGCGCTTTCCGTTACCATTCGCGTTTTCTGCCTGACGAGCTCCCATGGATACCCCGCGTTTCCGTCGTTCCTTTCTTCACCCGCGCTACTGGCTTCTATGGTCGGGGCTTGGATTGCTCTGGTTGGTGTCACGGCTGCCCTATTCCGTTCTGCTGATCCTGGGACGTGGGCTTGGCGGGTTGATCTACCGCTTTGCCGGTTCACGTCGGGAAATCGCCCGGCGCAATCTTGAGCTGTGCTTCCCCGAATGGTCGCAGACGCAACGTGAGCAGGTCCTGCGCGAGAATTTCTCCTCCGGTGGCATCGCCCTGTTCGAGATGGCCATCAGCTGGTGGTGGCCAACGGCGCGCCTGCGGCGCCTGGCGCACCTGGAAGGCCTCGAGCATCTGCAGCGGCTGCAGGCCGAGGGCACCGGCGTGATTCTGATGTCCTTTCACTTCACCACTCTGGAAATCGGCGGCGCGCTGCTCGGCCAGTGGCATACCATCGACGGGATGTACCGTGAGCACAAGAATCCGGTATTCGACTACGTCCAACGGCGCGGGCGCGAGCGGCACAACCGCGACGCCACGGCCATCGAACGCGAAGACGTGCGGGCGATGCTCAAGGTTCTGCGGGCAGGGCGCGGCATCTGGTATGCGCCAGACCAGGACTACGGCCGCAAGCAAAGCCTTTTCGTGCCGTTCTTTGGAGTCACGGCAGCGACCGTGACGGCTACAAGCAAGTTCGCGCGACTCGGCAAGGCACGCGTGGTGCTCTTTACCCAGCAGCGCCTGGCCGATGGCTCGGGTTATCGGCTGGTGGTGCATCCGCCGCTGGAAGACTTTCCCGGAGAGAGCGAGGAAGCCGATTGCCTGCGCATCAATCAATGGGCCGAGGCGGCGATCCGGCAGTGCCCCGAGCAATATCTCTGGGCCCATCGCCGCTTCAAGACCCGGCCCGAGGGCGAGCCGAGCCTGTATCGCCGCGACTAGCCGGCCAGACGGCCGTCGCGAAAGTCGCGCAGCGCCTGTTCGATCTCTTCGCGGCTGTTCATCACGAAGGGGCCGTATTGCACGATGGGCTCGCGCAACGGCTTGCCGGCGAGCAATAGCACCCGGGCACCAGCGTCGCTGGAGAGCTGCAGTTCCCCTTCCTCGCCCAGTCGCAGGAGTTGCCCGGCGCTGGCGGTCTCGCCGCTGCCGAGGCTGACCGTGCCCTCGTATACGTAGAGCAGCACGCGGTGCCCCTGCGGCAGTTGTGGTGCCAGCCTTGCCCCGGCATCGAGGTGCAGATCGTATAGGTGCGGCTCGGTGTCCTCGCGCTGGACCGCGCCGGCCTGCTCGCAGTTGGCTGTACGCAACTGCCCGGCGATCACGCCGATGCGCACGCCATCGAGCGAAACCCAGGGTATTTCTTCCGGCCTGAAGTCGCGATAGCCGGGCTCGTCCAGCTTGGCCCGTGCCGGCAGGTTCAGCCACAGCTGGAAGCCCCGCATGCGCCCGGCCTCCTGCTGCGGCATCTCGCTGTGGATGACGCCGCGTGCCGCAGTCATCCACTGCACGCCACCGTTTTCCAGCAGGCCGGCGTTGCCCATGTGGTCTTCGTGACGCATGCGGCCTTCGATCATGTAGGTGACCGTCTCGAAACCCCGGTGAGGGTGCGGTGGGAAGCCGGCGATGTATTCGTCCGGGTTCTCCGAACCGAATTCGTCGAGCATCAGGAAGGGGTCGAAGGCTTCCATGCCGCTGCCCCCGAATACTCGGGTCAGGCGGACACCGGCGCCGTCGGAAGTGGGCCGGCCGGTGTGGGTGGACAGCAGGGTTCGCAAGGTCATGTTTCGGACTCCTCAAGAGGTCATGAACCAAAGCCTACGCTTGCAGCTTCGAAGATGTTGCCGAGTTTTGGGCTGGATTGATCGAAGGGTTCGATCAATCCAGGATCTGAATCTGCCGTGCCCGGTTATAGATGTAGCGAACCTGCTCATACTCGAAGGGCGAGTTCAGCTGGCCGTAGCGAAAGGGCGTGGTATGGCGCAGGTCGACCGTCCTGAGCCCATACAGGACCGGGTACTCGCTCGTGGCATGGTGGTAGCCATGGAAATTGATCGACCGCTCCAGGCCATAGTCCACCAGAAGGCCGGTGGCGTCGCGCAGGTTGGACGGCCCGAACGCCGGAAGCACCAGGTAGGGCCCGCTTGGCACGCCATAGGAGCCGAGGGTCTGGCCGAAGTCTTCCGGCTGGCGCGGCAGCCCCATGCGGGTGGCTGGATCCCAGAGCCCGCCGACGCCGAGAATGGTGTTGAACAGCAATCTTGCAGTGGTGCGCATCGAGCGCTCGACCTTCAGCTGCATCACGCTGTTGGCAAGGTTGCTGATGTCGCGCAGGTTATTGAAGAAGTTGCTCACCCCGGTGCGTACCGGGCTCGGGGTGACGTGTCGATAGCCGCGCACCACCGGAAGCATGACCCACTGGTCGAGACGATAGTTGAAGTGGTACATGCGTCGGTTGAAGCGCTCGAAGGGGTCGTCCACATCCAGCGCGTCGGACGTGGAGAACTCGAAGACCTGCTGATCGAAGTCGGGGTTGAAGTCGAGCGTCCGCAGCGGATCGACGAAGCCATCCTCGTCGGCTTCGGCAAGTGGGGTCTGGGCCCCGGCGTTGGCACAGACGAGTGCAAGCACGAGCGGGGCGATCAGTCGGCGCTTGTCAGCCACGGAGAAACTCCAGCATGTGGTTCACGTTGTCTCGGTAGAGCAGGTTGCCGCAGTGCCCGCCGCGTGGATACAGGGTCAGGCGGTCGCCCATCGTGCGGCGCAGGAAGCCCAGGTCTCCAGGCCCGAGGATGAAGTCATCGGCGTTGTGCATGACGGCGATCTTGGTCTGTTCGCGCAGGTAGTCCTCGAGCGCATAGAGGCTCACCTGGTCGGTCAGCTGCGTCAGGCTGCCGCCATCGAAGCGCTCGCGCCACCAGGGAACCAGCTGCTTGGTCATGTAGCAATCGAAGTCGCACCACAGCGCCTGGCGGAAAAAGGGCTCCAGGCTGGTGCCGATGGTCAGGCGGGCGTCTCGCGGGGTAATCAGGCCTCGTCGGTTGATCAGGTCGGAGGTAAAGGCGATATCGGCGACCGCCAGGCGAAACACGCTGCCGATGAGCATCGCCAGTTGTTCGTCACTGAGTCTATGGTCCGAGCGCTGGAACTCCACCAGCAGGGCTTCGTCCAGATCGATCTGGCCGCGCTCCTGGAAGAATCGGGTGACCCTTTCAAGCACCTGCTCGTAGAAGTTGTCCCCGGTGTCCACGCGGGTCTGTACCAGGCGGTCGAGGTTGCGCACCGAGGTGGACAGGTTGACCGGCGGGTTGAGCATCAGTACGCGCTTGAAGGCGAACTGACCAAGGCGTTCGTCGAGATGGCTGACGAAGGCGGCGTTGAGCGCCCCGAGGCTGTAGCCGGCGAGGTGGAACTCGGTGACCGCCAGGTCCGCCTGCTGTGCGCGGATCGCCTGCATCACCCGGTAGAGATCCCTGGCGTCTTCCGCCGAATAGCCCGGCGTGGCCAGGCGCGAGGCGGCCGCCATGAAGTCGTAGCTGGTGGGCGAGGAGAGCTGGACCACATGGTAGCCCGCGCCGTAGAACACTCGCTTGAGCGATTCCATGGTGCCGTTGTCGTAACGCGAACCCGTACCGGCGATGACGAAGATCAGCGGCGCGGGACCGCTCTGCCGTGCCAAGCGATACTGCAGCGAGGTTACCGGCCAGAAGTTGTCCGGCAATGAGTGCTCCCGCTCGGGACGCAGCCGCAGGCTGTAGTCGCCCTGGTCGATCGCGTCGATGGCCGGCATCGGCGCCTGCAGGTGCGCCGGCGTGTTGGCCAGGGTCGCTTCGAAGGGGTTGGTCAGCGGATAGCCGTAGTCGGAGGGGTCGAACGCAGTGGCCAGCGGCGCCGTGCTGAACAGCAAGCCGGCAAGCAGAGCGTACAGGCGGAGCATTACAGGTCCCTCTGGGCAATGGACGAATCGCGTGGGGTTAGGACCTTCATCATGGGGCCGGGTGCCCCAGCGCTCAACTCGGAATTACGACCTGCGGTGTCCTTTGTACCATCCGGCGTGTTCGAGGAGGGTCAGTCCAGCCACTCGCGCGGCACATCGCGCTTCAGGGCGAGCTGGCACTGACCGCTGTCGGCATCGAACACGATAACGGCCAGGCCCTTGTCCAGCGCCTGGCGAACGCGCGCCACGCGGGTCTCCAGAGGCGTCTCGTCGCCGTTGTCGGTGCCGTCGCGCGTGACGAAGTCTTCGATCAGGCGGGTCAGGGTGTCGGCTTGGAGGCTGTCAGGGGGTATCAGCATGGAAGGGAGGGGCCGAGGAGGGGGGCGCTAATCTGCCTGGGGACGACCAGCGCTGCAAGGTCAATTGTCGGTGGTCTTGTGGTTCTTGCCCAGCAAGGTGTCGACCGCGGGCACTCGGGTCTCGCTTTCCATCTGTGCGTCGTGCTCGAGCTGGTGGCTGAAGCGCTCGAGCGAGTCGCGCTCGGAGACCGAGTCGCTGGAAAACACCGGCGGGCTGAGCATGTAGGCACAGATCAGCCGGGTCAGGGCTGCCAGGCTGTCGATGTGGGTACGCTCGTAGCCATGTGTGGCATCGCAGCCAAAGGCGATCAGCGCCGTGCGGATGTCGTGCCCGGCCGTGACCGCCGACTGCGCGTCGCTGTGGTAGTAGCGGAAGATATCGCGGCGGGCGGCGATCTCGTGCTGGCCAGCCAGCTTCAGGAGGTGCCGGGACAGGTGGTAATCGTAGGGCCCACCGGAATCCTGCAAGGCGATACTGACGGAATGTTCGGTGGACTGCTGGCCCTTGGCCGAAGGCGCAATGTCGATGCCGACGAATTCGCTGACATCCCAGGGCAGGGCCGCGGCGGCACCAGAACCGGTTTCCTCGGTGATGGTGAACAGTGGATGGCAATCGATCGGGGCCTCGCGGCCGCTGTCGATCACCGCCTTGAGGGCAGCGAGCAGCGCGGCTACGCCGGCCTTGTCGTCCAGGTGGCGTGCACTGATATAGCCGCTCTCGGTAAACTCCGGCAGTGGGTCGAAGGCCACGAAGTCGCCGATGTTGAGGCCCAGCGCACAGGTTTCGTCGCGGCTGTAGGTATAGGCATCGAGGCGCAGTTCGACGTGGTCCCAGCTCACCGGCATCTCGTCCACGGCGGTGTTGAAGGCGTGCCCGGAGGCCAGCAGCGGCAGCACGCTGCCGCGTATCACGCCGCTGTCGGTGAAGACGCTGACGCGGCTGCCCTCGGCGAAGCGGCTCGACCAGCAGCCCACCGGGGCCAGGCCCAGGCGGCCATTGTCGTGGATCTCGCGGACGATGGCGCCAATGGTGTCCAGATGCGCCGACACGGCGCGGTCGGGGCTGTAACGACGGCCCTTGAGCGTAGCGCGGATGGTGCCGCGTCGGGTCAGTTCGTAGGGAATGCCGAGCTCTGTAAGCCGCTCGGCAACGTAGCGCACGATGGTGTCGGTGAATCCGGTCGGGCTGGGGATGGCGAGCATTTCCAGCAGAACCCGCTGCAGGTAGTGGAGATCGGGTTCGGGCAGTTTTGCGAGCATGGGGATTCCTTGCGATAAAACGAGAGACCGCGGCAGACACGCGGACTCTGCAGGGCAGTGTGCCGGCCCGCGGTCTTCGCTCAGCCGGGATGCTGCTGGCTGAGCGGGAAGAGCAGGTCGATGAAGCGTTCGGCAGTCGGCTGCGGCTCGTGGTTGGCCAGACCGACCCGCTCGTTGGCTTCGATGAATACATAGTCCGGCTGGCCAGTGTCCTGAACCAGAAGGTCCAGGCCCACCACCGGGATATCGAGGGCGCGTGCGGCACGGATCGCCGCTTCGACCAGTACCGGATGCAGCTGGTCGGTGACATCCTCGAGGGTGCCGCCGGTGTGCAGGTTGGCGGTGCGCCGCACGGCCAGTTGTCGCCCTTCATCCAGAACGGTATCGAAGGTCACCCCCGCCCCTTGCAGGCAACGCTTGGTTTCTTCATCCAGGGGGATGCGGCTTTCACCGCCGGTAGCGGCCGCGCGACGGCGGCTCTGGGCTTCGATGAGGGCGCCGATGGTGTTGCGTCCGTCACCGATCACCTGGGCCGGGCGGCGGATGGCGGCGGCGACAACCTCGAAACCGATCACCACGATGCGCAGGTCGTCTCCAGGGTGGAAGCTTTCCAGCAGGACGCGGCTGTCGAAGCGGCTGGCGCGCTCGATGGCCGCGGCCAGTTCGTCCTCGTCGGTGATGTCCACGGCTACGCCATGACCCTGTTCGCCATCGAGCGGCTTGACCACCACCCTGCCGTACTTTTCCAGAAACGCCGCGTTGTCCTCGTCGGTCCCTGCCAGCTGCTGCGCCGGCAGTTTGAGTCCGGCGTGGGAAAGGCAGCGATGGGTCAGCGACTTGTCCTGGCAGAGCGTCATGGCGACGGCAGAGGTGAGGTCCGACAGCGACTCGCGGCAGCGCACCTTGCGGCCGCCGTGGGAGAGCGTGAAGAGACCGGCGTCGGCATCATCCACATGTACCTCGATACCCCGCTTGCGGGCCTCGTCGACGATGATCCGTGCGTAAGGGTTGAGGTGCGCCTCCGGACCCGGGCCGAGAAACAGCGGCTGGTTGATGATGTTCTTGCGCTTGACCGTGAAGGTCTGCAGGTCACGAAAGCCCAGCTTGGCGTAGAGCGCCTTGGCCTGGAGGTTGTCATGCAGCACCGACAGATCCAGGTAGGCACGGCCGCGGCTCATGTAGTGCTCGACCAGGTGGCGCACCAGCCCTTCACCTACGCCAGGGCGCGGGCAGGTGGGCGAGACTGCCAGGCACCAGAGGCTGGAGCCGTCCTCGGGGTCGTTGAAGGCCTTGCGGTGGTCAAGGCCCATGACACTGCCGAGGATCTGCCCGGAGTTCTCGTCTTCGGCCAGCCAGTAGACCGGTCCGCCATCCTGATAGGGCGTACACAGCCGGTGGTCGACCGGCAACATGTGGCGTGACTGGTACAGGCTGTTGATCGCGGTCCAGTCGGCCTCGCACTGCAGGCGCCGCACGACGAAGCCACGAAAGCTGCGGCGTGCTGGCCGGTAGTCGGAAAACCACAGGCGAAAAGTGTCGGACGGGTCGAGAAACAGCTGTTGTGGTGACTGCGCGAGCACCTGTTGTGGCGCCGCCACGTAGAGCGCGATGTCGCGCTCGCCGGGCGCCTCGTTCAGGAGGTCGTGGGCCAGGGTCGCGGCGTCGGGGTAGGTATGCCCGATGAGGATGCGACCCCAGCCGCAATGCAGCGAGACCGGCGCGGTGGAAACCGGCAGTCCGTCTTCGGCGAGACGCGCCTGCAAGCGCTGGTAGCTCGGCGTCTGGCCGCGCAACAGGCGCTGACCGTAGGCTTGCGACTTCTGCATGGATGCTCCTTTAGAGGCCTTGTTCGCTTAGCCAGAGGTTGAGCGCCGCCAACTGCCACAGCTTGGAACCACGCAGCGGAGTGAGTTGCCCATCCGGATCGGCCAGCAATTGTTCGATGGCCTTGGATTGGTATAGACCACGATCCTGGCTCGGGTCCATCAGCAGCTCGCGAACCCAGTCCAGGGTGGCGCCTTGCAAATGCTTGAGACCAGGCACGGGAAAATAGCCCTTGGGCCGATCGATCACCTCCGCCGGAATCACCTGCCGAGCCGCTTCCTTGAGGACGTACTTGCCGCCCTCGGGCAGCTTGTACTTGGCCGGGATGCGTGCCGAGAGCTCGGCGACCCGGTAGTCGAGGAACGGCGTGCGCGCCTCCAGGCTCCAGGCCATGGTCATGTTGTCCACGCGCTTGACCGGGTCATCCACCAGCATCACCGTGCTGTCGATGCGCAGCGCCTTGTCCACTGCCGCGTCGGCGCCGGGCTGGGCGAAGTGATTGCGCACGAAGTCGCCGGAAAAATCGCCCTGGACCCACCTGTCCTGCATCAGCGAGGCGTACTCCTCGTAGCTGCGGTCGCGGAAGGATTCCAGATAGGCGGCTACGGCGTCGTCCGATCCGTCCACCTTCGGATACCAGTGATAACCGGCGAACAGCTCGTCGGCGCCTTGGCCGCTCTGCACCACCTTGCAATGCTTGGCGACCTCTCGCGAGAGCAGGTAGAAGGCGATGCAATCATGGCTGACCATCGGCTCGCTCATGGCGCGGAAGGCGGCCGGCAACTGCTCGAGGATTTCATGCTCCTGGATGCGCAGCTGATGATGGCGGGTCTGGTAGTGGTTGGCGATGATGTCCGAATACTTGAATTCGTCGCCGCGCTCGCCGCCGGCGTCTTCGAAGCCGATCGAGAAGGTCAGCAGGTTCTCCGCCGCACCGGCTTCGCGCAGCAGGCCCACCAGCAGGCTCGAGTCGACGCCGCCGGACAGCAGCACGCCGACGTCCACCGCGGCGCGCTGGCGCACGGCGACCGCGTCGCGCATGGTATCGAGCACGCGCTGTTTCCAGTCGTCGAAGCTGTACTTCTCCTCTTCGGGGCGGGCGCCAAAGGGCAGGGTCCACCAGGTCTGCTGGCTGCGGCGGCCCTGGCTGTCGAAGCGCATCCAGGTCGCAGGCGGCAGTTTTTCGATGCCGGCGATCAGGGTGTCAGGTGCCGGCACCACCGCATGAAAGCTCATGTAGTGATTCAGCGCGACCGGATTGAGCTCACCGCTGATGTCGCCGCCCTTGAGCAGGGCCGGTAGCGAGGAGGCGAAGCGCAGGCGCTTGTCGGTGCGGCTCAGGTACAGCGGCTTGACGCCGAGGCGGTCGCGGGCGATGAACAGCTGGCCGCTGTCTCGCTCCCAGATGGCAAACACGAACATGCCGTTCAGGCGCGGCAGCAAGGCCTCGCGCCAGGCGTGGAAGCCCTTGATCAGCACCTCGGTATCGCCGTCGGAGAAGAATCGGTAGCCGAGGGCTTCCAATTCCGCGCGCAATTCCGGGTAGTTGTAGATGGCGCCATTGAAGACCATCGACAGACCCAGGTCCGGGTCGATCATCGGCTGGCCCGAAGCCTCGCAGAGATCCATGATCTTCAATCGACGGTGGCCGAAGGCCAGCGGACCCTGGCTATGGAAGCCGCAGGCATCGGGGCCGCGAGCAGTCAGGTGGTGAGTGATGCGTTCAACCGCCGCAAGGGTGGCTGGTTGATTATCGAAACGTAGTTCTCCAGCTATGCCGCACATAGTCCTTACCGGGTTTGCCGTTGGGGATTGAGACTGAGGTCCTGAAAGCGAGTTCAGACTTTCGGACAGGCGTATTTGGTTTGCAAAGACGCCTGCAGCTGCCCTTGGCGCAAGCCGCTGCACTGCTCTTCAAGTTGTACACCAAAACAAAATAATGATTTGATGTCAAAGTTGATTGACGGCTGGGTATGGAGAAATGTTCGGAAAAAAGGTTTCAGTTGAAACGAACATATCGGCGTTTGAGCTCGGTCTGCTACGCGCCATGCGGCGTTTGCAGCAAGACGCGGAGGTGCACGCCAAGCGGCTTGCCCGTTATGGTGGGCTGACGCCGGTGCAACTGATGATCCTCAGGATCCTTCAGGGCGAGGGCAAGATGACCGCTTCGGCACTCAGTCGCTTCGTCAGCCTGACGCCCGCGACACTGTCGGGCCTGCTCGACCGACTCGAAGAGCGTGGCCTGCTGCAGCGTCAGCGCGACGACCTGGACCGGCGCCGGCAGTGGCTACTGATCAGCGACAACGGCCGACAACTGCTCGAACAGGCGCCGCCCTTGTTGCCGCCGGAGTTCTGCGCGCGGTTTTCCGCCTTGCCCGAGTGGGAACGGCACGGCCTGACGGCTGCGCTGTTGCGCGCGGCGGAGCTGTGTGGAGAGATGGAATAGCACCAGAGGTAGGGGCGACGCGGACTCAGGTGTACTTGGTGAAGATCGCGCGCACCCGGGCCATGGTTTCCTGGGAGTCGCTTTGCGGGCTCAGCACGGTTTCCTCGACGAGGCACACCAGCATCTCCTGGTAGGCGCGGTCAAGGGCCTTGCGGGCCGCGGAAAACTGCTGGGCGATGGCCTCGCAATCCTCCTCCCGGCGGATCATCGCCTGGATGCCGCGGATCTGCCCCTCGACCCGGGCCAGTCTTTTGAGCATGGCATCACGCTGCTGGGCCTGGGCCTGTTGCCCGTCAAGCGGTACCTTCATCGCGCTACCTCGCGGCTCGGTGTAAAGGCCCCGCGCAGGTCTTCCTGCCTGAAGCCGAGCGCCTGATCCTGAGGGTAACGGCTTTCGACGACCGCGGCGAGCGCTGGCGTGGCAAGCCAGGCGGGGCTTGCCGGTGCCAGCGACAAGCGAAATTTCATCGATCATCCCTCCAGGCCGGAAGATATACCCTTGGGAGTATCGCGTGGGGCCGTGGCGCCTCGCAAGACCGTTCAGCCTTCGTTGCGGATCAGGCGGCGCAAGAGGAAACGGCTGGGATGGCAGGCCTGTGCCACCGAGCGCGGCAGCGGCACAGGTTCGTCCTCGATCCAGGCCGCGAGCAGTTCCGCGCTCAGCGGAGCAGTGATCAGGCCACGCGAACCGTGGGCTGCATTGATGTAGAGGCCCTCGAGCCAGGGGCAAGGGGTTTGCGGGCGCTGCCGGGCGTCCTTGCGCAGCACCGCGTACGCGCTGGCGAAGGCCTCGGCATCGGCCAGCGGGCCCACCAGCGGGAGGTAATCCGGGCTTGTACAGCGATAGGCCGCGCGTCCGGCCAGGCTGTCGGCGTTCAGCGCCTGGGCCTCCAGCCGCTCGGAAAGGTCGGTGGAGAGGGCCGTGAGCAGGCCGAGGTTACTCTGGTGCTCGGCTGCCGTGGGTGTGAGGTCTGTCGCATCAAAGGCGAAGCTGGCGCCCAGGGTGTGCGCGCCGTCCCGCGGCGGCGCCACGTAGCCTTCGGCGCAGAGCACCGTGGCCAGCCCTGCACTGGCCGGGGTCATGGGCAGACAGGTGATCTGCCCACGAATGCGCTTGAGGGGCAGCCAGGTGGTCTGTGCGAAGCGGTTGCTGTCGGCCCCCGTTGTGAGCACCACCAGTGGGGCTTCGGCGAGCACTTGGTCCTCGGCAAGCGCCTGCCAACCTTCTGTCGTGCGTTCCAGGCTCAGGGCCTGATGGTGGCGCAGCAGTTCGATCCCCGGCCGATCGAGCAATGCCCGGCACAGAGCCGGAGGATGCAGCCAGCCCGCTTCGGGAAAGAACAGACCGCCAGCCGGCAGCCCGATGCCCGCCAAACGCTCGGCCGTAGCCCGGTCAAGCAGCTCGGTAAGTCCGGGATAGACCTCCGCGAGCCGGGCCTGGCGGGCCGCTTCCCTGTCATCGAAGGCCAGTTGCAGAACGCCGCAGGCGGACCAGTCGCGCCCTTGCTGCAACCGCTCCAGCAGGCGCCGGGTATGACCGAAGCCGGCGACCACCAGTTGGCTCAGGGCCGTGCCGTGCGCCGAGAGCTTCAGGTAGAGGATGCCCTGTGGATTGCCCGATGCCTCCTGGGCAGGTTCGCCATGGCGCTCCAGCACCTGCACCTGCCAGCCGCGGGCGGCCAGGCTGGCGGCGCTGGCGCAGCCGGCCAGGCCCGCACCGATCACCAGCGCGCGGCGTGAGCCCCGGGGCAAGGCCGGTGGCCTAAACCAGGCGGGGCGATGTTCAAGCCCGGGACCAGCGAAGACGCCGCGCAGGATCTCCCGCTTGCGCCCATATCCCGGCACCCGGCGCATCTCGAAGCCGGCCTCGATCAGGCCGCGGCGAACGAACCCGGCGCTGGTGAAGGTGCCCAGCGTGGCGCCGGGCGCCGACAACCGGGCCAGTTCCGCGAACAGGGCCGGGGTCCACATGTCGGGATTCTTCGCCGGGGCAAAGCCGTCGAGAAACCAGGCGTCGACCCGCGCGTCAAGCTCAGGCAACTGCTCCAGCACATCACCGATCAGCAGGGTCAGGGTGACTCGGCCCTGGTCGAACACCAGGCGCTGAAAACCGGGATGAAGGGCGACGTAGCCGTCGAGCAGGCGCTCCGACCAGCTTTTCAGTTCGGGCCAGAGCGCCAGCGCACGGCGCAGGTCGTCCAGGGTCAGCGGGTACTTTTCGACGCTGACGAAATGCAACCGGGCGCCCTCCGGCGCGGTCTGCTCGAAGAGCTGCCAGGCACAGAGGAAATTCATTCCGGTGCCGAAGCCGGTCTCGCCGATCACCAGCCGGCCGTGCCCCAGGCTGGCGAAGCGGGTCGCCAACTCGTTACCCTCGAGAAACACATGGCGGGTTTCGCCCAGACCGTCATCGCGGGCAAAGTAGACGTCGCCGAACTGGCGCGACAGGGGCTGGCCCTGTGGGTCCCAGTCAAGCTGGGCATGGCGGGGATCTGGCATCGCTACCTCCGGAAAACCGCCGGCATTGTAGCGACGCCGGGCACCGTTGCGCAGGCGCATGACACCCGAATGAAGTGCAGGAGAGACGCCATGTTTGAATCCGCCGAGCTCGGCCACAGGATCGACAAGAAAACCTTCGACGCCGAGGTGCCCGCGCTGCGCGAGGCGCTGCTGCAGGCGCAGTTCGACCTCAAGGCACAGGGCGATTTCCCCTTGCTGATCCTCATCAACGGCATCGAGGGTGCCGGCAAGGGCGAGACGGTCAAGCTGCTCCACGAGTGGATGGACCCGCGCCATATCCAGGTCACCAGCTTCGAGCATCCCAGTGACGAGGAGCAGGCCCGTCCGGCGGCCTGGCGATACTGGCGACAGCTGCCGGCCAAGGGGCAGATCGGCGTGTTCTTTGGCAATTGGTACAGCCAGATGCTCCAGGGGCGAGTCGCCGGTACGCTGGACGAAGCTGGCTTCGAGCATGCTCTGGACGAGGCCGTGGCGCTGGAGCAGATGCTCTGCAACGAGGGCGCGCTGGTGCTCAAGTTCTGGTTCCATCTCTCGCAGCAGCGGATGAACGCCAGGCTCGAAGAGCTCGAGGACGATCCGCAACACAGCTGGCGTATCAGCCCGCTGGACTGGCACCAGTCGCGGATCTACGAGGATTTCGTCCGCCACGGTCAGCGCATGGTGCAGCGCTCCAACTGTCAGCGGGCGCCCTGGCATGTGGTGGAAGGTTTCGATCATTACTATCGCAGCCTCACCGTCGGCCGCATCCTGCTGGCCAGTCTGCAGGATGCGCTGAAAGCGCGTCGCAAGGACCGCCGGGACGTCGGCGGAACGGCGCGGGTCGGCAACGGCCTCGACCAGCGCCGACTGCTCGACAGCCTCGACCTGTCGCAGCGCCTCGACAAGGCCGGCTACCAGCAGCAGCTGCTCACCGAGCAGGCGCGCCTGTCCCGCCTGATGCGCGACCCGAAGATGAAACGCCATGCCCTGGTGGCGGTGTTCGAAGGCAACGACGCGGCCGGCAAGGGCAGCGCCATCCGTCGGGTGGCCGATGCCCTCGACCCGCGCCAGTACCGCATGGTGCCGATCGGCGCGCCGAGCGACGAGGAGCTGGCGCATCCCTACCTGTGGCGCTTCTGGCGGCACGTACCGCCGCATGGACGATTCACCATCTTCGACCGCTCCTGGTACGGCCGGGTACTGGTGGAGCGGGTCGAAGGCTTTGCCGCGCCGGTTGACTGGCAGCGTGCCTATGGCGAGATCAACGCGTTCGAGGAGCAGCTCACCGAAGCCGGCACCATTCTGGTGAAGTTCTGGCTGGCGATCGACCGTGACACCCAGTACGAACGTTTCAAGGCGCGGGAGAAGACACCCTTCAAGCGCTTCAAGATCACCGATGAAGATTGGCGCAACCGGGAAAAATGGGACGACTATGTCGAGGCCGTGGATGACATGGTGACGCGCACCAGTACCCGTGATGCGCCCTGGACGCTGGTCGAGGCCAACGACAAGCGCTATGCCCGGATCAAGGTGCTGCGTACCCTCAACGAGGCCCTGGAACGCGCGTTCGGCCAGGACGGCTGAACGCGCGCAGTGATCACTCCGGTGCCAGCATCTGCTCCGGCCGTACCCACTGGTCGAACTCCTCGTTGCTCAGGTGCCCGAGCTCCAGGGCGGCTTCGCGCAGGGTCTTGCCTTCGGCGTAGGCTTTCTTGGCGATTTCCGCCGCGCTGTCATAGCCGATGTGGCGGTTCAGCGCGGTGACCAGCATCAGGCCGCGCTCCAGATGCTCGGCCATGCGCGCAGCATCCGGCTCCAGCCCGATCACGCAGTGCTCGTTGAAATTGCGGCAACCATCGGCCAGCAGCCGGATCGACTGCAGCAGGTTGTGGATGATCACCGGCTTGAACACGTTCAGCTGAAGCTGGCCCTGGCTCGCGGCGAAGCTCAGTGCGGCGTCGTTGCCCATCACCTGGCAGGCGAGCATGGACAGCGCCTCGCACTGGGTGGGGTTGACCTTGCCGGGCATGATCGAGCTGCCCGGTTCGTTGGCCGGCAGGCGAACCTCGGCCAATCCTCCGCGTGGGCCCGAGCCCAGCAGGCGCAGGTCGTTGGCCAGTTTCATCAACGCCACGGCAAGCGTCTTGAGCGCGCCGGAAAGGGCCACCAGCGGCTCATGGCCCGCAAGAGCGGCAAACTTGTTTGGCGCCGAGACGAACGGCAGCCCTGACAGTGCGGCAATCTCCGCGGCGACCGCTTCGGCGAAACCCCTGGGTGCATTCAGCCCGGTACCCACTGCGGTGCCGCCCTGGGCCAGTTCGTACACCGCAGGCAATGTCTGGCGAATCGCCTGCTCGGCAATGTCGAGCTGGGCGACAAAGGCCGAGAGCTCCTGGCCGAAGGTAATGGGCGTGGCGTCCATCAGGTGGGTGCGGCCGGTCTTGACCAGGTCGTTGTGGCGCGCGGCGTGTTCGGCGAGGCCGCCGGAAAGCTCGCCAATGGCGGGCAGCAGCTGGTCATGCACGGCGCGCGCGGCGGCGATGTGCATGGCGGTGGGAAAACAGTCATTGGAGCTCTGCGCGCGGTTGACGTGGTCGTTGGGGTGCACCGGGCTCTTGCCGCCGCGTTCGCCTCCGGCCAGCTCGTTGGCGCGTCCGGCGATGACCTCGTTGACGTTCATGTTGCTCTGGGTGCCGCTGCCGGTCTGCCAGACCACCAGGGGAAACTGGTCGTCGTGTTCGCCGGCGAGAATTTCGTCGGCGGCCTGTTCGATCAGCCGGGCGAGATCCGGCGGGAGGTCGCCGATGCGGTCGTTGATCCGCGCGGCGGCCTTCTTGATCAGCGTCAGGCCGTGGATGACCTCGAGCGGCATGCGCTGGTCGCCGATGGCGAAATTGATCAGCGAGCGCTGGGTCTGGGCACCCCAGTAAGCCTGTTCGGGGACTTCGACGGGGCCGATGCTATCGGTTTCGGTTCTGCTCATGGATGTGCTCCTCGGGGTATGCAGCTTAGGTGCGGCAGCGGGCGGAGGGGTTCCCGCGGTGCCGATGCGCTGTCCTTGAGCACGGCGGGGCGAGGGCGCAGAATGGCGATCTTTGTGCGCAAACTGCAGCCTGTTCGGTCTCTGTCAGTCAGTAGGAGTCTAGTCCGCTGTAATTGGAGCAGCGGCTTGCCTTCGACTTCAGGCGGGGTACGCGAGCGCAGCTGCCCGCTGAACTAGAATCCAACCAGTCCCAGAGGAAGACAGGCATGTCCAAGCAAGAGCAGATTGTCGCCGCGTTCCAGGCCCTGCAGCCGCAGCACCTGGACATTCTCGATGAGAGCCATATGCACAGCCGGGGCCTGGAAACCCATTACAAGGCGGTGGTGGTCAGCGAAGCGTTCGCCGGGCTCAACAGCGTCAAGCGTCACCAGAAGGCCTATGCCGCGATGGGCGAGCTGATGGGGCAGATCCATGCGCTCGCCCTGCACACCTACACCCCCGAGGAATGGTCCCTGCAGGGGCAGGCACCTGCTTCCCCGGCCTGCGCCGGCGGGCACTGATCGATCCCCGGCCGCCGGCGGCGCCGGGCCCTGACCCCTGGAGAGCTTCGTGGACGCACGCCTGGTTTATGTCATGGACCCCATGTGCTCGTGGTGCTGGGGGTTCGCGCCGGTCATCGAGCGCCTGGCCGAGCAGGCGGCGGCTGCCGGGGTGGGCCTGCACCTGGTGGTCGGGGGCCTGCGCAGCGAAAGGGGGAAGCTCGACGCAGCCGGTCGCGAACGCATCCTCGGCTACTGGCGGGCGGTTCAGGCCGGGACGGGGCAGCGCTTCAACTTCGAGGCGGGCCTGCCTGCCGGGCTGGTCTACGATACCGAGCCGGCCTGCCGCGCCCTGGTGACGGCCCGGGCGTTCTCGGAGGAGGCTGCCTGGACCCTGGCCGGGCTGATCCAGCGCGCCTTCTATCTGGAAGGACGCGACGTCACTGGGGCCAGTGCGCTGCGGGAACTGGCCGAGCAGGCAGGCCTCCCGGCTGAAGGGTTCGCCGAAGCCTTCGACCTCCAGGCCAGCGTCGAGGCGACCCAGGCCGATATTTGCTGGGCGCGTGACCTGGGCATTGCCGGCTTTCCCACGCTGCTGGCCCGGCGCGACGGCATGCACGTCTTGCTGAGCCACGGGTATCAGCCGCTGGATCGTCTCGCGCCGCTGCTGGCTCGCTGGCTGGAGCAGGGCGGTCATGGCTGACCGGCTCAGTTGGGCGGAAATCCGGCGGCTTGCCCTTCATCATCGAAGGTCCCTGATCCTGGCCAATCTCATCGCCTTTCTGGCGACGCTGTGTACCGTGCCGATTCCTCTGTTGCTGCCGTTGCTGGTGGACGAAGTGCTGCTAGGGCAGGGCGACGCGGCGCTGCGGGTGATGGACCTGGCGCTGCCGCCTGCCTGGCAGCAGCCGGTCGGCTATATCGGCCTGATGCTGGCGGTATCGCTGGCGCTGCGCGGTGGCGCCATGGTGCTGAACATCCTTCAGGCGAGGCTGTTCGCCCGGCTGTCCAAGGACGTGGTGTATCGCCTCCGGTTGCGGTTGATCGAGCGACTCAAGCGAATCGCCCTGCAGGAATACGAGAGCCTTGGCAGCGGATCGGTCGCGGCGCATCTGGTGACCGACCTGGAGACGATCGACAAATTCGTCGGCGAGACCCTCAGCCGCTTCGTGGTGGCGCTGCTGACGCTGATCGGCACCGCGGCGATCCTGATGTGGATGCACTGGCAACTGGCGCTGCTGATCCTGTTGTTCAATCCGCTGGTGATCTACGCCACCGTCCAGTTGGGCAAGCGGGTCAAGCACCTGAAAAAGCTGGAAAACGACAGCACCGCGCATTTCACCCAGGCGCTCACCGAAACCCTGGACGCGGTTCAGGAAGTACGCGCCGGCAATCGTCAGGGCTTCTTTCTCGGTCGCCTCGGCTTGCGTGCCCGGGATGTGCGCGACCGCGCCATGGCTTCGCAATGGAAAACCGACGCGGCCAATCGCGCCAGCGGCATGCTGTTCCAGTTCGGCATCGACGTGTTCCGGGCGGCGGCCATGATCACCGTGCTGTTTTCCGATCTCAGCATCGGCCAGATGCTCGCGGTGTTCAGCTACCTCTGGTTCATGATCGGGCCGGTGGAGCAGCTGCTGGGCCTGCAATATGCCTATTACGCCGCTGGCGGCGCGCTGATCCGTATCAATGGGCTGCTGGCCCGGGCCGACGAACCGCAATACGTCCCGCGTCGCAACCCTTTCGACGGTAATCGCACGCTGGGCCTCGAGGTGCGCGATCTGGACTTTTCCTACCGCGACGAGCCGGTGCTGGAAGGGCTCAACCTGAGCATCGAGCCGGGCGAGAAGGTCGCCCTGGTCGGCGCCAGCGGCGGAGGCAAGAGCACCCTGGTGCAACTGCTGCTCGGCCTGTACCAGCCGCAGGCGGGGCAGATCCGCTACGGCGGCGTGCCGCTGGAGGAGATCGGTCTGGAGACCCTGCGCGAGGAAGTCGCCGTGGTCCTGCAGCATCCGGCCCTGTTCAACGATACGGTGCGCGCCAACCTCACCCTGGGCCGCGAGCGCAGCGATGCCGACTGCTGGCGCGCACTGGAGATCGCCCAGCTGGCCGATACCGTTCGCCAGTTGCCGGACGGCCTGGACAGTATCGTCGGTCGTTCCGGGGTGCGCCTGTCCGGCGGGCAGCGGCAGCGCCTGGCGGTGGCGCGGATGGTGCTGGCCGAGCCCAGGGTGGTGATTCTCGACGAGGCGACCTCGGCCCTGGATGCGGCGACTGAATTCGCGTTGCACCAGTCGCTCGAGCAGTTTCTCGCGGGACGCACCACCCTGATCATCGCCCACCGCCTCTCCGCGGTAAAGCAGGCTGATCGGGTGCTGGTATTCGATGGCGGACGAATCGCCGAGCAGGGTGGGCACCAGCAGCTGATCGCCGAGGGCGGTCTCTACGCTCGGCTATATGGCCATCTGCAGCACTAGAACCGGTGGTTCAAGGGGTGTCGCCTGCGTCAGGCCGGCGCTGCTGCAATTCGTCGGCCACCGGCAGGCAGGCGCCGAGCCGATAGAGATTCCAGTAGTGCCCTTCCAGGGTACGGTTGACCAGCAGCGTGCCGGAGGCCGGTTGCAGGCTGCCGAGGGCGGACATCAGCAGCGGCGCCTGTTCGATGAGCTGCTGATGCAGGGCCGTGGCCTGGAAATCCCAGCAGGCGCCCGGTTGCACCAGCGGATGCATCAAGGCGTGGATGCGCCGGTACAGGTCGTGGGGTGGCGGACTTCCCGGCTGACGCCCACCGAGTGCCTGGAACGCCGCTTCCAGATCGCTGCTGACGGGGCCGCGCAGGGCGTCGTGCACCTGCAGGTAGCCCTTGATCAGCGCGGGGCGCAGCGGCAGTACACTGCCGAAGTCATAGACCACCAGGTCGCCAGCGTCGGTCCAGGCGAAATTGCCGGGATGCGGATCGGTGTGCAGCAGGCGAAGGCCGAAGGCCTGTTCACACAACCAGGCGACCAGGGTCTCGGCCAGGCGCTGGCGTAGCGCCTGTGGTGCCCGGGCCACCTCGGCGAAACCATGCCCGCGAACCTCCTCCAGCACCAGCACGCCAGGCCGGCACAGTTCGGGCACCGCACGCGGAATGCGCAAGCCGGGCCATCCGGCGAAGTGGTCGGCGAAACGCTGCAGATTTTCACGCTCTGCCCCGTAGTCCAGTTCCTGCTCGATGCTGCGCTGCAGCTCGGTGTACAACGCTTCAAGGCGTGAGGCTGGCGTACCCAGCAGGCGTCCGAGGGGCATCAACCGGCGCAGCTGGCGCAGGTCGGCGGCACAGATCGCGGCGATGCCGGGGTACTGCACCTTGATGACCAGCGCTCGGCCCTGGGTATCCCGTGCGCGGTGCACCTGTCCCAGCGAGGCCGCGCCGGCCGGCTGCGGCTCGATGACCGAAAAGTGCCGGCCCAGTTCGCCGTCATAGCGCTGTTGCAGGTGCGCCTCCAGGGCATGGAAGGGCAGCGCCGGCACCTGATTCTGCAACCGTCGCAGCGCCTGGCTGATCGGCTCCGGCAGCACATCCTGCCACTGCGAGGCTTGCTGGCCGAGCTTCAACACCGGCCCCTTCATCTGGCCCAGGGTCTCGCCCAGCAGGTCGCCCACCGGTTGCCAGTCCATGCGTGCCCGTCCTGGCGTCAATCGCTGCAGGGCCAGGTTGCCGGCGATGCGGGCGCCGGTGCCGCCAAGCCGGAGGAAACGGCCCAGGGCGGAAGGCGAGGGTGGCAGGATGGGTTTCATCGACGTTCTCCGGCGCATGCGGATCTCATGATGGGGCAAGTGCCAGGCCCAGGCCAGGCCGTCTGGCCCGGCCCGCGCCGAGCGGCTGTCACGCAAGTGAAACCTGACCGTAGTGAAATGCGCGCGTCGCCAGATCTGGCTTCTCCGTTGTCTGTGAGA
This sequence comes from Stutzerimonas tarimensis, assembly GCF_042648805.1. Classification (NCBI taxonomy): domain Bacteria; kingdom Pseudomonadati; phylum Pseudomonadota; class Gammaproteobacteria; order Pseudomonadales; family Pseudomonadaceae; genus Stutzerimonas; species Stutzerimonas tarimensis. Next base: position 486,367 of record NZ_JBHRXZ010000024.1, on the reverse strand, counting down.
CCTCCATGACCATTACCGAGCAGTTGGGTACGCTGCGACAGATTCTTGCCCGAAACGAGATCAGCACGCTTTTCCAGCCGATCCTTTCGCTCTCGGGGCACAAGGTGCTTGGGCACGAGGCGCTGTCCCGAGGGCCGTCCAACAGTGCGTTGCACTCCCCGATCACCCTGTTCGGCGCTGCGCGTCACAGTGGCCATCTGGGTGAACTGGAACTGGCCTGTCGGCGCAGCGCCTGCCAAGCGTTTCGCGACCGTGGGTTCGCCGGCAAGCTGTTTCTCAACGTCTCCCCGGATTCGCTGTTGGCGCCGGATCATCGCCCTGGCCGTACCCTGGAGTTGCTCGAGGCCTATGGCATCGCCCCTGGGACGGTGGTCATCGAGCTGACCGAACAGACGCCCACTGATGATTTCAGCCTGCTCGACCGGGCTCTTCACCATTACCGGCAGATGGGATTTTCCATCGCACTGGATGACCTGGGCGCGGGCTATTCGAGCCTGCGCCTGTGGTCCGAGCTGCGGCCGGACTACGTCAAGATCGACCGCTATTTCATCGACGGCCTTCAGCGTGACGCTCTCAAACGGGAGTTCGTGGAATCCATCCTGAAGATCGCCTGGGCCTCGAAGGCGCAGGTGATCGCCGAAGGCATCGAGCAGCCCGAGGAACTGGCCGTCCTGAAGGAGATGGGCGTCGACCTGGTACAAGGCTATCTCCTCGGGCGTCCCCAGGAGCAGCCCGCCGTCCTGCCAAAAGAGTTGCCGCGCGGTTTCCAGGCTGATGAGAAGGACACGAGCGGCATCGAGATCGCCGTGCACAGTCCCATTGCCGAGGTGCTCGAGCACTTTCGTCGTGATCCACGGGTCGACTCGATCACTATCGTCGATGGCGCCCGCCAGCCGCTCGGGATTGTCCGGCGCTGGGACCTCTGGCCTCGATAAGCGCGTCATTAAACTGTCATCGGGCTGCCCTAGATTGCCGCCTTCCTTTGCCAAGCGAGGCGAATCATGCGCCTGAAGTCGCTCACTACCTGTACGACCTTTCTTTTGCTCGCCGTTTGCCTGGCGCTCGGGGCCACTCTCTGGTGGTCCGAGCGAGCGCTGGCGCAGCCCTACCTCCTGATGACACGTTACCTGGCGCTGTCCCAGCTGTTCCAGCAGCGGGTCGCCACCGACGTCCAGGTTTATCTCGAAACCGGCGATGCGCTGCGTCACAGCCAGGCCATGCGGGCTCTTGACGAACTGACCGGGGAACTCGACGCCCTGCCGCCACCCTTTGCCGCGCCGCTGCAACCGAGCCTGGTCGACCTGCGCCGTTTCGCCGGCGAAGACCTGCTGGCCGCGGGCAAGCTGGCAGGAGATCCGCAGGGCCTGCTGGTTCAGGCCGAGCGGGAGTTGGCGGCGGTACTGGCGAGCCTGCAGGCCTATGCTCGCGAAGGGCAGGGCGAGGCGTATCTGTCGCCCTTGCTTGGCGCCGCGCTGGATCTCAAGCAATTGAGCCAGGCTCGCGAGCGGCTGATGGCAACGCGTCGGGACGAGCCCCTGGCCGATGCGCAAAAGGCCCTGACCTCGCTGGAGCGCCAGGCACGAGAGATCCAGGCGCTGCCGCTGCTGGGTGTGGTCGAGCGCAGAGCAGGCGCCGGCAACGGCTTCGCTGCTTTGCTCGGTCTGGCCGACAACGCGGCCAGCGAACGAGCTGAAGACCGCGGTGTGGCGCTGAAGCGGGAGTTGGCCGGATTGATCCAGCGCTATCCGATGGAACTGGAGCGCACCCGCCAGCTGATCGGCCAGCGGGTGGCCCTGAGCGAGGACAGCAACCGGCGCATCGTCGGGCTGCAGCAGGCTCTCGACGGCTTGAGGCCACTGGTGAATGCCGAGCACGGGCGTATCCAGGCGGAGGTGCGCTGGATCCAGGGGATGATCATCTTCTGCATTCTTGCCATTGCACTGCTGGTGGACCGTTTGCAGCGTCGCCTCAGCGCGGTCCTCGCGGCCCTGGTTCCGGCGCTGTCGGCCTGGGGGCAGGGTGATTTCAGCCGGCAATTGTCGCTCGATTCGAAAATCCCTGAAATCGTCGCCATGGAGCAATCGCTGAGTCGTTTGCGCAACTACCTGGCTGATCTCATCGACGCCCTGCGTGTCCAGGCCGACCAGGTGGCGGTGAGCAGCCAGGATCTGTCGCGGATCAGCCATCACCTGCACGACGGAGCGCGCCATCAGGCCAGCGAGACGGCACAGATCCGCGATTCCCTGGCCCAACTGGAGAGCACCATTGCCGAAGTGGCTGCGGGCGCCGACGAGGCTGCGCTGGCCGGTCGCGCCGCGGCGCGCGCGGTCGACCAGGGGCAGCGTGTCATCGGCCAGAGCCTGGGCGGGTTGCGCAGCCTGGTGGGCGAGGTGCAGCTCAACGCGCATGCCATCGAACGCCTGGCCGATGAGACCAGCACCATCGGTGGCGTGCTGACCGTGATTCGCTCGATCGCCGAGCAGACCAACCTGCTGGCGTTGAACGCCGCCATCGAAGCCGCCCGAGCGGGCAGCCAGGGTCGAGGCTTCGCCGTGGTGGCCGAGGAAGTACGCTCACTGGCCCAGCGCACCGGCGGCGCGACGGAGGAGATCCAGCAGCTGATTGCGCGCCTGCAACTTGCCGCCCGGCAATCGGTGGAGGCGATGCAGGCCCAGGTGGAGCATGCAGAAACCACCGCCGCCCAGGCTGGATCGGCGGAAGCGGCGATGGCCGAGATCGTCGCAGCGATCGACACCATCGGCAGCATGGCCGAGCGCATCGCCCATACCACTTCCCAGCAGCATCTGACCGTCAGTGAAGTCCGCAGCCACAGTGAGCGCATTTTCGAGCTCGGCGACAGCAACCTCGGCCATATCGACCAGAGTCGAGCCCAGAGCGAACAACTCTCGCGGCTGGGCCGGGACCTGGATAGTGCGGTGAAGGCGATATCTGCCTAGTGCCTGGTGCCTGGTGCCTGGTGCCTGGTGCGTGAGCCTTTGTCTGGTTGCGCTGCAGGCGGTCAGCAACGTCGATCAGGCAGTGTGATTCCTGTAATCCGCTGCAACATTTTTCAAGCGCAGCCGGAACTCCGTTTCGTTGCCATCACTCTTTAGCAGAGCGTGATGGCAATCACGCATCAAATGGCCTGCTCGTGCCCGTGGAGCCCTCCCTCCCTGCGAGCAGCTTTACCGTCTGTCAGGTCTGGTAGGCAGGCGAATTCGAGAATTTGACGAGCGTGTCTATGGAACAGATATATGCCGTGGTCCTGTCGTACAAGCGAAAAGACCTTCTTCAACGCTGCCTGGAAGCCATCGCTGCGCAGACTCGTCGCTGCGACGGCATCATAGTGGTCGACAATGCCAGCGGCGAAGAGGTCGAACGGATGTTGATGCAGCTCGACATCCCGGACCTGGAGGTTTACGTTGCGTCCCGCAACATCGGCGCCTCCGGTGGGTTCAGTGCGGGTTTTCGCCTCGCCTACCAGCGCGGCGCGGATTTCGTATGGATGATGGATGACGATGTCATTCCCAAGCCCGATGCCCTCGAAGAGCTCCTGCAGGCCGACCGCAAACTGGCCGAGCTCGGCAAGCCGCGTGCCTTTCTGTTGTCCACTGCCTATAGCGGTGACGGTGAGCTCACCAATGTGCCGCTGGTGGATACTCGAACCAATAGCATCGGCTATCAGTACTGGCCGCAACTGGTAGAGCACGGCATGGTGCCGGTCCGCGAAGCTACCTTCGTTTCGATCCTGGTTCCGCGCGCCGCTCTTGCGCAACATGGTCTGCCCATCGCCTCGATGTTCATCTGGGCAGAAGACACCGAATTTACCTTGCGCATCACCCAGGACATACCGGGCTATCTGGTGTCGGCGAGCAAGGTGTTGCACCTGCGCCGCGTTGCCGGTGCGCCCGATCTGCTGCGTGAGCAGGACCCTTTCCGCGCCTCGCTGCATCGCCATTTCGTACGCAATCAGGTCTTCGTGTTTCGCAAGTTCTTCAAGAAGACCCGGTTGCTGGCCATGCTCCTGGCGCGCTTGCGGCAGCTTGCAATCCTGCTTCGGCTGGGGCAGTTCGCCAAGGCCACTTTCGTGATGCGGGGGCTGATGGAGAGCCTCACCTTCAAGCCGGAGGTGGAAAGCGCCGACGCCCCGCTCGAGGCGCTGGGGGGCGGGTTTCGCCGGCTGGAGCGGCTGCCGCTGAGCCTGGAACAGAAGACCTTCATGCCGGAGCCTGGCGTGATGCCGGCCGCCTAGATGGCCGCCCTTGGAATTGCAGGCCCTCCAAGGTGTGAGGGTACTCTTGGGCAAAGCCGACGCGTGCGAAAAGGTTACGTACGAAAAGTTGTCAGGTCGACGGTGGCGACCTCGCCTCGCTAGGGTAGAGCCCGAATGCACCGCGAGGAGGCCACCGTCATGCCTGTCACCTTTACCCTGTTCGACAATGCGCCAGCGCTGCTGGGCCTGGGGCTGTTGATGCTGTTGCTGGCGCGGGTCGCCTATGGCCCGGGCGACTGAAGCTCAGGCGTAGAGCCAGCTTTTCAGGCTGTCCAGGTTGGCGACCACCAGTTGCTGGGCTTCGGGCTTGACCTGGATGATCTTCGGGTCGATCTGGAAACGCTGTAACACGTACTGCACCAGGGCCCCGCGGCTGGCCACCGCCAGCTGGCCGTCGCGCATGCCGAAGTCGGTCTCGATAATTGCCTTCTGGGCCTCGCTGAGGCGGGGATCGGGCCTGAAGATGACCTCGACTTCAGTCGTCCAGCCGGGGTCGGCTTCACGCTTGTTCAAACTTTCGTCAAGCACGTCCGGCAGCCCGCGAAAGCGGCTGAGGACGAAATCCCGATAATCCCGATTCTTTTCGCAATAGCCGCGGACGTGCCAACGCATGCCCGTGTAGACCAGCGTGTGCGGTGCAATCAGACGAACCTCAGGCTCGGGGTTGGCCAGCGACACGTATTCGCTCTCGAGGCGCAGGCCGTTCCGGCATGCGCGCAGCAGCGGCCGCAGGGTTTCCGGGCGCACCGAGCGGTCCGGCACCTGCAGTACCTCGGTATGGGCGTAGGCCAGCGCCAGCCCTTCGATATGCGGGGCGCGCTCGTGATTCTGGTTGAGCAGATGAAGATAGGCGCTGGCGCTGTCATCGATGAACAGCGGCGCGAACTTCTCGGTGGGGACGTAGCCCTTGAGGTGCCGGTCGTACCTGAGGTTATTCGGTGCGTGAAGATCGATGTAGGTGTTGATGTCCTTTGACGCCTGCTGGCGGCTGATACCGAAGCTCTGCATCAGGTGGTGGGTGGTCAGCCGACCTTCCCACCAGACCACCGTCTCGATCAGCCGATAGCGCAATGCCAGATCCCAGCGGACATGGGCAATGGATGCATTCCTTTTCATGCGACACCTATCTGCTCGAAAACTTTACCTGTACAAGTCAACACTGTAGACCTGTCTTCAAACGCTACATATCGTGATAGTAGCAAACAAACACGGACGGCAGTCGTCCGAAGGAGAAGTGATGACAGATCTGGATATGTCTTGGGCTCTGGTCGGTGGCGGCATGCTACTGGTGGTACTCCTGGCGTTTGGCCTGCTGCTGCAGGCGCTGCGCCTGCGCGACAATCACAGGTTGCTTGATGCCGCTCGCCAGCAGATCGAGCAGTTCCAGAGCCAGGCGCGTGAGCAGGCCGAGGAGAGTCGCGAGCTGCATGCGGCGCTGCGTGCCGAGAAGGCGCACGTGGAGCAGTTGCAGCGGCAGCTGGATTATACCCAGGAGGAACTGCTGCAGCAGAGGGAGCTGGCCCAGCATAACCAGCAGCATTTGATGGACAGCCGCGGCACGGCCGAGGCGGCCAAGGCCCGATCATTGCAGATGGAACGCCAGCAGGCTGAACTGCGTGAAAACTTCGACAAGCTCCAGGCGAGCCACGAGGAGTTGCTGCGCAGCTACGCGACCCTGGGCCGCGAGCATGCCACCCTGCGCAGCACCCTGGAGCAGAGGGAGCAGCACTTTGGTGAGCAGCAGCAGTTGCTCAAGGAAAGCCGCGAGCAGCTCAAGCTGGAGTTCCAGCAACTGGCCGGGCAGATCTTCGAGGCCAAGGGGCTGGCGTTCTCACAGCACAGCCAGCAATCGCTGGATGCCCTGCTCAAGCCGTTTCGCGAGCAGATCGAGGGCTTTCGTCACAGGGTCGAGGACATCCACCACCGTGATGTCCAGCAGCAGTCGGCGCTGCTGCAGGAACTGTCGCACCTCAAGGCGCTGAACCTGCAGATCACCCAGGAAGCCCACGAACTGGCGACGGCGCTGAAAGGCCAGAAGAAGACCCAGGGCAACTGGGGCGAGCTGATTCTCGAGAACGTGCTGGAGCGTTCCGGTCTGGTACGCGGCCGGGATTTCCAGCGCGAAGTCAGCTTCAACGCCGAGGAAGGCCGCCGGCGGCCGGATGCCATCGTCTATCTGCCACAGGGCAAGCATTTGATCATCGACGCCAAGGTGTCGCTCAATGCCTACACGCGCTACATCAATGCCGAGGACGAGGGCGAGCGTCGTGTGGCTCTGAATGAGCATGTCACGGCCGTTTCCCAGCGTATCCGGGAACTCGCCGATCGCAATTACTGGGAGCTTCCGGGGCTCAACGCTCCGGAAATGGTGTTCATGTTCGTGCCTATCGAGTCGGCCTTTGTCGAGGCGCTCAAGGCCGACGAGAGTCTGTTCCAGAAAGCCATCGAGCAGAACGTGCTGGTGGCCACGCCCACCACGCTGCTGACCAGCCTGAACATCGTGCGGCAACTGTGGCGCTTCGAGGACCAGAACAAGCACTCCGCGGAACTGGCCGAGCGCGCGAGCAAGGTTTACGACAAGTTGCGCACCTTTCTTGGCAGCATGGACGGGGTCGGCAAGAGCCTCGATCGGGCTCAGGAGGCCTACAAGCGAGCCTGCGACCAGCTCATGCATGGCAAGGGCAACCTGGTCAAACAGGTCAATGACTTCCGTCAGCTTGGCGTCGCGGTGAAAAGCGAGATAGGCGAGGAATGGGCCGAGCGGGCCGATCTGGAGCTCGGCCTGGTGGCTCCGCTGGATGCGGAGCAGGGTTGAGCGAGGTCGCTCTAGGCGAAGCGGCCTTCGAGGTTGCGCCGCGATTCGCGCTGCAGCTGGTTGACGTAGCGTTCCAGCTGGCGCTGCTGGACGCCGCTGATCCGGTGGAAGCGCAGCCCGCAACGAGTGTTGTCGTACTGCTCGTCATATTTGGCGTGGCGCAGTTCCACCGCGGTCTCGATGGTGCCGAAGGGCAGCCTGGCCACCAATCGCTCGTAGAGCGCCCCGGCCTTGAGTCGTTCGTGCCACTGGCCGGGGATCTGCAGCTTGCAGCCGGTGGCGGAGATGTCCAGCAGGTTGCCATCCAGCGCGATGTGCTGGGAAGCGTCCTCCAGGCGGGCTGACACCTTCTGGCCCAGCAGCGACGCACGATAGGCGTTGCGCCGCTGATGATAGCTGAGTTCGGTGGGGATCAGCACCCAATGGCAGGGCATCTCGTCCAGCTCGCCCTGCTCGGCGGGTTCACGGTTGGTCCAGGCCATGCGCGCGCCTTCGTAAAAGCCTTCGATATCGAACGGCTCGCCGCTGCGCATGTAGCGCTCGCCATCACTGGGCATGATTTCATCCAGGGCCAGGTAACCGCTATCGCGGTCGACCTCGACCAGATAGCTCTGGTAGCGTGACCCGCGGTCATGGAAGCGGATCACCAAGGGAATGTGGTTCATCTGCAACGGACGCAGGTTCGCCAGGATTTCCAATGGCGCGGTCAGGGTCTTTGGTGGCTGAGGGCCATCATCCGCGGCGAAGGGATTGGGCACTTCCAGGTTGCTCCAGGCGAAATTACGGCCGCCATGATAGTGGCAAAATGCCTTCGCGTGCTCGCATCTCAGGCCTGGCTCAGAGGGCGTTGATGGCTGACCCGGGCGGTGCTGCCACGGCTGTCATACAGATTCGGCGTATCGGCCTGACCGCGGAGGATGCCGAGCATGCTGCCGATGGCGGCCTGGTTGGAGCGAATCAGCCGACCGTTGCGCTCGTTGACCGCTCGGCAGCCTTCCAGCAGCTCACCAAGCTCGTCAGCAGCGGAAAGGATCTGCGCCTGCTCGTCGCTACCCTGAGTGAGATTCACCAGGCCTTGCCGATCCATGTCCAGGCGGTTGGCCCTGAGCAGGGTGGCCCGCTCGCTGCCATGCTGGCTCAACTGGACGATGAGAGGCTGCTTTTGCGCCAGGACTTCTTCGAGACGCGGCAGGTCGCGGCGGCTGAGCGCCTCCAGCTCTGTTTCCGCCAGTGCCAGCAGCTGTCGGGCCAGGCCGATGTCATCGGTGAGTTGCTGCAGTAGGGCGGTTGCGAGCATGACGGGGTCCAGGAAAGAGCGCGCCTTAGCGCGATGATTCGAAGGAAAGCAGCTTGGCGGCCAATCGCTGTTCGTCGACTTGGTAGCTGCCATCGGCGATGGCTTGCTTGATGCGCGCCACACGCTCCTGGTCCACTTCCGGCAGGTCGCGCAATTTCTCGCGGGCCTGTTGCAGCTGCTGCGCTTCTTCGCTGAGCTTGACCGGTTCGCCTGTGGCCGGCGAGGTGGCCGGCCGCGATACTTCGTTCTGCGGGGCAGCCTTGTCGGTTCGCTCGCCGCCCTGGGCAGCGCCGCTGCGACCGACACTGGTCGAGCTGGCGTTGTTGGGCCGGTTGAAGTCGATGACCATGTGGAAAACCTCGGGATTCTGTATCGGTATGCCCGTCTATCGGCGCGCGTCAGGTTAACTTTAACCTTTTTTCCGCCGCGCCCGTCGAGCAGGTCACATATTGACCTCTACCTGACCGGGTCCCGTCACCCGGGCCCTGACCACCCGTCCGGAACCCAGGTTCTTCACCCGGATCTGCTGGCCTGGCGCGCCGTCCATCAGCGCCTCGCCCGGCATGCGTACCGATATGCCGCCAGTGCTGGCGGAAATCATCACCTGGTCGCCGCGTCGCACGGCCTCGGCCTGTTGCAGGAACGAGGGCGCCAACACCTGATCGACGATGACTGCGCGGGTCAGCTTGTTGCCTAGCGCCTGGTCCAGCTGGGTGAGATAACCCTGGCTGAGCTGGCCCACGTCGCGCTCGGCGAGCGAGAGATCTGCCGCCGATAATACCACCAGGCGTTGCAGGGGCCTATTGGCGACCACCACCTCGCGAAACAACCGGACCTGGCCCGGCACGAAAACCGTCCAGGGTCGCGATCCCTCGCACTGCACCCGTACGGTCACCCGCCCGATAGGTTGCGCCGGGCTTTCCAGGCGGGCGATCAGCGGACTATCACAGGCCACCAGGCGCAGGCGAGGGTCGAGACGATTCACTTCGACCAGTGAACGTCCTTCGATGCCGCCGCGCTGGAGGTGTTCGTCGACCGCTGCCTCAAGAAACTGCTGGGTGACGTCGATAAGTTGCTCGGGGAGCGTCGCCGCCTGGGCTGCAAGCAAGTGGCCCCAGGCCCAGAAAGCGGGTAAAAAGGCGCGAATGAGCCAAGGCTTCTTGAAGCGTCGAAAAACTGTCGGCGTGATGTTCATACACACAGACGAAGCAAGGGGCATGCCGTAGGCAGCGCCAGGCGAAACAGAGGTGACAGGCATGGCCGGAATTATGGATTCGGTGAACCAGCGGACCCAGCTCGTGGGGCAGAACCGGCTGGAGTTGTTGCTGTTTCGCCTGGACGGCGGCCAGCTCTATGGAATCAACGTATTCAAGGTCAAGGAGGTCCTGCAGTGCCCGCGGCTGACGGTGATGCCAAGGTCGAACCCGGTGGTCCGGGGCGTTGCCAGCCTGCGCGGCGGCACCCTGCCGATTATCGATCTGTCCATGGCCACCGGCAGAACGCCACTGGAGCGGTTGGAAAACAGCTTTGCCATCATCACTGAATACAACAATCGGGTGCTTGGCTTCCTGGTCCGCTCGGTCGAGCGCATCGTCAACATGAACTGGGAGGAGATCCTGCCTCCGCCCAGGGGCACCGGGCGTGACCACTATCTCACCGCCGTGACCCGGGTGGACGGCCAATTGGTGGAGATTCTCGACGTCGAGAAGGTCCTGGCCGAAGTGGCGCCTGTCTCGGAAAAGCTATCGGACAAGATGATGGAGCAGGGCGCCGTGACCCAGGACAGTCCGGTGCGGGTGCTGATCTGCGACGATTCTTCGGTGGCGCGAAGGCAGGTGGGCCGTTGCCTGGAGGCGCTCGGCATCGAGGTCACAGCGCTCAATGATGGCCGCCAGACGCTGACCTACCTGAAGAAGATGGTTTCCGAAGGGCATCGCCCCGGCGATGAGTTCCTCATGCTCATCTCCGATATCGAAATGCCGGAAATGGACGGCTACACCCTCACCACGGAAATCCGCCAGGATCCGCGCATGCAAGACATGCACATCCTCCTGCATACTTCCCTGTCGGGCGTGTTCAACCAGGCCATGGTCAAGCGCGTCGGCGCCGATGACTTTCTCGCCAAGTTCCAGGCTGAGGAGTTGGCGGGACGGGTGATGGAGCGGATCAAGCACGCCGATGCGTCGCGTTGAGCGAGCACAGACGTACACAACAGAACGGGGGCGGAGTGATCAACGACGTGTCGGGCAATCCTGATTTCGAGCAGTTTCGCGTGTTTCTGGAAAAGACCAGCGGCATCCAGCTGGGCGCCAACAAGCAGTACCTGGTTTCGAGTCGACTGAACAAGCTCATGGAACAGCAGGGCATCAAGAGTCTGAGCGAGCTGGTCTCGCGGATCCAGTCTCAGCCCCGTGGCGGCTTGCGCGAGCAGGTGGTCGACGCCATGACCACCAACGAGACGCTCTGGTTTCGCGATACCTACCCCTACGAGGTGCTCAAGCAGCGGATCCTGCCCGAGCTGATCAAGGCGGCGCCCGGGCAGCGCCTGCGGGTCTGGTCGTCGGCCTGCTCGTCGGGCCAGGAGCCCTATTCGCTGGCCATGGCCTTCGACGAGTTCGAGCGCAGCAACCCCGGCCAGCTGCGCGCCGGTGTGCAGATTCTGGCGACTGAACTGTCCGGCACCATGCTGGCCGCCTCCAAGGCCGCCGAGTACGACAGCCTGGCGATTGCACGTGGACTGTCCCAGGAGCGCCTGCAGCGCTACTTCGATGTCAAGGAGCCGGGCCGCTGGGTGGTCAAGCAGCCGATTCGCAGCAAGGTGGAGTTTCGTCCTCTGAACCTGCTGGACAGCTACGCCGCGCTCGGCAAGTTCGACATCGTCTTCTGCCGCAACGTGCTCATCTACTTCTCCGCCGAGGTGAAAAAGGACATCCTGCGGCGGATCCACGGCACCCTCAAGCCGGGCGGCTATCTGTTTCTCGGCGCCTCCGAGGCGCTCAACGGCCTGCCGGAGCTGTACCAGATGGTCCAGTGCACCCCCGGGATCGTCTACAAGGCCAAGTAGCCCTGCCGCAGGTCTGACCCGTCACGCTCCGGGTCAGCTGCGGACCCACTTCATCCGTGCCCAGCCACTCAGGGCATCGACCCCGAGCACCAGCACCAGCATCGCCAGGATCACCGTGGCTGCCTGGGCTTCCTGGAACAGGCTGAGGCTGATATAGAGCATCTGCCCCAGCCCCCCTGCACCGACAAAGCCCAGCACTGCGGCCATGCGGATGTTGTTTTCCCAGCGATACAGGGTATAGGCCACCAGCTGGGGCCAGAGTCCCGGCAGGGTTCCGTAGCAGAAGGCGGCGATGCGGCCGCTGCCCGCCAGGCGCAGGGCCTCGGTCGGTGCGGCCGGGGTGTTTTCCAGCGCTTCGGCGAACAGCCTGCCGAGCACCCCGGCGGTGTGCAGGGCCAGCGCCAGGGTGCCGGCATTGGGTCCGAGGCCTGCCGCGAGCACCATCAGCACCGCCCAGACCAGCTCGGGAATCGCGCGCAAGGCATTGAGGATCAGCCGTGTGAGGGCCTTGGCGAGCGCGCCGAAGCGTCCGGCCGCCGGCAGCGCCAGCAGAAGGCCGAGCATCGCCGCCAGCAGTGTGCCGATGGCCGACATCGCGAGGGTTTCCAGCGTGGCCCAGGCGGTGGCGCGCAGGTGAGGGGCGGAATAGTCCGGCGACAGGAAGCCGCTGGCATAGACGCCCATCTGCTCCAGGCCGGCGCGGCTCAGCAGCAGGCCCGCTTCCAGTTCCAGAAACACGAACGAGGCCACCACCCCGAGCAGCAAGCCCAGCGGCAGAAGGTAACGCATGACCCGGTTCACGCGAACCTCTGGCGCAACAGCCGGCTCAGCGCGTCGGCGAGCAAAACCAGCAGCAGGAAGGTCAGCAGCATGCTTGCCACCTCACCACCGGCGAACATGCGCATGGACAGGTCCATCTGCTGGCCGAGCCCGCCGGCGCCGACAAAGCCCATTACCACCGACGCGCGGATCGCGCACTCCCAGCGATATACGCTGTAAGAGATCATCTCCGAGGCCGCCTGTGGCAGCACGCCATAGGCGAAGGCGGACAACCGCGACGCGCCTGCGCCGAGCAAGGCGCGTGCCGGCAGTGGGTCGACCGATTCGTAGATCTCGGCGAACACCTTGCCCAGCATGCCGGCATAGGTAATGGCGATCGCCAGCACCCCGGCGGTCGGGCCGAGACCCACCGCGCGGACGAAGAGCAGCGCCCAGACCACCTCGGGCACCGAACGCAGAATGATCAGTGAACCGCGAACTGGCCAGCGCAGCGCCTGGGCGATGGCGCTGGGGCGGCCACCGCGGATGAGCGCCGACAGCGACAGGGCACGGCTGCCCAGTAGTGACAGGGGAAACGCCAGCGCCAGGGCCAGCGCCGTGCCGGCGGTGGCAATGGCCAGGGTTTCCAGCGTCGCCCGCCAGAGCAGGGCGAGAAACGCCGGCGCATGCTCGGGGGGCCAGAAGTCGGCCAGGAAGTGCCCCATGGGTCCGGCATGGGTGCCGTCGAAGAGCACGCCGAGATCCAGTTCGCTGAGCTGCACACCAGGCCAGAGCACGGCCAGCACCAGCAGCGTCAACATCAGGCGGGGCAGTGCCGCCGGGTCGCGAGGGGCGCTCAGCATCGGGGCAGGTTGACCGGTCGGGCCGTGCCGGAAGCGATCTCCAGCGCGCCGTCGACGAGTTGCTCGTTGGCATACAGCGCAGCCAGTTCAGCCTGGCCGAGATCGCTGCTGGGGCAGTCGAACAGGACGCGCCCGGCACGCAGGCCGATCACCCGGGGGAAATGCGCCAGTGCCAGCTCGACGGCGTGCAGGCTGGCGAGCAGGGTGATTCCTCGCCGTGCCGCTTCGCGATTGAGTACACCGAGGGTATGGTCCGCCAGGACCGGATCCATGGCCGAAACCGGCTCGTCCGCCAGGATCAGCTCGGGCGCCTGGTACAGCACCCGGGCGATCCCGACCCGCTGCAACTGGCCGCCCGACAACTGATCGCAGCGCTCGAACAGCTTGTCGGCCAGGTCCAGCCGACCCAGTGCCTCGCGTGCGCCATGACGGTCGAGCGGATAGATCAGACTGAGCAGGCTGCGCGCCAGCGACTGGCGGCCGAGGCGGCCCGCCAGGACCGCGGTCACCACGCGCTGGCGCGGCGGCAGCGGTGGCGCCTGGTGAATCAGGCCGATACGTGCGCGCAGCCGTTGACGAGCCCTGCCTGACAACGCCCAGGGGTCGGTGTCGAGCAGACGCAGCTGGCCAGCGGAGGGTTTCAGGCCGGTGGCCAGGAGCCGCAGCAGGGTGGTCTTGCCGGCGCCGGACGGGCCGATGATGGCGACCCGTTCCCCCGGAGCGATCTTGAGATTGAGGTCCTGCAGCGCGGCCTGGCCGTTGGCGTGGATCTGGTCCACGCCGGACAGGCACAATGTCACTTCAGCAGACCGGCAGCGCGTGCCGCTTCCTCGATACCTTCATAGTTTTCCGGGCGAGTCTCGATGAAGCGGCTGGCCGCCTGCAGGTCGAGAATTGCCTTGTGCTCGGGATTGGCCGGGTCGAGGTCGAGGAAGGCCTGCTTGATCCTGCCCACCAGTTCCTCGTCGAGGGTGCCGCGTACGGTCCAGTTGTAATCGTAGTAGGGCGGGGTGGTATCGATCACCCGGACCTTGTCGGCGTCGATCTTGCCTGCTTCGACCAGCTTGTCCCAGACCGAAGCGTTTAGTACGCCGCCATCGGCGCGGCCAGCCTGGACCCAGGCGGCAGTGGCGTCATGGGCACCGGAAAAGGCCACGCGGGAGAAGAAGGCCTCGGGCTCGATGCCGTCCTGCAACATGAAATAGCGGGGCATCAGGCTGCCGGAAGTGGAGGATACCGAACCAAAGGCGAAGCTCTTGCCCTTGAGGTCTTGCAGCGTCTGGACGTCCGGGTTGGCGGTGATGAACTTGCTGGTGAACTGCTCATCCTGCTCGCGCTGGACCAACGGAATGGCATTGCCGGTCTTCAGGCGCGTCTGCACGAAGGTGAAACCGCCGAGCCAGGCCAGGTCGACGCGGTCGGCGGCCAGGGCCTCGACGACGGCGGCGTAATCCGATACCGGGGTGAAACGCACGGGCATGCCCAGTTGCGCTTCCAGGTATTCGCCGAGGGGCTTGAACTTGCGGATCAGCTCGGTCGGGGCTTCGTCAGGAATCGCCGAGACCCGCAGGCTGTCCTGCGCCTGGGCGGAAAAAAAGGAAAAGGACAGGGCAAAGCCGGCCGCCAGGGCCAGGGTGCGCTTCAACATCGGGGTTCTCCGGTTCAATAGCGGAAAAAGCAGGGGGAAAGCGGCGCGCAGTATAGAGGAAAAAGGCCTTGAGACGCGCTGCCCCGGGTTACTCCGGCTAGAATCTGCTTTTGCCCTACTGAGAGATCGGTTCATGTCCAATCTGCCAACCCTCGCCTTCGCCGGTATCGGCCTGATGGGCCTGCCGATGTGTCGCCGTCTGATCGACGCGGGGTACCCGCTGCGGGTGTGGAACCGCACCCCGGAAAAATGCGCGCCGCTGCTCGAGGCCGGGGCGGTGCAGGCGGCGACCCCGGCAGAGCTCTGCCAGGGGGCCGAGCTGGTCCTGCTGTGCCTGGCCGATAGCGCCGTGGTGCGCGAGGTGGTGTTCGGTGACGACGGCATCGTCGAAGGTGCGGCCGCCGGGCAGTTGCTGGTGGATCACTCCAGCCTGGAACCCGCGGCCACCCGCGAAATGGCCGCCGCGCTGAAGGCCCGGACCGGCATGCGCTGGGTCGATGCGCCGGTGTCCGGCGGGACGGCTGGCGCCGAGGCCGGGACACTGGCGATCATGGCGGGCGGCGTGGCCGAGGATGTCGAGCGGGTCCGGCCGGTGCTTGCCCATCTTGGCCAGCGCCTGACGCACATGGGCGCGGTGGGCGCGGGGCAGGTGACCAAGGCGTGCAACCAGATGATCGTGGCCTGCAACGCCATGGTGATCGCCGAGGTCGTCGCGCTTGCCGAGCGCGCGGGGGTCGATGCCGGCCTGCTCGCGCCGGCGCTGGCCGGCGGCTTCGCCGACTCCCGGCCCTTGCAGATCCTGGCTCCGCAGATGGCGGCGAGTGAGTTCGAACCGGTCAAATGGCGGGTAAAGACGCTGCTCAAGGATCTGGATACGGCCGTAGGCCTGTCTGGCGAGCAGGGTTCGGCAACCCCGATGACCGCGCTGGCCGCGCAGCTGATGCGCCTGCATGGCAGTCAGGGTTATCTCGACAAGGACCCCTCGACGCTGGTCGAAAGCTACCGTGAGGGCCAGGCATGAAGATTGCCGCCAACCTCTCCCTGCTCTTCACCGAACTGCCTCTCGCCGAGCGAATACTGGCGGCGCGGGTGGCTGGCTTCGACGGGGTCGAGATCCAGTTTCCCTATGAGCTTCCGGCGATCAGGCTCAAGGAGCTGCTCGAACGGGCCGGGTTGCCGCTGGCGCTGATCAACCTGCCCGCCGGTGATTTCATGACTGGCGGCGCGGGGCTGGCGGCGGTGCCGCAGCGCCTGGATGAATTCGACGAAGCCCTGGAGGAAAGCCTGAGCTACGCGGCCATGGTCAGGCCGTCCAGCGTCAACGTACTGGCCGGCCGCCTCGCGGAGGGTGTCGAGCCCGAGCAGGCGATGGAAACCCTGGTGCGCAACCTGCGCCGGGCTGCCTCCGCCTTCGAGCTACTGGGCATCCGCCTGCTCTGCGAGGCGATCAACCCGCTCGACATGCCGGGCTTTCTGATCAATACGCCCGACGACCTGCTGCAATTGCTCGACCGCGTCGCCCATCCCAACCTGGCGGCGCAGCTGGATCTCTACCATATGGCGCGGCAGGGTCTGGATCCGGTGGGCTGCGTGCGTCGGCTAGGGGGAAAGATCGGCCATGTCCAGTTCGCCGACTGCCCGGGGCGGGGGACGCCAGGCAGCGGGCGGCTGGATTTCCATGCCGCGCGCTCGGCGTTGCGCGAGGTCGGCTATGACGGCTGGCTGGCGGCCGAGTACCGGCCCGGGGAGCAGGGCACCGAGAGGTCGCTGGGCTGGCTGGAGCAGTGGCGCCAGGCATAGCGCCTTGGGCGCGACGCCCCTCGCCGGGTGGGCTCAGGCGCCGCCTGGCGAGGACGTCCTAGCACGAGCGACGCCAATAGGGCGGAGCCTGCTCAGCCGGCCACCAATACCCGGATCGCTTCCAGGCGCAGGGCGGCCTTGGCCAGCATTGCCAGACCCTGGTCGCGTTGCTCGCGCAGGGTCTCGACTTCGCTGTCGCGAACGTTGGCGTTGACCGCCTGCAGCGCAGTCAGGCGGGCCAATTCCTCGTCGAGGTGTGCGCTGAGCTTGCGCCGCGCTTGTTCGACACGCTGCTCGTGGCGCGGCTTGACCTTGCCCTCGCCATTGGCGATGACCTGGGTGATGACATCGCGCTGGGCCTGGATGAACTTGTTGGCGCTCGATCTGGGTACGCTTTCGAGCTGCTCGTTCAGGGTGTTGAACGCCACCTTGGCTGCCAGGTCGTTACCGTTTCCGTCCAGCAGGCAGCGAATGGCTGCCGGCGGCAGGAAGCGGGTCAGCTGGAGCGCGCGCGGTGCCACCACTTCGCTGACAAAGAGCAGCTCCACCAGCATGGTGCCGGGCTTGAGTGCCTTGTTCTTGATCAGCGCCACGGCGGTGTTGCCCATCGAGCCGGACAGCACCAGATCCATGCCGCCCTGCACCATGGGGTGTTCCCAGGTCAGAAACTGCATGTCCTCGCGGGACAGCGCCTGCTGACGGTCGTAGGTGACCGTGACGGCCTCGTCATCACCCAGCGGGAAACTGGCGTCGAGCATCTTTTCACTGGGGCGCAGGATCAGCGCGTTATCCGAGTGATCCTCGCTGTCGATGCCGAAGGCGTTGAACAGCTCTTCCATATAGATGGGCAGTTGGTACTGGTCGTCCGCATCAAGCACGGCCTCGACCAGTCCCCGGCCCTTGTCTCCGCCGGCCGAATTCAGCTCCAGCAGACGATCACGGCCGCCGTGCAGCTCGGACTCCAGACGTGCGCGCTCGGCACTGGCCTCGGCCACCAGGGCATCGAAATCCTCCTCCCCGCGGCCATCGAGCGCGGCCAGCAGGCGCGGGCCGAAACCGTGCTGCAGGGCGCTGCCGGCCGGGCAGGTGGCCAGAAACGCATTAAGCGCTTCGTGATACCAGCGGAACAGCAGCTGTTGCGGGCCGTTTTCCAGATAGGGCACATGCAGCTGAATACGGTGCTTCTGGCCGATCCGGTCGAGGCGTCCGATGCGCTGTTCCAGCAGGTCGGGATGGGTCGGCAGGTCGAACAGCACCAGGTGGTGAGCGAACTGGAAGTTGCGTCCTTCACTGCCGATTTCCGAGCAGATCAGCACCTGGGCGCCAAAGTCCTCGTCTGCAAAGTAGGCCGCGGCGCGGTCGCGCTCGACGATGGTCATGCCTTCGTGGAACACGGTGGCGGGAATGCCCGAGCGCACCCGCAGGGCGTCCTCGAGGTCCAGCGCGGTCTCGGCGTGGGCGCAGATCACCAGCACCTTGAATTTCTTCAGCATCTTCAGCGTATCGATGAGCCATTCGACGCGCGGGTCGAACCGCCACCAGCGGTGCTCTTCGCTTGCCTCCATCTGGAAGACCATTTCCGGATAGAGCTCGGTGACGCCCTGATACTGCTCCGGCAGGGCCAGTGGGTAGGGGTGCAACTCGCGCTCGGGGAACCCCTGCACGGCATGCCGGGTGTTGCGGAACAGCAGCCGGCCGGTGCCGTGGCGATCCAGCAACTCGCGGATCAGCCGCGAGCTGGCATCGATGTCGCCATCGGTGACCGCCGCCAGCAGCGCCTCGCCCTCGGCGCCGAGGAAATCATGGATGGTCTGGTGCGCCCGGGCTGACAGACGCCCTTCGTCCAGCAGCTCCTGCACCGCCTCGGCGACGGGCTGGTAGTGAGCGCTCTCGGCGCGAAACGCTTCGAGATCATGGAAACGATGGGGGTCGAGCAGGCGCAGGCGGGCGAAGTGGCTTTCCTGACCAAGCTGCTCCGGGGTGGCGGTGAGCAGCAGAACCCCCGGAATCACCTCGGCGAACTGCTCCACCAGCCTGTACTCGGGACTGGCTCTCTCGGGGTGCCAGACCAGGTGGTGCGCTTCGTCCACCACCAGCATGTCCCAGTCGGCCGCGAACACGGCATCCTGAGCGCGCTCGTCCTCCTTGATCCAGTCCAGCGCCACCAGCGCGAGCTGGGCGTCCTCAAAGGGGTTGGACGCATCGCTGGCGGCGAAGCGCTCCTCATCGAACAGCGTGAACTGCAGGTTGAAGCGCCGGCGCATTTCCACCAGCCACTGATGCTGCAGGGTCTCGGGCACCAGGATGAGCACCCGCCGTGCGCGCCCGGACAGCAGCTGGCGGTGGATGATCAGGCCGGCCTCGATGGTCTTGCCCAGGCCCACCTCGTCGGCCAGCAACACGCGCGGGGCGGTCCGGTCGGCCACTTCGCGGGCGATGTGCAGCTGATGCGCAATGGGCTGCACCCGTGCGCCGTTGAGTCCCCACATGGGTGACTGCAGCTCACGGCTCTGGTGCTCGAGAGTGCGGTAACGCAGCGCGAACCAGTTCAGCGGGTCGATCTGCCCGGCGAACAGTCGGTCACTGGCAAGTCGGAACTGGATGAAGTTGGAGAGCTGGGTCTCCGGCATGGTGCAGGGTTCGTTCGCGGCGTTCAGGCCGTGATAGATCAGTAGCCCGTCGACGTCATCGACCTCACGCACGGTCAGCGTCCAGCCTTCGTAATGGGTGATCTCGTCACCTGGCACAAAGCGCACGCGGGTCAGGGGTGCGCTGCGCACAGCGTACTGCCGGGTTTCGCCAGTGGCGGGATACAGCACGGTGAGCAGCCGTCCATCCTGGGTGATGATGGTGCCCAGGCCGAGTTCGGCCTCGCTGTCGCTGATCCAGCGTTGCCCCGGTAGATACTGCTGCTGCGCCATTGTGCCTCCCGCCATGAAAAAAGCCGGCTATGGTAACGGAACGACGCCCGTGAGGCGACGAGGTTCCCCCGCCCATTTCGCTCCCGCTTCCGTTAAAGTGACAACAGCGCAAGGGGCGCGATCTGGAGCGCAACATGATACCCCCTATCCCCGCCAGTCTGGTCCCGGTCACCGCCCATCAGGACACGGCCAAGCCGCGCCCGGAGATTTTGCCGGTGACCCCGGTCGAGCAGAGCGCCAACGAGAGTGGCGTGGCGCTGGACAAGCGCCATCCCCAGGACATCGCCGAACGGGAGCGCCGTCGTCGGCAGGGTCGGGGTGCCGATGCCGAGCTGGCCGGAGAAGGCGAGCAAACCGCTCCTGCCGCCGAGGTAGAAGAGGGCGAGGCTACGACGCGCCTGGGCTCGCATGTGGATATCACCGTCTAGCATGCCCGCAGCCTCGCTCGCTGATGCCGAGCTGCGCTATCTGCCCTATTGGGTCGAGCCCGGCGTGGCGGATAGCTGGCTGGCCCGCTTGCTGGAGGAAACACCCTTCGAGCAGCCCCGCGTGCGGCTGTTCGGGCGCGAACATCCGGTGCCGCGACAGGTGGCCTGGTACGGCGATCCGCAGGCGCGCTACCGCTATTCGGGGCTGCTCCACCAGCCGCTTCGCTGGACCAGCTTGCTCGCCGAGATCCGTACGCTATTGCAGGCCGAAACCGGCCAGCCGTTCAACGGCGTGCTGCTCAACCTCTATCGAGACGGCAACGATGCCATGGGGTGGCACAGCGACGACGAGCCCGAACTGGGCACCGAGCCGGTCATCGCCTCGCTCAGTCTGGGCGCCCCCCGGCGGCTGGACTTTCGCCGCAAGGGTACGACCCGGATCGGTCATTCGCTGACACTCGGGCATGGCTCCCTGCTGGTCATGAGCGGGTCAACCCAGCATCATTGGCAGCATCAAATCGCCCGCGCGCGTCGAACAAGCGCGCCGCGGCTGAACCTGACCTTCCGCCTGATCGAGCCGAGTCGAGCATGAACAGCGATAGCAAGTTGATCGATTTCACCGCCGAACGTGACAAGCGCATCCATGACCTGCGCGACAAACGCCTGGACCAGATGCGCCAGGCTTTCGAGCAGGCGCTGCCGATGCCCAAGGCGACGGCAAAAACCAAAAAGAAGGGCAAGGGCAAGCCCAGGAAGCGCTGAGGCCCATCGCTGACCGCGCTTCCTCCGTCGCACTTCCTCGCTTTCTTCCCGACTTTCTGCTGCCCGCCTCCAGCTACCCCGGTTTCCTTGACCCATGTCAGTTTTCCTTCGCGACGCCGCGGTCGGGAGGGGCAGGCATTGACGCTGGTCAATTTTCTCCGGTCCCGAGCCTTTTATCTTTCGTTCACACAACGCACGCAGCGTAGATACAACGAGCCACCCGGAGGTAACGATATGTTCTTGGATAATGTTGTCATTGCCGGAGTGGCCACCGTCGGACTGACGGTCGTGTTTCTCGGTGCCGTCGCCTATTTCATCTGGCAGGACGCGAAGAAGGGTAAAAACTGAGGCGTTCCGCCAGGACACAGAGCACGCAAGGCAATTCGGGCGACTTCGGTCGCCTTTTTTTTTGCTCTTTCTCTGGGACGTCTCCGAGCTGGGGCAAGAGACCTGACGGGGGACTAACGTCGCCGCACGTGGTCCTTCAGCTCATGCTGGTCGAGCCAGCCGTAGATTCGCTCGTCGCGAAACGCCAGCTGTGCGCAACGTACGTGGTCGGCGCCCTCGTCGAGGTAGAAGCGATCCCCTACCGGCTCTTCCGAAGCCGCGTCCAGACCAAGGGCCTCAATGAAGGTCATCTCCTGACGACGCGCTATTTGACCGATGGACAGCCAGACGGGTTGGCGGACCGGGTCTTCCGGCACCCGGGTCGGGTCCACCGCCCAGAGCGCCGCCCAGCGCCTGGACTGGACCCTGGCCAGGTCGAACACGCCGTTCCCGCCAAAGCTGAACCCGCTCAGGTAGCAGCGCCGGGGGTCGGCGCCCTCGGTTTCCAGACAATGCTGAGCGATCGCCTCCACCGCCGCGGCGAAGCGGAACCAGTGATCTCCGGCCCTTGGCAGCTGCGGCGCCACCAGCAGATAGTGTTCGCAAACCCAGGCCGGTGTGCCGGGCCCGAATGGCCCATGGCGGGTGAGCGCATCCTGCAGCGGCATCGGCGCTGCCTCATCGTAACCGTGCAGAAACATCAGCAGCGGCCAGCCTGTTGCCGGCGGTGTTCCCTCCGGCACCGAAAGCAGACAGGGAAGGGGTAGGGAGTCGAGCTGCTGCGTCATGCGCATCTCCTTCTTGAATACCGATTCGTCTTGGACGTTGCTTAAGCCCAAGGGTGCGGTTCCCTACACCTTAGCTGCTCTTCAGCCGATGCGGACTTCCGGCAGCACTGGCAGCTCGACTTCTTCGGCCTTGCGAGGTGCCAGGACTTCCGCTTCGCCATCCACCAGCGCTTCGCCGTGCTGGTTGAATACGCGGGTGGCGATGCGCACGCGGAACTTGGGCAGTTTCTCGAGCACTTCCAGCTCGACGGTCAGGGTGTCCCCGAGCCTGGCCGGACGGCTGAAACTCAGCTGCTGGCCCAGGTAGATCGAACCCGGTCCCGGCAACTCGGTGGCGATCGCCGCGCTGATCAGCGCACCGCTGAGCATGCCGTGGGCGATGCGCTCCTTGAAGGCGGTACGTGAGGCGAACTCTGCATCCAGATGCACCGGGTTGCGATCACCAGACACCACGGCGAACAGCAGCAGGTCGCGTTCTTCGATGGTTTTGCTGAAACGGGCCTGCTGGCCGACTTCGAGGGCGGAATAGGGTGTGTTGCTGACCTTGCTCATGCGAAAACCTTGTAAAGGGAACAGGCAGCCCGGGGCCGGGCAAGACGCGGGAATGGTAGCAGGTCAGCCCGGAGCGGGGCGGGAGGCGCAAACGCGGCGGCGCCGGCAGCAGGCGTTAACGATCTCCATCGCGGCTGGCCAGGGCGTCGCGCAGCAGCTCGGCCAGGTGCTGTGCGCGGGCGTCGCCGTGGGCGCGCATCTGCTGGCGACAGGAGAAGCCGTTGGCGATGACCCGCGCTTCGGGAGCGGCCCGCAACGCCGGTAGCAGCACCTGCTCGGCCATGGCGCTGGACAGCGCGGCGTGCTCACGCTCGAGGCCAAAGGTGCCGGCCATGCCGCAGCAGCCTGAATCGAGCAGCCTGAATTCGTGGCCCGGTACCAGCTTGAGCACCTTGCGCATGGATTTCATGGCGCCGACGGCTTTCTGATGACAATGACCGTGGACCAGACTCTCGCCGCCCGGCAGCGCCTGCAACGGGAGATGCAGTCGTTTGGCGGTGCTTTCCCGGGCAAGAAATTCCTCGAACAGCAGCGTCTGCCGGGCGACGATCTCCACCTCAGCGCCCAGCCCCAGTGCCTGTGCGTCATCGCGCAACCCGAGCACGCAGGAGGCTTCCAGCCCGACCACCAACCGACCGGCCTGCACATGGGGTAGCAGTGCACGCACCAGGCGTCCGGCCTCGTGGCGAGCCTCCTCGACCAGCCCCTGGGCCAGGTAGGTGCGGCCACAACACAGCGGGCGATCCGGTTCCGCGTCGGCACTCTCGGCGCGGGCGATCAGAACGCGATAGCCACCGGCGTGCAGCACCTGTAGCGCGGCGTGCGCCACACCGGGCTCGAAGTGGCGGCTGAAGGTATCCACCAGCAGCACCACCTCTGGCAATCCCTCGCGCTTGACTGCGGCAGATTCGAGGGCCTGGTCCTGGAGCTCGAAGGGGTTTGCCGCGGGTTCCGGGAGCGGGCGATGGGTCGTCAGGCCCAGCAGACGGCCCGACAGACCGGCAAGCAATGGCAGGCTGTTTTGCCAGCGCACCAGCGGCTTCAGCCAGGGCGCGTGGTGCAGCCAGCGTGGCAGGTGCGCGAACAGGCGGCTGCGAACGCCGAGGCCCTGGCGATCCGCCCGTTGGGCGAGGAATTCCGCCTTTATCAGCGGCATGTCGACATTCACCTCGCATTCGCGCTTGCAGCCCTTGCAGGACACACATAGATCCATCGCCTCGGCCAGCGCCGGATCGGCCAGGGCCTGCTCGACCAGGTCGCTGTTCAGCGCCGCCTTCAGCAGCCGGACCCGGCCGCCGGTGGAGAGATTGGGATTGCCACTGAGGCGATAGCTTGGGCACATCACCTGCTTGCCGTTCGCTTCGCATTGGCGACTGTTGATACATACCGCCACCGCCTTGGCGAAATCACCTCCCTCACGTGGAATATCCGCGTAGGCGTCGCCCATGCCGGCATCCTTGTAGCCGGACCAGTCGAGGAACGTCTTCATTGCAATACTCCAGGGACGGGATAGCGAACGCTCGGCGAGGTGATACCTGAGTCGACCCTAGCAAGGCCTGAGCCAGAGTGTAAGTTGTTGTTTATCAAGGCCTGATGTCAGGGATGCCGCGTCCGCTTGGGAACAATCGGCCCATGGGTGTCCGGATCGGGACAAATCCGCCGCGTCCTGGAGGGACGCGCTGATCTTCTTGATGCAAAGCCGCGCCCGCGCCCCGCCATTGCGCCTAGACTGTAGCCAAGACAACAAGAATGCAGTCGGGGGAGAGGTCCATGACCGCCAGCTTCTGGAACGACAAATACCCGGAAGGGATTCCCAGCGAGATCAATCCGGACGAGTACCGCAACATTCTGGCGGTGCTCAAACAGTCCTGTGAACGCTTCAGCCAGCGGCCTGCCTTCAGCAACCTCGGCCGGACCCTGAGCTACGGTGAGTTGTATCAGCTGTCCGGGGATTTCGCCGCGTGGCTGCAACACCATACCGACCTGCAGCCGGGCGATCGCATCGCCGTGCAGTTGCCCAACCTGCTCCAGTACCCAGTGGTGGTGTTTGGCGCCATGCGTGCGGGACTGATCGTGGTCAACACCAATCCTCTCTACACCACCCGCGAGCTGGATCACCAGCTGCGTGATTCCGGCGCGCGGGCCATGGTCTGCCTGGCGAACATGGCGCACCGGGTCGAGGAGGTGTTGCCGGTGAGCGAAGTGCGCCACCTGATCATCACCGAAGTGGGCGACATGCTGCCGAACATCAAGCGCCAGTTGGTCAATGCCGTCGTTCGCCACGTCAAGAAGATGGTTCCGGCCTACCATCTGCCGACTGCCATTCGCTTCCGCCAGACCCTGGCCCAGGGGCAGCAGGAAAGCCTGCGCGAGGCCAATCCCGGGCCGGAAGAAACCGCCGTGCTGCAGTACACCGGGGGCACCACGGGTGTCGCCAAGGGCACGATGCTGACCCACCGCAACATCGTCGCCAACATGCTGCAGTGCCGGCCGCTGATGGCCCATCGCCTGGAAGAAGGCCGCGAGGTGATGGTCGCGCCGCTGCCGCTGTATCACATCTATGCGTTCACGCTGCATTGCATGGTGATGATGCTGATCGGCGCGCATAACCTGCTGATCACCAATCCGCGCGACTTCGCCACCTTCATCAAGGACCTCGGGCGCTACCGCTTCACCGGCTTTGTCGGACTCAACACGCTGTTTGTCGGCCTGTGCAACGACGAGCGCTTTCGCAGGCTGGACTTCTCGCCTCTCAAGGCGACCTTCTCCGGGGGAATGGCCCTCACCCAGGCCGCGGCCGAGCGCTGGCGGGAAGTCACCGGCTGCACCATCTCCGAAGGCTATGGCATGACCGAAACCAGCCCCGTGGTATCGGTCAACCCGTTCCAGCAGATCAGGCTCGGCACCATCGGCATCCCGCTGCCCTCGACAGGTTGCAAGGTGATCGACGACGAGGGCAATGAACTGCCCCCAGGGAGCACGGGCGAGCTTTGCGTGCGGGGTCCGCAGGTCATGAAGGGCTACTGGCAGCGGCCCGAGGCCACGGCGGAGGTGCTCGACGCCGAAGGCTGGCTGAAGACGGGCGACATCGCGGTGATCGAGGCGGACGGCTACCTGCGCATCGTCGACCGCAAGAAGGACATGATCGTCATCTCCGGATTCAAGGTATACCCCAACGAACTCGAAGAGGTGCTTGCCACGCTGCCAGGGGTGCTGCAGGGCGCAGCCATCGGCGTGCCCGACTCGACGAATGGGGAAAAGATCAAGCTGTTCGTGGTCTGCAAGCCGGGCGCCACCCTCACCGAGGAGGATGTCATCAAGCACATGCACGACAACCTCACCGGCTACAAACGTCCCCGTATCATCGAGTTCCGCGACAGCCTGCCAACCACCAACGTGGGCAAGATCCTGCGACGTGAGCTGCGGGATGAGGAGCTGCAGAAACGGAAGACCGGCGAGCCGGCGACCTGAAGGGGCAAGGCAGAGGGGGAAGGCTGAAGCGCAGCGCCAACCTGCCCTCCGGCATGAGCGCCTGGGCCGACCGAGCCCACCCGTTTCGCGCAACCGGTGCCCGCTGTCGTGCAACCTCGAGCCTCAGTTCTTTTAACGTCCTTGCGACTGGCCAAAATCTGCGACAATCCCGCTCTTTTCTCCGAGAGCCGCACGCCCCTCGATGCCTGACGCCAAGCCCGCCGTTTCCGCCCTGTTGAAAAACCTCGACCAGGCGATGATCGCCGACCGTCATCGCCTGCGCCGGCAGTTGCACGAGCTGCAGAAGCACCCGGATGAGGCCAAGCTCGCCGGGTGGCTGGAGCGTTTTCAGGCCTCTGTGGCCAAGGTCGAGGCGCGCCGGCAGAGCGTGCCGACCATGCGCTACGACGACTCCCTGCCCATCGCCGCCAAGCGCGACGAGATCAAGGCGGCGCTGGAAAGGTATCAGGTGGTGGTGATCGCCGGCGAGACAGGCTCAGGCAAGACCACCCAGTTGCCGAAGATCTGCCTTGAACTCGGTCGCGGCGTGCAAGGACTGATCGGCCACACCCAGCCGCGGCGACTGGCGGCGCGTAGCGTGGCCACAAGAGTGGCCGAGGAGATCGGCGCACCGCTGGGCGAGCTGGTCGGCTATCAGGTGCGCTTCGAGGACCAGTCCAACGAACGCAGCCTGATCAAGCTGATGACCGACGGCATCCTGCTCGCCGAGACCCAGCACGACCGCTACCTGGAAAAGTACGACACACTCATCGTCGACGAGGCCCACGAGCGTTCGCTGAACATCGATTTCCTGCTGGGTTTTCTGAAGACGTTGCTGCCGCGACGACCGGACCTGAAGGTGGTCATCACCTCGGCGACCATCGACCTGGAGCGCTTCAGTCAGCATTTCGAGGGCGCCCCCATCGTCGAGGTGTCCGGCCGCACCTACCCGGTCGAAACCTGGTATCGCCCGCTGGCCGCCGAGGTGGACGAGGAGGGCGAGCCGTTGATGGACGACCTGACCGTCGATCAGGGCATTCTCGCTGCGCTGGACGAAATCGAGGCGCACGAAAAGCGCGTCGGCCAGCGCCCGGGCGATGTGCTGGTGTTTTTGCCCGGCGAGCGCGAGATCCGCGACGCCGCCGAGGTGCTACGCAAGGCCAACCTGCGCTTCACCGAAGTGCTGCCCTTGTATGCGCGGCTGACCCCGGGCGAGCAGCAGAAAATCTTCCAGCCGCGCCCGGCCCGCAAGATCGTGCTGGCCACCAACGTGGCGGAAACCTCGCTCACCGTGCCGGGCATCCGCTACGTGATCGACTCGGGCACCGCGCGCATCAGCCGCTACAGCTACCGCGCCAAGGTCCAGCGCCTGCCGATCGAAGCCGTGTCCCAGGCCAGCGCCAACCAGCGCAAGGGTCGCTGCGGGCGGGTCGAGCCGGGCATCTGCATCCGCCTGTACAGCGAGGAGGATTTCCTCGGCCGCCCCGAATTCACCGACCCGGAAATCCTGCGCACCAACCTGGCGGCGGTGATCCTCTCGATGCTGCACCTGCGCCTGGGCAGCATCGAGGACTTCCCCTTCATCGAGCCGCCGGAAGGCAAGGCCATCACCGACGGCTTCACCCTGTTGCAGGAGCTCTCGGCGGTCGACCGGGAGGGCCAGCTCACCCCGCTGGGTCGCCAGCTGGCACGCCTGCCCATCGACCCGCGCCTCGGCCGCATGCTGCTGGAAGGGGCGAAGCAGGGGAGCCTCCGGGAAATTCTCATCGCCGCCAGCGCCCTCTCGGTGCAGGACCCGCGCGAGCGGCCGATGGAGCGCCAGCAGGCCGCCGACCAGGCCCATGCCCAGTGGAAGGACGTGGATTCGGACTTCGCCGCGCTGATCAACCTCTGGCATGGCTTCGAAGAGCAGCGCCAGGCGCTGGGCTCGAATGCCCTGCGCAGCTGGTGCAAGAAAAACTTCCTCAACTACATGCGCCTGCGCGAATGGCGCGACGCGCACCGCCAGCTGGCGCTGATCGTGCGCGAGTTGAAGCTGGACGGAGGCGGGGGCCATGGGAGCGAAGGGCGCGCCCACAACGGTGATGGCATGGCCAATGCGTCCCGTAGGAGCGAGCTTGCTCGCGAAGGTGATGGCGCCGTGGCTAATGCGTCTCCCGCCCGTAGGGGCAAGGGGGGCGCCCCGGCCCTTGCTCGCGAACCGGGGGCAGCCAAAGAGCTTCGCGAGCAAGCTCGCTCCCACGAAGGCGCGGCCGCTGCCGAGCCCGTGCCCACCACCGACAAGCGCGTCAACGTCAAGCTCGCCCAGCAGGCCGAGGCCAGCGAAGCCGCCGTGCGGGCAAAGAACTACGCCGCGGTGCACAAGGCCATCCTCGCCGGTCTCTTGAGCCAGATCGGCAGCAAGACCGAGGAGGGCGACTACCTCGGCGCACGCAGCCGGCGCTTCTGGGTGCATCCCTCTAGCGTCATCGGTCGCAAGAAGCCCAACTGGATCATGGCCGCCGAGCTGGTGGAGACCACCAAGCTGTTCGCGCGCACGGTGGCGAAGATCGAGCCGGATTGGATCGAGCCGCTGGCCGGCCATCTGGTAAAGAAAACCTGGCTCGAACCGCACTGGGAGAAAAAACGCGGCCAGGTAGTGGCCTTCGAGCAGGTCACGCTCTACGGGCTGATCGTGGTCGGCCGCCGGCCGGTGCACTACGGCCCGCATGAACCGGCGGCGGCACGGGAAATGTTCATCCGCGAAGGATTGGTGCGCGGCGACATCACCAGCCGCGCCAAGGCGCTGTCGGCCAACCGCGAGCTGCTCGAACGCATGGACGAGCTGGAGGCCAAGGCCCGCCGGCGGGACATTCTCGCCGACGAGGAAACCCTGTTCGCCTACTACGATGCGCGCTTGCCGGTGGACATCTACCAGACCGCCAGCTTCGAGACCTGGTACAAGCGCGAGAGCGGGAAGAACCCGCAGCTCCTGATCATGCGCGAGGAGGACGTGCTGGCCCGCGAGGCCAGCGAGGTCACTGCCGCGCAGTACCCGGACCACCTGCGCCTCGGCGAGCTGGAACTGCCGCTGGAGTATCACTTCGAGCCCAACCACCCGCGCGACGGCGTCACCGTCCGCGTGCCGGCGCCGCTGCTGCCGCAGCTGCCGGCCGAGCGGCTCGACTGGCTGGTGCCGGGCCTGCTGGAAGCCAAGGCCATCGCCCTGGTGCGCAGCCTGCCCAAGGCGATCCGCAAGAACTTCGTGCCGGTGCCAGACTTCGTCAGGGCCGCGCTTTCGAGGACCACCTTCGGCGAAGGCGCGCTGCCCGAGGCGCTGGGTCGGGAACTGTTGCGCATGACCGGCGCCCGCGTGCCGGAGGAGGCCTGGGCGGAAGCCGCCACGCAGATCGAAAGCCACCTGAAGATGAATATCGAGGTGGTGGATGCACGCGGCAAGCATCTGGGCGAAGGGCGCGATCTCGCCGCGCTCACCGCCCGCTTCAGCGCGGAAAGCCAGGCCGCGCTGGCGATTCCGCGGAGCAAGGCCGAGGCCGGCCCGGTGGAGGCCAAGGCCTTCCACGCCGTGCCGGAAAAGACCCAGCAGAAGATCGCCGGGCTCTCCATGACCGTCTACCCGGCGCTGGTGGAGGAAGTCGGCGCCGTCAAGGAGGGCCGCTTCCCGACCCAGGACGAGGCCGAGTACCAGCACCGCCGGGCCCTGCAGCGCCTCTTGCTGCAACAGCTGAACGAACAAGCCAAGTACCTGCGCGGCAAGCTGCCGGGGCTCACCGAGCTGGGCCTGCTCTATCGCGACATGGGCAAGCCTGACACCCTGGTCGAGGACATCCTGCTGGCCAGTCTGGACAGTTCCGTCCTCGACGGTGAAGCCACATTGCCGCGTGATGGCGCGGCGCTTGCCAGCCTCGCCGAGAAAAAGCGCGGCGGCTGGACCGAGCATGCCGAGCGCCTGGCCCGGCTGGTGCTGGATATCCTCAAGCGCCGCCACGAGCTGCAAAAGCGCTTCAAGGGCAAGATCGATCTGGCCCAGGCCATGGCCCTGAACGACATCAAGTCCCAGCTCGCCACCCTGGTCCATCCGCACTTCGTGCGCGACACCCCTGCCGAGTGGCTGAAGGAGTTTCCGCGCTACCTCAAGGCCATCGACGGGCGCCTGGACAAGGTCGGCAGCCAGGTGCAGCGCGACCGGGTGTGGACGGGCGAAATCACCGGCTACTGGGCGCAATACCAGGCCCGCGCCGCCAAGCACGCCCAGGAAGGCAAGCGCGACCCGAACCTCGAGGCGTACCGCTGGATGCTGGAGGAATACCGTGTCTCGCTGTTCGCCCAGCAGCTGGGGACCAGGATGCCGGTGTCCGACAAGCGCCTGTCCAAGCAGTGGGCGGCGGTAGAGGCCTGATCCAGCCGCGTGCTCTGCCAGGCGTAGCGCCTTCGTTCGCTGCGCAACGCTGTGTCCGGAGTCGCACCCCGGAATGGAACTTGCAGCCGGGCCGTAAAAGCCCGCTGGCCGGCGCGGTTATGTCCGCCTTGCGACAAAGCGGGTGCCCATTCCCTGACTGCGAGTTCATTGATGAACAAGATCGGCATCTTCTTCGGCACCGAAACCGGCACCACCCGCCTGATCGCCAAGAAAATCCACAAGCTTTTAGGTGATGAACTGGCCGACAAGCCGGTCAACGTCAACCGCATCACCCCGGCCGACATGCTAGGGTACGACGCCCTGATCCTCGGCACCCCAAGCTACGGCGTCGGCGAGATCCCCGGAAAATCCGCCGGCTGCCTGGAACCGAACTGGGAAGAGTTCCTGCTCCAGATGGACAACCCGGACTTCACCGGCAAACGCATCGCCTTCTTCGGCCTCGGCGCCCAGGAACGCTACGCCGACCGCTTCGCCAGCTCGCTGATGGCGCTGTACAAGGTATTCCAGGGCTACGGCGCCGATATCGTCGGCGACGACTGGGGCAAAGAGGGCTACACCTTCAACCACTCGGATTCGCTGCAAAACGGCAAGTTCGTCGGCCTGATCATCGACCAGCGCACCCAGGGCATGCACACCGAGGCGCGCCTGGCCAGGTGGGTGGAGCAACTGAGGCCGCTGTTGGTGGAGAGGCTTGGTTGATTCAGTGCGCGGCAAACCTCGCCCTTCAGGGCTGGGCATGCAGCGACTCCAAGCCTTCAAATACGAACTGATGCCGACCGGCGAGCAGCAGCGCCAGATGCGCCGCTTCGCCGGCTCGTGCCGGTTCGTATTCAATCAGGCCTTGGCGTTGCAGCAAGCCAACCGCGAAGGGGGCGGCAAGTACATCGGCTATGTGGCGATGGCGAAACAGTTGACCGCCTGGCGCAACAGCGCCGAAACCGCCTGGCTGAAAGAGGCGCCTGTCCATCCGCTGCAGCATGCACTCAAAGACCTCGAAAAAGCCTACAAGAACTTCTTCGAGAAGCGCGCCGACTTCCCGCGCTTCAAGCGCAAGGGGCGGAGCGACAGCTTTCGCTACCCCGACCCCAAGCAGATCAGGCTCGATCAGGGCAACGGCCGGATCTTTCTGCCCAAGCTCGGCTGGTTGCGGTATCGCAAAAGCCGCGAAGCGCTGGGCCAGTTACGCAACGTCACCGTCAGCGCCTTCACGCCCGCATCGGCAATGCCCGCCGCGACTACCTGCACAAGACCTCGACCGCGATCAGCCAAAACCACGCGCTCGCGTTCGTCGAGGATCTGCAGGTGCGCAACATGAGTCGCTCTGCGGCGGGCACCGCCGAGCAGCCCGGGAGAAACGTCAGGGCCAAGTCCGGCCTGAACAAGGCCATCCTCGACCAGGGCTGGTTCGAGTTCCGTCGCCAACTGGACTACAAGCTGGCGTGGCGGGGTGGTCACCTGATGGCGGTGCCGCCGCAGAACACCAGCCGGACCTGTCCGTGCTGCGGGCATGTGTCGGCGGAGAACCGCCGTACCCAGGCCGAGTTTCGCTGTGTCGAATGCGGCTTCGAGGCTAACGCCGATGTGGTCGGCGCGATCAATGTGCTTCGCCGAGGCGAAGCGATACTGAGCAGTCAAGGGCAGGACGATGCCCGGTTAGCCTGTGAAGTGAGCGGTGCCGTCAGGCCGCCAGCAGCAGGAACCCACCGAGGTGAGTCAGCCCTGACGGGCTGAACACGGTAGGAATCCCCTTCCTTTCCGCCCTATGGACGGCGAGCGTCAGCGAGAGGGAGGGGAGGATGTCAATACGCCGCGAAAGGCGAAATCTGTCGGTGGGGGCGAGGAAGTTCTTCGGGGAGGCATGGATACATAGGTCTGGGAAAGATCACTCCCATGCTCGACTCAGAATAGGCAGAAAAGCCCAGGCACTGGTCGGGCGCGTCATATCTCCGGGCAGTTGCGACCAACGCACCCACCTACAGGCACCAAAGTACTATTCGGGGTGCTCCCTGGCCTTCGTACCCTGTGGGCATGAGCCAGATTCTTGCGCTTCTCGCCCGCTCCCTCCGCCATGCCTCCAAGGCTGTCCGGCCGCTGTGCGTCTCGCTCATTGCCCTGCTGCTGGCTTCGGGCGCCGTGCGGGCCGAGGGGCTGCCCATCCTCAACCTCAGCGTTCTGCAATTCGGCACTGCCCATTGGGAGCTCGACCATCTGCAGCGTCATGGGCTGGACCGCGCCCACGGCTTCGAACTCAAGGTCCGCCTGGTGGCGGATGTGCCGGCGTCGCGGCTGGCAGTTACCAGCGGCAGCGCCGACGGCGCGGTGAGCGATGTGCTCTGGGCGCAGGCGCGCCATGAGGCGGGAACTTCATATCTGTTCGTGCCCTTTTCCTCGCAGATTGGCGAAGTGATGGTGGCCGAGGGCAGCGGCATCGAGCATCTCGCCGAGCTGGTGGGCAAGCGCCTGGGCGTTGCCGGCGGGCCGGATGGGCAGGGCTGGCTGCTGTTGCAGCGGGTCGCCCGCGAGCAGGGCATCGATCTGGCGCAGGACGCAAGGGTCCAGTTTGGCGCGCCGCCGCTTTTGGCTCAGGCGCTGCGGCGTGATCAGGTCGATGCACTGCTGACCTTCTGGCATTTCGCGGCACGCATGCGCGGCGAGGGCGGGGTTCGCACGGCCTTCACCATGGATCAGTTGCTGGGTGAGGCCGGATTGCAACCGGACCTGCCCGTGCTCGGCTACCTGTTTCCCGCATCCTGGGCCGAGCGCAACGCCGAGCTGCTGCAGGCTTTTCATCACGCGCTGCGCCAGGCCAAGGAGCAGCTGGCCCGTCAGCCGGACGCCTGGCAAGCGATCCGCCCGCTGATGCGCGCGGAGGACGACGCGGTGTTCCTGGCCCTGCGCGACAGCTTTGTCAGCGGCATTCCCTCGCCGCTGGACGATGCGGCCATCGACAGCCTGTATGATCTCTTGCTGGCCACCGGGGCGCGCCGCGAGCGCCTGATGCCGGCCGGGCTGTTCCACCGGATCAGCCCATGAACCGCGTCGCGGCGCTGCAGCGCTGGGCCTGCTGGATCACTCTGCCGCTGGCGCTGGCCGTATGGGCAGCCATTGCGCTGCTGCTGGACAGCCCTCTGCTGCCGACCCCGGGTGCGGTGCTCGATTCGCTCTGGTCGGCCTGGCAGAGCGGCGATTTGTTGCAACACCTGGGTGTCACGCTCCGCCGCGTCGCCGTTGCCTTCGCCCTGGCCATGCTGCTGGGCGCCATGCTCGGTATCTGGATGGGCCGCTCGCCAGTCGCCAATGCCCTGCTCGATCCCTTGCTGGTGCTCTTTCTCAACCTGCCGGCACTGGTGGTCATCATCCTGCTCTATGTCTGGTTTGGCCTGGTGGAGGCGGCTGCGGTGCTTGCCGTGGTGGTCAACAAGGTTCCCAACGTCGCCGTGACCCTGCGTGAGGGCGCGCGCAGTCTCGATCCCAAGCTGGAACAGATGGCCCAGGTCTACCGCTTCACCCGCCTGCAGCGGCTGCGCGAGGTGTGGCTGCCGCAGCTGTTTCCCTATTTCATGGCGGCCACCCGCGGTGGACTGGCGCTGATCTGGAAGATCGTGCTGGTGGTGGAGTTGCTGGGCCGCTCCGATGGCATCGGCTTTCAGTTGCACATGGCCTTCCAGATTTTCGATGTCGCCACCATTCTTGCCTACAGCCTGGCCTTCATCGCCGTGGTGCAACTGATCGAACTGCTGGTGTTGCAGCCGCTGGAGCGGCGCGCCGGTCATTGGCGCCAGGCGGGCACCGCCCATGCTTGAGCTGGACATCGACGGCCCGGCGGCCGGTCACCCGGTGCTGGGTGTCATTGGTGGCAGGCTCCAGGACGGCGATCGCATTTGCCTGCTCGGGCCGTCCGGCATCGGCAAGACCACCTTGATCAACGCCATCGCCGGCCTCGATCCCCGCGTGCCGGTGGGGATGATCCGGCTGCGCCAGGACATCCGCATCGGCTACCTGTTCCAGGAGCACCGTCTGTTGCCCTGGCGCAGCGTGTGGGAAAACCTCGCCATGGTCGGCGCCAGTGCGGAGGACATCGAGCGGCTGCTGTGCCAGGTGGGTCTGCCCGATGCCGCCGACAAGCTCCCGGATCAACTTTCCCTGGGCATGGCGCGCCGCGCCGCGCTGGCACGTGCGCTGGCGTTCAGGCCGGATCTGCTGCTGCTGGACGAACCCTTCGCTTCTCTGGATGGGGAGCGGGCCGATGAACTGCGCCGGCTGATTCGGAATCTGCTCGAGGCCAATCCGGGCATGGCGATGCTGTGCGTGACCCACGAGCCCCGGGATGCCGAGGCGCTGGGAGCGAGAGTCTGGATCATGGATGGCCGCGGCTTGTCGGCATAGCCGACAGTGCAGATAGTCGTGCTTCACAAGCATTTGTCGCATGCAGCCGAGGTCGCTGCCGGAGCGGCCTCGGCGCCGGATCAGCGCAGGTCGTCGCTGCGCCGGATCACGCAGACGCGATCGTTGCACATGCCCCGCTGCGGTGACTCCAGGTCCGAATCGACTGCCGGACTGGCGCCCGTGTTCCCGCTCGGAGCGGTCGCTCCGGTCAGTCGTGGGTCTTCGTCGCCCACATCCGAACTTGACGTATAGCCGATATCGTCTGCAGTAGTACTGATGCCCTGTCCGACCACGCCGGCACCGGTCGGCGAGCTGGTGGCGGTAGTGGAAGGGTAATCGGTGCCTGCACGCTTTGCGGACATGCCGATACCGTGGCCGCCATCGATATCGGTCGGGGCAGGGCTGCTGTCGCGGCCGGTGGCGCCGGCCTCGCGCTCGGCAGCTGTCTCGCGGCCAACCACGGCAGTGGTGCCGGTCGCCCCGACGGTGCTGGCCCCGGGCCTGTCGAAGTGCTTGTCGAGGTGGCTGTCGCCGCCGGTCGCACCGGCATAGGGGCTGGTGGCATGCTGGAGGCCTGCCGTGCCGGCGCCGCCGTCGTCTATGGAGATGGCTCCGTTGTACTCCAGCGCATCGCGCACCTTCGCCAGGTCATTCTCGTTGTCCACATCCACTGCAATCACCGTCGAGCCCCTGCGCACGGCTTCAGGATAGGCCTGGGCATGGTGGCGGTTGGTGTCGTCGGTATCTTTGCCGAACAGCGACTGGAAGAATTCCCCCGTCCTCGATTCGTGATGGTCGCGGACGAGCGTGTCGCCGCTGGCCGAGTAGGGAGAGCCATAACCATGGATCTCGGCGCTGTCGGCACCGACCGAGTGAACCTGTTCCCGCGGAATGCCCCGCGCCATCAGGTCGCCTCGGGTGCGGTTGGCATCCAGAGTGGTTTTGAATGCTGCTACCAGAGTGTGTCTCATGATTCACCTCGCGCTTGCGTGGAAGGCTGGGTACGCAGAACGCTGCTTCTCTCCCGGACAGCTCTGGCGAAGGAATGGCATGCAGATGAAAAGATGCCAGTGGTGCAGACGACCAAGGCAGCATTAAAGCCAGGCCCTGACGGCCGTTTCGCCCTTTTCTGATTTCGCCACTTGCGATGCAGCGCCCATGTTCATTCGGGTCGGCAAGCGTCAGGTAAGTTCCGACCGCTGGATCAGCGGTCGGCTGAAACTGGCCCCATTGCTGCAGCCTCGCGAGGACAGGAATCACGCTGACCATGGCCGGAAACCTTCCCCAGTGGGTGACGCATGAGAGGTCGGATCGCGTGGCGCTGGAGTGATTCGTTCGTGTCGATGCCCGGGCCAGGAGCCTAGGGTCTGTTGCCGTTTCGTCGCGAGCCGCGTTGCAGCGGCAAATGGCGCCAGGTCGGGCGGCGTTCCGCAGGCTCCGGCGCGGCCGCGAACGAAATGGCAACAGACCCTAGTCCAGTTCCGGCTCGCGGATCAGCACATAGCCGCCTGCCTGGTCGCCGTCGAGGCGGTCGTAGACGTAGTACATGGCGATCTTGGCGTCGGTGCCGACCACCGCGGCATAGTCGCCCGGTTCAGCGGTGAAGTGGCCAGGGGATCCGGGTTCCGCCTCGCCTTCGATGAAGGCGGTGAGAAAGTCATCGTCGGCGTTTCCATCGAAGTACTCCTCGCGGGTGCTGGCATCCCAGTCGGCGGGGGGCTGGAAGGGGCCGGTGAACAACAGCCGGCCATCGCCGAGGTCACGTTCCTCCTCTCCGTCGCGTTCATCCGGGCGGTAGAGGGTACAGTCGAGGGCATCGGGGTGGCTGAGAACGGCGCGGCGGGCCTGGGCGATGGGGCTGGGCATGAGGGCTCCACGAAAAGGGGGGCCTGCAGTGTGGCCCAGCCGGCGCCAGTGGGCAAAGGCTGCCGTGTCAATCGTCGCGGGTCAGTACTTCGAGCAGTTCGATTTCAAAGATGAGATTGGAATGCGGCAAGATGCGCTCGCCGATCTGCCGCTCACCATAGGACAGATGCGCAGGAACCTTGAGCTTGCGCTTGCCGCCGTCCGTCCCATGGTATTGGCTTGGGTGCAGTTCGTCGGTACGCTGCCGGCCGTCGCGCTTTCGACCTGTGGCTTTCGCCGGTGCGGCCGATAGCCAGAAGAACCCGCAGTCAGGACCCTCCACGTGCAGTCAGTAGAGTTACAGCAGGACCCCTTCGTCATCGGCCTCAAGGAGCGCCTGCCGGAGGATCTCCAGAATTCCTTTACCCCCGAGCAGTTGGCGGCGCTGAAAGTGGCCTTTGGCGCGCGCAGTTGGGGCAGGCACAAGGTGGACCTGCGCGGCACGCTGCGGTTCGGACGCTGGCGCTATTACTTCGTGTTTCTCGCCGGGCGCAACCGCCGCGACCTGAGCCGGCTGGAGCGGGATCTGTCGCGCGGCGCCAAGGCCATGATGCTCTCGCTGGTGCTGCTCGGCCTGCTGCTGGCGGGTCTTGGCTTGCTCTACCTGATCAAGTCGGCGCTGGGCATCGACATTTTTCCCGGCTTCTCCCTGGGCATCTGGGACTGGTTCCGCAGCGCCTAGGTCAGGATGACCCCGGCGGAATCTGATCCCGGGTGCGATCCTTCACCCGCTCGCGCTCTTCCAGACGGGAATGGGCGGGAACGTCCTGCTGCTCGTCTTTCTTGTCATCGTCGCTCATGGCTGTTGCTCCGCTGGGTTGGAGGTAACTGAGGCACCATCGTGCGACCGCCAGTTCCTCGCAACTGACGGGACGCGACTACACTCAGGAGGTAGCAGGTTGCCGAACGGCGGGAGCTCCTATGAGCGCGACGCGCAAAGTGCTTCTGATCACGGGCGCCAGCCGGGGGATCGGCGCGGCCACGGCGCGGCTCGCCGCCGAGCGGGGCTACCGGGTCTGTATCAACTACCTGAGTGACGACGAGGCGGCCGAGGCACTGCGCGACGAGATCAACGCGGCGGGCGGGGAGGCGCTGACCTTCCGCGCCGATGTCTCCCAGGAGCCACAGGTGCTGGCGCTGTTCGGGTTCGTCGATCGCCGGCTCGGCCTGCTCGACGCCCTGGTCAACAACGCCGGCATCCTCGAACGGCAGATGCGCCTGGAGCAGATGTCCGTTGAGCGCATCGAGCGCGTGCTGACCACCAACGTACTGGGCAGCTTTCTCTGCGCACGGGAGGCGGTGCGGAGGATGTCTACGCGGCTGGGTGGGCGGGGTGGCGCCATCGTCAACCTGTCGTCGATGGCCGCGCGCCTCGGGGCGCCCCATGAATACATCGACTATGCCGCTTCCAAGGGCGCCATCGAAAGCCTGACCCTCGGGCTTGCCCGCGAGGTGGCCGCCGAGGGAATCAGGGTCAACGCGGTGCGGCCGGGGCTGATCGAGACCGATATCCATGCGCGCGGCGGCGAGCCGGGGCGGGTAGCACGCTTGCGAACCAGCGTGCCCATGCAGCGGGGCGGGGCGCCCGAGGAGGTGGCCAGGGCGATCCTCTGGCTGCTCTCGGACGAGGCCTCCTACGCCACGGCGACCTTCATCGACCTGGCCGGCGGGCGCTGAACTGGCCTAGCGCCAGACGCCGTTCTGCTGCTCGCAGGCGTTCTGTACCGCGGCCAACTGGTCCGCGTCCTGGTTGTAGTAGTGGCCCGAAAGCGGCTGACCGAGCAAACCTTCGCAACGACCCAGGGCGCCACTGGGGCAGGCGGCGAGAAAGGTCATCTCCGGCGCGCTGTCGCCCATCTGCGCGCCCATTTCCTGGAGCTCATTACACATCTGGGTGAACTGCTCTGCGGGAACGCCTTCGTTCTGCAGGCAGTCGCGGATCTCGATGGTCTGCCCGCCGAAAGTGGCGCTGCCCTCGAGCAGGCAGGCGTTATCGGCGGCGAGGGTCGTCCCGCTCAACAGCAGCGATCCGAGGGCGGCCAGGCTGGCCAGTTGTATTCTGTTCATTGTGACTCCGCTGTGATCGGTGTGTCCTTGGAATGTCAGGGACCCCATCGGTTCGCTTGTTCTGCCAGGATCGGCGATAAACGGGCATCCGATCCCCCGAGTGGGGTAGGCTGCGCCTTTGCGCCCGTGATGCCGCCATGAACAAAGCCGAACTCGTCCGCCTGATCCTCAGCACCCTCGAGACCGACCGGGACGTCGCCCGGCAAGCCTTGCAGCAGGCCCACGAAGCGGCCACCCACAGCGAAAGCAAGGCCGAGAACAAATACGACACCCGCGGTCTGGAAGCGGCCTATCTGGCGGACGGGCAGCGTCGCCGGTTGCATGAGATCGAACTGGCGCTGGCTGCCTTTCGACTGCTTTCAACCGCTCCCAGCGAGGGTGGAATCCGGGTCGGCGCACTGGTCGCCCTGGCCCGGGAGGAGGCCGAACGCTGGGTATTTCTCGGTCCAGACGGGGCGGGACTGAAGGTCTCGCATCGGGGCCGCGAAGTGCTGGTCATCTCGCCGCGCTCTCCCCTGGGCCAGGCCTTGCTGAAACAGCAGGCTGGCGACGAGGTGGAGATCAGGGTCAACGGACAGCCGCAGCACTACGAGGTGCTGGCGGTGTACTGATCGGCCTTGTCGCTTGTGGCCTGGGCGCGGCCGGCTAGACTCGTCGAGGAACATCTGTGCCCGGGGCCGGTCGATGACCCTGCCGCTGGCATGGACACCAGGCCGGGCCGCGGGCAAGCTCGACCGGCCGCGCCGGGCGGCTGGCGCTTGCGTCATTACCATCATCATCCCATTCAGGAGGCCAGCCCATGCGCGTGGCGGTATTCAGCACCAAGGGTTACGACCGAACCTTTCTTGACCGTGCCAACGAGGCGCATCAGCACGAGCTGGTCTACTTCGACGCCCGGCTGACCGCCGAGACGGCACCGCTGGCCCAGGACTTCCCGGCCGTCTGCGCCTTCGTCAACGACCGTCTCGACCATGAGGTGCTGCAGATCCTGCACCAGGGCGGAACGCGGATGATCGCGCTGCGTTCGGCAGGCTTCAACCACGTCGACCTGCCCGAGGCCGAAGCGCTGGGGATGACCGTCGGCCGAGTGCCGGCCTACTCGCCGCATGCGGTGGCCGAGCACGCGGTGGCGCTGGTACTGAGCCTCAACCGGATGACCTTCCGCGCCTACAACCGCGTCCGGGAGGGAAATTTCTCCCTGGACGGCCTGATCGGCTTCGACCTGCACGGCAAGACCGTGGGCGTCATCGGCACCGGCAAGATCGGCCTGATCTTCGCCGAGATCATGCACGGCTTCGGCTGCCGCATTCTCGCCAGCGACCCGCATCCGAGCGCCGATGCCAAGGACTTCGTCGAGTACGTGCCGCTGGAACGGCTTTACGCGGAGTCCGATATCATCTCCCTGCACTGCCCGCTGACCCCGGAGACCGACCACCTGATCGACGATCAGGCCATCGCCCAGATGAAGGACGGGGTGATGCTGATCAACACCGGGCGCGGCCGAGTGGTCGACACCAGGGCGGTGATCGAGGGGCTCAAGCGCGGCAAGATCGGCCACCTCGGGCTCGATGTGTACGAGGAGGAGGAAAAGCTGTTCTTCCAGGATCTGTCGCAGCGGGTGATCAACGACGACCTGTTCATGCGCCTGATCACTTTTCACAATGTCCTCATCACCGGGCACCAGGCGTTCTTCACCGCCGAGGCGCTGACCAATATCGCCGAGACCACCCTGACCAACATCACGGCCTACGAGGGAGGTGAGGGGACCCTGCACCAGGTCACCGTGCAGCACATGGCCTGACCCATGCCGATCGCATTGCTCGCGGGACTGGCCGCGCTGCCCATCCTGGCCATTCTGGTGCTCATGGTGGGGTTCCGCTGGTCGGCGGCCCGCTCTGGCGCCATCGGCCTGCTCATGACCCTGGCGATTGCCTGGTTCGCCTTCGGTTACGGCACCCGGGTGCTGCCCGAACTGGGCGTCGCGGTGGCCACCGGCGGGGCCCTGGCCGAGGCGCTGTTCCTGGCGCTGACCATTCTCTGGATCATCTTTCCGGCGCTCTGCATCCATGAGCTGCAGACCCGCACCGGAGCCATCGAGGTGCTGCGCCAGGCCATGGGGCAGCTGTCGGAAGACCCGCGCATCGTCGCGCTGCTGATCGCCTGGTTCTTTGTGCTGTTCATCGAGGGTGCCGCCGGTTTCGGCACCTCGGTGGCACTGGCCGCGCCCTTTCTCGTCAGCGCCGGGTTCAACCGGGTCGAGGCGGTCAGCATCGCCCTGGTGGGCCACGCAGTCGGGGTGTCCTTTGGCGCGGTGGGTACGCCTATCCTGCCACAGATGGCGGTCACGCCCTTTACCGGACTGGAGCTGGCGGCGGTGACCGCCAATTACCACGTGCTGCTGGGCTGGATCATGCCGCTGGTGGTGATGCTGCTGGTCAGCCGCGCCTTTCCCGGCGGCAAGCCGATCGGCCTGACGCAATGGGGCTGGCCGATCTTTGCGGCGGCCGCTTTCCTGCTGCCGTTCTACCTGCTCGCCACCTTCATCGGTCCCGAGCTGC
This sequence comes from Stutzerimonas tarimensis, assembly GCF_042648805.1. Classification (NCBI taxonomy): domain Bacteria; kingdom Pseudomonadati; phylum Pseudomonadota; class Gammaproteobacteria; order Pseudomonadales; family Pseudomonadaceae; genus Stutzerimonas; species Stutzerimonas tarimensis. Next base: position 445,263 of record NZ_JBHRXZ010000024.1, on the reverse strand, counting down.
CGACCCTGGCGGGTGCGCTGCTGGGCGCCCTGGCGTTCGTGGTGGGGCTGGTCATGGTACGTCGGCGCGAGCGCCAGAGAGGTGCCGGAGCAGCTACGCCAGGTGGCGCGGCACTCCTGCGTGCGGCGGCGCCCTACTTGGCATTGGTGGCGCTGGTGCTGATCACCCGGCTCATTCCCCCGCTGCGCGAGCTGCTTCAGGGGGTCACGCTAAGCTGGAGCTACGCGGCCTTCAGCGGCAGCATGGCGGTGCTCTATCACCCCGGGACGCTGCTGCTGCTCAGCTTCTTCGCCGGAGCCTTGATTCAGCGCGCGTCCCCCGAGGCGTTGAAGGAGGCGGTCGGCGCGGTGCTGGGCCGCCTGCTGCCAGTGACCCTGGCGCTGCTGGCCATGCTCTCGCTGTCACGGGCGATGGTCCATGCGGGCATGATCGATACCCTGGCGCTGGCCGCCGCCGGTGCCACTGGAGGTTACTGGCCGCTGTTCGCGCCTTTCGTGGGCACCTTGGGCACCTTCGTGACCGGCTCGGCGACGGCGTCGAACATCCTCTTCACCGACTTCCAGCAGGCGACTGCCGAGCGCCTGGGAATGGCACCGCTGCCGCTGCTTGGCGCCCAGGGTTTCGGCGCGGCGGTGGGCAACATCATCTGCCCGCACAACATCGTCGCCGCCAGCGCCACGGTTAACCTGGTGGGCAAGGAGGGCGAGGTCTTGCGGCGAACACTCTGGGTGGCGCTGCTCTACGCCTTCCTCGGAGGTCTGCTGGCGCTGCTGGTCTTCGTCTGAGCGCCACTGCGCGGGCCGGAAGCCTTGCGCGGGCCGGCCTTGCGCTTTTTCTTCCACGGCGGGGCGCCGGGCGGGCCGCCGATGTCCAGGCGCAGGCCGGCGCAGCGCTCGACCTGCTTGCTCATCCAGGCCGACTGCTTGGCGACAAACTCCTCGAGGCTCATCTCGCCGCTCTGCACCATGTCCAGCGCCTGTTCCCAGATGGCCGTGGTGCCTGGGTCGGCGATGGCGCGGGGGACTGCGTCGATCAGGCTGAAGGCGGCCGGGGTGGCGGCCAGGGCCTTGCCCTGCCTGGTCAGGTAGCCGCGGTCGAGCAAGCCCTGGATGATCCCCGCGCGGGTCGCCTCGGTGCCGATGCCGGTGGTGTCCTTGAGCTTCTGCTTGAGCCGAGGATCTTCCACCAGGCGGGCGACGTTCTTCATGGCCTTGATCAGCTCGCCTTCGGTGAAGGGCTTGGGCGGTTGCGTCAACAGGTCCTTGAGCTTCACTTCGAGGACGCCGCAGTCCTGGCCCTGCTGGAGGGCAGGTAGCGCCTGCACAGGCGGGGCTTCCTTGCCCTTGGCCGGCGCCAGGGCTTCGGGCAGGGCGCGTTTCCAGCCCGGCTCGACGATGCATTTGCCCACCGCCCGCAAGCGATGACCTGCGCAGTCCAGGTCGGCCTGGGTACGATCGTACTCGTGGTTGGGCAGGAACTGCGCCAGGTAGCGTGCGCGGATCAGGCTGTAGACCGCGCGAGGCTTGCCGCTCAGGCGCTCGAAGGCGGCCGCCGCGGCGGTGGGGATGATGCCGTGGTGGGCGCCGACCCTGGCATCGTTCCAGGCGCGTGAGCGCCGCGCGGTGTCCAGATGCGGCAGCAACGGCGCCAGTCCGGAGTCCGCACGCGCGAGCGCGGAGACGATGACGGCCGCCTCAGCATGCTGACTGAGCGGCAGGAAGCCGCAATCGCTGCGCGGGTAGGTGATGAGCTTGTGGGTTTCATAGAGCGCCTGGGCGATGTCCAGGGTTTCCTGGGCGCCAAGGCCGAGTTTTTTCGAGCAGACTTCCTGCAGGGTGCCGAGGTCGAAAGGCAGCGGTGCTGCTTCGCGGATGCGTTCGGTTTTCAGCCTGCCCACACGGGCGCTGGCGGCCTGCCCCAGGGCGTCGGCGGCGGCCTGTGCGTAGGGCTGATCCAGGCAGCGACCCGCGTCATCGCAGCGCGACTCGTCGGCCCGCCACTGGGCGCTGAAGACGGCGCCCTCGGCCTGCAGGGTGACATCGATGGCCCAGAAGGCGACCGGGACGAAGTCGGCGATGCTGCGATCACGGTCGACCACCAGGCGCAGGGTCGGGGTCTGCACCCGGCCCACCGGCAACACGCCCTGGTAACCCGACTGGCGTCCGAGCAGGGTGAACAGTCGGCTCATGTTCATGCCGATCAACCAGTCGGCGCGCGAGCGGCCCAGCGCGGCATGGTAGAGGTTGAAGGTGTCCGCGCCGGGCTTGAGCGCCGCCAGTGCCTTGCGGATCGAGGCGTCGTCCAGTGCGGACAGCCAGAGACGCTGGATCGGACCTCGATAGCGGCAATGCTCCAGCAGTTCACGGGCGATCATTTCGCCTTCGCGGTCGGCGTCGGTGGCGATCACCAGTTCGCGGGCTTCACCCAGGAGCCGCTTGACCGCCTTGTACTGACTGGCCGTCTTCGGCTTGACCAGGAGCTTCCAGCGTTCGGGCACGATGGGCAGGTCAGCCAGCACCCAGCGCTTATAGCGCGGGTCGTAGGCGTCCGGTGGCGCGGTTTCCAGCAGGTGGCCGATGCACCAGGTGACCGTTACTCCCTGGCCGACCCAGCAGCCCTCGCCACGCCGGTTGGCGCCGATAACCCGGGCGATATCCTTGGCCTGGGAGGGTTTTTCACAGAGATAGAGTTGCATGGGCGCTGCCACCAGAAGCGATGGCGCCAGCATGCGCAGCGGCAACGCCGGATGCAACGATAATCTGTATATCCATCCAGCTTTGTGGCTCAGCTGGCGGGAGGCGGCGTTGCATCGTCACGCATGGCTGCCTCTCTGGCGCGCAGTGCACGGGCCAGATCGGCTGAAAAAAGACGGGCGGCGGACCAGCGCAGGTGGATGGCGTCGACGAAAGCCGCTGCCGGCATGCCATGGTCGCGGTCAGCGTTCCAGTAATGCGCGTCGGTGCCTGCCAGGCTTTGCGCTAGCTGCCGGTCGAAGCGGTCGAGCAGCTGGCGCTGCGGGTCGTGGCGGGCCTTCCAGTCCGGGTGCAGCGGGGTGGATACGAGCGTAAAGCCGATGCCCTGGTGGTGCAGGCGCTCGGCAAGCGCCCGCAGGGCATCGAAGCAGACCGGGTCCAGAGGCTCCGGCCGTCCATAGAGCAGGCCGCGGCTGTTGGGGGTGTCCAGCGGCCCGTCACCGAAGCGGTCGAATACCAGGGGGTCCCATTCGTTGCGGGCGGTGCGCTGGTCCTGGATACCCAGGGCATTGCGTACCAGTGAGACGGGAGCGAAGTAGCGCAGGTAATAGGGCCAGGATGAAGCCTCGCCGTAGACGTAGCGGTCGGCATCGTCGCGGTCGAAGACCGCCTCGCGGACACGCCAGCAGCCGGTGAAATCCTGCGGATCGGCGATCATTACCACCTGGCGGATGCCCGGCTCGCGATCGAGCAACCAGTGCGCGGCGTAAGCCGACTGGTTGGCATGCAGGCCGCAGAAGGCGCCGTTGAGCGGGCGGGTGCCTGGTGAGGCTTCGACCACTGCGGCACCGTCGAAATGGCGCCAGGCCACCGAGGAGCCGATCACCAGCAGGTCCGGGTCATCGAGCCGGTGGCTGCGCAGGAACCCGAGTTTCTCGTCGACGCAAAGGCTGTTGGAAAAGGCCGGGGGCGGCAGATGGTCGGTCCGCTCCAGAGTCAGCAGGACGCCGGCGAACAACACCAGAGCCCCAAGCAGCCCGCCCGCCATCGCCAGCAGATAATGCCCGCCGATCCGGCTCGACGAGGTGCCCTCGTCGGGTGAGGAAGTCCGCTCCACAACGCTCATGGTTCAGCGTACCTTGAGCTTGGCGGTGATCACCTGGACGAAATGGCCGACGTTTTTCAGTGACTCCAGCTCCGCCGTGCGGAACTTGGTACCGAAGCGCTGCTCGGCGGCGACGATCAAGAGTACGTGGGTCTGGCTGTCCCAGCCGTCGATATCGTCGGCGGTGGTCTCGGCGTTGAGCACGATGTCGTCATCATCGAAGACGTCGTGAAAGACCTGGGTCAGAGCGTCGTAGATTTCCTGTTCAGTCATGGGTCACTACCTGAATGAAGGGGTGAGAGGAGGGTATTGCACCGAGTGTGTAGCGCCAGAAGGTGGCCTCCGGTTCGGCGGCCTCGGGCGTCCCACGCTGGTCGAAACCGAGCCGGGGATAATGCTCGGCGACCATGGCATTGCGAGGAGTGGGACGGTACTCGCCTACCAGGGCCTTCCAGCCGGCCTTCGCGGCGGCTTCGGCAAGCACGGCGAGCAGCGCCTGCTCGACCTGCCGGCCAAGCACCCGGCAACTCATCAGCCAGCTGTCGATGAGCAATTCGTCTGCATCCAGGGCCGCATCCGGTCGGGCCAGGACGACACAGATCAGACCGTTGTCGCCGAACCTGTCGGCCAGCCGCACGGCCAGCCCGAGCGCGCCTGGCGTCGAGGCGAGCCGCTCGACCTCGGCTTCGCTGTAGCGCCGCGTGGTGAGGTTGAACTGGTTGGTCTTGTTGATCAGCTGGGTGGCCCGGCTCAGTTCGGTCGGGCCGATCCGGGTGACGCTCATCACCATCTCCAGGCTGCGCAGGTAGCCGTCCATGTCGGTGGCCTGACCCAGCGCTGCCTTGCGCTCGGCGTTGAGCAGGTAGTTGCGGCTGCGGCTGGCATCGTCAGCGGTGAAGGACAGCGTCTCGAAGTAGCCTGCGGCGGCGATTCGTGCCGGGTAGTCGGCGACGTCCTCGGGTAGCTCCGGCACGGCCACTTCCGGCAATTCACGACGGACGATTTCCCGCTCGGCAGGGTTGTCGTCGACGAACACCAGGCTGTCCAGGCCGATGTCCAGGGAGGCGGCGATGCGTCGGAGGTTGCCCGCCTTGTCTTCCCAGTTGGCCACGAACGCGGCGATGTCGCCTCGCTTGAGCAGCATTTCCGGGTGCCCAAACGCGGCCTCCGCCACCTTGATGTCGTTCTTGCTGCAGACCGCGAGAATGATGCCGCGCCGGGACAGCAGCGTTGCATAGCGCTGTAGGGCGAGAAAGGCTTCGCCGGTTGGGCTGCCCTGACCCAGCTGGATACCCTCCAGGCCATCATCGCCGACCACACCCCCCCAGAGGGTGTTATCCAGATCCAGTACCAGACATTTGCGCGACCGGCCGAGGCCCGCGGCGAGGATGCGGGCCACCTGATCGCCATAGAGCGGTGCCAGTGTCGGGCTCACCAACTGCTTGGCCTGATGCCAGCGCACCGGATCTGCCAGGCCCGCGCCATACAGGCCCTGCGCCGCCTGCCAGGCGAGATCCATCAGAAGTACGCCTTCCTCGCGCGCGGCATTGCGGATCGCGCTATTGAGCTGGTCGATCAGGTGAAACGGGGCGGCCGGCAGCAGGCCTTCGAAGCTGCCGAACAACGGCGGATCGGCCGGTACCAGGGTCTGCTGAATGACCTGTGCGGCGAAACGCTCGCGCGCGCGCGCCCACAGCAGTCGCAGTTCGTCGACCCGCGCGCGGACCGCGGCGTCCACCTGGGCTTGCGTCGCCTCCAGCGGCAACTGCAGCGGCGCCTCTGTGGCATCGAGAGCCAGCAGCACCACCTGCGGGGCGAAATCGCTCAGTACAGGATCATTCCCCAGCAAGGCCTGGCGGTACTGTCCATAGGGCGCCGCATGCAGCGAGAGCGCCAGGCCGCGCTGCAGCCCGGCGACGCGGATCGCTGGCAGCAGGTGGTCGACCGTGTGCGAAGCGAGCAGGGCGACGCGCAAGCTGGCGAAGCCCGCTGGCGCATCGGCCAGCCCGTCGCTGGCGAGGCGGTCCAGGCGTCCGGTCTGGATGAAGTCCCGGCGATACCCCGCCAGCGAAGCCGCCAGTGCCAGCCGGGCACAGGCCCCCGTTTCGCGCTTGGCTGCACCGATGGCGGCGCTCAGGTCCGGGTGAGGCGGTAGCCAGAGAAGCTGGTCCATCAGAATGCTCCCTTGTCGGTAGGTCAGAACTGGAAATAGAGGAACTCGGTAGGAGCGACCGAGAAGGCCAGAGCCAGGGCGAAGAAGCCGAGCACGCCCACGACTGCACCGAGCGCCGGTGTCGGGCGCCAGTGGAGTGCAGGCAGGCGCTGCAGCCAGTGCGGACGCGGGCGTGCATGGAGCGCGGTGTCGTAGGCTTTCATCCACTGTTGCAGGTTGGGCAGGGTCCAGACGAATGCCAGCAGCAGGGCGATCATCAGGAAGCTGCTCCCATCGGCGCGGGTCAGGTCGGCTGGATCCGGGCTGAGGCCGAGCATGCCGGAGAGAATGGCCAGCGCTGCCGGCACGTCGGCCGCTCGGAAGAACACCATGGCCACTACCACGCAACCGAAGGTCAGCAGCACGGCGAGGGTGCGATGCAGTGGATGCTCGCTATCGAGCTTCCAGCCCCGCCGGGCCTTGTAGGCACGCCAGCCATGGGCAACCACCAGATAGAAACCATGCAGGAGGCCGAACACCACGAACTGCCATCCCGCGCCATGCCAGACCCCGGAAATGAACATGGTCAGCACTGTGGGATAGGCGACCAGGGCAAAAAAGGCCCCTGGCGTCATCTTGCCGCGTCGTGGCTGGGGTTTTCCCGCTGCCAGCCGCGCCCGGGTAACGCGCAGCATTACCGGGTTGTAAATGTAGGCCGTGAGGAAACGGGTCAGCGTCATGTGCCAGCGCGACCAGTACTCGATCACATTCCTCGCCTTGAAGGGGCTGTCGAAGTTGGTCGGCAGCCGGACGCCGAACAGCAGGCCGAGGCCGATGGCCATGTCGCTGTAGCCGGAGAAATCGAAATAGATCTGCAGTGTGTAGGTGAGCGCGGCGATCCAGGCGTCATAGAGGGAGGGGATCGAGCCCGCCGCTGCCACGGCGAATACGGGTGAGGCGGTCTCGCCGAGCGGGTCGGCGATCACCACCTTCTTGAACAGGCCCAGCACAAAGATGGTGGCGCCGATGGACAGGGCGCCCAGCCGTGGGCGAAAGGTGGTGCGTTCGCGAAACTGCGCCAGCATCTCGCCGTGGTGGGTGATAGGCCCGGCGATCAGTTGCGGGAAGAAGGTGATGAACAGGCAATAGTGGACGAAATCGTGCTCCTGCACCTCGCCGTCCCTGGCGTCCACCAGATAGGCGATCTGCTGGAAGGTAAAGAAGGAAATGGCCAGCGGGAGCAGAATATCCTCGACCTGCCAGTTCAGGGCGAACGCCTGATCGAGGCTGCCCAGCAGAAAGCCGGTGTACTTGTAGTAGCCGAGCAGCCCGAGATTGGCCGCCACCCCAAGGGTCAGCGCCAGGCGCGACGGGTGGCGGATCAGGTAGCCGCCTAGCAGGAAGTTGAGGGTCACGCTGCCCACCAGCAGGGGCACATACAAGGGGTTCCACCAACCGTAGAACACCAGCGAGGCGAGGGTCAGCCAGATCGCCGCGAAGCGCGGCCGGCCGTTGCTGGTCAGGAAATAGAACCCGGCTAGCACCACCGGCAGGAAGCCGAGGATGAAGGTGAGCGAGTTGAAGAGCACGGCGGCGATTCCTTGTACTGCATACCCATGGCTGACGGCGCCCGCGTGGCCACGTGCGCGCGTCTCTGATGCTCAGGTATGGACGTGCTATGTAACAGAAAGTTGCAGAATTTCTGGCCCTGTCTAGCCTGTGGCGTAACCCGCTCGGTCACCCGCTCGTCAGCGCCGGACATCCTCGCGGTAACTGCTGACCTGCCAGTAATCATGCAGATACAGCAGCGTCGGGCCTTTCCACCCGCGGCCGCGCAGATGCCGGGCAATGAGGATGTTCATCACGCCGTGGCCGATGAGCATCACACTGCCGTGGCGCTCGGCCAGTTCGATCAAGCGGTCGGCGGCCACCCGGGCACGCCTGTCGGAGGCCGCCACGGCCTCGGTGTGGCGGGCGAAACCGGCGAACCAGGCCAGGCGAAACAGGAAGCGCCAGAGCAGTGAGGGTGCCCTTGGCCAGGCCCAGTCGAGATAGGGCAGATGGGCCTCGGCAAACAGCTCGTCACTTTCGCAGGGGCGTTCGGAAACCAGGTACTGGCGGGACTGCACGCAGCGCGAGACGGAGCTGCTGACCACTGTGCCGCAGTGCCGTGCCTGCTCGATCAGGTCCGGCGGCAGCTCGCTTCGGGCGACCTCGGCGCGGTTGTAGTTCTCGATCCAGCCTTTCATCTCGGCCGGGGTGCACCAGCCGGGATTGCTGTGCTGGGGCCTGCCGTGGCGAACGAGAATGATCTGTCTAGGAGTGCTGATGGCCAAGTGCTCCGGTGACCAGTTGCTCGACCCTGATGGGCTCGCCGATCAGCGCAGCGCGGCCATACAGCTCGAAGCGGTGCTGCTCCGGCTGTGCTCCTCCGAAAGAGAGCGGCCCGCCTCGCCACTGCGCGAATCCTCCATGTCTGAAGCGCAGGCGGCGTCGAGGTTCCTTTTCAAGGCGGTGCGCGACCGCCGCTCGGCTCGGTCAGGGCGTCGTGGCTCCCACTACCCGATGGACGAAGTGCAGCTTGGCGACGACCGCGGCGGACAACACGAAGGGGTAGATGTCGGACTGGCCCATGCTGCGCGACAGCTCGTTGAGCATCGCCGCCAGCTCGATCCAGGCATTGACGAAGTCGAGGAACTGCTGGCCGTCCGAGTCGTCGGTCATGTGCAGCGACTCGCGGGTGAAAGGCTCGAAGTGCAGCACCCCGACGCCGGCGCGCATGCCGAAGGTCAGGGCTGTGTCGAGGGTATCCATCATGTGCAGGTAGTGCGCCCAGGTCTCGGCCCAGTCTTCCCAGGGATGCATGGTGGCGTAGGCGCTGATGTAGCGGCTGGGCCAGTCGCTCGGCGGGCCCTGCTGGTAGTGCTGCTCCAGGGACTGGCCGTAATCGGCGCGCTCGTCGCCGAAGCATTCGCGAAAGGGCTCGAGCCAGGCGCTGTCGGCGACCAGACGATCCCAGTAGTAGTGGCCGACCTCATGGCGGAAGTGGCCCAACAGGGTGCGGTAGGGCTCGTTCAGCTCGGTGCGCACCTGTTCGCGGCGGGCATCGTCTGCTTCTTCGATGTTGAGCGTGATCAGGCCGCTGGCGTGCCCGGTGACCGGTTGGTGACCAGAATAGTCCGTGCCCAGGAAGTCGAAGGCCAGGCCAGCCTCGGAATCTTCGGTGCGCGGTACCACCGGTAGCCCGAGCGCCAGCAACTGTGAAACCATGCGTCGCTTGGCGGCTTCCAGCTTGCTCCAGCGCAGCGCGTTACCGGGGACCGAGAGATCGGGGATGGTCCGGCTCAGGCGGCATGCCAGGCAGAAATGATGTTCGCTGTCGGCGGGAACGAGCCAGTTGCACATGGCAGGGGAGTCGAGGTTGGCACAGCGGCGGTAATGCGGCGATTGCGGGTCGGCGTCCAGCCGCCAGCGGTACGGCAACTCGGTGGGCGCGAGAGTCGCCACCTTTCCGTAGGCCGGCAGGTACCCCAGAGCGGACTGACAATTCAGGCAATGACTGTTGCCGAAGAAGATCGGCTGGCCGCAGGTGCATTGGTCCAGCGGTTTCTGGGCAGCGTTGCGTGCCCGACGGGAGGGGTCGGCGAGCCGGCGGCCGAGGGCAGCGAAAAAGGCATCCATTGAGCGGGCCTGCATGGAAGTAGGTGAATTCTAGAGCGGCAGGCGGTCGGCGGGTTCCTTGCCGCCCGGCGGGACAGGACCCGGGCGCCGCTGGCCGTCATGGAGTCATCGACCCGGAATGATGACATGGAGCGCAGCTCGGCGCGCTGGAACCGCGTTTGTCGTGTGTTGATCAGGTTCGCGAAAATTTTCCAGACGACTGCTCGTCTGGAAAAAAGTCGTTACGCTACAAGGCCTAACTCGCTAGAGTTAGCGCCGTTTTGGCTTTGCCACCGTCCAGATTCCGATGCCATGCCCAGCTCCCGTCCACGCTCCCGTCGCGCCAGCCTGCTATCAAGCGAAGTGCTCGACCGTTCGCGCATCCTCGACACGCTGGTCAACAATCTTGACGGCATGGTCTACCGCTGCCTGAACGACGAAAACTGGAGCATGGTCTTCGTCAGTCAGGGCTGCCAGCGACTGACAGGTTACAGCGCCGATCAGATCCTCCAGGATCCGGGATTTTCCTGGAACCGGATCACCCATCCGGAAGATCGCGGGCGTGTCTCCGAGGCGCTTGGCTGGGCCATCGCCAGTCGCCAGCGGTTCGCCGTCGAATACCGCATCATTACCGCCAGCCGGGAGGTGAAGTGGATTCTCGAGCGGGGTGTGCCAGTGCTCAACGAGCAGGGCGAACTGGTCCTCGAGGGTCTGATGGAAGACATCAGCCAGCAGAAGGCGATGGTCGAGTCGCTGGAGCAGGCCGAGGAGCGCTTCCGGCACATCTTCGAGAACGCCTCCGAAGGGATCTTCCAGTCCACCCGCGAGGGTCGTTACCTGGCCGCGAACCAGGCACTGGCCCGGCTGTATCGCTACGACAGCCCCGAACAACTGATCGACGAGCTGTCCGACCTGGACCAGCGGCTGTACGTCGACCCGGAGCGACGCAACGAATTCCTGCGGTTGATGAAAAGCAGCGGCGAGGTGCTGAACTTCGAGTCCGAGATCTTGCGTCGCGACGGCTCGCGACTGTGGATCAGCGAGAACGCCCATGAGGTGTGGGACGCGCGTGGGCGCTTCGTCTGCTACGAGGGCACGGTGCAGGACATCTCCGAGCGCAAGCATTATCAGGAGCAGCTCGAGCGCCAGGCCAACCACGACCTCTTGACCGGACTGCCCAACCGGACACTGCTTGCCGACCGCCTGGAGCAGGGACTCGCCCAGGCCACGCGGCTGGGCTACTACCTTTGCGTGGTGTTCATCGATCTGGACAACTTCAAATTCATCAACGACGGGCTTGGCCATGCCGTAGGCGACCTGTTGCTCAAGGAGGTCGCCGAGCGCCTCGGGGGCTGCCTGCGAGCCAGCGACACTGTGGCGCGGCTGGGCGGTGACGAATTCGTCCTGGTGATAAACAGCCACTATCAGGTCAGCACCGTAATTTCCCTGCTGGAACGGGTATTGCGGGAGGTCAACCGGCCGGTGCTGCTCGATGGCCGCGAGTTCCAGGTGGGCGCCAGCCTTGGCGTGGCGATGTTTCCAGACGATGGCCGCGATGCTGACAGCCTGCTCAAGCGAGCCGACATTGCCATGTACGCGGCGAAGAAGGTTGGACGAAACAATTTTCAGTTCTTCACCGAGGATCTCAACCGTATCGCCAACGACCGCTTGAACATCGAGGCTGCCATGCGCCTGGCGCTGGAGCAGGATGGCTTCGAGGTCTACTACCAGCCCAAGGTCGACGGCCAGCGACGGATCGTCGGCGTCGAGGCGCTGGCGCGCTGGTTCCACCCCGAGCTGGGCCCCGTGGGGCCGGACCGCTTCATCCCCATCGCCGAGGAAACCGGACTGATCCAGCCGCTCACGGTGGCGATCCTGCGCCGTGCCTTCGCCGCCGCGCGCTGCTGGAATCAGGACCGCGTCGAGCCGTTGCGGGTGGCGGTGAACCTCTCGCCGCTGCTGTTCATCGGCCAGGATCTGGTCCAGCGTCTCGGCGACCTGCTCGACGAGGCGCAACTGGCCGCGAACTGCGTCGAAGTGGAGATCACCGAAACGGTTTTTCTCGGCGACAAGGATCGCGCGGTCAAGGTGCTCGAGGAGTTGCGTACCCTCGGCGTGCAACTGGCGATGGACGACTTCGGCACCGGCTATTCCTCGCTGAGCTACCTGCGACATTTCCCGCTCGATGTGGTGAAGATCGATCGCTCGCTGGTCACCGATGTGGAAAGCGAGGAAGAGGTGGCGATGATCGCGGGCGCGGCGATCTCTCTCGGCAAGCGCCTGCGCAAGCGCGTGGTGGCCGAGGGGGTGGAAAATCAGGCGCAGTTCGATTTCCTGTGTGAACAAGGCTGCGACGAGTTCCAGGGGTTTCTGTTCTCGCGCCCAGTGCCGGCGGCCGCCATCGACCGAATGCTCGAGGCGGGTGGGGTATTGTCCGCTTGCGGGTGACGGGAGCAGGGCGAAGGCCGTGAACCCCTACCGCTACGCTTGATCGAACCTCCAGGGTCTGGGCAGGAGCGACGGCGTGGCGAATACCTTTACAGGCAGGATGCGCGGGATATCGGTGTTCGGCTGGCTGGTCGTCCTTTCGATCCTGATCACGGCGGGATTCTTCGCCCAGCGCGAAGCCCTCGATGTGCCGCTGTCCCAGGTCGATGGCGCTTACCAGACGGCCAGCGGTCTTTATCGCCTTGCCGCAGGAGAGCGGCCTGGTGCCGACTTCTATCCCTATCTGGGCGTTGGCCTGCTGTATTTTCTCTACCCGGTATTCAGGCTTGCCGGCGGGGACCTGGCGGCCAGCGTGTTCGCCTCGTTTTTCATGGTCTGGCTTGGCACGCTGTTTTCGATAGGGCTCGTAGCCGCATTGCTGGCGCGGGCGCACCGGCTCTGGGTCGGAGTCCTGGTGGCCGGGGGGTTTGGCTGCGTGGCCATGCTCCTGTCTGCGGATCTGCATCCGCTGATCGCCGAGCGGCTGTTTCCCGGTAACAGCCTCAGGCCGATACGTTCGCTGGTTCCCTTCATCGGCGCTGTGCTGCTCTTTGTGCTGCTGCGGTCGCGGCTGAACCTGCCGAGCAAGGCCATTGGCGCCGGAATGGTCAGCGGGTTGATGTTTCCCTGGAGCAATGATTACGGCGTGCCGGCGGCGGCCATGCTCGGCCTGTTCGCCATGGCCTGGGTAGCCTGGCAGGAGCGCGCGATAGGCTGGCGGCCATTCGTGGTTCCGCTGGTGGGGTTGGTGACAGCCGTATTGCTGCTGGCACTGGGCACGGGCGGCAGTCCGCTGGCGATGCTCAAATACAACCTGGGCGTCAGCCATGATCAGAACTGGTACTTCGCCTGCTGGAACGAGCCGTGTCGCATCCACGGCCTTGGCGACCTCTACGGCCGGTTTCTCGGCCCGGCCATTGGCGGCTGGTTCTGGGTACTGCCAGGGCTGGCCCTGGTCGCTGCGGTGTCGCGTTCGTTCAGCCTGTGGTTGCTGACCACAATAGGCGCCACCTTGCTCCTGGGCGGGCTGATCTCGGCGGGGGCTGGTCACGTCGACTTCGGTTATGCCGCGGCATACCTGTTCTGGAGCCGGCTGGTGGTCTATCTGGCGCCCCTGGCGCTGGTGTTGTGGCTGCTGGAGCATTTTCGCCTGCGCTGGTGGCTGGTAGCGGCTCCGCTAGTGGCGCTGGTGGCCATGGCGACCAGCCTCAAGCCGGTCTGGCAGCACCAGCAAGCGCTTCAGGCACGCCAGACGCAGCCGGAACGCTTCGTCTGGTCGGAGCCGTTGGGCGCTTACCTGCCGCCGGAATGGGCGGTCTATGTGGAGCAGGGGACGGCCCTGCGGGGGCAACGGATCGTCGAGGACTACTGGGGTCTGTGGAGTGCCGCCACCGCTTCGTTCGGCGGGACGCCCACCGACGCGTTGATCCATGCGCTGGGGCCCGCCCGTGGCGAATTCGCCGAGGTCATGGCGAGCCGGCCAGAGGTGGTTGTCACCGGCGCACCGGCCTATCTGAATTTCTGGTCGGGCTGGTTGCTGAGCAGTAGCTGGTGGTTCTACGAACCCCTGTTGCGTGGCTATGAGCGAGGCTCGAGCTCACCGGGCACACAGGTCTGGGTCCCGTCCCGGGTGCGCGAATGGCAGACCATCGGCTGCCGGGTAAGCAACGGCGAGGCTCCCGAGGTGATTATCGAGACCGATCGCCTGGGGCACTACGAGGTGCGTCTGGACTACCGCGCGAGGTTCTCCCGCGGGACCCTGCTGTTGGCGCGCAACAATCTCAATTACGCCAAGGATGCCGAGGGCTACGTGTCCATCGATCCCCGGGCGGAGCAGTGGACCTATCCGGTGGCGCTGGTCAGGCCCGGTGAAAACCGCTTCGGCTTTCGCCTGACCACCCGCAACGACAGCCTCGCCGGGTTGAGGCTTCAGGGCTGTCGCGCCCGTCGCATTGAGGCTGATGCGCCACAGCTGCTGCCCCTGATCAACCCCCACCCGAACCAGGCGCCCTACGACCTGACCGACCCGCACTGGAGCAACGGCATGCATCGCTGGCTGCCCGCCCTGCTGATGGAAAACACCGCGGGAAACCGCGCACTGCTGGTTCAGGGCAAGCGCGTGCATTTCTACGACGGGTCCGTACGGCAGGTGGTGGACCAGCGCGAGAATGATAGCTTCCTGGAGATCTACCTGGACGGGCACCCGCTCCATGGCGGGCTGGGCTTCCCCCATGAGTTCGAGGTAGAAGAGCCCTGAAAGGCGGCCCCGTTGTCGGTTCAGCTGGCGCGGGCGGGGAGAGCTCTCTAAACTGCCCGGCCGTTTTTCTGGAGCCTCGGCAATGTCCACCCATCCCGCCCGCGCCCTCGGCATCGACTTTGGTACTTCCAACTCCACCGTAGGCTGGTGGCGTCCCGAGCAGAGCGCGCTGATCGCGCTGGAAGACGGCAAGATCACGCTGCCCTCGGTGGTCTTCTTCAATCTCGAAGAGCGTCGTCCAGCCTATGGGCGACAGGCTCTGGCGGAGTACCTCGAGGGCTACGACGGGCGCCTGATGCGCTCGCTGAAAAGCCTGCTGGGCTCCTCGCTGCTCAAGAGTGAAACCACCGTGCTGGGCAGCAGCCTGCCCTTCAAGCAGATCCTCGGGATGTTTCTCGGCGAGCTCAAGTCACGTGCCGAGGCCCATGCCGGGCGCGCTTTCGACGAGGTGGTGCTGGGACGGCCGGTTTTCTTCGTCGACGACGACAGTGCCGCTGACCGGGAGGCGCAGGATACGCTGGAAGCGGTGGCCCGGAGCCTCGGTTTCAGCGAGGTGTCCTTCCAGTACGAGCCGATCGCCGCGGCCTTCGACTATGAATCGACCCTGGATCGCGAGGAGCTGGTGCTGATCGTCGATATCGGCGGGGGCACCTCGGATTTTTCGCTGGTGCGTCTTTCGCCCGAGCGACGTCAGTTGGCCGACCGCCAGACCGACATCCTCGCCACCGGCGGCGTACACGTGGGCGGTACCGACTTCGACAAGCAGCTCAGTCTGCAGGGGGTGATGCCACAGTTCGGTTATGGCAGCCAGATGAAGAGCGGAGCGCCGATGCCCACCAGCACGCACCTGAACCTGGCGACCTGGCACACCATCAACGCGGTCTACGCCCCGGCCTCGCAGCGGGCGCTCAAGAGCATGCGCTACGACATCGAGGATCCCAGCGGCATCGACCGCCTGTTTCGCCTGATTGACCAGCGCGCCGGCCACTGGCTGGCCATGGAGGTGGAGCAGAGCAAGATCGCCCTCACCAGGGAGCCGGCGCGCCTGGTGGACCTGCAGCGGATCGAAGCCGGGCTCGCTGTCGAGCTGGATCGGAGTCTGTTCGAGGCGGCCATCAAGGGTCCGCTGGAGCGCGTAAGCCAGAGCATTGGCCGGCTGCTGCAGGACGCTGGAGTCCGTGCCGATGGGGTCGACACCGTCTTCTTCACCGGCGGCTCCAGTGGCATTCCGGCGCTTCGTCAGCGGGTCGCCGCGATGCTGCCGGGGGCCCGGTCAGTGGAGGGCAATACCTTCGGCAGCATCGGCAGCGGCCTGGCCATCGAGGCGCTCAAGCGTTACGGCTGAGCGGTTTCCGCTTCAGCGGTAGCGATCGAGAATCGCCTCGAACTCGCCCGCCAGGCGCATCTGCACCAGCGCCCGCAGTATTGCCATGGTGGGTACCTCCGGGTCGTCGCGAACCAGGCACGCGACCCAATCGGTGTCCAATTCAGCGACTTCGTAGAGGCGTGGCCCCTGGCCGCGATTGGACCAGTTCAGCGTAAGCTCGTTGCTTACCGCATAGTCCAGGCGCCCGGCCCGCAGCATCGCGAGTACCTGCTCCTGGGTGCGCGCGTCCTCGCGGATCAGCGTGCCGCTATCGAAAAGCGGCTGCAGACTGGTGTAGACGAAGCCGAGCACCGTGCCGATGCGCTGCCCCGACAGCTGCTCCGGCTCGACCGGTAGCGTGGCCGGGGCGCGCGCCACCAGCACGTCGCGCTGGATCATGAACGGCATGCTCCAGATGTAGCGATGATGGGACTCGGTGAGCCAGGCCGGACTGACGTAGCAGCGTACATCGATTTCGCCGCGCTCCACTGCCTGCTGCAGGCGCTGCCTCGGCATCGTCAGCAATTCCACCTCGCGCCCGACCTTTTCCCCGATTCGCTGGTAGATGTCATGGAAAATGCCATTGATGGGTTTGCCATTCTGATATCCCAGCATCGGCATGGCCCAGCTGTCGCTCGCCGACACGCGTAGCGTTCCCTGCCCGGCAGCGGCGGGTGCGATCAGCATAAGCGTAAGGGCCAGCAGGGGAAGAGCGTTCAAGGAGGGGATTCTCGGGCGGTGTTAATGCCAGAGTCTAAGCCGTTCACACCTGTTTGCACATTGAGCCCTGCGTGTGGCGCCTTCACCGAACCTTCGGGCGCAGGGACTCTTCTAATGAAACTGATCTTAGGCAGGAGGACGACATGAACAAATTGCTGGTGGCTTGCGGGCTGGCCCTGACTACTCCCTGGACCCTGGCGTTGGCCCAGGCTCAGGAAGAGGTGGAAATAATCGCGGATATCGGTGACCTCGACCTGGGCATCGAACCCATGGGTATCCCGGTAGGCGACGCTGGCATCATCGGCACCCGGGCGGTGAAGGTGATCAACCACAGCGGGCAGATGGTCTCCTGCACCTTCGAGGTGCCACCGGAGGACCGTACCGCGGCACTGTCGCCCACCGCCTTCAGCGTCAACCCCAACGAAGAAACCATCATGCGGGTGCCAGGTGAGTACACGCCGGGGCAACCCTACGCCGTTCTGGGTTGCCGTGAGGCCGATGGGCCTACCGGCGCCGGTACGGTGGATGTCACCGCTGATGACGTCGAGGCCGAGCCCATCCCCGAATAAAAAAAACATTGTCTCGCAGCACGCGTCTAGCACGCGCGTTGCGACCTGTTCTCTGGCGCGCGTGACGGGGGTGCCAGAACTCCTGGGGAGGAGCGTCTTTCTATAACTGACGTGGGCGATGCCCACTCACTTTCCTGGAGAACGACAATGAAAAGAAAGATCCTGATGACCCTCGCCCTGGCCGGTTGCCTCCCCTGGCTGGCCAGCGCCGCCTCGGACATGGAGCTGGACAAGGAACTCGGCGGATTGGATATCGACGTGGAGACGACCGGCGTCGCGGGTGCCGCCGGGCCCGGACCGGGCACTGGTGCAGGTCCCCAGGTGCTGAGGCTCACCAATAACAGTGACGTCACCGTGACCTGCGAACTCGAGCCGGGCGCGACCGAAACCCTGATGGACGACAGCATGCCTGTGTCCATCGAGCCGGGTGAGAGCGCAACCATGCGCATGAGCAGGGGTTACAGCAGCGCCACCAGCCGCGCCACGCTGCGTTGCAATCCTCAGGACTGACCTCAGCAGGCGGCAGGCCAGCCGGCCCGGTCGGATGACCTGCCTTTTCCCGTAGCTACCTTGCCCTGCGCCCCCTGACTGCGGGAATCAGCTCGGGCAAGCGAAACGAAACGATTTTTTCGTGCAAGGACTGAGGCGGTTTCGCTGCGTTGCTAATAGAATGCTCACAGGCCCCGTCATCTCTTCATCTAGAGCCTCTACCCATGTTCGCACGGAAGATTCTGCCCCTTTGCAGCCTGCTGCTCGCCTGCGCTGCGGTCATGCCTGTTCCTGTTACCCACGCCGCTGCCGCCGCTCCGGTCGCCGCATCCCAGGCCCGCCTCGAACTCGCCTCAACCAGTGCACTGGTGGTCGATCTGAGCAATGGCGGGGAAATCTATTCCAGCCTGCCTGATGTGGTGGTGCCCATCGCCTCCATCACCAAGCTGATGACCGCCATCGTGGTACTCGATGCGCGCCAGCCGATGGACGAGCTGCTCACCGTGACCATCCGCGACACCCATGAGTTGAAGAATGTCTTCTCCCGGGTACGTGTCGACAGCCAGCTGAGCCGCCGCGAGCTGCTACGCCTGGCCCTGATGTCTTCGGAGAACCGCACGGCCTCGGCGCTCGCCCACCACTACCCGGGCGGGCATGCGGCCTTTGTCGCGGCAATGAACGCCAAGGCCCGTGAGCTGGGCATGACCCGCACCCGCTTCGCCGAACCCACCGGCCTGTCAGCCATGAACGTGTCGACCGCCCGTGAGTTGGTCACCCTGCTCAAGGCCTCGCGCGAATATCCGGCCATCCGCGAGATGAGTACCTTCCCCAACGGCGATGCCTTCTTTCGCAAGCCGAACTACGCGCTCAGCTTCTTCAATACCAACCCGCTGGTGCGCAAGGGCGACTGGAACATTCATGTGAGCAAGACCGGCTTCACCAACGCCGCCGGCCATTGCCTGGTGATGCTGGCTGACGTCAACCAGCGCCCGGTGGCCATGGTGCTGCTCGACTCCTACGGCAAGCAGTCGCGCTTCGGCGATGCAACTCGCCTGCGCAACTGGATGGAGCATGGCAGGCCGGCGGTCATTCCCGAAGTGGCACGCAACTACAAGCAGCAGAAGAGCCAGCAACTGCGCCAGCTGGCGGTGTCCAGCCTGAGCAACTGAGTGTTTCAGGCCGGTAGGTCCTGATACATCCGAACCTCGCTTCGGCCGCGCTTTTTCGCGTTGTACATGGCCTGGTCGGCGTGCTTGTAGAGTTCGCGCTCGGTGCGGCCATGCTCGGGAAACAGGGCAACGCCGATACTCGAGGAAATCTCCAGACGCTGCCCGGCCACGTCAAAGGGCTCGGTGAGAACGTCGTGCAGCTTGGCCGCGACATCCAGAGCCCCTTGTCTATCGAGGACCGGACTCAGCAGTACCAGAAACTCGTCCCCGCCAACCCGCGCCAGAGTGTCTTCGGCACGCAGGCAGGCGCGCAGCCGGCTGGCCACGGCCTTGAGCAGCAGATCGCCGACGTCGTGGCCGAAGGTGTCGTTGATCGGCTTGAAGCGATCGAGATCGAGAAAGAGTACGGCCAGGCGTGTCTGGTGTCGGGTCGCATAGGCCAGGGCCTGGCGCAGGCGATCGCTGTACAGCGCGCGGTTGGGCAGGTCGGTCAGCCCGTCGTGGCGGGCCATGTGATAGATGCGCGCCTCGGCCTCGCGCCGCGCGGTGACATCGCGGGACACACCGATCAGCCCGATGAACACGCCATGGTGACTGCGCATCTGGCTGACCGTGGCTTCGGTCCAGACATGGCTGCCGTCGCGGCGGGTCAGGGCCAGCTCGCCCCGGAAGTCCTCGATGCCTTCGTCTTGCTGCAGTGCGGTCTGGAAGCGCTGCAGGTAATGACGCAGCTGCCTTGCCGAGTCGGCGTTCATGGACTGCTCCAGGCTCTGCTGCATGGCCTCCTCCGGGCAGAAGCCGCGTAGACGTTCCACCGAGGGGCTGATGTAGGTGAGGTTGCCCATCAGATCGATGGTCCAGATCACGTCGGTGGCGTTGTCTGCCAGCAGCCGGTGGCGCTCCTCGCTTGCACGCATGTCACGTTCGGCAAGCTGACTGGCCCGCAGCGCCCGGCACAACCGCCGGTTGCGCCAGCCGAGGTAGATCAGGGCGACCCAGGCCAGCAGCGAGAGCATCAATCCGTAGCTCAGCCACTTAGGAACCTCCGGGGGCTCGCCCAGCGTACCGGCGAGCGCCACGCCTCCGGCCAGCGAGATGACCACGGAGATGAGGACGAAGGTTGAAAGAGGTGACGGCCAGTGCAAGAGCATTTCTCCATCCTTGTGTTGGAAAAAAGCAATCGGCTCGCCTGTAGTCTAGATCGGTTGAGAAAAAATGATGGCTCAATGATGGCATGTGGCATAGGCGCGGTTTCGATTGGCGAAGCGTAATCCAACGATGGGGGCGATTTGGCCGGGCTCGCTGTCGGGTTACGCCTTCGGCTAACCCGACCTACGGCGGGGCGTAGGTTGGATTAGCGAAGCGTAATCCAACGATGGGGACGATCTGGCCGGGCTCGCTGTCGGGTTACGCCTTCGGCTAACCCGACCTACGGGCGTGTAGGTTGGATTAGCGAAGCGTAATCCAACGATGGGGCGATCTGGCCGGGCTCGCTGTCGGGTTACGCCTTCGGCTAACCCGACCTACGGGCGCGTAGGTTGGATTAGCGAAGCGTAATCCAACGATGGGGACGATCTGGCCGGGCTCGCTGTCGGGTTACGCCTTCGGCTAACCCGACCTACGGGCGCGTAGGTTGGATTAGCGAAGCGTAATCCAACGATGGGGGCGATCTGGCCGGGCTCGCTGTCGGGTTACGCCTTCGGCTAACCCGACCTACGGGCGTGTAGGTTGGATTAGCGAAGCGTAATCCAACGATGGGGGCGATTTGGCCGGGCTCGCTGTCGGGTTACGCCTTCGGCTAACCCGACCTACAGCCGCTCGAGCAGGGCGTGGGTGTCGGTGGCCCCCGACATGGCGGCGGCGGCGAGCGGGGTGACGCCGTTGGCATCCCGGGCGTTGGGGTTCGCGCCTTGGGCGATGAGGTATTCGGCGATTTCGGTACGGTTGAACATGGCGGCCATCATCAGCGCGGTCTTGCCGTCAGGGGAGGGGCTTTCCACGTCGGCGCCGTGCTCCAGCAACAGCCGGACCATGGCCAGGTCGCCCTTGAAGGCGGCACCGGCGAGCGGCGTCTGCCCACGATCGTTGGCCAGCAGCGGGTCGGCACCCTGTTCGAGCAGGGCGCGAGCGGTTTCCAGGTGGCCGTGGTAGCTGGCCAGCATCAGCAAGCTGTCGCCCGCGTGGTTGCGCAGGTTGGCCGGCAGGCCCTGCTCGAGCACCGGGCGCAGCGAGGCGCAGTCGCCCTTGCGGGCCGCGTCGAATACGCGCTCGGCAAATGCCAGGGTGGCATCGTCGAGTACTCCGGCATCAGGCTTGCGGTCGGATTCCTCGGTCATCGTGTGTTCTCCATCGGACCCTTGGGATTGGGCTTGGACAAGCCGAAGCGCCATCCTGCACCATTGCCCGCTCGACTGGCCACCGCGCAGCTGCCATGCAACCCGAAGACCTGCAACGCCTGGTGACCCAGGCCATGCCCTACGGCAAATACAAGGGCCGGCTGATCGCCGACCTGCCCGGAAACTACCTCAACTGGTTTGCCCGGGTGGGCTTTCCGCCGGGTGATATCGGTCGACTGCTGGCCCTGATGCAGGAGATCGACCACAACGGGCTCTCGTACCTCTTGACGCCTCTGCGATCTCAGTCGTCGCGCAGGGAGGGTGCGGCGAAGATGCCGGCCTCCACCGCCAGCGCCAGGGCCTCCGGCAAGTCGCAGGCATAGACCAGTACCGCCTGGAGCGCGTCGTCCAGCGGTTCGCTGAAATCGACCAGCACATAGCCGCCCTTTTCAGGGTAAAGGCTGGAAAGTTGTACCTGAATCCGGTTGAGCGCTTTTTTCGCTTCGGTTCGAGCCAGTTGCCTGGGTTTGAGCACGAAATTCACCGAGGCGCCAAAGGACGCGACGATCTGCTCGAACAGCTCCTCGTAGCTGTCGGCCTGAAACAGCACCGTCTCGGGCAGGCTGCCCACCACCACCCATTCGCCCAGCGGGATGGGAAAGCTCGCGTCATAGTTGATGTCGGGATTGGCGGCGAGAAAGGCTTCGGGGTCGGCATAGGCCTGGGCGGCCTCGTCGGCGACGCGGAGGATGTCGTCTTCGCTCATGCAGCCGGAGCTGATGGTGCGGATGAGTACGGCAAGGGTGTCTTTCATGGCAGGTCCAGGCGGGAAGAGAGCCTCAGGATACCCGAGCGAGGCCGCACCAAGGGTGGCCAGGTGGCCAAGGAGAGACGCTTCCCGATCTGCCGCTGCGGAATCATCCTCCTCCATCAGGCGTCTGAGTTGTCATCGCGGCAGCTCCTGCCGGCTCGGCGGATATCCCGATGAATCGCTTCGCTCTGCTCTTTCTCCCGTTGGCGGCTGGAACCGCTGTCGCCGAAAACCTCGAGTTCGAGGTGGGCGGCCGTATCCAGGCTGACCTCAGCCGCTTCGACGGCCTGTACAGTAACGATGGTTCTGCGCAAAACACGGCCTATTTCCGGCGCGTCTATCTGGAAACCTCGACGATCCACGGGGACTGGGAGCTGGTGTTCAACTATGATTTTTCCCTCAATCAGGGCACCCGGCGGGACGGCCATATCCACGAGGCACTTGTCGAGTACAGCGGCGTGGAGGGGCTGGAGCTGCGTTTTGGCCGTTTCGACCCGCACTTCGGCCTGGAAAACGCCATCAGCTCCAGCTGGAACACTGCCCTCGAGCGTAGCCAGGGTTATGACATGGCCAACTGGGCCAACAGCCATGACAACGGGTTGGGGCTGCAGGCGCTGGCGGAACTGGGCGATTCAACGCAAGTGGTCGCCGGGATCTATCGCAAGAACGCCAACGACGACGGCGACCATGCCAACCAGTTCAACCTGCGTGCCGTGTTCGCGCCCCGGCACCAGGCCGGCGATGTGCTGCATGCGGGGGTGAGCTTCGCCCGCCGTGACCTCGACCGGATCGGCAATGCCGATGTCCGTTACCGCTCGCCGCTGGGCTTTTACGGCGTCGAGACCGCCAGCGGTTTTGACGCCGGCAGTGAGGGTAACGAGCCGTTGCTCGGTGGCAGCGACGATGCCGATCGTGGCACCTGGAGCCATGATCGAGCCTGGAATCTCGAGGCAGCCTGGGCCAGCGGCCCGTTGTCGCTGCAGGCCGAGTATCTGCGCCGAGACACTCGAGCGCGGGGTGTAACCCGCGACCTGGCCGGACGCAGCTGGTACGTGCAGGTCGCCTATACCCTGACCGGAGAGGCCCGCGAGTACGAGCTTGCCGACTTCAGCCGGATTTCCCCCGACAACGCCGGGCTTGGTGCCTGGGAGCTGTACTACCGCTATGGCCGGATGGATGTCGAGGACGACAACCTGGAGGTCGACGAAACCCGTACGCCGGGTGATGCCAGTGCGCGCCTGCACACCCTGGGTGTCAACTGGTATGCCAGCGAGAGCGTGCGGCTCGGCCTGATGTATGTGCACGCCAGGCTGGAGCGGGTCACCAACGAAGCAGGGGACGACACCGGTGACGGCGTGGTCCTTCGCGCCCAGTACACCTTCTGACCCCTGGCTCACCCCAGGTGTTTGGTCCCGGGAAGTAATCTCGGATCGTCTTTGAAGGACTGCGGATCTTTATGCCATTGTTCCCGGATAAAACCCATCGGGGTCCGGCCTTTCAGCGCTCGTAACGAACGAGCGCTGTTATACGCCCAGAGGTAGTCCTTGATATGCGCCCGGAGCTCTTCGAGCGAGGTGTAGTGAAACGCTTTGGTCGTGGCTTCCTTGATTGTCCGGTTCATCCGCTCGACCTGGTCATTGGTCCAGGGATGGCAACGACCCGCTGCTGGCCAAGGTGCGCTCGATGCTGAGCCGAGACTACAACTTCTCTCGCACGCCGAGGCGCAGCTACAGCGTGCCCTGCGTGTTTCCACCGAACAGTTGCGCTATCCCCAGACCTGGCTTGCGAGAAGGCGCCGAACCGGGCGCATGAGCCCCGCGCAAGTAGGTCCTTTCGCCCGTTGATATTGGCAAACTTGCAAAAGCCGCCGCTCTGTGCCTTGCCGTAACTTTTCATTTTTTCTTCTGCTAGTGCCTGGTGTCCGTACTTGAGCCGGGATCCTGAGTTTCCATCGCTGCCTTTCGACCTTCCTCTTTTTAACGGAAAAGTTTCTCCAGCTTAAAATTTTCATAATCCAGTAAGCGTTCTGTCACATTCGATTTCCATACTCCGCTTCGACCGAAACAGCCAACCCTTACGTCACTAATAGGACGAAGTTGTACAAAACCCAATGGAGCTCTGGAGCTTTCTGATGATGAAGAAGTTGATTGCGATTGTTGTAAGTGCTGCTGCCGTGATGCCTGCCCTGGCTGCGGCGGAAGTCAATATCTATGGTCGCGTGCACGTCTCCACTGACTTCCTGGACGACGGTGACGACTACTCCGAAACCAACATTTCCAGTAACTCTTCGCGCCTGGGCTTCAAAGGCGATCATCAGATCAATCCCGATCTGAAAGCGTTCTTCCAGATCGAACAGCAGATCAACTTCACCACCGGCAGTGGGGATGGAAACAGTACCGATTTCGCTACTCGCGATACCTTCGTGGGGCTGGGCGGCAATTTCGGTGCCGTACAGCTGGGTCGTTTCGATAGCCCGTTCAAGGTGGCTCGCGGTCCGGCCAACCTGTTCGGTGATCAGGTCGGTGACATGCGCAACCTGACCCGTGTCGGCAATGCTCGCTTCGACGAGCGTTATGACAACACGGTCCAGTACACCACTCCGAATTTCGGCGGCTTCAACGCAGTGCTCGCCTATTCCGTTCACGAAGGGCAATGGGTCGAGCAAGATCAGGATTCCGACGGCATCAGCGTGGCGCTGAACTATGCCGGAGGCCCGCTCGAGGCATCGCTGGCCTATGAGGCTGTCGAGCAAGACACAGGCCGTGGTGAGCGCGATGGTATCCGTGCCGCCGCCGCCTACAAGCTGACCGACGCCTTCAAGCTCGTCGGTTTTTACCAGACTGTCGATTATGATGGCTTCGACAATACTTCCGAGGCCCTGCGTGATCAGCTGAGTTCTGACACCTGGGGTCTGGGCGGCGAATACAAGATCACCTCCGACACGGCTCTCAAGGCCATGTGGATGACCCGCGATTCGGACGCCCCAGGCTACGATGCCGACATGTGGGTGGTCGGTGTGGAGCACAAGCTGGACAAGGCCGTTCGCATCTATGCCAACTACGCGGTACTCGACAACGATGACAACCTGGCCCTGGCCCCCTGGATCCAGGCACGTTCCGCCACGCCCGCTGGCGCTCTCGGCGAAAAAGCCTCCGGTCTCTCCCTGGGTCTGCGCTACGATTTCTGATTTCGATCAAATCGAAAATGCCGAGCCGGGATACTCCTTGCGAGTGTCCCGGTTCTTTTGTAATCAGGTTGAAATAGTCTGTTCTTATTCTTGCTGTCAGGTTGTAATTAACAGGTCGGCAATTGCGGTTCGTGCAATCAGCCCATTCGCTGGTCGTGTCCAAGGAGTTTTCATGCGTGGTATTTTCTGGGTTGCCATTGTTGGCCTGTTAGCTGGTTGTGCGCAGCAATCCCATGTGAAGTTGTATTCCGGCTCCGAGCTGCCCAGGACGAAAGTTGTGGTAGTGGAAATGCCCAGCACCCTGGAGGTAGTGGACATCAACGGCCAGGAAGTGCCTTTGGCCAACTCGGCCTTCGGTACCGCGAACAGAACGCTGCATTTGCAGCCGGGCGAATACCAAATCAATGCATATTACAAGAACGGCTTCGATATCGGCGGTGGCCTCAGTCACGAAATCGTCCGCACGCGCAGTGCGGTGTATCGCCTGAACGGCCGTGCGGGTGATGTCTGGAAGCTGGAGTACGATGAGCCGGCCAACCTGCAGGAGGCGAGGGCCATGAAGGATTCCTTTGCCGGATGGTCAACGAATCAGCGCACCGGCGAGCGTATCGAGACGCAGCGGGGGGCTGAGCCGACTTCCGCCGTGAACCAGTTGCTTGGCGGCGGTTCCACCAGCTACACGCAGACCACCGTCGAGCCGCCGAATGGTGCCCAGGCCGCTGCGACCAGTGCCGCGGTGCCCGTTCCGTCCAGAGCGGCCGTGCCTTCGCAGACCCTCCCGCACAGCGATGCAACCCTGAGCATGCTGCAGCAACTGTGGTTGATGCTCAGCCCGGAAAGCCGGAAGGCTTTCCAGGAGTGGGCGAAGCAGTAGACCTGACGCGGGTCAGGCGACCCGGCGAGCCGGAGGACGACGGTAACGTCGCCGTCATCTGCCCCCGGTAAGCTCCTGGATGTATGCTCCCTTACCCGCCTTCTTGGCGGCCCCGCTTCGGCGGGGCTTTTTTTGGTGCGCCCAGCATGGGCGCAATCTTGCGGGTAAGAGTCCCGCCGTGAGTTGACCACAGCGAACGAAGTGAAGCGCAACTGCATGAGGGTGACCGAGTGAGGGAAGGAAGCGTGGAGCGAAGCCGCGAGCGCATGCCGGGAGGTGTGGCAGGGGAGCGGCCTATCAAGGCCGCCCCCTATGCCGATTCTGAGCGGGGGGTCAGGCTGCGTCGGCCGAGATGAAGTAGCCGATGCCGCGCAGCGTCTGCAGCAGGCGCAGGGACTGGCCTTCGTCGATCTTCTTGCGCAGCCGGCCCATGTAGACATCCACCACGTTGGTCAGCGGATCCTCGTGGACACCCCAGACGCTGGCGAGGATGCGCTCGCGACTGAAGACCTTGCCCGGCGCGGCCATCAGCAGCTCGAGGATGCCCAGCTCCTTGGCGGTCAGGCGGATCACCCGGTCGCCGCGGCGTACCTGCATGCTGTCACGCGCGAAGGAGAGGTCACCCACCTGCAGGATATCGGTGCCCGGACCCGCACCGCGCTTGCCCAGCGCCCCCACCCGCGCCAGCAGTTCCTCGAAGTGAAAGGGCTTGCCCAGGTAGTCGTCCGCGCCGACCCGCAGGCCGGCGATCCGTTCCTCCACCTCCGAGAGTGCCGAAAGCATCAGCACCCGGGTATCGATGCCCTTGGCGCGTATCCGCTGGCAGATCTCCATGCCGTCGAGGTGGGGCAGCATCCGGTCGAGCACTATCACATCGGGCCGGTATTGGCGGATGAAGGGCAGGGCGTGTTCGCCGTCATGCAGGGTGGCGACCCGATAGCCTTCGGCTTTCAGGCCGCGTTCGAGAAAGCTGGCGACGCGCTTGTCGTCTTCGATGATGAGAATGTTCATGGGGCTAGGACAACCTGGCGAGCGGTAGCTTCAGGATCACCTCGGCGCCCTGGGTTCCGTCGCTGTGGATCGACAGCTCACCTTCCATGGCCTCGACGATCCGGCTGGCGATGGTCAGGCCGATGCCCAGCCCTTCCGGACACTGTTTGCGCGCCCGGGCGCCGCGAAAGTGCCGCTCGAAGAGTTGCGGCAGTTCATCGGGCGGTACGCCGATGCCCTGGTCGCGGATGGCGAGCCGCAGATAGCGCCCGGCCTCGACCGCCAGGCTGGCCTCGAGCCTGGCCGGCGGGACCGAGTATTTGAGCGCGTTGTCGGCGATCACTCGGATCACCATGAGGAACTTGTCCAGGTCGAGCACCACCCGCTGCTGTTGCCAGCCTGGTGCCGCTTCGACCCGGCTCTGCAGTTCGGCCGATTGCGCGACGGCCAGACGGTCCAGCTCCTTGAGCATCAAGGCCCAGCAGTCGGGCAACAGCAGCGCGCTGTGTTCGAGCCGCAGCAGGTTGTTGTCACTGCGGATGAGCAATAGCAGATCGTCGATGCGTCGAGCGAGGCCACTTCCGGATTCCAGGATGCGTTGCAGCGATTCCCGATAGTCGTCGGGGCATTTCTCCCCTCCGCGCAGCATGATCTCGGCTTCGCCGATGATGGCGGTCGCCGGGGTGCGCAGTTCGTGGCTGACATCGGCGAAGAAGCGCCGCTGGCGCCGTTCGGCGTCCTGCAACTGGGCGATGGCCTGTTCCAGCTGTGCGGTGCGGGCGCGCACCTCTTCTTCCACCAGCCGGGTGTAGCCGGCGTCCTTTTCCTTGGCTGCCTGGATGTGTTCGGCCATGCGATTGAACTGGCGCGCCAGCGCGGCGAATTCGGTAGGTCCGGAGATGGCGATACGGTGCGCCAGCGCGCCGGAGCGCAGCTGCTCGGTGCCTTCGAGCAGCGCGTTGATCGGCCGGTACAGCGAGCTCACCAGCAGTACGCCGAGCAGGATGGCCAGTGCGCTGCCGAGAATCCCCAGCAGCACGATGGTCACCCGCACCCGCTGCAGGGCCTCGACCGCGGCCTGCTCGGAGCGGGCCGCGCGCTCACGCTGCAGCTCGATGGCGTCGGCGACCAGTTCGCGCAGGTCTGTCGTCTCGAGGTAATCGAACGCCTGGATCAGCGCGGCCCAGCGCTCCCTGGAGGGATACTTGGCAATTTCCCAGGTACGCAGGACACGTTCAAGGGTCAGCACGTTGGCTTCAAGAAAGGACAGTGCCTTCACCTGGCGGCTGATCTGGGTGAGGTCGTCGGGCGAGCGGCCCAGCAGCTGGTCCCGCACTGCCAGCGCGTTCAGCGCTTCCAGTCGCTGCTGCATGTTGGCGAACAACGCGTCGCGGTCGTGGGTGTTCTTGTTTTCCAGCAGCAGGTACTCGGCCAGCCAGACCTTCAGGCGCTGCTTGTCGGCCCCCAGGGCGATGAATTCGGAAAGCATCTGGTTGGACAATCGGCCGCGCTCGATATGAAAAGCCGCGACGTTATGCGACCAGTAGGCGGCGATCGCCTGGGACAGTGCGAGGATGATCAGGACGCCAAAGGACAACCAGAGCTTGTTACGGAACAACGGCGCACCTGCCGGGTTTCATCGGGGAAGGGCGAGCATTGCAGCGCGGCGGACCGGCCGCAATCGGCCGGGCGCGCTGCAAGGTAACCGGATGTGCGTCAATAGCCGGGAGCGTAGGGCAGCGAGGAGTGATGCAGCACGATGCGCAGGGCGCCCTGCTCGTCCTTCTTGAAGGCCCAGCTCTTGTCCACGATGGTTTCCTGGCCGTCGGCGTCGGTCAGCCTGACATGGCCGGTGGTCAGCGCGAGATCGCCGTTGATGTACACCGCGGCGTTTTCGAAGCTGTAGCTCTTCCAGCCCTTGAGGGCGAAACCGCTGTCGTCCGGATAGCTCTCGTCATGGCCGACGAAATAGGCCAGCGCACCTTCCCTGGCTATGCGGAAGGTCTGCTCGCCGCTGGCGAGGGTCGGCTTGAACAGCACCGCGCCCTGCCCGTAGCCGTAGGCGGCATCCAGCACCTGTTCGGCCTTTTCACGGGCCTTGTCGATGCCGTCGGCGGCGTAGCGGTCGCTGATCTGGATGAGCGCCTGGCCCCAGGCTTCCTGCGCTGCCTTTACCTCGGCTTCGGTAATGTTGTTGTTTACTACCTCCGCCGAGACGGCACCGGCGCCAAGGGCGAGGGCAGTGGCAATGAAAGCGGGGAGGGCGAGGTTTCGCTTGATCACGGGTACATACCTGTCTGTCGTGGAAATCGAGCCCCATGCTAGAGGCCCTGCCTGAATCGAGGATGGGCAGGGAATGAACAGGAGATGAACAAGCTGCGCTTTTTTTCCGCTGCGCATCGCGCCACACTGCGCCCATGCCTATCCAGACGCTTTCTTCCCTCACCGAAGTCGATGCCGCCAGTTGGGACGCCCTGTTGCCTACGGCGCAGCCCTTTTTGCGCCATGCTTTCCTGTCCAGCCTGGAAGACAGCGGCAGCGTAGGCCCCGGCACAGGCTGGCTGCCGGCGCACCGGCTATGGCACGACGCGCAGGGAGCGCTGCGCTCGGCATTGCCGGTGTATCGCAAAAGCCATTCCAACGGCGAATACGTGTTCGACTGGGCCTGGGCCGATGCCTGCCATCGTGCCGGGATCCTCTACTACCCCAAGCTGCTCTGTGCCGTGCCCTTTTCCCCGGTGGTCGGGCCGCGTCTGCTGGGTGAGCCGGAGGCCGCTGGTGCGCTGCTCGATGAGCTGATCGATACCCTGCTGGCGCAGGGCATGTCCGGGCTTCATGTGAATTTCACCGAGGCGCTCGCCGACCGGGTGATCGCCTCGCGGGCGGGCTGGATGGAGCGTCTCGGTTGCCAGTTTCTCTGGCACAACAGGGGCTACCGGGACTTCCAGGACTTTCTCGACGCGCTGGCCTCACGCAAACGCAAGCAGATGCGCAAGGAGCGGGAGCAGGTCGCCGCGCAGGGCATCGACTTCCAGTGGCACGACGGAGCGGCCCTGAGCGAGGCGGACTGGGATTTCGTCTACGCCTGCTACGCCAACACCTATCGGGTCCGCGGCCAGGCGCCTTACCTCAGGCGCGCGTTTTTCAGCCTCCTGGCCGAGCGCATGCCCGAGTCCATTCGCGTGGTCTTCGCGCTACAACAGGCGAGGCCGGTGGCGATGGCCTTCTGCCTGAGCGATGGCCAGCGGCTATATGGGCGTTACTGGGGTTCGCTGGCCGAGTTCGACCGGCTGCATTTCGAAACCTGCTTCTATCAGGGCATCGAGCAGGCCATCTCCATGGGCTGCAGCCACTTCGACGCCGGCGCCCAAGGCGAGCACAAGCTGATCCGCGGCTTCGAGCCCGTCATCACCCGTTCATGGCATTACCTGGTACACCCCGGCCTGCGCGACGCGGTCGCCGGCTTTCTTCAGCAAGAGCAGGCCGGCATCCACCGCTACGCCGCCGCCGCCCGCGAGGCATTGCCGTATCGGCAGGTGGAGGAGTAGCGGAGGGCGCGGGTTCGCCTGCACGGTGAGCGAGCCTGACGGCCTTGGCGCTGCCTTTATTCGACTCCCACGAAACCCCCGGTCTGGTGCTGCCAGAGCCGGGCATACAGGCCGCCAGCGGCGATGAGTTCGGCGTGGGTGCCGGTTTCGACGATGCGGCCCTGGTCCATCACCACCAGGCGATCCATGCGGGCGATGGTGGACAGGCGGTGGGCGATGGCGATGACGGTCTTGCCCTCCATGAGGGTTTCGAGGCTTTCCTG
Source organism: Stutzerimonas tarimensis (assembly GCF_042648805.1). Taxonomy (NCBI): domain Bacteria; kingdom Pseudomonadati; phylum Pseudomonadota; class Gammaproteobacteria; order Pseudomonadales; family Pseudomonadaceae; genus Stutzerimonas; species Stutzerimonas tarimensis. The sequence goes on along the minus strand of NZ_JBHRXZ010000024.1, from coordinate 414,587 downwards.
GATCACCGCTTCGACTTCCGAGTCCAGCGCCGAGGTCGCTTCGTCCAGCAGCAGGATCGGCGCGTTCTTCAGCAGCACCCGGGCGATGGCGATGCGCTGGCGCTGGCCACCGGAGAGCTTCACCCCACGCTCACCCACCTGGGCATCCAGCCCGCTGCGGCCGTCGCCGTCGCGCAGGTCGGCGACGAACGCATCGGCGCGCGCACCTCGCAGGGCTTCGAGCACCTGCTCCTCGCTCGCGTCAGGCCGGCCATAGCGCAGATTCTCGCGGATCGAGCGGTGCAGCAGCGAGGTGTCCTGGGTGACCACGCCGATTTGCGCGCGCAGGCTCTCCTGGGTGACCCCGGCGATGTCCTGGCCATCGATGAGGATGCGCCCGCCAGGCAGGTCGTAGAGGCGCAGCAGCAAGTTCATCAGGGTCGATTTGCCGGCCCCGGAAGGTCCGACCAGGCCGATCTTCTCGCCCGGACGCACCGCCAGATCGAGTCCTTCGATGACAGGGCGGTCCGGGCCATAGCCAAAGCCGACCCCTTCGAAACGCACGTCGCCGCGGCTGATCGTCAGCGGCCTGGCGTCGGGGCGGTCGACCAGCTCCACCGGCTGGACGATGGTGCGCATGCCGTCCTGGACAGTGCCGACGTTCTCGAAAATGCCGTTGACCACCCACATGATCCATTCGGACATGTTGTTGATGCGGATCACCAGGCCGCTGGCCAGGGCAATGGCCCCGATACTGATCTCGCCGATGCTCCACAGCCACAGCGCGAGGCCGACGGTACCGGCGATGAGCACGCCGCTCATCAGGGTGATGGTGATGTCCATGCCGCTGATCAGGCGCGACTGGCTGCGAAAGCGCTGCACCAGATCGCTCATCGCCGCTCGTGCATAGGCTTCCTCGTCCTTCGAGTGGGCGAACAGCTTGAGGGTCATGATGTTGGTGTAGCCGTCCACCACCCGTCCCATCACCCTGGCACGCCCCGCGGACGCGGCAGCCGAGCGCTGGCGCACCCGGGGCACGAAATAGCAGAGCACGAGGATGTAGCCGAGGATCCAGCCCGCCAGCGGCAGCATCAGGCGCAGATCGGCCTGGGCGAACAGGTACAGGGCGATGCCGGCGTAGAGGATCACATGCCAGAGCGCATCGACCACCTGCACGGCCGACTCGCGCAGCGCCGGGCCGGTCTGCATGACCCGCTGGGCGAGGCGTCCGGAGTAGTCGTTCTGGAAAAAGCTCAGGCTCTGGCGCAACAGGTAGCGATGGTTCTGCCAGCGGATCAGGTTGGTCAGGCTGGGCGACAGCGTCTGGTGGATGAGCAGGTCGTGCAGGGTGAACACCAGCGGCCGGATCAGCAACGCCACGGCCGCCATCCACAGCAGTTCACGGCCGTGGCTGGCGAAGAACGCTTCGGCCGGGGTCTGGTTGACCATGTCGATCAATCGGCCGAGAAACTCGAACAGCGCCACCTCCACCAGGGCGGTAAAGAAACCCACCACCAGTAGCGCGAGCATCACCGGCCAGACCTGGCGCAGGTAATGGAGGTAGAAACGGACGATGCCCTGGCCCGGCCGGGGCGCAGGCCCCTCGCGGAAGGGGTCGATGATGTTTTCGAAACGACGGAATAGCATGGATGTTCCGCGAGGCGACGGGGAGTGGGGGGCCGCTGCGGCGGCAGCGGCCGCCCGGGTCAGAGCTTCTGAGCGGAAATGATCTTCACCGGTTCACGCGGAACGTCCTGCATCATGCCCTGGCGACCAGTGGGCACCTGGGCGATCTGGTCGACCACGTCCATTCCGCGCACCACCTTGCCGAACACGGCGTAGCCGAAGTCGCGCGAGCCGTGGTCGAGAAAAGCGTTGTCGCGATGGTTGATGAAGAACTGGCTGGTGGCCGAGTCCTTCGCCGAGGTGCGAGCCATCGCCAGGGTGCCGCGCACGTTGTGCAGGCCGTTGTCGGCCTCGTTGCGGATCGGCGCGAGGGTGTCCTTCTGGTTCATGTCTTCGGTGAAACCGCCACCCTGGACCATGAACCCCGGAATCACGCGGTGGAAGATAGTGTCGTCGTAGTGGCCGCTCTCCACGTACTGGAGAAAGTTCTCGACGCTGATGGGTGCCCTTTCCGCCTCCAGTTCCACTTCGATCTCGCCGTGGCTGGTATTGAGCAGCACGCGCGGGTTGTCGGCGGCGAGCAGGTTGCCAGCCAGCAGCACGGAGCAGGCGGCGAGGGTGAGCTTTTTGAGCATGGTGGGTTTCCTGTTGTAGTGACGGGCAGGCGGCTGCCCTTGCTGCGGTGGAGTCGCCCGGCCTCAGCGTCCGGGCGGTGCCAGCGGGTCGGCGTTCTGGGCGGTGATCAGCCCCATGAGGATCTGCGTAGCCGGCCCGAGAGCCTTGTCCTTGTTGGTGTACAGGTGAAACTGTGGACGGCGGACGCCGCCCTGAATCATTGGCAGCGCCCTGAGTATGCCGTCCTCGAGTTCACGCCGGATCAGGTGGCGCGGCAGCCAGGCAAAGCCCAGGCCGCTGGAAACGAATGATACAGAAGTGGCGAGGCTGCCGACCGTCCAGCGCTGCTCGGCGCCCAACCAGCCGCTGTCGCGCGGGCGATGCTGACCTGTGTCGCGCACGACGATCTGCAGCTGCGACTCGAGATCCTGGGAGCTCAGCTTGCGCTGCAGCAGATGCAGCGGGTGGGCGCTGTGGGCCACCGCCACGAACTCCACCGCGCCCAGTTCGACGCCGAGATACCCGGTGATATCCAGGGCGGTGATGGCGAGGTCGGCCGAGCCATCCAGCAGGACATCCTCGACCCCGGACAGCACCTCCTCGCGCAGGCGCACCCGGCAGCCGCGGCTCTGCGGCATGAACGCCGACAGCGCCCGCACCAGCTTGCTGTTGGGGTAGGCGGCATCGACCACCAGGCGCACCTCGGCCTCCCAGCCCTGCTCCATGTGGTGTGCCAGCTCCTCGAGCTGCCCCGCCTGGGCGACCAGTAGCCTGGAGCGGCGCAGCAGCACCTCGCCCGCCTCGGTGAGTACCGCCTTGCGCCCCTCCATGCGTAGCAGGGGAACACCGAGCTGTTCCTGCATCCGGGCCACGGTATAGCTGACCGAGGATTGCGAGCGATGCAGGACATCGGCCGCCTGGGCAAAACCGCCGTGGTCGACCACGGCCTGCAAGGTTCGCCATTGATCCAGCGTGACGCGAGGTGCTCTCACCCTGTGCTCCTGTGGAATCGAGGCTCGAGTATGTCGAGCTGCGGGCCTGCCGATCAAGGGGATCGCTCCGCGCGTTCGAGGCCGAGCGTTCGAGCCCCTGGCGGGTTACCCTATGCGACCCAGATTCGCCCTGTCGAGGTGCCCCCTTGTTCGCTGATTTCGCCCTGCATGAACGCCTGCTCAAGGCTGTTGCGGAACTCCGTTTCGACACGCCTACCCCGGTCCAGGCTGCCGCCATCCCGCCCGCGCTCGAAGGCCGGGACCTGCGCGTGACTGCGCAGACCGGCAGTGGCAAGACCGCCGCGTTCCTGCTGCCGGTGCTGCATCGATTGCTCGACCAGGAGCACAAGGGCGACGTGCGCGCGCTAATCCTCCTGCCGACCCGTGAGCTGGCCCAGCAGACCCTGAAGGAGCTGGAGCGTTTTGCCCGCTTCACCTTTCTCAAGGGCGGGCTGATCACTGGCGGGGAGGACTTCAAGGTCCAGGCGGCGATGCTGCGCAAGATCCCGGATGTGCTGATCGGCACTCCCGGCCGGCTGCTCGAACACCTCAACGCCGGCAACCTGATTCTCCGTGACGTCCAGGTACTGGTACTCGACGAGGCGGACCGGATGCTCGACATGGGCTTCGCCGACGACGTCTTGCGCCTGGCCAACGAGTGCAGCCAGCGTCAGCAGACCCTGCTGTTTTCCGCCACCACCGGCGGAACGGCATTGCGCGAGATGACTGGCCGACTGCTGCGCGAGCCGCAGCATCTGATGCTCAACGCCGTCAGCGAGCTGAACGAGAAAGTGCGTCAGCAGATCATCACGGCCGATGATCCGGCGCATAAGGAAAAACTGGTGCAGTGGCTGCTGGCCAACGAGACCTACGACAAGGCGATCATCTTCACCAATACCCGCACCCAGGCCGACCGCCTCTACGGCCGTCTGGTAGCCGCTGGGGTCAAGGCGTTCGTCTTGCACGGCGACAAGGACCAGAAGGATCGCAAGCTCGCCATCGACCGCCTCAAGCAGGGCGGCGCGCGGGTGCTGGTGGCCACCGACGTGGCGGCGCGGGGGCTGGATGTGGATGGCCTCGATCTGGTGATCAACTTCGACATGCCGCGCTCGGGCGATGAATACGTGCACCGCATCGGTCGTACCGGCCGGGCGGGAGGCGAGGGGCAGGCGATCTCGCTGATCTGCCATAACGACTGGAACCTGATGTCCAGCGTCGAGCGTTACCTCAAGCAGCGCTTCGAGCGCCGCACCATTTCCGAGCTCAAGGGCAGCTACGCGGGGCCGAAGAATCTCAAGGCGTCCGGCAAGGCGGCGGGCACCAAGAAAAAGAAAGTCGAGAAGAAGGCCGGCGAGAAGAAGACGGGTGACAGGAAATCTGGTGAAAAGCGCTCCCGGCCCAAGAATGGTCCCAAGCCATCACTGGTGAGTCAGGATGGCCTGGCACCGCTCAAGCGTCGCAAGACCGAGGAATGACCTCGGCGCGGGCGCGTTGACTCAGGGTTGCTTGTTATGCAGGGGCGCGGGGGCATCCGTCGTGGGGATGTCCGCCTGCTGCTGCGCCTGTTCCAGCTCTTCCATGCGGATATCGTAGGCGCGGCATTCGTTTTCCAGGGTTTCTGCGGTGCGGGCAAGTCGCATCTCGCGCATTTCCTCATTGATCGCCGCAGCGCGATCCGCATCGCTCTGGGTGACCTGGTTGACCTTTTCGGCCAGCTCCTGTGCTTTGCGGTCCGCCTCGTCGCTGGTGCAGGCGAAGGCGGCCGGGGCGGCCAGCAGGCTGGCCAGGGCGGTGATGATCAGGGCTCTCATGGCATTTACCTCTCTGGGTACCTGTACGGTGGATCGCGGTCCGGCAATCTAAGTTCATCTTTTCCGCCCCGCTGTGAACCGAACCACCACGCCCCAGGCTGAGTCCCAATAGCAAGAGGTCGCTCTGATCAGGGTGGCCGGGACAGGTCAAGTGGAGGACATATCCATGAGCTACAACTGGGATCTGATGGCGCGCCTGCTGCGCGAAATTCGTGACAACGGCGAGGAAACCTTCAAGCCGCGCCAGATCGCCGAAGCCCATGCGATGGCGATGGAAGGGTCGGGGCAATCCCTGCCCGACATGGACGACTTCCGAATGGAAGCCGCCAATTACGAAGGCGACCTGTTCAACGGCGGATTCATCGTGGCACGCCCCGACGATCTGGGCGGCAATGGCGAAAACTTCGCGCTGACCGAGCGTGGGACGCGCCTGCTGCAGTTGCTCGAAAACGGTGGAAGCCAGGCTCGGCAGCGACTCGATTCACTCGACAGCGCCGCGCTCACCGGCGAATCCTTCGATCCCCTGGCCGCGGACTTCCGCTAGCACCGCAGGTGCACTGCCGGGCCTGACGGCCCGGCGTGCTCATGGATCAGCGCTGCAGGTAATGCACGCTGAACAGCTCATCATCGTCGAGCCAGCGACCGATGCAATCGAACCCGGCGGAGCGGGCGAGGGCGCAGAAGGATTCCAGCGAGTATTTGTAGGAATTTTCCGTGTGCAGACTTTCGCCCTCGGCGAAATGGAAGGACTGACCTTCGATACGCACATCCTGGGCTTCGGTAGCCACCAGATGCATCTCGATCCGGCACTCCGCATCGTTGAAGAACGCATGGTGTTCGAATCGAGAGGGGTCGATGTCGCTGTCCAGCTCGTCCCGGATACGCTGCAGTACATTCAGGTTGAAAGCCGCCGTGGCCCGCGCCCTGTCGTTGTAGGCCGCCTCCAGGGTCGTCCTGTCCTTGACCAGATCCACGCCGATCAATGCACCGCCACCAGGCGGCAGCAGGTCGTGCAGTTCGCCAAGAAATCGGCGGGCCTGGGCCGGGGTGAAATTGCCGATGCTCGAGCCCGGGTAGAAGGCCAGCGGATGGGCGCTGTGGAAATCCTCCGGCAAGTCGAGGCGCTGGGAAAAGTCGCTGCAGGCCGCATGCACTTCCAGCCATGGGTAGTCGGCGGCCAGGCGCTGGGTGCTCGAGAGTAGAAAGTCCTCGGAAATGTCGATGCCCAGGTAACTGATCGGCCGCAGGGCTTCGAGCAGCAGGCGGACCTTGCGGCTGGCGCCGCTGCCGAACTCGATGAGGTCGATGCCGGGACCGCTCAGGCGGGCGATGTCGTCCACCGCTTCACGCAGGATGCCTTCTTCGGTGCGGGTGAGGTAATACTCGGGTTGCTGGCAAATCTTTTCGAACAGCTCCGAGCCGCGCCGATCATAGAAGAACTTCGGCGACAGCCATTTCGGACTGCAGGAAAGACCAGCCAGTGCTTCATCGCGCAGGGAGCTTTCCGGGGCAGGCTGTGATTGCTCGTGAAAGTGGATGGCAAGCGCCATGTCAAATCTCCTTGGCGAGACGCAGGCCACCGAACTGCCAGCGTGCTGAGGGCGGGAAGAAGTTGCGGTAGGTCACCCGTATATGGTCGGCAGGTGTGGCGCAGCCGCCGCCGCGCAGCACCATCTGTCCGGACATGAACTTGCCGTTGTATTCGCCGAGGCTGCCTTCGAGCGGTTGGAAGCCGGGATAGGGCCGGTAGGGGCTGGCGGTCCATTCCCAGACATCGCCATAGACCTGGTGCAGCCCATCGGCGTCGCTGAGGTTGGCGATCGGGTGGAGGTAGTCGCTCTCGAGAAGATTGCCCTCGACGGCCACACTGCTCGCGGCGATTTCCCATTCCGCCTCGCTGGGCAGGCGAGCGCCGGCCCAGCGGGCATAAGCGTCGGCCTCGTAGAAGCTGATGTGACAGACCGGCGCGGCAAGGTCTAGTGAGCGCAGTCCGCCCAGGGTCATCTCATGCCAGAAACCATCCAGTCGCTCCCAGTAAAGGGGCGCGTGCCAGCCTTGTTGCTGGATCATCTGCCAGCCATCGGAAAGCCAGAGTTCCGCCCGGGCGTAACCGCCATCGGCCATGAACGACAGGTACTCGCCGTTGCTCACCAGCCGGTTGGCGAGCCGGAAGTCCTCGATGAACTGGCGATGGCGCGGCGTCTCGCAATCAAAGGCGAAGCCGTTACCCTGATGGCCCACCTCACACAGGCCGCCCTGGAAGTCATGCCAGCGCAGGCGCTCGAGTCCAGCGCCTGGCGCGGGCTCGAGATCGGCGCGGTATACCGGATGCATGGGGTTCTGCGCCAGGATGTGCTTGATGTCCATCACCAGCAGTTCCTGGTGTTGCTGCTCATGCTGCAGGCCCAGCTCGGTACGCCGGGCGATTTCCAGCGTCTGCTGCCTCGGCGGGTGGGTCAGCAGTTCACCCATGGCCCGGTCGACATGTGCCCGGTAACGCAGCACCTCCTGCACGCCTGGACGCGAGATCAGCCCGCGGCGGGCACGGGGAAAGGGCTGGCTGTGGGTTTCGTAATAGGAATTGAAGAGGTGGTCGAAGACCTTGTCGAACGGCTTGTAGCCGGGGAGGTAGGGGACCAGGAGAAAGGCTTCGAAAAACCAGCTGACGTGTGCCAGGTGCCACTTTGGCGGACTCACGTCGGGCATGCTCTGGATGACGTAATCCTCGATCTCCAGTGGGGCGCAGATCGCCTCGCTGGTGGCTCGGTTGCGCTGGAAGCGCTGCAGCAGGTCATCGAGGCCGGCCGTTTCCGCTTGCTGGCCTGGCTCGCGTGCCAGATTGCCCATGGGCATCTCCCCTCCAAATGTCCGCAGCGGCAGATCGGCCGCCGACCCGGCTCAGGTAATGTCCGCCCGTAGCGTGGCGCACCCTACAGGTTACCGACCCGCTGTCAGGGGGGAAGTTTCCGCAGGGGCGTGCGCAACGGCAGCTCAATAGTTGGGCGTCGTCTCGGGAACACCGCCATCATCCGCCAGGGCCGGCATGTTCCAGGGGTCGAGCGGGCAGCCTTCCAGCTCCAGGTCACGCCGAGCCTGGGCCAGCACGGCGGCCAGCCGCGCAGGGTCGGCATAACGACCGTAGGAGATGTCCGTCACCCGCAACACCTCTTCGCCACTGCCGCTCATGACAGTGAAGCTGAAGCTGTCGTCGTCCGGGTTGGCACTGGTCACGCAGCCATAGGGAAGAAAGGCTTCGCTGGCCAGCAGCATGGCGTTGTCCAGGTCAAGGGGTGTCAGGCTCATGTGCAGGCTTTCTCGGGGGAACGGAGCAAGATAGACCCTGCCGGTTCCACTCCGTTTCCAACCGCACGGCGGCTCGTCGAGCGAGAGAATGGCGCTCGCCGTGGTCAATTGAGGACTGCACTGGAGAAGTCGGTGCGACTCAGAGAAGGAGCAAAGCCCATGAAACTCGAAGTCAAAGAGCTCAAGAGCGATGAGATTCCCCAAGCCTGGCGCGCCGCGTGGATGGTCTGCTGGGTAGTGGAGCTGGACGGCAAGATCATGGCCGGGCCCTTCGCCACGCAGAGCGAGGCACAGGCTGTGGCCAACGGCGAGAAGCGCGAGCACTGGACGCCCCAGCCGTGATCTCTAGGGGCTGACGGCGCTGGCCTGAGGCGGCAGCAGGCGCTCGACGATCACCAGCGCCTGTTCGAAGGAGGGGTAGCCGCTGCGGGCCACGTCCAGTTCGGCATAGGCGTCACGATACTGGCGGGCCCGCTCCGGGTCCGCCTCCGCCACCAGATAGGGTTCACTATAAATCTTGTAGAGCAGCGCCACCGCGTGGGGATGCTGGCGAGACGCCGCGGTGTCCAGCTGCGCCAGCGTGTCGGCGAGCGCCGCCCCGCTGCGGATGCCCAGCAGCCCGCGATAGAAATGCACCTCACCACGTCGATCACCGCCTTCGGCGCGATCAAGCAGCGCGGCGGCGAGTTCGAAGCCTTCCTCGCCGCCTGAAGTCACCAGGATCTGCGCCTGAATCAGGTCATTCTGTTGCAGCAGGTGCTGCTGGCGGCACGCACTGCCGGTTTCGGACAGGTCGCAATATGACGCGGGTGCGGCGCATCCACCAAGCGCCACGAGCAGGGCCGCGGCCAGAGGAGTCTTCATCAGTGCCTCGAAGGTAGCTTTCGGCGCAGGTTGGACCGGACAGCCGGGCGGCTGTTCGCGCCGACTGCCGTTTCTTTCTGTTAAAAAATAGACGGCATTTCGCCCTCGCTTCTCTAGTCTGTATTCAATCTACCCGGAATCGCGGAGACGTCATGCTACGCCCGAGCCTCATTGCCGCCCTGTGCGCAACCCTTGCCGTACCCGGCCTCCAGGCCGCCGAGAGATTCGATACCGAGAAAGGCACGCTCACTGTCAGGGAAATCACCGCTGCCCTGGAGAACCCCTGGAGTCTCGCCTTCCTGCCCGGTGGCGATCAGATGCTGGTCACCGAGCGCCCTGGGAGGCTGCGCGTGCTATCGCTCGACGGTACGCTGTCCGAGCCACTGGCGGGCACGCCCGAGGTTCATGCACAACGCCAGGGGGGCTTGCTGGACGTTCAGCTATCGCCTGATTTCGAGCAAGACCGCATGGTCTATCTGACCTACGCCGAAGCGGGGGAGAACGGCAACTCCGGCACCGCGGCAGGCCGTGGTCGACTCAGCGACGACCTCAGCCGGTTAGAGAATTTCGAGGTGATCTTCCGCCAGCAGCCCAAACTGAGCGACGGCCTGCACTATGGCTCGCGGCTGGCCTTCGATGAGGGCTACCTGTTCATCGCCCTGGGGGACAACAACCAGCGCGCCACTGCACAGGAGCTGGACAAGCATCAGGGTTCGATTATCCGCATCCGCCCCGATGGTAGCGTGCCGGACGACAACCCCTTTGTCGGTCGCGACGATGCGCTCGCGGAAATCTGGTCCTATGGCCACCGCAATCAGCAGGGCGCGGCGATCAACCCTTGGACCGGCGCACTCTGGGTCCACGATCATGGCCCGCGCGGCGGCGACGAGATCAACCTGCCCGAGATGGGCAAGAACTATGGCTGGCCGTTGGCGACCCATGGCATCAACTACAGTGGCCAGCCGATTCCCGAAGCCAAGGGCCAGACGGTGGACGGCGCCGAGCCACCTCACCACGTCTGGATGCAGTCGCCTGCGGTAAGCGGCATGGCCTTCTATGACGCCGAACGCTTCGAAGGCTGGCAGCGCAACCTCTTTGTCGGCGCGTTGGCTGACCGTTCGTTGATACGCCTGGAGCTCGACGGGGACGCCATCATCCACGAGGAGCGACTGCTCAAGCCGCTCGGCAAGCGAGTTCGTGATGTCCGCCTCGGTCCGGACGGTTTCCTTTATGTCGTGACGGACGACGCCAGCGGCCAGGTCCTGCAACTGGGCCTGGAACAGCAATAGAGCCGCTGCAGGTCAAATGTCAGGGCCACGTCCTGTGGCCTTGACCCTGACCCCCCTTGCATGGCTATGTCCACCCCCGCCAGGCTGGCTCAAGTTCTACGCTTGCCTGCCGAAAAAAGGGGTTTTACGTGAACTGAATCACTAATTGCCGCTACCGCTTGTCGGGGGGGAATTCCCGTCACATTCGTACAGCTATTCAGCTGAGCATCAAAATATTGTCGCTTTGTAGGCCTTGGCTTACATCCGGAATAGGCGTAACGCTCAACCATAGCGGCGTTTCGCTGCGATGGCATAGCGCCTGTAAACCGGCCATGCTGTGATGGCTAGACAATATCGTATCTATAATTCGACGACAATCTGACGCCCGCCTGCTATCGAGAGAATTTCCCATCTGCGGCAAAAGCTATTATAAATCCGCCCCGCAAGACGGCTGTTTCCAAAGATAAGAAGTGTTGGGGCGAGCCATTAATCATTGTCTGGCAAAAACTATTGCCAGACTTCCTCTTTAGACGATTCATTTCCAGGCAATTGCCCTTCAGGAAGTAGTAAGCTAGGAGAAACTAATGTCTTCCGCTGTTTTGGCTCGTGCTCGTAAAGCGCTGGTCGCCTCTGTTGCGTTCGCCGGTTTGTGTTCAGGTACCCAGGTTGTTGCTGCTCCCATTGCACTGGTGGGGACCAATCTAAGTGGCGCCGAATTTGGCACCGGAAGTCTGCCTGGAGTGTATGGCACGCACTATATATATCCCGGCGAAGAGAGCTTCAAGCGTCACAGTGATCTGGGCTTCGAACTCGTTCGCCTGCCGTTTCGCTGGGAGCGTATTCAGCCCAAGCTCGGCGAGGGGCTGAACCAGGCCGAGGTCAACAGGTTGGTCCAGGCACTCGATCATGCCAACAAGCATGGCGTGAAAGTCATCCTCGATATGCACAACTATTATCGATACTACGGCAAGCTGATCGCCTCGTCGGACGTGCCTATCAATCAGTTCTCCAACACCTGGCGGATGATCGCCCAGCGTGTGGTCAATCATCCCGCCGTGTACGGCTACGGCCTGATGAACGAGCCGCATTCCACCAATGGAAAATGGCCCGAGGCTGCGCTTGCAGCCGCCAAGGCGGTGCGCAGTGTGGACAGCGACCGCTGGATCTTCGTGGCCGGTGATCGGTGGTCGAGCGCCTACCATTGGGAAGCCCACAACAATCGGCTGATCGCCGACCCCTGGATGCGCAACCCGGCCAATCGCCTGGTCTATGAAGCGCACATGTATATCGACAGCGATTTCTCCGGCAAGTACGCCAACCGCCGCGAAACATTCCATCCGGATATCGGCGTAGAGCGAGTCAAGCCCTTCGTCAACTGGTTGAAGAAACACAACTTGCGCGGCTTCCTCGGCGAGCATGGCGTTCCCGACTGGTCGCCCACGGCAATGGTCGCCACCGACCGTTTGCTCGCTTACCTTCGTCAGAACTGCATCCCCAGCACTTACTGGGCGGGTGGTCCCTGGTGGGGTGAATACGTGCTCGCTCTGGATGTAAAGAGCGGTAAGCACCGGCCGCAACTACCGATCATGCAAAAGCATGCGAAGGCACAAAGCGCCTGTACCACGATCGGACCATTGTAAGTTATCGTGCTTAATAAAACGCCGCTGTTCAACAGCGGCTTTTTATTGCATTGAGATATTGCAAAATACAAGAAAACCCGCTTCTGACAGTTTAATGACACATCGCCGTGAAAGATGGTTGCGGAACTTTTCGGAATTTTTACCTTCTAGGTCCGCTCCCTGGGTCAATGCCGCAGCGCTTCGCTTATATGCCGCCTCGTTAATTCAGGGTCGATCTTGGGTATATGAAGTCATTTCGGCACTACTTTGGCCGCTTGCGGTTCGTCACCGCTTGTTCAAATAAAAGGAACTCGATTTTGGTGCCCCGGTCACCATCTATGTATGCGACGAACCGCGCAGCAAGCGCTATTTCACGCTTCGCTGTAACCAACGGATCGTGGTCAATCGGCCCAGCTAGATAAAGGTGGAGCAAATGACGAAATCCGACGATCAAATCACCGGATACGGTGGCCAACCTAAAGACCTTCCCTCTACGCCAGACACCTCGCCGGCCAGTTCAAACACCAAAACGAACGCTCGAGCGAATGTTGACGCTGCCTCCGAAGACGTTAAGAACAAGGCCAAAGATGTAGGCCAGGACGTCAAACACGAGGCGCATGAGGTTGCCGACGATCTCAAGCATGAAGCCCAGGACCTGACCGAGCAGGCCAAGCGTGAAGGCATGTCCCAAGTGGACAAATACCGCAGCACGGCCGCCGATGAGCTCGAGAGGGTCGCCCGCAGTGCCAAGGTGGCAGCGGAGGACCTCGAGTCAGACCGGCCGGGCCTTTCGCACTACGTTTCAGACATGGCGCAGAACATGGTCGACTTCGCTGACGACCTGCGCGGCAAAAGTGTCGACCAGCTGTTGGGCGATGTGAATCGCATGGCACGGCAGAACCCCGCACTGTTCGTTCTTGGCAGCATCGCGGTCGGCTTTGGGGTAACCCGTTTCGCCAAGGCATCCTCTCGCCATACCGCCAGCGACTACGCGGACAGTTCGTTGCAGGACCGCAGCCATGGCAATGGCATGCAGCGTAGCGATTCTTCGATGTCCGGGGCGCCGCCCTTCCAGGGCGATGTCGATCGCCAGAAAGACCTCAACGTGGACTTTTCCAAGGGCATCGCGGGTAGCGGCAATTCCAGCAGCGGTTCCTCCATGGGCGCTTCAGGCGGCAACCGGCCGAACAGTGGCATCACCACCGGCTCTACGCTCGACGCGCCTACCGGCAGCACGACTGTGGCCGGTGGTGGCCGCGAAGTTCCCATCAAGACTGATCCGCGCACCCGGGCCGGCAACGCGCCGACCAATTTCCAGCGCGATAACTGAACCCTGACGGAGGGCTTAACAAAATGAGCGAACAACGCAAAGTGACCCCCGAGCATGCCGACGTGGCTGCCAACAGGGGAACCCACACGGCCAACGTCCATCAGCATGACCATTCTGTCGGCGGCCTCCTGCGCCAACTGGGTCGGGAAGTGCCGGCCCTGTTCACCAAGGAATTGGCATTGGCCAAGGCTGAAATCAGCGACTCGCTGCGGGCCACCAAGGCTGGCGTGGCCAGTGTCGCCACTGGCGGTGCGGTATTGCTGGGCGGCTTCATCATCCTGCTGCTATCGGCCGTGTACGGCTTGAGCAATGTGGTCGCGCCCTGGCTTGCAGCGCTAATCGTCGGCGCCGTGGTTGTGGTAGTCGGCCTGGTGATGGTCTCGGCGGGCAAGAAGAAGTTCGAAGCCTCGTCGTTCAAGCCCGACCGCACCATCAATAGCCTGAACAAGGATAAAGAAGCCGTAAGGGGGCACGCTCATGAGCACTCGTAATCAGATCGAAATCGAATCGCAGAAAGACCCTGAAACCCTCGAGCGCGAAATCGACAAGCAGCGCGCGGACATCGGCCATATCGTCGACGAGCTGGAGAACAAGCTCTCCCCGGGCGAACTCTTCGACAAGGCCCTGGGCTACGCCAAGGGCAATGGTGGGGAGTTCTTCGGCAACCTTGCCGATACGGTCAAGGCCAACCCGGTGCCGACCCTGTTGACCGGTATTGGCCTGGCCTGGCTGATGGCTGGGCAAAATCGCGATCCGCACCGTACCACCACCCTGACCACCAGTCCGGGCCGCAGCATGTCCAGTAGCGGTATCTCCAGCAGCGGACCGAGCATGGGCGACAAGCTTTCGCAGCAGGGCGCGGCGATGAAGGGCAAGGCGTCGCACATGGAGCACGAGGCCGCCGACTCGATGCACCAAGCCGCCGACTCCATGCGCGACGCCCGCGACCGGGCCAGCGGTGCGCTACACGACACCAGCCATCGCCTGAGCGAGACCGGCCACCACGCAGCCGACAGCCTTCGTGAAGGGGCCATGCGTGCCCGCGGCGGGTTTGATCGCCTGCGTCACGAGCAGCCTCTGGCGCTTGGCGCCATCGGCGTCGCGCTCGGTGCGCTGATCGCTGCTTCCATGCCGCCAACCCGGCGTGAGGACCAACTGCTTGGCGAGAGAAGCGACGAGATGACCGACGAGCTTCGGCACAAGGCCGAAGAGCAGTACGAGCGGGTCAGCGCCAAGGGCGAGCAGGTGGTCGAAGAGCTGAAGCAGGAGGCCCACAAGGTCGGCGAGGAAACCCGCCAGATGGCCCACGAGAAGACCAGCAATGGCCAGGCGCAACACGCTTCCGGCCCCCACTGACGACCTCCACGAGCCGCCGGCACCTCGCCGGCGGTGTCGTTTCAGCACTTGAGTCCGTCCTCGCTACCCCTGATAATGCGCGCCGGTTGCCGGTGTAGCTCAGTCGGTAGAGCAGCTCATTCGTAATGAGAAGGTCGAGGGTTCGATTCCTTTCACCGGCACCATGAATTCAAAGGGGTTGTGGAGACGCAGCCCCTTTTTCGTTATCGCGCGGCCGGTTGCCATCATCCCACCTCACTCGTCGAAGGCCGCGCTGCCAGCTCGACGCGATTGCGACCCAGGCTCTTGGCGCGATACAGCGCGCGGTCGGCCCATTGCAGCAGGCGCTCCGCCGACTGGCCATGATCCTGATCGTCCGACTCTGATACGAGGAGGGTGGCGGCGCCGATGCTGAGGGTCAGGCGGCCGAACGGGGACACCAGATGCGGGATGTTCGCCGCCGCCAGCTGGTGTCTGAGCAGTTCGGCAATGGCCGCAGAGTCAGGCGCGTCGCTTTGGGGCAGGATGATGGTGAACTCCTCGCCGCCGTAGCGACAGGCCACATGCATCGGGTCCGACAGCGTATCTCGCACAATGTCGGCGATGCGTCGCAGGCAGTGGTCGCCGGCGCGGTGGCCGTAGCAATCGTTGTATCCCTTGTAATGGTCGATATCGACCATCAGCAGTGACAGCGGCTGTTGGCTCTGCTGGGCCCTGGCGATTTCGGTGAGGATCTGCTCGTCGAAGCGCCGGCGGTTGTACAGCCCGGTGAGGTGGTCGATCTGCGCCAGATGGCTCAGCCTGGCATTGGCCTCGCCCAGCTCACGGCGCATCCGTTGCAGGTCGGTGATATCGGTGAGGGCCAGGGTCAACCCCACCAGTTCCTCATGGACATCCCGCACCGCTTCCAGGGCTACCTGGAAGGTGCGCTGCTGCCAGTGCAGTTCCTGGCGCACCCCCGCCGTGCCGCATTCGAGCCGCGTGAAGACCGCTGCCAGATCCAGCGCAGCGTCATCGATGTGGTCGTTCAGGGCCTGGCCTACGAGGCACACCGGTTCGCTGGCGCACAGGGAGGCCATCGCCTGGTTCATGTTGACGAATCGGCCCTCGCGGTTGAGCAGTGCCAGAGGCACCGGCGCAGCGGCATAGAGGGCCTCGAGCTGCACCGAACGCTGGCTCAGCGGGCCTATGTCCGGTGAAATATCCCGGTCGATCCCGCGGTAACCCCTGAAGCTGCCATCGGCTGCGAACAAGGGGATACCGCTGGTTTCCAGGACGACCAGCGATCCATCGGCGCGGAGGTTGCGGTTGATCAATCCGGCGAAGGGGCGCCGAGCGGCCACCACTGCCTGGAACTCGACCGCAACCCGCTCGGCCTCCGCCGGTGGCATGAAGTCGAAGGGTCGCTTGCCGATCATCTCCTCGGGCGCGTAGCCCAGGAGATGCCGACATCGCTCCGAACTGAAGGTGTAACGAGCCTCGGCATCCACCTCCCAGAGCCAGTCCGAGTTGTGATCGACGATTTCCCGCAGGCGGTTCAGCTCTGAACGATCAGGATCGTCCGCCGGGTCAGGGGATGGCATTGGAGGGGCTTCCGGGAGATAAGAAGGCAGTTCTGGAATGCTATCGGCGCTTTGGCGTACCGGGCAAACTGTTTCTGACTGACCGTATGGTTCGTGCTACTCCACGGGGGGACAAAGCTGCCCGGCTGCTCCTTCACCGGTGGCGCCAGAGCTTGACCGCCGAGATCGCCAGGATCACAGAGAGCAGCGGCAGCAGGTAGGCGGCGGATACCTGAGTCAGCAAGATGCCGCCAAACCACGCGCCAATGACAGATCCGGCTGCCATTGCCAGAACCAGGCCAAGATTCTGCTGGATTACTGAAAAACTGCGGTCACGGCTGTAGCGGGCGAAACCGATGAGCATGGTCGGCAGGCTTACGGCGAGCGACAGGCTGCCGGCAAGCTTCACATCGGTGCCGAACAGCAGGATCAGGGTCGGGATGAGAAATTCCCCACCGGCAACTCCCATCAGTGAGGCGATGATGCCGATGGCGAAGCCTGCGACGATACCGGCTGCCACCTGGCCAGCGCCGTCCAGCAGTGGGTCGGTATGTTCGAGACCGTGACCAAACAACAGCGCCACGGCGATCAGCAGGAGCAGTGCTGCCAGCACGTGATACAGCGTCTGGCTTTTCATTCGGGTCGCCCAGCCCGCACCAAACCATGCGCCCAGCAGACTGCCGGCGAGCAGGTTGAGCACGATGGGCCAGTGCGCGAGAAGCTCGGGAAATGGTATCGCTTGGGCCCTAAACAGCAGGGCGGCGCTGACTACGACAAGGCTCATGGCCTTGTTGAGAATAACGGCGGCCAGGGCGGAAAAGCCGAACAGGCCGATCAGCAGCGGCAGTCGGAATTCAGCGCCACCCAGGCCGATCAGGCCGCCTAGGGCACCAATCGCCAGGCCAGTAGCTGCGGCCAGGGGTAGGCGGGTAGTGGTTGAATGCAGGAGTGTCGTCATAGTGCATGCGTCCTTGAGCGGCACAGATGTGATCGATGGGACGGAATATCGGGAGTCACGCGGTTGGGCACGGAGCGGCCTGCAATGGAGAGGCTTTTGTTGCGCGCCCTTTTGCAGGGCAGGCTCCGTGCCACCGCGTAGACGGTCAGAGAAGCGGCAGGCTGTAGGATAGGATCAGGCGGTTTTCGTCGAGGTCCGTGGCAACATCACTGCGAAGGCTTGCGTTGCGCCAGGACAGTCCAAGGCCCTTCAGTGGGCCGTCTTGCCACTGATAATCCACGCGGATATCCCGCTCCCATTCCTGACGACTGCCCTGTGAAGTGTCGATCCCGGTTCCGTTGAGATAGGTCACCACGGCTTTCAGGCCCGGTACCCCGATCCGGCCGAAGTCGTAGCCGTACTCGGCGAGCCAGGTGCGCTGCCCGGCGTTGAGGAATTTACCGAGCTGCCGATCGGTAATCAGCGCGGCGGTGGCACCATCGCCCTGGTTGAGGAAGGGAAAGGCGCTCGGCCCCTCGACGCGCTGGTGACCGAGGCTGATGGCGTGACCCTGCAACGAATAGGTGAACAGGGCGCTCCAGGTGCGGTTGTCGACCTTGCCTTGCTCGGGATCGCCCGCGCGCCAATAGCCGGCGCTTCTATAACCGCTGCTACGCCCTTCGGCGCTTGCGTTTGCGCCGACCGCGCGGCTGTCGAAATAGCGCAGGTCGGTTTTCAGACTACCGGTCGGCAGCGGCTGCTGATGTACCAGTCCGACGAAATGCTGGGCGTAAAATTCGTCCAGCCTTCCATAGTAGTACTGCCCGAGCAGACGCTCGGTGAAGCGGTAGTCGAGACCTGCGTAGCGAAACTCATTGCTGAAACGTCCGCTACGGGCATTGTTGGCGCCGGCAATGGACAGTCCCCGGCTGTCGCTGGAATTGCGACCCTTGGCGCGCTCCAACTGGCCCGCGATCAGGGTAAGTCCTGCAAGTTCGGTCGAGGTGATCTGGGCGCCCAGGAAGGTCTGTGGCAGCAGGCGACCATCGTTGAAGGTCACCACCGGCAGCCGCGGTTGCAGCGTGCCGACTTTTAGCTCAGTGCTGGACAATTTCAGTTTGCCGGTCAGGCCCAGGCTGGAAAACTCCGAAGCTGCGCGCCCGTCTCCGTCAGTAGGGAAGACGACGCCGCCGTAGGCATTGCTGGTCGGGTTGCCGTGCCGTCCTTTGCCGGAGTCCAGTCTGACTCCCAGCAGGCCAAGCGCGTCGATGCCTATCCCTTGACCGTCGTGGGTATAGCCGGAGGCAAAGTTCAGGATCAACCCCTGCCCCCATTCTTCCTGCCGGTTCGCAACGCCTTCGCGCGGGTCGGCGTTGATGTAGAAGTTACGAAGCCCCAGGGTGGCTTTGCTATCTTCGACGAAAGCTGCCTGAGCTGACGTAGCCGGCCATTGGGCCAGCACTGCGACCGCCATGGCCGAGACGATTGATCTCTTGTACATCCACTACACTCCTGATTGATTAAGTAATCCGTTACTTATATTTGTTCGGATATATCCTGTATGCAAAAAAGAGGCAGTTTGGCTGTCTTTGAAATAAATCTATAAAAACAATTAGTTATCTCGGGACGCAGTCCGACCTAGGGTGTAGGGTTACTCACCTTTGTCGTGTTTTGTATGTAGTGTTTGTATATAAAAAGACGGGGATTGACGGCTTGCAGGCGTGACAGCGCGATGCCTCGACGCGACCGGCGCTGGTCCGGTCTTGTCGTTCCCATGTGGAGAGGAGAAAGGCGATCAGCCGAGCAAGGCCACGGCCTTTATCTGCGCCCACAGGCGCTGGCCAGGCTGGATGCCGAGTTGCACGGCGGAGCGGCGGGTGATGCGAGCGATCAGTGGCGTGCCCTCGGCGTCGAGGCGGACCAGCACATGGGCTGGCGTGTCGGCATCGACCGTCTCGCATACCTGTGCCGGCAGTACGTTGGTGATGCTGGTGTCGTCGTTGCGCTGCAGCGCCAGGCTGACATCGCGGGCATGTACGCGAAACCGCAAGGATTGACCGATGGCTTCCTGACGGCGCGCCACCAGGACGTGGCCGCCCGGGAAATCCAGCCGTGACAGGTGAAAGGTGTCATCGTGCTCGGCCACCCTCGACTCGATCACCACGCCAGCGTCTTCGCTGAACGCCGTGGGCAGGTCGAGCCTCGCCAGAGTCTCCCGCAAACCGCCCTGGGCAACCACCTTTCCACCGTCGAGCAGCACCACGTGGTCGGCCAGCCGCGCTACTTCATCCGGCGAGTGGCTGACATAGAGCACCGGGATGTCCAGTTCCTCCCGCAGGCGCTCGAGGTAGGGCAGGATTTCGTTCTTGCGCTTGAGGTCGAGCGCGGCGAGCGGTTCGTCCATGAGCAGCAGCCTCGGGCTGGTCAGCAGTGCGCGGGCGATGCCCACCCGCTGGCGCTCGCCGCCGGACAGCCGATCCGGCAGGCGGTCGAGCAGATGGCCGATGCCAAGTAGTTCGATCACATGGTCCCACTGCACTCGGCGGCTAGCGCTGGCGACCCGGCGACGGCCGAAGTCCAGATTGCGGCGCACGGTGAGATGAGGGAAAAGGCTCGCTTCCTGGAATACGTAGCCCAGCGGACGTTGATGGACCGGGACGAAGAGCCCGGCTGCGCTGTCCTGCCAGCATTCGCCATTGACCTCCAGGCGCGCTTCGGCGGCTCGCTCAAGGCCGGCGACACAACGCAGGCAGGTGGTCTTGCCAGAGCCTGAATGACCGAACAGGGCGGTGACACCGCGCCCGGGCAGGTTCAGATCGACGTCCAGCTCGAAGCCTGGCCAGGTCAGGCGAAAGCGGGCGTGGATCTGGTTGCAAGAGAGAGAGGACTGCTCGTTCATAGGTATCATCGGTCAGGTGAAGCCGGTCTTGAGGCGGCGGCTGGAGTAGAGCGCCAGCAGTACCAGGAAGGAAAACACCACCATGCCGCCCGCCAGCCAGTGCGCCTGGGTGTATTCCATGGCTTCCACGTGGTCGAAGATCTGCACCGACACCGTTCGGGTCACCCCGGGGATGTTGCCACCGATCATCAGCACGACGCCGAACTCGCCCACGGTGTGGGCGAATCCGAGGATCGAGGCGGTAAAAAAGCCGGGTCTCGCCAGGGGCAGCACCACGGTGAAAAAGGTGTCCCAGGGCCCGGCCCGCAAGGTGGCCGCGGCTTCCAGCGGGCGCTCGCCGATGGCTTCGAATGCGTTCTGCAATGGCTGGACCACAAAGGGCAGAGAGTAGAACACTGAAGCCACCACCAGGCCCGCGAAGGTGAAGGGCAGGGTGCCCAAGCCCAGTGTCTGGGTCACCTGGCCGACCGGGCCATGGGGGCCCATGGTTACCAGCAGATAGAAGCCAAGTACCGTCGGTGGCAAAACCAGCGGCAGGGCGACGATGGCCCCGATCGGCCCCTTCAGGCGCGACCGGGTGCGGGCGAGCCACCAGGCGATTGGGGTGCTGACGATCAGCAGCAGCACCGTGGTCAGCGAGGCCAGCTCCAGCGTCAGCCTGATGGCCGCGAAATCATGGGCGGAAAGGGGCATGACAGCGGCTCAGATTTCGTAGCCGTAGCTGCGGATGATCGCCTGGGCCCTATCGCCCTTCAGATAGTCCGCAAGCGCGGCGGCGGCGGGGTTTTCCGCGCCTCGCTTGAGCACCACCGCATCCTGGCGAATGGGGTCGTGCATCTCTGCCGGTACGTTCCAGGCCGAGCCGCTGCTGATGGCGCCGTCCTTGTAGACCTGGGACAGCGCCACAAAGCCGAGTTCGGCATTGCCGGTGGCGATGAACTGGTAGGTCTGGACGATGTTGCTGCCCTCTACCAGCTTGGGGCGAACGGTCTCGGTCAGCCCGAGCTTCTCGAGCACCTGAGCGGCGGCCAGTCCGTATGGGGCGAGCTTGGGGTTGGCGACGGACAGATAGCGATAGTCGCCTGCAGCCAGCACGGCGCCTTCGTCATCCACGTAGTCTTCCCTTGGTGACCAGAGCACCAGCTTGCCGACCGCATAGGTGAAGCGCGAGCCTTCGACCACATCACCCTCGCTCTCCAGGCGCGCCGGCGTGCTGTCGTCCGCCGACAGGAAAACCTCGAACGGCGCGCCATTCTTGATCTGGGTGTAGAGCGCGCCGGTCGGGCCGAGGGAGGTTCTGACGGTGTGGCCGGTGTCCTGTTCGAAGGCTTCGGCGATTTCCTTCATCGGTGCGGTGAAGTTGGCGGCCACGGCGATGGTCACCTCGGCGGCATGGACGGAACAGGCCAGCAGGCCAAATCCCAGGGCTGCGAACAGGCGCGAATATGCATTCATATGGGTTACTCCTTTGATGATGGTTGCAACGGAACTATTCACAGATGGCAAGGATGACGCTCGAAGCCTTGAAGATGGCGCAGGCCGGGCTGCCAGGCCGGAGGCCCAGTGCTTCACAGCCATCGGCGGTCACCACTGCCGTCACGCTGCGTCCCGAGGGCAGCGCCAGGGTCACCTCGCTGTTCACCGGGCCTTCATGGATCGCCGAGACCTCGCCCCACAGCTGATTGCGGGCGGTGAGTTTTACCGATCGGTCGGCCACCAGCATCACCGAGGACGACTTGACCAGCGCGAACACTTCCCGGCCGATGGCAAGCCCCAGGTTCTCCGCGCTGGCGCGGGTGATGATCGCGGTGATCTCGGTCTGCGCATCCAGAGCGATGCGCACCTCGTAGTCGATGCCGCCCAGTCGAAGGCCCGTGACCGTTCCGGAGAACTGGTTGCGTGCGCTGGCTTTCATGCTCATGCGGTGCATGAGCTTCTGGAATGACTGCACATCGCCACCATTCACCTCCTTGAGCCGTTCGGTCAGTCGGTCCAGCGCAGCCTGGTATTCGATTTCCAGGGCCCGGTACATGGCCACGATGCGCCGGCCATAATCGGTCAACTGCGTACCGCCGCCCTGACGACCACCCGCGACGCGCTTCACCAGCGGTTCCGGGGCCAGGTTGTTCATGGTGTCGATGGCATCCCAGGCAGCCTTGTAGGAAAGCGGCACGGCCTTGGCTGCGCGGTTGATCGAGCCTTCCCGTTCGATCTGCTCGAGTAGGCGGATCCGGGTGTCGCTCAAGGCGGTCCCGACTTCGGTGTCCAGCGACATCCGGGCGAAAAAACGAGTCGCGTTCATGGGGAGTCCATATGGTTCTTTGTGTCGTTTAGTTTATATAAAGCAATGCCTATGCCAAACGGGTCTTTCTTGTGGTTCCTCCGCTACAAGCCATGTATGTAGAATTCAGGACGTCGTCAAAAGTCCTTTTGCCGACAATTTATGTACGGAATGATATAGCGACGTCGCAAAGACGACAGGAGGCGATCCATGAAAGTCAGTGCCCGCAATGTCTTCAAGGGAACCGTAATCGCCGTGCGGCCCGGCGCGGTCAACGCCCAGGTGGAAATCGAGCTGGGCCAGGGTGACCAACTGATCTCGGTGGTCACTCAGGAAAGCGTCACCGCGCTGGAACTCGCGCCTGGCAAAGAGGTGCTAGCCATCGTCAAGGCGCCTTGGGTAATGCTGATGAGCGATGGCAGCGACCTGCGCTTGTCGGCACGCAACCAGTTGGTCGGCGTGGTCAAGCACATCGAGCCCGGTGCGGTGAATAGCGAAGTCACCCTGACCCTGCCGGGCGGCACCGAGGTGACGTCGGTCGTCACCCGCGAAGCCGTGGCCGAGCTGGGCTTGACCGTGGGCGGCAGCGCCACGGCCGTCATCAAGGCATCGAATGTGATTCTGGGGGTGACGGCCTGAGCGCCGAGCGGCAGTACGGCGTCGGCTTTGACGCCGCCTGCCGTTTTTAGAGCCCTGGCATCCGCAGGATGCAACAGATACCCGCATGCGATGGGCATGGCATCGGTTGATGTCATGTCCGTCGCTGTGTTCCTCCCCGGTGACCGGTGCTATCCCGGCTAACCTGCCAGTTACCCTTATCGGCGTTGTAGCCGTTGCTAAATTGTTAGTGGTTCGACTGGATAGGGAGGTCGAACCAGGCGTGCATCATAGAGTACAGATCTTCCCGCTTTTTCTTGTTCATTCCAGGTATTCAATGATTACAAATGGTTAGGTGCCATTCGGCATGAATGCCGGTGTTTCGATCGGTTTTTCATGGTGCTGGCACATGGCTTGCTTACGGTCTTTGGTCGTGTCTGGTTATGTCATCTGCTAAATAAATAACCAAGGCCGCTTTTGCGAACGGGCGAGCGCTTTAGGTCGTCTTGCGTTTGCAGGTGGTGCAGCGATCGGAGTCGGCCGGACGATCCCGCGTGCGCTTCCAAGCCGGCCTGTGTTCTGAACCGCCGGCCTTCGACCCTTGAATACGAAAGGCAAAGGAGAATCTGAGATGAATGCACAATGGCTGGCGGGGTTGATCGACTATGGCGTGATCGGGCTGCTGCTGATCCTCAGCCTGGCGGTAGTGGCGGTCGGCCTGGAGCGTTACTTCAGCTACCGGCGCATCGATCCTGCTGCGTTCGACGACCTCAAGTCCCTGGAGCTGGAACTGTCAGGGAAGCTGGTGGTGATTTCCCTGGTGGCGGCCAATGCGCCCTATATCGGCCTGCTCGGCACCGTCCTGGGCATCATGCTGACCTTCTACCAGATGGGCATGGACGCCAACATCGACACTCTGCAGATCATGGTCGGCCTGGCCCTGGCGCTCAAGGTCACCGCCGTGGGGCTGCTGGTCGCCCTGGTGGCGGTAGTGTTCTACAACCTGCTGCTGCGCCAGGCCAAGGTGCTGATGCTCAGGTGGGAGATCGCTCATGGATGAAAAACCATTCGAAAGCATGAACATGGTCCCCTTCATCGACATCATGCTGGTACTGCTGACCATCGTGCTGATGACTTCCAGCTTCATCGTCAGCGGCAAGATCCCGGTGAACCTGCCCCAGGCCACCGCCAGCGCGCCGGACCGGAGCGAGCAGCGCACCATCGAGCTCGATGCCGAGGGGACCATCTACCTGGACAGTCAGCCGCTGACCACCGAGGCGCTTGGCCGCACGATAGAGGAAGAGGACCGGGAAACCGCTTTCCTGCTGCGCGCCGACCAGGCCGTCAGCCTGCAGCATTTCGTCGACGTGGTGGACGTGCTCAAGCAGCTGGGCTTTGGCAAGGTGGCGGTGCAGACGGAGAGCGGCGGACGGTGAACGGCATGCAGGTTTCGTTGACGGCGGCCGGTTCAGTAGCGCCATCGCCGACAGGGCAGCGCACTGGCTTCGGTCTGGGGCAGGGTTTCATGGTATCGCTGCTGCTGCATGGCGCTCTGCTGACGCCCTGGCTGCTGCGCGACTACCTGACCGCGCCGCCACCCAGCCAGGAGCAATTGGTGGTGGAACTGTTCGGCATGGTCTCCGCCCGCCAGGTGGAGGAGCGGGTTGCCGGTGCCGATATCGACCAGCCGGCAATGGACTCACCCCCGGACGCGCCACCGCCTCCGCCACCGTCCCCGGAAGCGCCACCGCCACCGCCGCCGCCGCCACCGGAGGAACCTCGGGAAATGCTCAGGGAGTCACCCGCGCCCAGTCCGGTGCAGGTCGAACCGATCGCCGAACCGCAGCCGCCCGCGCCGAAGCCGCCTGCGCCCAGTCCGGATTCCTCCTCGACCCCGCCGACACCGACACCCAGGCCGGTGGTCGATAGCAGCGCACCCCAGGTCCGGGGAGCCGAAGAACAGCAGCAACAGCAGACCCTGCGTAACCAGGATGCCGAAGCCGATGCTCTGCGCCGCTACCTGGCCGAACTGAAGAGGGCGATCCAGTCCCACCTGGACTACCCGGCGGAGGCGAGGCGGGCTGGCCAGGTCGGCGTGCCGGTGGTGAGTTTCCGTCTTGGCGAGGATGGATATATCCAGGCCGGTTCTCTGCAGGTTCGCCGCAGCAGTGGTTATTCGCTGCTGGACCGCAAGGCACTGGAGGCGGCCAAGGCCAGCGCGCCCTTCGAGCGGCCGCCCAGGGCCATGGAGGTGGCCATCGCGGTGTCCTTCGTACAGGAGCGCCCGAAGAACTGATCCAGCAGCGAACCAGCGGCCATTCGAACACCCTTGAAGGCTTAGCCGCGTCGCCAGGGCCGTTGCCGCTTCGTCGCGAGCCGCGTTACTGCGAGGAGGAACGACTGGGACGGCGTTCACGCAGCGGGCATTTTCCGCTTGCGGCACGCAGGTCGCGCGAATACTGTTTTTTCATACAGCGTCCGGCCGGCAGGTGCAGGGATGGGCAGCACGACCAAGAACCACCTCCTCGGCTATGCCACCAGAACCCTGATCTTCTTCACTGCCGGGGAAGCCGGTGGTATCGATGCCTCGGTGCGCATCAAACCGATCCGCCAGGGGCCGCTCAAGTCGTGCCTGCAGCGCTTCTCCCGTACAAGGACGTACAGCATGCCCAAACTTCCTTTACTCGACCCCAAGCTAGACGTGATCTTCAAGCGCCTGTTCGCCGAGGCGCCGGACCTGTTGGCCGATCTCATCAATGCGGTGCGCAGCGATGAGCCGCCCATCGTCGAATTGCAGGTTCTCAACCCGCAGATCGCCCCGGAGGAGCTCACCGGCAAGTTCATCGTGCTGGACATCCTTGCCCGCGACCTGACTGGGCAGTTGTTCAACATCGAGATGCAAACTCGCAACCACGCCGGCTGGCCCTCGCGCAGCCTCTATTACCTGGCCCGCAACCTGGGTCGGCAGTTGCAGGGCGGGGAAGGCTATCATCAGGTGCAGCCGGTGATCGGCATCCACCTGATGGACTTCGATCTTTTCGGGGAGGCGCAGGCCTGCTGGGCTTTTGAATTACGCGACCGCCAGCGCCCCGACGTACGACTGGACCGTAGCCTGCAACTGCACCTGATCGAACTGCCCAAGGCCGATCGACTGCATTCCCAAGCTGGCAGCGCTCTGGCAGACTGGGTTGCATACCTCAAGCATTGGCAGGAGGACAACCTCATGCAAAGCATCGAAAGCCCTGCGGTTCAGAAGGCCCGTGAGCGCCTGCAGGCGCTGTCCGCCGACGACGAGGCGCAGCGCCTGGCGTTCGTCCGCGAACGTGCGCTGCGCGACGAGGTGACGGAGAAGGCGGAGGCCGAGGCCAAAGGCCGGGCGGAGGGTCGTGCTGAAGGAAAGGCTATCGGCCAAGCCAATACCCTGCGCCGCCAATTGCAGATCAAGTTCGGCGAGTTGCCCGACGCCTTCGAACAGCGGCTGCAGACCGCCAGCGAAGCCGAGCTGACCGCCTGGGCCGAGCGGGTATTGTTCGCCGAAGGGCTTGAGCAGGTGTTTTCGGGCTGATCGGGTGGTGTCGGTAGAGGGCCGTCCAGGCGGAAATTCGCCGTGCGAGTTTCCGGCACCAGCGACAGGCGTAGGGCGGGTTGCAACCCGCCGTTGCGAGGCCGGCCACGTGCAATGACCGCGCGGGTTTCACCCCCCTACGGGGTCGGGTTGCATACCTCAAGCATTGGCAGGAGGACAACCTCATGCAACGCATCGAAAGCCCCGCGGTTCAGAAGGCCCGTGAGCGCCTGCAGGCGCTGTCCGCCGACGACGAGGCGCAGCGCCTGGCGTTCGTCCGCGAACGTGCGCTGCGCGACGAGGTGACGGAGAAGGCGGAGGCCCGAGCAGAAGGAAAGATCGAAGGCCAAGCCAATACCCTGCGCCGCCAATTGCAGATCAAGTTCGGCGAGTTGCCCGGCGCCCTCGAACAGCGGCTGCAGACCGCCAGCGAAGCCGAGTTGGCCGCCTGGGCCGAGCGGGTATTGTTCGCCGAAGGGCTTGAGCAGGTGTTTTCGGGCTGATCGGGTGGTGTCGGTAGAGGGCCGTGCAGGCGAAAATTCGCCGTGCGAACTTCCGGCACCAGCGACAGGCGTAGGGCGGGTTGCAACCCGCCGTTGCGAGGCCGGCCACGTGCAATGACCGCGCGGGTTTTACCCGCCCTACGGGGCTGTCGTGTTCATAAGCGATTCATTTCAAGCGTTGATCAGGCCGATGGAAAGACGGCCGCAGCCTCTGCCGCATCGCCACCCCACCGAGGACGAAATGCCGAAAAACCGGGGCTCCCGCTTTTTCCATATAGGCATATGGCCCTCCCGCCCCTAGGGGCGGGAGGGTGGAACCTCAGAAGCTCAACCCCCAGAGCGCCAGTGCGGCCTGGCCGGCCGGGGTGGCCAGCCAGGTCAGCAGGTTTTGAGCGGCGGTGCTGGCGGCGGTATCACCGGGGTCATAGACGATCAGCGCGCCCTGGTTGTGCAGGTCGTAGTCTTCGCCTACGAAATCCCGGTAGGTCCAGTCATCCGGAGGCGTCAGCACGCCGGTGCCCGAGTAGTGCAGGGCGCTGGGGATAAAGCCCGACTGCACGCCGCTCGGGTCGCTTCCCGTCTTCTCGATAGCCTTGTCGACCTCTTCGATCGGCGAGAAGTACTTGAGCTTGCCGGCCGCATAGGCGGCGGCGATGTCGATATCGTAGAACTCTTCCAGCGCCTGCTCGCCGGCCACCCCGTAGGGCCCCATGGTGGGCTCGCAGATACCGACGGTGGTGTAATTGGCCTTGAACACCGCCGGGTCGATATCGGTGAGGTCGATAGTGCCGGGCAGGGTAACGTCGCCAGAAACATGGATCAACCGCCCCTGGGAGAAGACCGATACCCCGGAAGTCAGGCCGGCAACCACCGAGCCGGTCGGGCCGTAGGAGGCGGCGACCAGGCCCGGAAAGTTCATGTCGGCGGAGAGGAATAGGGTGTAGGGGTAGTACCTGGGGCTGGCGCCCAGGCCGTTCATGATCTGGTTGCGCAGCATGCCCGACGGCACGCTACTGGTGACATGGAATTCAATTTCAGTACCGATGCCGTTGGCCACCTTATAGGCCTCGATCACTGACCCCTCAACCCATTCGGGCGGTGACACCGAATCGTCGAGGTAGCCGAAAGATCTGGCCAACAAGGGTGCGGCGCCTACTTTTACAATTGTCATGACTGAACTCCTTCTCTTCACTGAATAAGGCCCGCCTCGCGGCGGGCCGTTGCGATCGGGCCCTCCGGCCCCGGTTATTGCGCGATGGGACAGTCCCCGCCCGCGCAATCCTCGTCGTCCAGGCGATAGAGCACGCCATCCACCTGGATGGTCTGGATAGTGGTGGAAAAGCTGGTCGAGCCTTCGGCCTGGACCTGACCGCCGTGGGCGCTGCCGCTGCCCTCGTGGCGGGCCGCGATCAGCTCCAGGGACGGATTACTGTTACCGTCGAAAGCTATGCGGGGTGCGGACTGCTGCGCGGTCTGGACAGCAGCTTGGTAGGCTGCGGCAGGTACGTCGGTGGGCAGTCCCCGGGTGGGGCCTTCGTCGTCCTGGCCAGGCGGCGGGCTGCCGTTCCCCCCGGCTGGGGGCGTCCAGTTGCTGTCGATGATGATGCCAGCGCTGCTCCCTTCTACTGGACTCTGGTTGCGACCCACCAACCCCCCGGACTCGAAACCGTTGGTTTCCAGGGCACCCGTTGCAAACGAGTTTCTGATGACAGGGGCTTCACCATAATTGGAAGAGTTACTACCCACCAAAGCTCCAGTGCTGGCGCCGCCATTGACGTTCCCCGAGGCCGTGGAGTTCTCGATCAGCCCTACATTGCTACCGACCAGCCCGCCAGTGCTGGTGCCCCGAAAGGTCCCGCCATCCACGCCCTCGCGCTCCTCCGCCGACACGTCGCCATAGGCGTGGGAGTCGCGAATAACCCCACCATTGCTCCCTGCCAGCCCACCGCTACCCCCCCATCCAGTCACATTGCCGGACGCCCAGGAGTTTTCGATCAGCCCGATTTGGTAATTTCTACCGACCAGTCCCCCGGCGGCTCCCGGATAGGAATAAACATTCCCGGTCGCCCAGGAGCCGCTGATGCTGCCCTGGTTGCTTCCAACCAGGCCGCCCACATTGCCGGTGCCGTTCACATTGCCCGAGGCCGAAGAATTGATGAGGTTAGGGTTCCCGCCGCCATGGCCGAAGAGCCCGATCAGGCCGCCGACGTCGTTGTAGATGCCCTCGCCGACATTGATGTCGCCGGAGGCCGAGGAGTTGCTGACCGTGCCGCCGCCCCAGACGCTCCCGATCAGCCCGCCGAGGGATCCTCCCACCGAATGGATGAAGGGGCTGTTGTTGATGGAGTTGTCGTAGGCGGTGATGTTGCCGCTGGCCTGGGCGTTGTTGACCAGGATAGCGTAGCCCTCGCCGCTGTAGTTGCTGAAGGTGGAACCGATCAGCCCGCCCACCGCGTAGCTGCCCAGCACGTCGCCGCTGGCGCGCACGGTGTCCAGGGTATTGTTGGCATACTGGCTGCCGACGTTGCCGACCAGGCCGCCTACTGAGGAGGCGGGGGTCGCGTCCACGTCGGCCATGCTCTGCGTGGGGTCCACCCGACCGCCGGGCACGCCATAGACGTTGCCGTTGGCCCAGGCGTATTGCAGCAGGGTTCCGCTGCCGATGGTGTCGCCGTTGTTGCCGATGCTGCCGATCAGGCCGCCGATGGAGCCGGTGCCGGTGACGTCGCCGGTGGCGTAGACATGGCTGACGGTGCTGGCCTGAACCGTGCCGATCAGGCCGCCCAGGCCGCCGGCCGAGCCACCGCCGATACCGCCGCCGTAGACGCCGGTCACCTTCACATCGGCATGGGCGCGTTCCACGGTGGAGAAGATCACCGAGCCGATCAGGCCGCCCATGGTGCTGCTGCCGTATTCGACGTTGTTGCTGTTCAGGACGTTCTTGTGCGTGTAGCCGTTGACCTCGCCGCTGGCCCAGGCGTTCTCGATATGCACGCCGTTGCCAAAGCCCAGCAGGGTGCCCACCTGGATCGCACCGGCGACGCTGGCGTTGCTCAGGCCGATATCGCGGATCACGCTGCCGGGGGTGGCGGTGCCGACCAGACCGACCTGGGTGCTGTTGGCGCCGGCGTCGATGCTCAGGCGGTCGATGACGTTGCCGAGCCCGGCCAGGGTGCCGGACAGGGTGGGAAGCACCGCGCCGCCATAGGTGCCGGCAAGCGAGGCGTCGATATCCCGGGCCAGGGCGTAGTGGTCGCTGCCGTCGAGGCTGGCGAAATCGGCCATGTCGCGCAGCAGCACATAGTCCTGGCCGTCGATGGCCAGGCTGGCGTTGGCGCCGCCCAGGGTGATGCCGGCGCCGGCGTGGCCGCTGGGGTTGCCGTCGTAGTCCAGGCGGGCGCTGTCGATCAGGTAGTCGCCGTCCAGGGTCAGGCCGGCGGCCTCGCCCTCGGCGGCGATGCGGGCGTTGACGCGGATGGTGCCGCTGGCGCCCAGGCCCAGGATGGTGTCGTCGGTCCAGGCCAGGTCCTCGCCCAGGGTCAGGTCGCCGCCCACGGCGTTGAGGGCGAGGCCGCGCTTGGCCAGTTGCTCTTCGACGAAGGCGACGCTGTGGCTGGCCTCATCGCCGCCAATGGCGATACCCGGCAGGCTGAGCGACCAGGTGCCGCTGGCGCCGGTGTCCAGCGCGGTTTCGTCGACGACCAACTGCTGGCCCGCCGTCTCGATCAGCCCGCCGCCATCCGCGGCGGAGACGTCCACCCGACCACTCACCGTGGTGGTGCCATGCAGGGCGTCGAGGGCATAGCCGGCCAGGCCGGGGCCGGCCGGATCCAGGGTCAGCGTCAGGCTGTCGGCCGCGGCCAGCAGCGCCGTGCCGCCGGATGCGGTGACGCTGCCGGTGGAGCTGACGCCGTTGCCGCTGGCCAGGGCCAGGAAGCCGCCATCGACGATAACGATATCGCCCTCATTGACCACCGAGCCGTCGCCGCCCGCGGCGGTGAACAGGAACCTGTCGTTGTCGAAGTCGTCGTCGCCGATCGCCAGGGTGCTGGCCAGCAGGCCGCCGACGGCGACGCTGCCGCCCAGGGCGATCAGCACGCCGTTGGGGTTGAGGATAAAGACCCGGCCATTGGATTCCAGGGCGCCGGCGATCAGGGTCGGATTGCTGCCCAGCACCCGGTTGAGGACGATGGACTGGCTGTTCGGCTGGACGAACTCGACGGTCTCGCCCTGGTTGATGGAAAAGGTCTGCCAGTCGATGCGCGACTTGTCCGTGGTGGTGGTGATGCGGGTCGGGTCGTTCGGCTGGTCGAAGCTCACGCCGTCGCTGGCGGATATGACGGTGCGGGAGAAGTCGCCGAGGATGAAGCTGGTGACCGCGCCGACCAGGGTGTAGTTGGGGTTGTCGAGAGCCAGGTTGCCGGTGTCCAGGGTATTGCTGCCCAGGTTCTGGCTCTGCAGGCTGGCGCTGCCGCTGAGGCCTACGCTGTCGCCGGCGACCAGGTTGCCCAGGGCCAGGGCAGCGGCGCCGACCTGCTGGGTGCCGGTATCAGTGCTGGTGCCGGTGAGGGTCACGGCACGCGGAGCGATATCGGCGCTGGTGGTCAGGCTGTCGATGGCGAGGCTGTAGTTGCCGGCCCCCGCGCCGGTGAGGCCGAGCCCGGAGAGGGTGACCGTCTTGCCGCTGGCGGCATTGGCGTCGTCGAACTGAGCGGCGCCGTAGGTGAAGCCCAGGCCCTTGGCGATATCGCCCAGGACAAGGGCGTTACTCGAGGTAATGCGGGCGCTGGCGGCGGCGGAGCCGTCGTAGATCTTGTCGTCGGCGAGGGCGAGCAGGTCGGCGGCGTCCAGCGCCTTGGGGGTGATCCTGGCGCTCGTGGCATAGGTGTCGCTGGCGAAAGAGTAGTTGGCGGCCTTGCCGCCGTTCTCGCCGTCGGCGATCTGGATATTGGTGACCAGCACCTGGTTGTTGGTGACGACGCCGCCGGCAGTGCGTACCACGTCCGGGGTTTCGTAGGCGGCGTCGTAGCTGATGGTCAGGGTCTGGTCGCCGAAGAGCTGGTTGTTATAAGCATTGAGGCCCAGGCCGCCGTTGTTCAGGGCGGTGTTGAGGTTGACCGTGGTGGTGCCGTCGTATTCCTTGTCCAGGAAGGTGTTGATCTGGAACTGGAGCAATACCGGTGTGATGGTGAAGCGGCCCGCCAGCTCGTAGGCGTCGGAGCGGGCGCGCAGGGTGGTGGCGGCCTCGTAGCTGCCAGCGTCCAGATAGCCCCAGTCGAGGGCGTCCTCGTCCACGTAGAGCAGCGCGCTGGCGGTATCCCCGGCCTGCAGGCCGTAGATGTAGAGGCCGCCGATGGAGTTTGCCGAGACGGTGCCGTAGGTGGTTTGCGTTGCGATACTGCCAACATGGACGGTGGAGAGGCCGGCAAGCAGGGGGAAGCCGCTGTAGGCGCTGGTCCAGATGGCCGGCTCGAAGCCGGCATAACTCGCCAGGTCGGCGGCCGCGCCGCTGGCGATTTCGCTGACGAAGTCGTCATGGTAGGTGCCGCGAGGATTGTTGCTTCGATCCAGGCTCCAGTAGACGTTGTTCAGAACGCCGTCGTTGCTGCAGACGAAACCACAGCGCTCTCTCGTGGCAGTGAGCTCGTTACCTGGCGCGCCCCACCAGGCATAGGCGTTCTCGATGGTGCCGTGGTTGTTGTAGACGAAGCCAGCGGCGTTTCGGGTATTGCCGCTCAGGGTCCGCCAGGCATAGGCGTTGCTGATGCTGCCGTAGTTGTCGTAGACGAAACCGGCAACCTTGCCGTCGGCGCGGTAGAGGGTTCGTGTGCCAGCACCGGTAGCGGTAGCGATCTTGTAGGCATAGGACTGGTCGATGCTGCCGTCATTGCGCCCGGCGAAGCCGCCAGCCCGGGTGTTGGCAGCAATGTAGGGAGACGAGGGCAGGTCGCCTCCATTGATGTAACCATTGGTATAGGATTTTTCGATGCTGCCCGCGTTGCTGCCGGCGAAGCCGCCAAGGTAGATGGGCTCGGTGCCGCTGACGTTGGCCGCATCAAGCTGCACGCCGTAGGAGTAGAGGTCATTGGCGGCCACGTAGGCGGCGACGGCACCGCCTAGGATGCGCCCACCCGCTTCGTTGCTGCCGACGAAGAGGCCCGCGACTGTGGTGCCCGCGCCCAGGGTGACGTTGCCGAACCTGCTGGTGTTGGCGATCAGCCCATGGTTGACGCCCACCAGCCCACCGACGGTGGGGGCGTTGGTGGCGTTTATGGTGTTGGCAGTGTAACTGTTGGCGATGCGGCCATGGTTGACGTTGGCCAGGCTACCGACCGCCTGGCCATCCGCCGAGCCGTTGATGAGGCCGCTGGTTATGCCCAAGTTGGACACCAGGGCGGAGGCCTCCAGGGTGCCGAACAGGCCGCTGGCCTGGCCGGTATTGTTGCCGTTGTTGAAGTAGGCCAGCGTATGGCCGAAGCCATTGAGGTTGCCGGAGAAACTGGCGATGGACTGGTCCCGGAAGTCGCCGAGGTCGGCGCCCAGCACGTAGTGGCCGTCCGCCTGGATCGCCGCCAGTCCGGCGGCGTCGCTGATGACGGTGTGTTGCGTGCCGTTCAGCGTCACCGTGCCACTGCCGGAGAAGTCGATACGCCCGACGAACTCCCGTGCCCCCTGGGCCATGTACAGACCGTAGGGCACGCCGTCGGCATCGGTTCCCGTGCCGTAATTGGCGACGAAGCCCGCCTCGCCAGTGGCGGTCATCACGTCGTTGACGTTGATGTTGTTGGTGGCGCTCAGGGTCAGGGTGTTCTGTGACCAATTCACCGCATCGTTGATATCGATGTCGCCGCTCGTGCCGCTGCCGTCGGTGGACTGGATCTCGACATTGCTGCTTTCCAGTGCGGCGGCAAGGGCTTCGCCGGTCATATCACCACCGGTACCGATGGTGAAGCCGTCCGGGTCGATCAGCCAGGTGCCGGTTTCCCCGGCTGGCGCGCGGGTGTCGACGGCGATGCCGGTGAGCTCGAGCTGCTTGCCGCTGGTCTCGACCAGGCCGCCGTCGCCGCCCTCGGCGCCGCCGCGGGCGGAGAAGCGGCCCTGGGCCGTGGTCTCGCCGTCCGACCAGACGACGATGCTGCCGCCGTCACCCGTGCCGCTGGCGTCCGCCTTCAGTGTGCTGCCGGCATCCACGCTCACCCGCTCGGCATGGGCCAGCGGGCCGCCGCCCTGGTAGCCACCGCCGACCTCGATGCTGCCGCCGCCCGTGGCGCCTGAAACGTCCAGGCTGGCGCCTTCGAGGGCGATGGTCTCGCCGGTGACCTGGATGCTGCCGCCGTTGCCGGTCTCGCTGCTGGCGTCCAGAGTGCCGGCGACCAGGACAGTGCCGCTGGCGCCGCCGTTCAGCACGATCTCGCCGCCCCGGTTCTCCAGGCTGCGGGCGCGGACGATGCCCTGCTGGTTGACCAGGTTCTGCACCAGGGTCTCGGCGGCGCGGGCGCTGAGGATCACGCGGCCGCCGTCGGCTTCGATCAACTGGCCGTTGTGCACCAGGGCATCCTTCAGGCCCTGGTCGATCTCCACGCTGAGCAGGCCGTCGCCGGCGAAGTCGAGGGTGATGGCGTCGCCGGCGGCCAGCGCCACCGTGCCCAGGTTGGCGACGATGATCCCTTCATTGCTGACCCTGCCGCCGAGCAGGGCCACGGCGCCACCATCGGCCGCCTGGATATGGCCGAGGTTGGTCACGGCGGCGTTGTCGCCGCTGCCCTGGAAGCGGTAGTCGCCCGCCAGGAAGTCCTGGTCGGCGATGTCCAGGGTGGAGGCGACCAGGCCGCCGACGCTGACCTGGGCATTCTGGCCGAAGAGCATGCCGTTGGGGTTGACCAGGAATACCTGGCCGTTGGCCTCGAGCGTGCCCATGATCTTCGAGCCGTCGCTGCCCAGCACCCGGTTCAGCGCCACGGCGGAGGCGCCCGGCTGGTTGAAGGTGACGCTGTGGCCTTCGCCGATATCGAAGCTCTGCCAGTTCGTGATCAGCTTGTGGCTGGCCTGGTCGATGACCATGGCGTTGCCGGCGCTGCCGATGGTGCCGCTGCCGTGGACGATCTGCCCGCCGGTGGGCAGGTCGGCGGCGAGGGCGGGGCCGGCGCCCAGCAGCAGGGCGCCCACCAGGCCGGCGGTCCGCCCGGCCTTGCTGCGACTGCGGGTTCCTTCGGCGGCGACCTGGAAAACGCCCAGGCTGCGGTTGAAGACGGTGCGGTAGATATGGTTCATGGTGTGTCGGGCCTCGTGTTGGCTGGGCTCTCTTGGTGTTGGCTTGGTGTTGGCTGGTTTTTTCGGTGCTGGTCGTTTCGGTCGCTTCGTTTGTCCGTGAGCGGGGTTCGCGGGCATGGCCCGCTCCTTACAGGCTCCTCCCACGGGCGCCTAGAACAGCCAGGCGGCCGATACCCAGAGCCTGGGTGCCTTGTGCGCGTCGCTCTCGGGGGCGGCATTGCCCAGGCGCCAGGCGGCGCTGGCGTCGAGCCGCCAGTGCGGGCTGGCCCAGGCGGCGCCGATGCCGGCGGCGCTGAGGCGGCGGTGGTTGTCGCCGTCGTCCCAGGGGTCCTTGCTGACGCGGATGCGGCCGTGGTCGGCGAAGGTGGACAGCTGCCAGTTCGGCGTGAGGGCGTAGCGCAGCTCCAGGTTGCCGAGCCAGCCCTCGTCGCCCTGGGCCTCGCCCTGGGGGTAGGCGCGCACGCCGTAGGCGCCGCCCAGGCCGAACTTCTCCGAGCCGTCCAGGTTGCCGTCGGCCCACTGGCCGCGCAGGCGCAGGAGCAGGCTGAAGCGGTCGGTCAGGCGCTGCAGGCGGACCAGGGTCGGGCGCAGTACGTCGAAGTCGCCCTCGGTGCGCGCGGTGAGATCGTCGATGGCGCGGTCGTACGGGCTGCGCAGGGACAGGTCGCCGTGGCTCCAGCCCAGGGAAAAACTGGTGAGGCCGCCGCCGAACAGGTCGTCGCGGGCGTTGCCTTCCAGGGCGAGGGTGACGACCTCCGAACGCTTGCGGCTTTCGGTGTCGAACAGGTCGATCTCGTCCTTCAGGCGCTTGTTGTCGTATTGCAGGCGGGCGTTGAGCCAGAACGGGCGGCTGACGACCAGCGGCTGGTTGACGAAGACGCTGGCGGTGTGCGCGGTGCCGTAGGCGTCCAGGTCCTGGAAGTCCTTGCCCAGCTCGTACTCCATGTAGGAATAGCTGGCGCCCAGGCTGGTACCCCAGGGGCCCAGCGGCAACTGGTAGCTGGCCAGGTAGTAGTACTGCTCCTCGCGGGTGCCCAGCAGGCGCAGGTCCAGCCGATCGCCGAGGGCCAGCGGGCTGTTGATGCCGAGGCTGGCGCCCAGGCGGTCGGCGCCGGTGAAGCGGTTGCCGCCATTGTCGTATTCCAGGCTGCCAGTCAGCAGCGGCGTTGGCTCCAGGCCCACCAGCAGGTTGGTGGCACCGGTCTCGTCGCCGGGGCGCAGGGTGGCGCGGGTGGTGGCGCCGGCACGTTCGTCGAGCAGCAACAGGGCGCGCTCCAGGGCTGCGGCACGTACCGGGTCGCCGGGCTCCAGGCGTCGCAGCGGAGCCAGGGCGAAGTGGTGCAGACGGGCATCCTGCTTGTCCACGTCGATGCGCCCGTAGCGGCCTTCGAGGATGGCGATCTCCACCAGGCCGTCGCGGATGGTCTGCGCCGGGACGTAGGCGCGCGCCAGCGGATAACCCTGGGCGCGGTAGTGGCGGGTGATGCGCGCAGCGGCGTTCTCCAGGTCGCCCAGGCCGAGTTCCTGGCCGCGCAGGTCGGCCAGCAGCGCCAGCAGCTCGTCGCCGGGCAGGCTGTGGTTGCCGCTTAGGGTGAAGCCCTCGACCTGCACGGCGGGGCCGCCGGACGGGGCGCTTTGCTCGGCGGCGCCGTCGTCCGGCAGTTGCAGGTCCAGGGTGCGCTCCGAGGGCAGCGGCGGGGGCCGTTGCAGGTCGCGCAGGGACTGGCCGGCGTCCGGGGCGGTCTGTGCGCTGGCGGGCGAGGCGAGGCCGATCAGGGCGGTGGCGAGGACCGAAAGGGAAAATGCTCCGACTGCTTTTTTCATTGACGATGTTCCTTGGCCGTTGGCTGGCAATCCTGGGGGGACTGCTGGCAAAGCTCGGGTGGCAGCGGCATGCCGCCGTCTATCACTTGGTAGGGTTGGTCGGGCTCGGGCTGCATCCGGGCGACCCTGTCGCTCAAGGTCCTGGCCAGCTCCTGCTGTTGGATATCCCGGAGCAGTTGCCCGCTGGTGGGGGGCTGCTGCGCGTGCTGCCCCGGGTCGTCCTGCGCCTGCGCGGGGCCTGTGCCGAGCGCGGCGAGAATCAGCGCAAGGGCGCCTGTTGTGGTCTTCATGGTCGATTCGCTCCAAGTTGCTTGGTCCGCCATACCGGATACGGCTCTGGCTCCGGTCCGTGCGTCCACCGATGTGCTTCGCACGATGACAATTGCCCGTGGGCATTGTTTTGTTATTTATCCATCTACATAGGGCAAGCCATATGCCATTACGGCCAAGGCAAGCAGGTGTCGCGAGGAATTGACTATTTATGTAAATAAGTAATTGTTTTTAAGTGAATAAAAATGGCCGTCGGATTGGCCTGCCGGACAGGCGTTGCGTGGGGTGTGTTTTTTATGTAGTCGAATAGCTACAAAAACGTGACGGCAGGCAGGCCGTGTCGCAAAGGCGACAAAGGCTCGTTCGCTTTCAATGCGGGGTGAGTTGCAGCTCGTCCGGTCCGGCCGTCAGGGTTCGCGGGGCCCCGCTTCAGCCGGCGGGTACGAAGGCGCTGCGGCCTGCGGGTGAGCGAAGGATTTCCACTTCCACCCGGTAGAGGCGGCGGATCGCATCCGCTGTCAGCACCTCGGTCGGCGTGCCGTCGGCCACTATGCGGCCTTCCTGCAGCAGGGCGACGCGGCTGGCGCAGGCCAGTGCGTGGTCCGGGTGGTGGGTGGTCTTGAGGATGCCGTAGCCGTCGGCGGCGAGGCGTTCGAGGCATCCCAGCAGGCGCATCTGGTGGCCGAAGTCGAGGCCGCTCACCGGTTCGTCCATGATCAGGATGCCCGCGCCCTGGGCCAGTGCGCGGGCGATCAGGGTCAATTGGCGTTCGCCGCCGGACAGTTCGGTGTAGGGGCGCCCGGCCAGCGCGCCGATGCCAAGCTGGGCTATCGCCGCTTCCACCGCTTCGCGGTCGGCTGCGCCGGGTGCGGCGAAGGGGCCGTGGTGAGGCAGACGGCCGAGACCGACCACCTCGCGTACGCTGTAGGGAAACGGCGCCACGTGGGCCTGCGGCACATAGGCGATGCGCCGGGCCAGGGCGCGTCGCGACAGTGTGGCGAGCGGTGTGCCATCCAGGCTGACGGTGCCGCCGTGGGGCCTCAGCAGGCCGAGCAGGCAGCGCAGCAGGGTGGTCTTGCCGGCGCCGTTGGCGCCGAGCAGAGCAAGGATTTCGCCGGGCGCCAGGGCCAGGTCGACGCCGTCGAGTATCCTGCGCTGGGCGCGGCGCAGCAGCAGTCCGTGGCCGCGCAGGACGCCCTGGCCCCGCGTCATCGTCCCCACCCGTTGCGCGCCCGGTGCAGCACCAGCAGGAATACCGGGATGCCGAGCAGCTCGGTGACGATGCCGATGGGGATTTCGCTGCCGGTCAGGCTGCGTGCGAGCAGGTCGGCGGCCAGCAGGAAACTCGCCCCGAGCAGTGCCGAGGCGGGCAGCAGCAGGGCATGGCCGGGGCCGCAGAGCAGCCTGGCGACATGCGGCACGATCAGCCCGACCCAGCCGATCATGCCGGCCAGCGAGACGGTCAACGCGCCGAGCAGGGTGGCGCAGCCGATCACCATGTAGCGCACCGTGCCGACCGGTACGCCGAGGCTGCGCGCCTCGTCGTCGCCCATCGCCAGGGCGTCCAGCCAGCGTCCGGCGGCGCACAGCGCGACAATCGCCAGGCCCATGGGCAGCGATACCCAGAGAACGTCGCGGATATGCACGGAGGCCAGGCTTCCCATCAGCCAGATGATGATCGCCGGCAGCTCGTTGTAGGGGTCGGCGACGTACTTGACGAGCGACAGCAGGGCGGCGAACAGCGCGCCGGAGACGATGCCGCCGAGGATCAGCATGATCAGCGAACCCTGGCCGAAGGTACGGGCGATCGTCACGGCGATCGCCACCGCGGCCAGGCCGCAGGCGAAGGCGCTGACCTGCACCAGCAGCCAGCTGCCGCCGAGCAGCATGCCGGCGGCGGCGCCGAACGCGGCGCCGGAAAGCACGCCGAGCAGGTTGGGCGACACCAGCGGGTTGCGGAACACACCCTGGAAGGCGGCGCCGGACACGGCCAGGGCGGCACCCACCAGGATCGCGGCGAGCACCCGCGGCAGGCGGATTTCCACCAGCAGGTTGTACAGCAGGTCATGGCGCTCGGGATCGAGCGAGGGTGCGCCTGCGGCGCTGGCGAAAAAGCGCAGCACATCCGTCGCGTTCAGCGGGTAGCGGCCCGAGGCGAGGGCGACCAGGGTCACGGCGCCAAGCAGCAGGGCGAGCGCCGGCAGCAGCGCGAATGCACCGCGGCGCGGCGCGGCGGCGGTGTGCGTGGGAGACGGTTGGGCGAGAGGACGGGTCATCCGGATATCCAGGCGAGAGGGCGAGGCGTCGGCGGGGCGGCGAAGCTCATCGATGCGAATGCTGGTCGCCGGGCAGCGCCACCCGGGTCGCAAGCAGGCTGTCGAGATCGTCCTCGCCCGGCGTCACGCCGAAGAACAGCCGGTAGAATTCCCGAGTCGTTCGCCGTGGATGGAACTGGAAGCGCTGCGGGTGGAATTCCCCGGCGAGCCATCGGATGCCCAGGGCGCGCATGAATGACGGCGGCCGATCCAGCCAGTTGAGCGGAGTGCGCGGCACCGTCAGTATCTTGCCTTCGCGCACCGCTCTGACGTTGCGCCAGGCGCCTCCTGCCTTGTCGAGGCGGGAGAGAAAGACGGGGTCCTGTACCACGATGAACTCGGGGTCATAGGCCAGTACCTGCTCCAGGCTGACTTTTTCCATGCCCATGACCGAGCTCGGCGCGCAGCGATGCACGTTATGGCCGCCCGCCAGGGCGATGGGTTCGACATGGAAGGAGTTGTGACACTCGGTGGCCAGCCCGTCCGGCCCCTGGGCGTAATACACGCGGGGCCGCTGGGCTTCGGGGACCGCGTCCACGGCCAGCGCTACCTCCTCCAGGGCCTTGCGTATCTCATTGGCCAGCGCCGCCGCGCGTGCCTGGCGGCCGAGCAGTTCGCCGAGCATCTCGAAGGCGGCGGGCCACTGCGCGAGGTTGTCCAGGTCGATGAAGAACACGGGCACGCCGGTTTTCTCGAACTGGCGAATCACCTGCTCCACATCGCTGGAGCCGATGGTCTCGCCGCTCCAGGCCAGGGCCACGTCGGGGCGCAATTGCAGCACCGTTTCGGAATTGAGCGCGCGGCCGTGGCCAAGCACGCTGCCGACCAGTGGCAGCTCCTGCAGGGACGCCGGCAGATAGCGCTCGTCACCGGGGCGCAATGGCAGATTGAGGCCGACGAGCTTTTCCGGGGCCAGGCTGTACAGCAGGGCGGCCAAGGGCGGTGAGGTACTCAACACCCGTTCGATATTCTCGGGAACCTCGATCTGGCGTCCGATCATGTCGGTGACTTGGCGAGCCGATGCGGCCAGGGGCGACAGTAGCGCGGCGACCCCCAGGCAAAGGGCGAACAGGTGCGGGAAGGCCAGACGATCGGAATGGCCGTTTCGGGGCGCCAGCGTGTTGCCCGGACGGCGGCGGGTGCCCGTTGACGTGGAATGTTCGTGGCAGTGGGGTGGCAGGCTCATGCTGGTGCTCCGGTTGGGTCGATGAGGGTCGCTACCTGTGGTGACCGATCAGCAAGCACAGTGCCATCGTGCAAGGATCCACCCGGATGGAACGGCAAAGGAAAGCCGCGTTCGTGCGCATGGCTTGCCTGGCCTGGGGCCGACTCCTGCAGGTGCTGGCCGGGTGATTGTTTTTTCTGGTGTCATGGCTATAAATCGTTCGCTACATCTGAATTATCAAGGTTGGATTGCCGACATTATTATGTAGCAATGCCTATAACGATGTTGCAAAGGTGACACCGGTGCCTGGCGTGCATGTGGGTGGGTCGGGCGGTTGGGTCGAGCCTCGCTCGTTGGACTTCGCGGGGGTTCGGCCCAACGAGCCGACGCGCCGATGAGGGGCGGGGTAGGCTGCCGGCGGTTGCGCTCAGTGCCCGCCGGCCAGCGCCGGAGGCGCATCGGACAGGCCGTAGATCCAGGTGCCGCCGGCTTCGGCGTTGGCGGCGGCCAGGTCGCGCTGACCGGCCTCGGACAGCAGGTGATCCACCAGGCGTCGGGCCTGCTCACGGGCTTCGGCGGTGGCCGGGTGTCGTGGTCCAGGCTCCAGCGCGACGTAGGCGCGGCGCATACGGGGATCACCCGACAGCAGCGTCGTCATGCCGTCGCCGGCCAGCCGGCCACGCGCAACCGGGATGGCCCCGGTCACCACGT
Organism: Stutzerimonas tarimensis; assembly: GCF_042648805.1. Taxonomy (NCBI): domain Bacteria; kingdom Pseudomonadati; phylum Pseudomonadota; class Gammaproteobacteria; order Pseudomonadales; family Pseudomonadaceae; genus Stutzerimonas; species Stutzerimonas tarimensis. The sequence goes on along the minus strand of NZ_JBHRXZ010000024.1, from coordinate 372,945 downwards.
AGGCGTGCTGGCGCGAGGCCTGGACGAGGATGTCGTGGCGGTTGCGGGTCTCGTCGAGGCGCACCCAGTCACTCGAAGCCCGGACGCCTGCAGCCGACCACAGCCGCTGAACGATTTCGTGACTGCCGGGGTCGGCGAAGGCGACGAAGGCCGCCCCGGAGTCGGCGATGCGGCGCAGCGCTTCTGCGGCATCGCCCAGGCCACGAATGCCGGCTGGATCGTCGGCGGGGCCGACGATGACGTGCTCGTTGAAACCCCATACCCGCATTCGCCCGCCGTGGCCAGCCGCCTGCAAGGCGAAGGTTTCGCTGCCGCCGTGGATCAGCAGCAAGTCGGCCTCCCCCTGCGCGAAGGCGGGCACGACGCTGGCCTTCGGTGCGACGCTGGCCCAGACGAGGGGGATGCCCGTGGACTTTTCCAGGCGGTGCCTGAGGGGTTCGCCGACGCCGCTGAGCTCGATGCCACCGACCACGGCCAGGCGCAGCGGCTCGGTGGCCTGTGCCAGGGACGTGGCGAGCAGCAGGAGCAGGCCGGTGGCGAGTAGCGCCAGAGGACGTAGGCCGCCCGGTTGGCTGGAAGTCTGTAACATTTCGGTCTCCATGCTCTCGCGGCCGGGGTTGTCAGAATTCGAAGGTCAGCGTGCCCAGCAGGCTGCGCGGCGCGCCGGGATAGAAGCTGCTGCCGTTGCTGGTCTCGTTGGCGTTGTTGAAGCCGATGTAGCGTTCGTCGAAGAGGTTGATCACCGCCAGGCTGGCTTGCGCGGTGCCCCAGGGCGTCGGGGCGCGGTAGCTGAGGTTCAGGTTGACCAGGGTGTAGGCGTCCATCGTCTGGGTGTGCTCGACATTCGCGTAGCGCTTGCCCATGTATTGCGCCACGGGCGAGAGACTGAGGCTGCCTCGGGTCCAAGTGGCGCCCAGGGTGGCGATGTGGGACGGCACGTCGGGCAGTTGCCGTCCGCGGATTTCAAGGAGGGTATTTGCGCCGGTGCGCAGGTCCTCGGCGAACTCGGCGCGCAGCCAGGTGAGGTTGCCGAACAGTTCCAGGTCGTCGCGCAGTCGCCAGCCGCTGGCTAGAGTCAGGCCGAAGCGCCTAGCCTTGCCGATGTTCTGGGTATAGGCGGCGCCGTAGGCGGGGTCGTAGAGGGACACCCCCTTGTTGTCATAGCGGGTATAGAACAGCAGCGGCTCCAGGTATCCCCGGCCGAGACTCAGGCGCAGACCCATATCGAGGCTGTCGGCGATTTCCATCTCGCTGTCGTTCCACAGTTGCTGCTTGGGCAGGCCATTGATCACTGGCGTCTGGAAGGCGTCGAACCCTGGGCTGCCCAGGTTGCGTCCGGCGGAGAAGCGGAACTCGACTCTGTCGTTCAGCGGGTAGGCCAGGCCGAGGTAGGGCGCCACTTCTTCGATGGCCGTACGCCTTACGCTACGCGCCGCGACGATGCCTGGCGATTGCTCCAGCGCGTCCTCGTAGGACAGGTCGCCCACGCCGGTGCTGTCGTGATAGTCGATGCTCGGGAGGATGTCCTTCACGTAGCGCAGACCGCCCTTGACTCGCAGTCGGCCTATGTTGCGCTCGGCGACTGCGAACAGGTTGTGCAGGTCATGGCGCCGCGTCACATCGGCCAGCAGCGCCCAGTTGGCGAAGGTCAGGCCGCCGTTCGCATCCGGCCGGTACTGCTTCCAGGCGGTCGGCGGGCCGGGCGGCTCCATCGACACCCAGCCGTAGCCGAGGGTCAGGCGTGTCTCGGCGAGGCGTGTATGCAGTTCGGTGGTGACGCCATAGGTGCTGTGGTCGATCAGCCATTGACGGACGAAATTGCCATTCGGATACAGGTACTCGCCCTTCTCTTCGCTCCAGAAGGGCTTGATCGTCAGGTGGGTGTCGTCGTTGAACCGATAGCCGATCTGCGACAGGACCGCCGTGGTCTCGAAGGATTGCCGGTTGTAGCCCTGCCAGTTCGCCCATTGCGCGGCTGTGCTGCCGGTGGGCGAGGGGTCGTAGTCGATCCGCCGGTAGAGCGAAGTGTCCTTGGATTGCTCGTAGGTCAGGCCCCTGTAATTGTCGGCGTCCATCTCGTTGCGGGCGACGAACAATTTGAAGTCGACTGCGCCGAGGGCCTGGGTCAAGCCGATGGCGAAGGTTTCCTTCCGATCGGGAGAATCACCGCTGCCCCGCCATTTCTCCGCTTGGGTACTGGAGCCGGACAGGAAGAAGGCCGTGTCGCTGGGCAATAAGCCGCTGTCGAAGCGTGCGAAGCGGCGGCTGAAGCTGTTCGATCCCAGGCCGAAGGAGACCGTGCCGCCCATGTCCGCCTTCGGCCAGAGCAGGCGGGTGTCCAGTTGGCCAGCGGTGTCGTAGAGCGAGAAGCGGTCCGGCGCAATGGCGCCCTGGGCCAGTGAAACGCTCGCGATGTTTTCGGCGTCGAGCAGGAACAGGTAGCCCGGACCAGCGCCCGGGCCATTGAGCGGGATGCCCTCTACCGTGCCGTTGGCGCCGTGGGTGGTTCGTTCGCCACGCACCCGCAGGCCCTTGTTGCCGCCCTGCTGGTTGACCAGGCCCCAGGCATCGATGCTCGGTGCCTGCACGCCCGGCAGGGTCCAGACCATGGCGTAGGGATTGCTACTGCCCTTGGCGCCGAACCGCTCGATAGCCCTGGCATCGAGCGTATGGACGGTGGCCGGTGTCTCGGTCTCGAGAAGGTAGCCCGCAACGGGACGCTCGCCTTCGACGATCATCAGCGGCAGTTCTTCTTCGGCCTGTGCGCGGAGGCTGCCAAGGGCGATGAGCAGAAGGGTAGCAGAGGGGCGAAGGCGCCAGCGGGGGCCAGCGGGTGAATGAAGGGGCATGGGCTCTCCTTGTGGAGCGTGGTTTTAGGTTGGCCTGGTTTCTTGTCCGTAGGGGGGTCACAACGAGTCGAGAAAGGCATGCAGATCGCCACGTTCGGCTTTCTGCAGCGCGGCATAGCGATCCCGTGCCGCCTGCGCCTCGCCGCCATGCCAGAGAATGGCTTCGGCCAGGCTGCGGGCGCGGCCGTCGTGGAGAAAACCGGCGGCGTTCCCGGCCTGTACCTGGCCGAGTCCCCATAGCGGCGCGGTGCGCCAGTCGCGCGGGCCGGCCAGGTGGTCCGGGCGGCCGTCTGCCAGGCCCTCGCCCATGTCGTGCAGCAGCAGGTCGGTATAGGGTTCGATCTGGCGGTCGCGCAGCAGCGGGTAGGCGGCGTCCGCGGCGGTGCGCAACTGCGGCCGATGGCAGGCGGCGCAGCCCAGGGCGTGGAAGTGGCGTTCGCCGCGCCGCACGCCAGGCGAGTCGGGATCGCGCCTGGCCGGTGGCTCCAGGTGCGCCAGGTAGAAGGCAATGGCCTCCAACTGGGCCTCGCTCAGTTCCGGGTCGCCGCCAGCGGGCGCCTCTTGGCAAGCCGTCTGGGCAGGTGTGCAGGGTTGCGCCGGATAGGCCCGCGAGGTCAGGCCCAGGTCGCCGGCCATGGCCGCGGCGATCTGGTCGAGCAGGCCAGCGCTGTTGCTCTTGAAGCCGAAGCGGCCGGCCTCCAGACGGCCGCTGCTGGCGTTCCAGACCCGGTTCACCCGGCCCTGCACGCCATCCGCTCCCGGCTGCGCCGCCATTGCCTCCAGGTCGGTGGTCGCCACGGCATCCAGCAGGCCGAGCCCGAGCATCGCCGGGCCGACACGTGGCGAGGTCAGCACGCCATCCAGCGGACCGTAGGCGAGTTCGCGAAACTCGAGCCGGGGCTTGCGCAATTCGACGGTCTCGCCGTCGGCGAAGGTGAAGGTGCTCGTCTGCCAGTGCAGCGCCGCCCGGCCTTCGCCCGGCACGCCGGGAATCCCCGTTTCGTTGAGCTGGTCGCCGTAGACCGGATGCGGGCGGGGCGCGCCATGGTCGCCGGCGCCGGGCACGGAGAGCCGTACCAGCATTTCGCGCATGCGTTCCCCGGGTGAATCCGGCGCCCGGCCGCGGCCGTTGCCCGAATGGCAGGAGCTGCAGGCGGGGCGGTTGTACAGCGGGCCGAGTCCGTCGATGTCGGTATCCCGCGACGGCGCCACCACCCAGACCTGGCGGAACAGGCTGCGTCCGTCGGCGAAGCGCTGGCGTTGTGCCGGGTCCAGCCCGGACATCGGGCGGTCGAGCGCCTGGCGCGCCACGGCCTTGGCGGCGACCAGGGCGTGTTCGATCTTGCTGTCGTTCTCCGTGGCCGAGGCCATGCCACTCGTCAGCAGCAGCCCGCCCAGCAGCAGGGCGGATTTCATGCGCTGGCCATCCCCGCCATCAGTGCGGCGGCCTGGCGCTGCCGCTGCGCCACCTGCCGGGCCCATTCGCGCTGCTGATCGTCGGCTGCCCGGGATGTACCTTGCGCCTCGCTGCGCCAGGCGGCGAGCAGGGCCGGGTCGCTGGCCTGGCGCGCGTCGATCGGCGGCGTGCCGAGCAACTGGCGGACCGCTTCCAGGCGACGACCTTCGCGGCGTTCCCGGGCATGCAGGTCCGCCCACAGCTGGCGAAGCTCGGCATGCCGGCTCACCAGCAGTTGTTCGAACACCGCCGCCAACAGCCCGAGGCGGCCGCTCGCCGGATCGGGCCGATAGGCATAGGCGCCGGCCGCTGCGGCGCGGAACGGATCATGGTAGCCGGCCGGCAGGGCGGTATAGACGGAGGGGCGTACCGGCAGCTTGCGGATGCCCGGGTCGGCCAGCAGCTTCTGTCCCGTTGCCGACAGCACGAAGGCGACGAAGGCTTCGGCCGCCTCCGGCTCCCGCGTGCCGGCGGTGATTGCGACGTGGCCGGGATTGAGCCCGCCGTGGGCCGGATAGATGAATTCCAGCGGCGCGCCGCCGGCGATCGCCGAGGCGACGAAAAAGTCGATGGACAGGCCGACCGCCGCCCGTCCGCCGCCCACCTCGTCGCTGACGAAGGTCGAGCCGCGTTCGATCAGGTAGGACAGCCCGGCGATTTCGCTCCACAGTGCCCAGCCGCGTTCCCAGCCATGGGCCTGCAGGACGATGTCCACCATCACCGGGGCGAAGCCGACCCGGCTCGGCACCGGCAGGGCGATGCGTCCGGCCAGGCGCGGGTCGGCCAGGTCCGGCCAGTCGGCCGGCTTATCCATGCCCAGTTCGGCGAGCTGGTGTGGATCGATGGCGAAGCCGTAGCCGGCGATCTCGGTGGCCAGGTAATGGAGGTTCGGTCCGGCCAGGGGGAGGGCGCCGACGTGCTCGGGCAGGCCGGCGCGGTCGACCGTCAGCGGCCGCCAGGCGCCGGCCTGGCGCAAGGTCTCGAAGGTGCGCGGCGAGGCCGCCCAGTAGACATCCACGCCACCCTGCCCGGGCTGCGAAAGCTGCTCGAGTGCGTCGTGCGGGCGGCGCCAGACCAGGTTGATCCGGTACTGCGGATAAAGGCGCTCGAAGGCGGCCTCGAAGGCGGCGATGACCGGTTCCGGATAGCTGCTGAGGATCACCAGTTCGCGCGGCGTGCCGGCCAGCAGCGGGCGCGTGACACAGGCGAGGCCGAGGCCGGCCAGGCCGCCGAGCAGGCGTCGGCGATTCATGTCGAGAGGCATGGCGAGTGCTCCGGATCAGAAGGTCAGGTTGGCCTGGACGAGGAAGGTGCGGCCCGGCTCGGGGTAGCCCTCGCTGTAGGCGTATTCGCGGTCGAACAGGTTGTGCACGCTGGTGCTCAGGCTGAGCCCGCCAGCGAAGTGGTAGCTGCCCTTGAGGCGGTAGACGGCGAAACCGTCCGCCACCTGCACGCCGTCGCTTGAGCTGTAGCGGCGCGAGGCGGCATCGGCGCTCAGCAGCAGCTCCCAGGGACCAAAGGTCCGGCCCAGGCTGGCGAAGGCCTTGTGCCGGGGCGTGTCGGTCAGCCGTACGCTGTCGTCGGAGCGGTTCTGCCGGTCCAGGTAGAGGTAGTTGAAGGCGATGTCCCAGCCCTGGAACTGGCCGTCCAGCACCAGCTCCAGGCCGTTGACCCGCGCCTGGTCGACGTTCTGCATCTGCGAGCACGGCGGGCTGGAGCAGCGCGAGTCGTCGATCCGCACCGATTGCAGCAGGTCGTCGATATGGCTGCGGAACACGGCCATATCCATTTGCCAGCCGGCGCCCAGGGCCCGGCTATGGCCCACTTCGAAGTGGGTGGCGTGTTCGGATTTCAGCCCGGGGTTGGGCACTGCCGTACCCATGCGGTAGGAGTAGCGATCCTTGATGGTGGCGAAGCGGCTCTTGCGGGCCACGCTGAGCCGCCACTGGCTGTCCGCATCCGGCCGGTAGAACAGGCCGAGCTGGCCGTTGTTGCTGTGGTTGCGCCCGCCGTCCTCGTCCACCAGGCCGGTGGAGACGGTGTAGTTCTGCGCCTTGCGGCCATCGCGGCGGTCATGGCCGAAACCGGCCACCAAAGTCAGGCTGTCGCTCAGCTCGCGGCTGTACTCGGCGGCCAGCGACTGGGTGCGGTCCTCGAAGCGCTGCCAGGGCTCGCCGGCGTCGTGCTCGCGGTGCACGTCCTCCTTGTAGTGGTAGGCCAGGCGCAGCAGGTCGCGCGAGGTCATCTGCCACTGGTCTTCCAGGCTCAGGCCGTTGCTGTAGTCGTCGTACCAGCTGCGGAAGGCGCGCGGGGTGTTCTGGGTGCTGTAGCTGGCATCGTCGTAGGCGAACAGCGAGTTCTCGTAGGTGTCGTGGTAGGCGCGGAATCTCAGTCGGTGGTCGCCCAGGCCGGTGCTGCTGCCCAGGTAGAAGCTGGTTTTGTCCCAGGTCGGCCACTGCCAGTAGCGGCTGCTGCTCAGGCGGCCGGCATAGGGCGGATTGCCCTTTTCGCCTTCCTGGCGCACGTAGCCGAGCATGTACTCGTCGCTGTCGTTGGGCGTCAGGCCCAGCTTGAAGGACGCCTTCTGGTCGGTCCGGTAGCTGTTGTGGCGGCGGCCCTCGGCCTGGTAGGGCGCCGTGTCGAAGCCGCCGGGCAGACGGAAATGGTCCTCGTCCAGGTAGGACAGGCCGGCCTGCAGGTACCAGTTGCCCTGGTTGCTGCCCAGGTTGGCGTAGGTCCGCCAGGCGTTGCGTTCACCATGATCGGTGAAGGACAGGCCCCCGCCGACCTCGCCCTCGAAGGCCCGCTGCGGTTTGCGGGTGATCAGGTTGATCGCGCCGCCCAGGGTGTTCGGCCCGTAGATCATGGAGCTGAAGCCCTTGGCCACTTCGACACGCTCCAGATCGAAAGTGGTGAAGCGGCCGAGGTCCGCGTAGCCATCGTAGGGCACGTAGATAGGAATACCGTCGATAAAGATGGGGACCTGGCGCAAATCGAAACCGCGCACCCGGACCATCTCTTCGTTGCGTGCGCCACCGCGACTGAGGGTCACGCCCGGGAGCAACTCGAGCGCCGTGCCGAGGGTTTCGCGGTCATGGGCTCTGATCTCTTCACGATTGATGGCGTGGGTTCCGCCGAGGCTGTCTTGGCCGCGACTGTCCACGACTACGACAGTGCCGAGATCAGTGGCCGAGGTCGTCCGGGCTTGGGCCAGCATTGGCAGGAACAGGGCGCCCGTGGTGAGCAGGATGAGGGTAGGGTAGGCTGGCATTGAAGCGCTCCATGTTTTTTGTGTATTCATATGAATATACAAAAACTGAAGCATGGGTTGTGCCATTTTGTCCGTAAGCAGATTTTTTGGTAATTGTCTTTCTATAACAATGAGTTGTTAGAGGGTTCGAAAGCTTTCCCGGTGAGCCCTGTCGGGTCCGAGTCACTTTCATGTTTTGTATATTACAATATATAGATAATTGTCGCGAAACGCACAGTGTTACGCGGGTCCCGAAGGGGTTCTTCAAGCTTGCGCCAGCATGACTTGAGACGCCTTGAACAGTGCCGTGCATTCTTGTCCGGCGCTCAGGGCGAGCTCGTTGGCGCTGGCATTGGTCACCAGGGCGGTCAGGGTGCGGCTTGGGGAGAGGCGCAGCTTGATTTCGCTATTGACGGGGCCGAGTGCCACGTCCAGTACCTTGCCTTTGAGACGGTTGCGAGCGCTGATGCGGACGTCGCAGTCTGGCGTTAGCATCACGGCGTCAGGGTGAATCAACGCCAATACGGCCGTGCCTACGTCCACGCGGAATTCCTCCAGGCTTTCCTCGGAAAGGGTCGCCAGCAATTGAATTCTGCTGCCGATGTCCAGGGTTACGCTGGCCAGCGCGCCTTCGCGCGTGATACCTGTGACTCGGCCACGGAAATGGTTACGCATGTTGCTACCAAACATGAAGGCGCGCAGTTGCCGCTCGATCTCCGGATAGTGCTTCGTCGCGCCGAGCGGGCCCCCGGTCGGCCAATCGCGCCAGGCATCGACCAGGACGCGCCCGTAACGGGTGAGATGGGTTCCGCCCATGGCGGAGTATCGTAATAAAGGGTAACGGGAAAGGTTGTTCATCGCGTCCACGCTGTTCCAGGCAGTCCGATAGCTGAGATTGATCTGCTTGGCTGCGCGACTTATCGAGCCATAGCGGTCGATCTGTTCCAGCAGAAGGAGTCTGGCATGTTCAAGGGCCGGGCTTTTGTATTCCATGGAAACGGAGGAGTTGGGGTAGTGAGAGAGCGCCATGACCGCCTCGAGCTTCGTTATTTATCGATATATATAGAAAAGCAATCGCCGTACCATATCGATCCTCCAGGTCTCGACCAGGGATGGCGCTGGCTTGAAGCTCTGTCGCGGCTCAGGCTCCAGGCGTACCTCGCGTTGGTTATGTCGCAATCCCGGTGGTTTTGTCGGAAGATGAACAATCAAAACCTGGCGATCGCTAGAAAGCGATTGCTCAACTTAAGTCTTTTCCGCGTCGAACCTAATCCCCTCGTCAGCGCTCTATCTAGCAGGAATCAATACTGCTACGGAGAGCCGATGTGACGACTTCAACGAAAGCCTGTGTACCTGTCCAGGCGCCCGCCAAGGCGAGCCTGACGATTATTCTTGCGCCGGGGCAGTCACTGCCTGAGGCGCTTGGTCTGTCTCCCGATATGCCGCTGCACCAGGCCAAGCTCTGTTCGCCCATGACCATCCGCCGGGGTCGCCGTTGGGTAACGGTGAGTGCTCGGGATTGACGTCGAGTCTTCGGATTCAAGGCAAAGAAAAGCCCGCGCGAGGCGGGCTCTAAACAACAACCTTAGGGGAGGGCCAATCCGTCGGCCTTGGTAAAAGAATACGAAGGCGGACGTGAAAAATCTGTGAAGACCAGGTGGGCAGGTGTAACCGGGGGTGTGGGTGTTGCGCTTGTCGGCGGGCCTGGATTCAACGGGTAGCAGCCAGGGCTTCCCTGGTTGTCACCGGCTCTTCGTGACGTTCAGGGGCGTCGTCTTTCTGCTGAAGGTGGCGGATGGTGCGCTTGAGCCGCAAGACCTTGTCTTCCAGGCGGATGACCTTGCGGTTGTTGTAGAACAAGCCAAGCACGAATCCGGCTCCGGTGAACAGCAGGCTGAACAGTAGTAAAGTGTTCTGAAGTTGGGAAACCATTCTTCTTGTTCTCCTTGCGACCGAGCAGTTTCGTAACGTTGCTCGGCTAGGACCGCTTGGCGCCAGTCATGTTCCGCTTTTTGCTCAAAACCCCGAACTCTTTGCCGATGGTGTTCGTCCCACATAGGGCAAGCTCAGACGCAGAGGATTCCTTATGGCTTTGCTGGACACTGGTGGCACAGGCCTCGTTGAACTGACCAAGCGCACCGTGAAACGATTCGGTGAGAAGGAGATGACGATCTACGCCTCCGCGCTGGCATTCCATACCCTGTTTTCGTTGTTTCCCTTCCTGCTGTTTCTGGTCGCCCTGCTTGGATTCCTGCACCTGGGGGAGTTTTTCGAATGGATTCGGCTGCAGGCGGAGCTGGCGTTGCCGCCGATGGCGATGGAGCAGGTGAATCCTGTCATCGACCAGCTGCAGGAGCAGCAAGGCGGTTTGCTGTCATTCGGCATTCTGCTGGCGCTGATTTCGGCCTCCAAGGGCGTGCGCACTCTGATGGCCGGAATGAACGCCGCCTACGATGTGCATGAGCAGCGCCCAGGCTGGAAGATCTACCTGCTCTCGCTGGTTTACACGGTTGGCATCGCCGGCATGCTGCTGGTGGCGGCGGCGTTGATGATCATGGGACCGCAGGTGATGGAGTGGCTGGCCTCGCTGGTGGGGTTGCAGGACATCATCGTTACCCTGTGGACCTGGTTACGCTGGCCGGTGGTGGTGATACTGATGATGCTCGCGGTCGCGGTGATGTACTACGTGGCTCCGGATGTGGAACAGAGTTTCCGTTTCATTACCCCGGGATCGGTGCTGGCTGTGCTGGTGTGGATCGTGGCGTCGATCGGCTTTGGCATCTATGTGCAGAATTTCGCCAACTTCAACGCCACCTATGGAAGTATCGGGGCGATCATCGTACTGCTGATGTACTTCTTTCTTTCAGCTTCGGTTCTACTGTTCGGCGCGGTGCTGAACTCGGTCATCGAACACTCTTCGAGCCAGGGCAAGGACGACGGCGACAAGAAGCTGGATTCCTAGCGGAGGGCCGGTGGGCGAACGCACTCCAGGCCTCGCGGTCCATTGGTTCATGCGGGCTTGATCCCGGCCCGGCGCGAGGGGAGAACGGCCTTGCATATCGCCGACATGACCATGTCTTACGCCTTTGCCAGTGGTGTGGTGCGTACCTATCTTGAAGCGAAGCACCGGCGCTTGCAGTTGTATCCCGGTGTTCAGCACAGCCTGCTCGTGCCTGGCCGGCGACACCGCTTTGCAGATGGGTTGTATGAGCTGCCTGCGCCCCGCTTGCCATTCTCCGCGGGGCAGCGCTTTCCGCTGCGTCGCGGCCCCTGGTCCGAATTGCTGCAGGCGATCAGGCCGGACGTGATCGAAGCGGGTGACCCTTACGTAACGGCCTGGGCTGCGCTCGATGCGGGACAGCGGCTGGATGTGCCGGTTGTCGGCTTCTATCACTCGGATCTTCCATTGCTGGCGCGCAACCGCTTCGGCAACTGGGTGGTCGGACGGATGAGTCCTTATGTGGCGCGGCTTTACGAGCGTTTCGACCGGGTGCTGGCGCCCAGTCAGATGATGGCCAGCCGGCTCCATGCGCTCGGGATCGAGCGGGTGTACGTGCAGCCGATGGGGGTCGATTTACGGATATTCCGGCCCGGACGGCGCGACCCCGAATTGCGTCGCCAGCTGGGACTTTCAGACGACACGCGGCTGCTCATCTATGCAGGTCGCGGGTCGTGCGAGAAGAATGTCGATGTTCTGTTGAATACGGCACGCCGCCTTGGCGCGCCCTATCACCTGTTGCTGGTGGGCTTCGGTCTGCCACGGCGAGTGCCGGACAATGTGACGGTCATCTCCCGCTACTGCCCTCCGCTTGAACTGGCTCGTCTGATGGCCAGTGCCGACGCCTTCGTGCACGCCGGGTCCCAGGAAAGTTTCGGGATGGTGGCCCTGGAGGCGATGGCATGCGGACTGCCGGTAGTGGCGGCGCAGGCCGGGGCCTTGCCGGAAATCCTCCCCGTCCATGTCGCGCGCATGTGCGAACCACACAATTCAGCGTCCATGGCGGCGGCGGTGCAGGACCTGTTCGACGCCGATGTCCAGTTGCTTGGGCGCCTCGCCAGGGGGCACGTCGAGACGCACCATGCGTGGGACGGCGTAGTTGCAGGGTTACTGGCGCACTATCAATCCATCCTTGGTTCGGTGGATCTGCCGGTTCTGATACCAGGCGAGGCACAACGGCCCTGAGCGATACCGAGGCGTCCAGCCGGTGAAGGAAACACATGGTTAACGAATACTGGATGAGCGTACCGCCAAATGCTGAACGTCCCTTCAACTTCTCTGTCGGATTTTACGTAAATCATTGAATATGAAGGAGAGCAGCTATGGGTAGCGCAGAAGACAAAATCAAGGGCAACGTCAATGAAGCGGTTGGCAAGGCCAAGCAGGGGATCGGTGAAGCGACTGATAACGCTGACCTCAAAGGCGAAGGCAAAGGTCAGGAATTGAAAGGTGAAACTCAGGAAGTGAAGGGTGAAGCCAAGGACAAGATCAAGAGCGGTGTAGACAAGGCCTGAGCACTGTCCGCTGCAGACACAATGCCCGCCTTGCGCGGGCATTGTGCATTCTGATCAACGCTCCAGGTGCTGGAGCTTGTCTTTCACGCCGTCCCAGTCTTCGGCATCGGCAAGCGGGTCTTTCTTCTCGGTGATATTGGGCCAGACTTCGGCCAGGTCGGCATTGAGCTGGATGAACTCCTGCATGTCATCAGGCACTTCGTCCTCGGAGAAGATGGCCTCGGCAGGGCACTCCGGCTCGCACAGTGCGCAATCGATGCACTCGTCTGGATGAATCACCAGAAAGTTCGGGCCTTCGTAAAAGCAATCCACCGGGCAGACTTCCACGCAGTCGGTGTACTTGCATTTGATGCAGTTGTCGGTGACGACGAAGGTCATTGCTACTTATCTCCTCAGTGTCGGGCGCCAGGTCGTGATGCGCCTGCTTGTACCGCACCAGGCTATGGAATGCGGGAATCAAAAAACGCGCGATTCTAGCAGTTTTTTCGCCCTGTCAAAGGCGTGCCTTCAGGCTGTATAGCAGCTCCAGGGCGGCGCGCGGGGTCAGGTCGTCCGGTTTCAGGCGATTGAGCTCCTCGATCACCGGGTGTGGAAGGCTGGCGAACAGGTCGGCCTGCAGTGGAGCGGCGGGCTCGCCGGGCTGATGTCGGGGCGTGTCATGGGGCAGGCTGGTGGTTTCCAGTCGGGCCAGATGTTCGCGGGCGCGGACGATCACTTCGCCCGGCACGCCGGCCAGCTGTGCTACCGCCAGGCCGTAACTCTGGCTGGCCGGGCCTGGCAGGACGGTATGCAGGAACACGATGCGCTCATTGTGTTCGGTCGCCGACAGATGAACGTTGGCCACCACCGGCTGGCTCTCGGGCAGAACCGTCAACTCGAAGTAATGGGTGGCGAACAGGGTGAAGGCGCGCAGCTTGGCCAGGTGCTCCGCCGCAGCCCAGGCCAGGGAAAGCCCGTCGAAGGTACTGGTGCCGCGACCCACTTCATCCATCAGAACCAGGCTGCGGTCGCTGGCGTTGTGCAGGATGTTGGCCGTTTCGCTCATCTCGACCATGAAGGTGGAACGCCCGCCGGCCAAGTCGTCGCTGGAGCCGATGCGGGTGAAGATGCGGTCCACCAGCGACAGTTCGCAGGCGCGTGCCGGAACGAAGCTGCCGATCTGTGCCAGGAGCACGATCAGCGCCGTCTGTCTCATATAGGTGGATTTGCCGCCCATGTTCGGGCCGGTGATCACCAGCATGCGGATGTCGTCATCGAGGGCCAGGTCATTGGCGACGAAAGGCGTGTCCAGTACCTGCTCGACCACCGGATGACGACCCTGGTCGATGAACAGTCGCGGCTCCTCGACGAAGTGCGGGCGGTTCAGGTCGAGGTTCAGCGCGCGCTCGGCGAGGTTGCTCAGTACGTCCAGTTCGGCCAGCGCGGCAGCCGATCCCTGCAAGGGGGCCAGGTGTTCGATCAACAGGTCGAGCAGCCCCTCATAGAGGGCCTTTTCACGAGCCAGCGCACGGCTCTTGGCGGACAGTGCCCTGTCTTCGAATTCCTTGAGTTCGGGAGTGATGAAGCGCTCGGCACCCTTGAGGGTCTGTCGGCGTATGTAATCGGCCGGGGCGGACTCGGCCTGCTTGCTCGGCAGCTCGATGAAGTAGCCGTGGACCCGGTTGTAGCCGACCTTGAGGTTGGCCAGCCCGGTGCGGGCCTTTTCCCGGGCCTCCAGGTCCATGAGGTACTGTCCGGCGTTCTCGCTGAGCGATTGCAGCTCGTCCAGTTCGACGTCGTAGCCTTTCTTCAGCACGCCGCCGTCGCGGATCACTGCTGGCGGGTTGTCGATGATGGCACGTGCCAGCAGGGAGGCCAGCTCCGGGTAGGTGCGGATGTTCTGCGCCAGGCTGCCCAGATGCGGCGCGACCAGTTCACGCATCGCCTCCTGCAGTTGTGGCAGGGCGGCCAGGGCGTCTCGCAGGCGCGCCAGGTCGCGTGGCCGTGCGTTGCGCAGGCCGATCCGGGCAAGGATGCGCTCGAGGTCGCCTATGTCCTTGAGCTGCGGCTGGATCTGCTCGAAGCGGTAATGTTCAAGCAGGCAGGTAATGGAATCCTGGCGTACTTCCAGTACGGCTCGGTCGCGCAACGGGCGGTGCAGCCAGCGGGTCAAGAGGCGCGAGCCCATGGCGGTCTGGCAGCGATCCACCACCGATTGCAGGGTGTTGTCTCGTCCGCCGGATAGATTGGTGTCCAGCTCCAGGTTGCGCCGGGTGGCGCCATCGAAAATGACGGTCTCGTCGAGCCGCTCGTGACGCAGGCTGCGCAGGTGGGGCAGGGCAGTGCGCTGGGTTTCCCTGGCGTAGGCCAGCAGGCAGCCCGCGGCGCCGATGGCCAAGGTCAGGTTTTCACAACCAAAACCCTTCAGGTCGCCGGTGCCGAATTGCTGACACAGGCTCTTGTGGGCAGTATCGCGGTCGAAGTCCCAGGGGGCACGGCGGCTCAGGCCGCGTCTGCGCTCCAGCGGCAGGCCCTGCGGCCAGTCGTCGGGGATCAGCAGCTCGGTAGGGCTCAGCCGTTCTAGTTCGGCGAGCAGGTTTTCCCAGCCCTTGAGCTCCTGAACGCTGAACCGGCCGCTGGCGATGTCCAGCACCGCCATCCCAAACAGCTTCTCGTCGCCCAGCACCGCGGCCAGCAGGTTATCGCGGCGCTCGTCGAGCAGTGCTTCGTCGGTCACCGTGCCGGGGGTGACGATGCGCACCACCTGACGCTCCACGGGGCCCTTGCTGGTCGCTGGATCACCGATCTGCTCACAGATCACCACCGACTCGCCAAGCTTCACCAGCCGCGCCAGGTAGCCTTCGGCCGAATGGAAGGGAATCCCCGCCATCGGGATGGCATTGCCGGCCGATTGCCCACGGGCGGTCAGGGTAATGTCCAGCAGCGCCGCGGCGCGCTTGGCGTCTTCGTAGAAGAGTTCGTAGAAATCGCCCATGCGATAGAACATCAGTTGATCGGGATGCTCGCGCTTGAGCTTCCAGTACTGCTGCATCATCGGGGTGTGGGCGGACAGGTCTTGATTGGCTTTTGGCATCGCGCGTCGGTTGTGCTGTAGGGGCAGGCTGGGGCTGTGCGGCCCGGTTTGGCGGCTGGCAAGGTTAGCATGGCCCGGCGTGCCTCGCCGAGAACGCGCCGGGCCAGGCTGCCCGTCTCCCTTACTGCGGCGCAAGCTTGTCGACGACCAGGCTGCCGACAATATCGCCTTCGACGTTCACCGCGGTGCGCACTGTATCCAGCAGTCGGTCGATGGGTAGAAGAATGGCAATGGCCTCGGCCGGCAATCCCACAGCCTGCAGCACCATCACCATGGTCACCATGCCGGCGCTGGGGATGCCTGGCGCGCCGGTGGAGGCAATCATGGCGGTTAAGAACACCACCATTTGCTGGGCGAAGCTGAGTTCGATGCCCACCAGATTGGCGACAAACAGCGCGGCGGCGGCTTCATACAGGGCTGTGCCGTCCATGTTCATGGTCGCGCCGAGGGGCAGGACGAAACTGGCCACCTCGCGCCGAACCTTGAGCTGTTCGGCGCAGCGCAGTGAAATCGGCAGGGTTGCCGCGCTCGAACTGGTGGCGAAAGCCGTCACCAGGGCTTCCCGCGCCCCGCGCCAGAACCACAGCGGCGATTTGCCAGTGATAAAGAACAGGATGCCCGGCAGCACCACCAGGCCGTGGAACAGGGTCGTGGCAAACACCAGGGCGATGAATCCGCCCACCGCGGACAACAGTGCCACGTCCTGCTCGGCCACCAGACGGATCAACAGTGCAAGGATGCCCAGAGGCGCCAGACGCATGATCCAGCTGACGATGCGCATGATCAGTTCGAGAAACTCCTGCAGCACCAGCAGGATGTTGCGATAGCGCTCGCCTCCAGTGACCAGGGCTACCCCCATGAACATGGCGAACACCACGACCGCCAGGATGCTGCCGTTGGCAAATGCGGCGAAAGGGTTTTGGAACAGGTTGGCGAAGAAGTGCAGAAAGAATTCGGGCAGGGTAAGCTGGCGCGCTTCGAAGGAATCCATCGCGTCGGCAAAGAGTTCGATGGAGAGCCCGGCCCCTGGGCGGAACAGGTTGGAGGCTATGAGTGCGACCAGCGTCGCCAGGCCGAGTGTCAGCACGAAGTACGCCAGGGTGCTCATCCACACCCGATTCACCTGCCGATGCGCCTGCAGGTTCGCCACCCCCACGGCGATCGAGGTGAACACCAGAGGAATCAGGACCATCTGCAGCAGGCCGACGAAAATGCTGCCGATCAGCGTGCTGGCGTAGATCACGCCCAGGCGCAGTTCCGAGTCGGTGGGCATCAGGCCGGTCAGCCAGCCGAAGGCCAGGCCGAGAACGGCGGCTACTAGAATCTGCAGATTGAGGCTGGGCATCGGGAGTCCTCTTCGACGGGAAGCGAGCAGGGTATCGGTGGGCGGGCAGCAAGTCCCGCGCCGAAAGGCAGGCGATCGGTTGGAACCCCGGCGGCCATGGGTTCTCAAACTACATGACAGCCATAACCAATAATTGGAGACATCATGAAAAAAACACTTGCTGCGCTTTTCGCTTCTGCCTCGCTGGTCCTGGCCGGTGTCGCCTACGCTGATCGTCCCGGTGCGGACTGGATCAGCATCGAGCAGGCGATCGAAACCGCCAAGGGCGCCGGCTACACCACCATCTATGAGATCGAGGCCGATGACGACCATTGGGAAGGCAAAGGCATGAAGCAGGACGGTGAGGTCCACAAGTTCAAGATCGACGGCCGCAGCGGCGAGATGAAGCGGGACAAGAAAGACTGACAGGTCTGGAAGTCCAGAAGGCCAGGCCAGTCGGCCTGGCCTTTTCATTTGTCTCTCCGGGTCGACAGCCAGCGTTCTGATGCCTATCTTTCGCCGATCCTCTGAATTGACCGGGAAACAAGCATGGACCGCCTGACCGAGCTGGCATCCGAACTGGGCGCGCGCCTCACGGCGTCTGGGGCCCAGGTCACCACCGCCGAGTCCTGTACCGGCGGCGGCATCGCCGAAGCGATAACGCGGATTGCTGGCAGCTCGGCCTGGTTCGAAGCCGGCTACATCACCTACTCCAATGCGCAGAAAACTCGCCAGTTGGGCGTGCCGGCGGCGCTGTTCGAGCAGGTCGGCGCGGTCAGTCGCGAAGTGGTCGAAGCCATGGTGCTGGGTGCCGTGCGCCGGAGCGGGGCGCGCATCGCCGTCGCGGTAAGTGGCATTGCCGGGCCCGGCGGAGGTTCGCCGGACAAGCCCATCGGGACGGTGTGGCTTGCCTGGGCCGATGGCGCTCGGTCCTTTAGCCAGCGCATCCAGTTGGGCGGAGATCGTCAGGCGATTCGGGTGCAGGCGGTGGAACGCGCGCTGGTCGGATTGATCCGCCTGGCGGCCGGGGAAAATCCGCTCGAGGGCTAGGCGGGCAACGGGCGCTATGCTCTAATACTGTCTACTTATACAGTTGTCGTGGCCTTCGGCCCCTGTGATCTTACGAGGATTCCAAATGGACGAGAACAAGAAGCGCGCCCTATCTGCCGCTCTGGGTCAGATCGAACGTCAGTTCGGCAAGGGCGCGGTCATGCGCATGGGTGATCATGATCGTCCGGCGATTCCCGCCATTTCCACCGGCTCGTTGGGGCTCGACATAGCCCTTGGCATTGGCGGCCTGCCAAAAGGCCGTATCGTCGAAATCTACGGCCCGGAATCCTCGGGCAAGACCACCATGACCCTGTCGGTGATCGCCGAAGCCCAGAAGCAGGGCGCCACCTGCGCCTTCGTCGACGCCGAGCATGCCCTGGATCCGGATTACGCCGGCAAGCTGGGAGTCAATGTCGATGACCTGCTGGTCTCGCAGCCGGACACCGGTGAGCAGGCGCTTGAAATCACCGACATGCTGGTGCGTTCCAATGCGGTCGACGTGATCATCGTCGACTCCGTGGCTGCGCTGGTACCCAAGGCGGAAATCGAAGGCGAGATGGGTGATACGCACGTCGGCCTGCAGGCGCGCCTGATGTCCCAGGCCCTGCGCAAGATCACCGGCAACATCAAGAATGCGAACTGCCTGGTGATCTTCATCAACCAGATCCGCATGAAGATCGGCGTGATGTTCGGCAGCCCGGAAACCACCACCGGCGGCAATGCCCTCAAATTCTACGCCTCGGTCCGTCTGGATATCCGCCGGATCGGCGCGGTGAAGGATGGCGACGAAGTGATCGGCAGTGAAACCCGGGTCAAGGTTGTGAAGAACAAGGTTGCCCCGCCGTTCCGCCAGTCGGAATTCCAGATCCTCTATGGCAAGGGTATCTACCGCAACGGCGAAATCATCGACCTCGGCGTGCAGCAGGGCCTGGTGGAGAAATCCGGCGCCTGGTACAGCTACCAGGGCAGCAAGATCGGTCAAGGCAAGGCCAACGCGGCCAAGTTCCTTGAAGACAACCCGGAAATCGCCCAGGCCATCGAGCAGCAGATCCGTCAGAAGCTGTTGGTGGCCAGCCCAGGCACCAAGGCCGCCCAGGCCGCTTCCAGCGAAGACCTGGCCGACGCCGAAGCCGACTTCTGACGCCATGCCGGTCATACTCGACAGCCCCGCCGCGGTGCGGCGGGCTGCGATGGATCTCCTGGCTCGGCGCGAGCATGCCCGCGCCGAGCTAAGTCGCAAGCTTCGCCAACGCGGCGCCCCTCCCGAGCTCATCGACCCGACCCTCGAGCGTCTCGCCGATGAAGGTCTGCTGAGCGAAACCCGCTATCTCGAAAGCTTCATCCGCCGCAAGGCCATGGCGGGCTGCGGGCCACTGCGCATTCGCGAAGAGCTTTCCCACACCGGCATCCCCCGTGACACCATCGAACAGGCCCTGCGCGACAGCGATTTCGACTGGTCCGAGCAGTTGCGTGAAGTGTGGCAGCGCAAGTTCGCAGCGAGCAGGCCCCAGGATGCTCGGGAGCGAGCCAGGCAGGCCCGCTTCCTCGCGTACCGTGGCTTCCCAGCGGAGCTGATCAGCCGACTATGGCGGTCCTGAGCGCTCCCGCGACAGCAGAGCGCAATCAGCCCCAGTGGGCCGGATCGTTGATGTAATCGGTGAGCTCGCGCAGGCGGCCGTGGTCGCGGCCGTTGAAGACGAAGCCCAGGCGCGGCAGGCGTTGCAGGTCCGCGTCGTCGATCGCCTCTTCGCAGTGCGTCTGCTGTTCGAATCGGCCACTCAGGCAAAGGTCGGCGAAGCGCTCGTTGAGCTCGTCGATGGCCTCGTCATGCAGGATGCGCTGCATGCGCAGGACGAAGCGATCCTTCAACCAGCGGCTCGAGTGGAAGTTGCTGTAGAAATGATCGATCTCTGCCGCGGCGTCTTCGGCGTTCTCCACCAGCCGCATCAGGCGCATGTCGGTGGGCAGCACGTAGCGGTTTTCCACCAGTTGTCGTTCCATGAAGCCCATGGCGTCCTTCCAGTAGCTACCGCCCGGCTCGTCGAGCAGGACGATGGGCACCAGCGGACTCTTGCCGGTCTGGATGAGGGTGAGCACCTCCAGTGCTTCGTCGAGGGTGCCGAAGCCGCCGGGGCAGAGCACCAGGGCGTCCGCTTCCTTGACGAAAAACAGCTTGCGCACAAAGAAGAAGTGGAACGACAGCAGGTTGTCGGTGCCGCTCACGGTGGGGTTGGCGTGCTGCTCGAAGGGCAGGGTAATGTTCAGGCCAAGGCTGTGGTCGAGCCCGGCACCTTCGTGGGCCGCGGCCATGATACCGCCGCCCGCGCCAGTGATGACCATCAGATCGGAGCGTGCCAGCGTCTGGCCGAGAGTACGCGCCAGCGCATACAGAGGGTGCTCGATAGGCGTGCGCGCCGAGCCGAACACCGTGACTTTGCGGCGGTGCTTGAACTGGTCGAGCTGGCGGAACGCATGCTCCATCTCGCGCATGGTCTGCAGCAGGATCTTGGCGTCCCAGCGGCTGCGGTCGGCCTGGGCCATGCGTACCACGGTCAACAGCATTTCCCGGTAAAGCGCGAGATTCGGGCTATCGTCCGGCACCATCAACTCGGCGAGTTCGTCGAGCTTTTTCACCAGGTCGGTCGCCTGAACTTGAACATGACGGGATAGATAGTCATCCGTTTCGAAAGGCATACAGCATCTCCTTGTACGGAACAGTGCGCCAAGGGCTTTGCGCAATCCAGCCACCCGCGGTCACGGGGCCGGCCAGTCCGATTTGGGGCCCTCTGCGAGGGAGGGTCTCGTTATGAGGGGCGTGCCGGTGGTTCGGTAACGCCGGGAAGTGTCGGTTAGGGGTTACCTAGCTCAGAGTGTGATCCTCTGGCCGGGTTCCGGTATCTGGGCAGACCAGGCGAGGCGCTGCTGCAACGCCTGTTGCAGGGCCAGCATCTTGTCGTGTTCACCGTGAACCAGATAGAGCGCCGGACGATCCTTGAAGCCGTCGGCCCAGGTCAACAGCTGGGATTGACCCGCATGCGCCGAAAAGCCGCCCAGAGTATGGACCTGAGCCTTGACCGCGATGCGCTGGTGCAGCAGCTTGACATGGCTGGCCCCGTCTACGATGGCACGGCCGAGCGTGCCCTGTGCCTGGAAGCCGGCAATGACCAGATGGCATTCCTTCCGCCACAGGTTGTGCTTGAAGTGATGGACGATACGACCGCCGGTACACATGCCACTGCCGGCGATGATGATGGCGCCGCGCTTGATCCGGTTGATCGCCATGGATTCTTCCGGGCTTGGTGTCGCCTGCAGGATGGGCAGCCACTGTTCGACGCGAGACTGGGCCTGGCTGCCCAGCCCGGCGAGTTCCGGCAGGTCGAGCTGGTGCAGGAAGCGGCGGTAGATGTCATTGGCACGAATGGCCATGGGGCTGTCGAGAAAGACCACCTGCTGAGGTAGGCGGCCCTGCTGATAGAGCGCGCCGAGGTGATAGATCAGATCCTGGGTCCGGCCAATGGAAAAGGACGGCATCAGCACGTTGCCGCCGTCGTGGTTCGCCTGGTCGAGAATCTGCGCCAGCTCTTCGAGGGTTTCCTCGCTGTTGCGGTGATCGCGGTCGCCGTAGGTGGACTCCATCAGCAGCACGTCGGCGCGTGAAAGAACCGCCGGCGGGTTCATCAGGGGCGTCTCGGCGTTTCCGAGGTCACCCGAGAATACCAGGCGGCGGGTCGCGCCGTTTTCGGTGATGTCGAGCTGGACGATGGCCGAGCCAAGGATATGTCCCGCGTCGAGGAAGGTGACTTCGACGCCGGGCGCCGCTTCGAAGGCTGATTCGTAACCATGGGGCTCGCGCAGTTCGAGCATCCGCTCGGTTTCCTCGCGGGTGTAGAGCGGCTTGACTGACGGCTTGCCAATGCGCTGGCGCCACTTGTTTTCCCATTCGGCATCCTTTTCCTGGATGTTTGCCGAGTCCAGTAGCATCAGCTCCAGCAGTT
This sequence comes from Stutzerimonas tarimensis, assembly GCF_042648805.1. Lineage (NCBI taxonomy): Bacteria > Pseudomonadati > Pseudomonadota > Gammaproteobacteria > Pseudomonadales > Pseudomonadaceae > Stutzerimonas > Stutzerimonas tarimensis. The sequence continues at coordinate 351,436 of NZ_JBHRXZ010000024.1, read as the reverse complement.
CGGCGGTGGCTTCGGTGCAGTGCACCGGCCCCCTGAAGCCTTCCGCCGCCAGGCGTGGCAGCAGACCGCTGTGGTCCAGGTGCGCGTGGGACAGCACCACGGCATGGAGCGTGGTGGGATCGAAGGGGAAGGGCGCCCCATTTCCTCGTTCGTCATCGCGGCGCCCCTGACGCATGCCGCAATCAACCAGAATGCTGCCGCCGCTCTGGGTTTGCAGGAGATAGCTGGAGCCGGTGACCTGCTGGATGGCGCCGAGAAAACTGAGTTGGGCCATGGTGCTGTCCTTTCTTATCGAATAACGTGGCAGGAGTGTGCAGACAAAGGCGGCTACTCTGACCTGAATCAAGGGTGGCCGAAAGCCATGACAAAAATTTAGCATCAATTTTGCTGCCATTATATTGACGCTTGAAAAATCCTCTACTTGAAGTGTCATTATTTTGATATCATGATTGCGCTCTGATCATCAGGTCTTCACATGCGTTCCGCTTTCCTGCGTTTACTGGCCGGCGTGTTGGGCGTCTGTTCCACCGCTGCGCTGGCTTCCCCGCCCGGGCTGCTGCCCGAGATCCTTCAGCGCGGCGAGCTGCGGGTGTGCATCTGGCCTGATTACTACGGCATCTCCTATCGCAACCCCAAGACGCAAACCCTCACCGGGCTGGACATCGAGATGGCCGAGGCGCTGGCTGACGATCTGGATGTCCGCCTGGCCTTTGTCGAGAGTTCCTTTGCGGAACTGATCGCCGACCTGGAGGGCGATCGCTGCGATGTCGCCATGTTTGCCGTCGGGGTCACCGACCAGCGCCAGGAACTGCTGCGCTTTACCGAGCCCTATCTCGCCAGCGACATCTACGCCATCACCAGCAAGAGCAACAGGCGCATGCAGCACTGGTCGGATATCGATCAGCCCGACAGCGTGGTCGCTGTGGCCAGAGGCACCTTGCACGAGGCTGTCATGCGGAATCGCCTCAGGGCCGCGACGCTCAGTGTGCTGGATACGTCCCATGCCCGCGAGCAGGATGTCCAGGCCGGACGTGCAGACGTGTTCATGACCGACTACCCCTACAGCCGGCGCATGCTGGCGACCACCGACTGGGCCCGACTGATCGAGCCGGAGGGCCAGTACCATGTGACGCCCTATGCCTACGCCCTGCGTCAGGGCGATGACGCCTGGCACGCTCGGCTGGAGCGCTTCGTGGCCGAGATCAAGCGCGACGGCCGGCTGCTCGAGGCGGCCCGACGTCACCAGCTCGATGCGATCGTGCTGATCCAGCGACACGATGACTAGACGAACCCGGGGTTTCGTCTGGCTGCTGGCGGGCCTGCAGCTTCTGCTGATGGTCTCGGTGATTGCCGGAACATCGGCCTATCTTCTTCGCCTTCGCAGCGAGATTCTCAGTGAGCACCAGCGCGCAGCGATGGCCCAGGGTAGGACGCTGGAGGATCACCTGACCCAGAGCCTGTCGCTGACCAGTCTGACGCTGGCAGCCTTGCCTGGTCTGCTGCCCATACATGTGGCGGATTCGACCGGGCGGCTCAACGAGATCCTCGACGAAACCCAGCGGCGCCTGCCGCACCTGCGCTCGCTGTCGCTGGCTGCCGATGACCGCATCTTCGCCAGCTCCAATCCGGATAATCCGGGGACCTCGATTGCACCGGCTGGCTTTCCCTCGGCACACGCCACTGGCGGCATGCTGCAGCTGGGCCGGCTCTGGATCGGTAGGGATTTCACCGACGGCAGGCCGGTTTCGCCGGCCGAGCCGCCTTCCGCCGAGGCGCTGACCTTTCTGCCGGTGCGCCGCAGCTTGTCGGTCGATGGCGTGGAGCTCCAGGCGGTGGCCGCGCTCAATCCGGAGTTCTTTCTCAATCACATCGATCGCCATACCCTGGCCGGGGTAACGGAGGTGGATGTGCTGGACTATGACGGCGGCCTGCTCTGGTCGTCGCGCCTGTTGCAACCGCCGGGTGAAGTGGAGGTAAGTCCCGAGGAGCTCCAGATCATGCGTGACAAGGAGATCGGCGTATTTACCGAGGTGCAGCTGGACGGTCGGCAGGGCATGCTCGCTTATCGCGCCTCAGCGACCTATCCCTTGTTCGTCAACGTCTTCGTTGACCGGGAGGCTGCGTTGGCGCGTTGGCGCGAGGAGTCGGTGCAGACCCTGCTGGGCGTTGCGCTGGCCTTGCTGGCGCTGCTCGCGCTGACCGGCACGCTCACCGCGCGTGTGGTGGCGGCGCAGCGCGAGGAAATGCGCATGCAGGAGGAGCGGCGACTGGCAGCGAGCGTCTTCGAGCACAGCACCGACGGCATCCTGATGACCGATGGCGCCCAGCGCATCATCGCGCTGAACCCCGCTCTCGAGCGGACCTCGGGTTACCGTGCCGACGAGTTGCTTGGCCAGACGCCACGGCTGTTCTCCTCGGGCTGCCATGACGCGGCTTTCTATCGAAAGATGTGGGACTGTCTGATCAACGAGGGCTTGTGGCGCGGCGAGATCGTCAACCGCAACAAGGGTGGCGAGCTGATCACCGAGTGGGTGACCATCTCCCGGGTAGCCAATGCCGCCGGGGAGCTGGCCAACTACGTGGCGGTGTTCCAGGACCTCACCGAGCAGCACCAGCAGGCGCGGCGGCTGCAGCGCCAACTGGCCGCCCTCAGTGCTCTCAATGACATCGTGGCCGTCACCGGAATCGATCCGCTGGCGACTCTGCGCAAGGGGCTGGACGTGGCGATGCAGCACTTGGACATGGAGTTCGGCCTGGTCACGCGCATTGATCTGGCAGCGGATCTATGTCAGGTGCTTGTCCAGCGCGGCCTGCCCGATGCGAGTGAGGCGCGGGAATATCCGCTCGGTGATTGTTATTGCCGCCAGACCCTGGCCAGGGACGATGTGCTGACCATCAGCACCCCCGGTCAGCCGAACCCGGGCGCCCATGCCGCGTTGCCTGGCCAGGGCCTGTGCGCCTATGTCGGTGCGCCGGTGCGGATCGACGGTGAGGTGCTGGGTACTCTGAGCTTTGCCTCGCGCCAGGGTGCTCAAGCGTTCGATGCCTCGGACCTGGAGTTCGTGCGGATGCTGGCGCGCTGGGCCGGCGCCTTTCTCGAGCGAGCCAGGGCCGAGGAGCGCCTGTGCCAGGCGCGGGATGCCGCCGAGGCTGCGAGCGTGGCCAAGAGTCGCTTTCTCGCCACCATGTCCCATGAATTGCGTACCCCGATGAACGGTGTCCTCGGCATGGCGCAACTGCTGATGATGGAGCCGGTGAGCGAGGCCGACCGGCGCGAATACGCGCAGACCATCTACCAATCAGGCGAGACTCTGCTGGCGTTGCTCAATGACATCCTCGACCTGTCCAAGGTGGAGGCCGGCAAGATGGCCCTCTCCAACCAGCCGCTCGATCCTTCCGAAGAGCTGCGCAAGGCGGCCTCGCTGTTCGCTGCCGCCGCTCAGCGCAAGGGGCTTGCACTGAACTGGCAATGGCGTGGCCCGGGTGGCCGCTGTTACCTGGGCGATCCGCTGCGACTGCAGCAGATTCTCAGCAACCTGCTGAGTAACGCGGTGAAATTCACCGATGCAGGGTGCATCGAGGTGGCCGGTTACGAAAAGTCTCGTGGCCCCAGGGGCGCGCTTTTGCACCTGGAGGTAAGCGACACCGGCATCGGTATCGCCGCCGAGCAGCAGGCACAGCTGTTCAAGCCATTTTCGCAGCTCGACGGGTCCGACAGTCGGCGCTTTGCCGGCACGGGGCTGGGCCTGTCCATCGTCGCCCGCCTGGCCGAACTGATGGGCGGCAGGGTCGGCATGCGCAGCGAGGCCGGCAAGGGTGCGGTGTTCTGGGTCGAGATCTGCCTGCCGCTGACGGTCGAGTTGCGGGCGCCAGGCGCGGCTTCTGCCGGAAGACCCGGGGCGGCGGCGCGCCCGAGGATGTCGAGGGCCGACCCGGTACTGGTGGCTGAGGATAACCAGGCCAATCTCATGGTCATCACTGCCATGCTCGAGCGCATGGGGCTGGCGGTGGAGTCCGTGAGCAACGGGCGCGCGGCGCTGGATTATCTGCGCAGCGGAGGGCGGGCATGCCTGGTGCTCATGGATTGCCAGATGCCGCTCATGGACGGCTTCGAGGCGACCCGGCAGATCCGCGCCTGGGAGCAGGAGAGCGGGCGTGTGGCATTGCCGATCCTGGCCATGACGGCGGGCGTATTCGAGGAAGATCAACAGCGCTGCCGTGAGGCGGGAATGGGTGGCTGCGTGCCCAAGCCCATCGATTTCAGGCGGCTGGCAAGCGAGCTGCAAGCGCATCTGGGAGGGCAGTTTGACGCCGCTGTGGCATCGGCCCCTGCGGGTGCCGGGACGGTGGGTGGGGCGGATGATCAAGAGATGCAGAGGCAGTTGGCCGAGATTGATCGGCTGTTGGCGAGCAACCGCTATGCCGCCCTCGGCTGGCTCAGGTCGCTCAGGCCGAGGCTTGGCAATGATGACCAGCGCGCTGTGCTGGACCGGGTCATCGAACAGGCCGCAGCCTTTCACTTCAAGAGTGCGCGAATGGAGCTCGAGCGACTGATCCAGCGCAAGGGTCCAGGGGACGATAGTGAGGAAGATCAGAGAGAGCATGAGTGACCCGGTTGAGCCTATGCCGAGCAAGATTCTCGTCATTGATGATGTGCCCGCCAACCTGCAGCTGTTCCGCCGGTGAGGCGTACGCGCAGCGGGTGACCATCTCGACGGTGCGCGATGTCAGCGGCGCGCTTGCAGGCCGGGATGTCGAGGTTCGGGAAGAGGCAGGCGGCTGGTCGTTGACTGCCAGCCGTCTCGTAGGGTCTTTTATTCCACAAATCCCACATTGCTGTTGACTTGAAAACCACATGGCGGGCATGCTTCGGTCAGCTCAAGGATCTGACCGAGACCGCCATGCCTGCGCTTCATCATACCGCTGCATCCCTTATGCCAAGCGTGATCCAGGCGGCCGAACGGATTCGCGACGGGCGCTTGTCCCCGGTTGATCTCGTAACCCTTTGCCTTGATTCAACAAAATCAACAAATCCAAAGCTGAATGCCTTTGGTGATCTCTACCCGGAGGCTGCGCTCGCCTATGCCGAAACCCTGGCCGAAGAGGCACGCGCCGGGAGATTCCGAGGACCGCTGCACGGCGTCCCGTTTGGCATCAAGGATCTTTTCTACCCCCAGGGGCTGCGCACCACCCGAGGCTCGCTGACCGCGTTGGAGCACGTGCCCGGCGAGGACGCGCCAATCATTCAGCGGCTGAAGGCAGCCGGGGCGATCCTGCTGGGCAAGACCGCGACCACCGAGTTCGGCTGGAGCGGTGCCAGCGTGTCGAGGGTGTTCGGCGCCGGTCGTACACCCTGGAATCCGGAGCTGACCAGCGGCGGCTCCAGTTCCGGCTCGGCGATCGCGGTGGCCGCGCGAATGGTGCCTGCGGCATTGGGCTCCGACGGCGGCGGTTCGGTGAGGATTCCCAGCGCCTTCTGCGGCACCTTTGCGCTCAAGGGCACCCTCGGGCGGATCCCTGCCTGGCCTTGGTCGGCGACCGAGATGCTCAGCCATGCCGGTCCCATCACCCGTACGGTGCGTGACAGCGCGCTGTTGTTCGACATTCTCTCCGGGCCGGACGCGCGGGATCACCTGTCGCTACCGGCACCGGATGCCTTCTATCTGGACGCCTGCGAGCAACCGCTGCGACCGCTGCGGGTCGCCTTCTGTTCGACCCTGTTCGATGTGCCGGTGGACCCCCAGGTGGCGCAGGCGGTGGCCGCGGCGGCAAAGCTGGCCGAGCGACGCCTGCAGTGTCGTGTCGAGCCGCTGACCCTCGACTGGCACGACCCGATCAGGACCTTCGAAACCCTGTGGGTCGCCGGCCGTGGCATCGCCTACGGCGAAGCCCTCAAATCCCGTCTCGATCAGCTCGACCCCGGCTTCGCTCGTCTGATCGGCAAGGCCGGGCAGTACCGTCTCGGCGATTACCTGGACGCCATAAAAGCGCGGGCGGCCTTTGCCAGCCAAGTGCACGAGCTGTTCGAGCAGTACGACCTGTTGATTACGCCGACCTTGCCAATCCTGCCGTTCGCCGCCGAAGCCACAGGACCGGAAGGCTACCCGTGCGACCCCGATAGCGCCGTGCCCTGGGCTGCCTGGACCCCGTTCACCTATCCGTTCAACCTCTCTGGCAACCCCGCCGCCAGCCTGCCGTGCGGCTGGAGTCCAGAGGGCTTGCCAATTGGCCTGCAGGTCATCGGACCACGCTTTGCCGAAGCCAGTGTCCTGCAATTCTGTGCTGCGCTGGAAGCGATCAACCCCTGGGACCGCCTGCCCCCTGTTTGAGCTTCGACTTCTCCAAAGTGGACCGACGGCACCCCCGCGATACCTGTTGGAAGGCGCGCCGCCAGGCCCCATCGACATTCCCAGCGGCAGCTCCTTTCGCACCCGCTGCCCGGTGTCGCTGCCGGCAGCGCCGAGGTGTCACCAAGCCTGGTTCGTCGCAGCGGAACCGACAGCTATGCTGCGTGCCTCCACGTGCAGAGCCCTGCTTTGCAGGGCAGGGACATCGCCAGCAGTCGGGCCTGAATACCGTGCCCCGGCAGGATGCCCGCTGGCACAACAACCAAGAAAAACAGGGAATAACATGCTCAACCAGCCTCGTCTCGATGAAATCCTACGCCGCCTGTCCCAGGACCAGCGCATTCTCGTAGCCGACCTCGCGCAAGACCTGCACGTCTCGGACGAGACCATCCGCCGCGACCTCAAACACCTCGAAGAGCAGGGCAAGCTGCGGCGTATCCATGGCGGTGCGATCCTGCCGCGCAACAACGTCGAGCAGCCTCTGGAGGTGCGCAGCAAGATCAAGCCCCAGGCCAAGGCACAGGTGGCGCAACTGGCGGCTGGGCTGGTGCGCGAAGGCATGTCGCTGTTCATCGACACCGGGACCACCACCCTGGCCCTGGCCGGCCGGCTCACCGGCTTTCAGCAGCTCAACGTCGTCACCAATTCGCTGGACATCGCCCAGCTGCTGGCCCAGCAGAGTAGCAACCGGATCATCGTTACGCCCGGAGACCTGCGGCGCAACGACAACGCCTTGATCGGTCCGCACACCACCGAGTTTGCCCTGCAGTTTCATTACGACATCGCTTTCATGGGCATCGGCGCCGTCGATCTGGAGATCGGCCTGATGGACTACGAGGAGCCCGAGGCGCTGTTGCGCCGCACCCTCGTCCGCCGCTGCCAGCGCAGTGTGGTACTGGCCGACGACGGCAAGTTCGGTCGGCGCACCTTTGTCAGCACGCTGCCCTTCGCCGCCATCACCACCCTGATCAGTAACAAACCGATACCGGGTGATTACCACGCCCGTCTGGAGCAAGCCAATGTCGACGTCATCACCCCCCGAATGCCTCCCGCTGACTGACGAGGATCTCGAAGCCTTCAAGGCGCTGTTCGCCGCCAGCTCGGCCATCGGCGCCACGCCCAGCGGCGGCCTGCATCGTCTGGCCGCTTCCCGTGAAGATGGCCTGGCGCGTGACCAGCTCTGTGACTGGCTGCGCGAGCAGGACCTGGAAGTACGCATCGACCAGGCTGGCAACGTCTTCGGCCTCGCGGTGTTCGACCCCGAGGCGCCTTACGTGCTATGTGGCTCGCACCTGGACAGCCAGCCCACCGCCGGCCGCTTCGACGGTGCGTACGGGGTCATTGCCGGTGCCGTTGCGGTCGCCAGCCTGGCGGCCAAGCTGAGGGCCGAGAGCATCCGGCCCGCGTTCAACATCGCGGTGGTGAACTGGACCAACGAAGAGGGCGCGCGCTTCCAGCCGAGCCTGATCGGCAGCAGCGTATTCATCGGCAGCATGACCGCCGAACAAGCCTGGGCCTGCCGCGACCTGGACGGTATCGATCTGAAATCCGCGTTGCAGGACATTGGCTATCTCGGCGCCGAGCCGGTCCGGCTGCCGCTGGCCGCCTACCTCGAGATTCATGTTGAGCAGGGTCTGGATCTGGAGCGGCGCAAAGCCGCCATTGGCGTGGTGCGCAAGACTTGGGCAGCACTCAAGCTGACCCTTGAATTCGAGGGCTTTCAGGCACACACAGGCCCGACCCCCATGCCCGAGCGCAGGGATGCGTTGCTGGCCGCCTCGCGGGCGGTGGCATTGGTCCGCGAGCTGGCCGACCAGCATCCGGGACGCATGCACAGCTCTGTGGGCCGCCTGGAGGTGTACCCGAACTCACCGAACGTGGTGCCCTCGCAAGTGCGTGCCTTCGTCGAGTTCCGCTCGGAGGAACCTGAGCTGCTGGCTGAAACCCTGTCTCGCTTCGAGGCGCAGCTCGACCGCATCAGCCAGCAGACCGCGACCGCTTACCGTGTCATCCAGCGGCAACTGCGCGAGGCGCAATTCCTGCATGACGGTCTGGCCAGGCTGGCCCACCAGGCGTGCGCCGAGCTGGGGCTGGCTGCCGCCGACAGCACCACCATCGCGGGCCATGACGCCATCAGCCTGAGCAAGAGCGGGCCGTCGATGCTGCTGTTCGTCCCGAGCCGCGATGGCATCGCCCACAACGAGGCGGAATTCACCTCCGAGGCGCAGTTGCTGGACGGTCTGCGCGCGCTCAACCAGCTGCTCTACTGCGCCTCGCTGGGCCACGGGGGCCTGAGCGCTGGCGGGGCGGCGTCGACTTCAGGAGCCCTGCAATGATGCAGACAGCGGAACAGCGTTTGAGCGAGAGCCTGGATGCCGCCGGGCTGGCCTTTGACGGCGTCAGCGTCTCCACTGCAGCCATTGCCTCGCCCCTGCGGCTGGCGACCGAATGGGCAGGCTTCACCCTGATCCACGATGGCCGCGCCTGCCACGCCAAGGTGTTGTTCGACGACATGAGGCCACTGATTGATCCAGCGCGAAGTGCCGAAGCCAGCTTCAACGCCGCCCGGGCAGGCGCCGCTCCCCAGCTGTTGCATGCCGATGCCGAGCGCGGCGTGCTGCTGTTCGAGGCATTGCCGGCGCCGGATTGGAAGTGGGCGCGGGTCGACCAGCTCAGCGCGCCGGATCGACTGGAACGGCTGCTAGGGCTCAAGCGGCAAGTGCATCAGGGGCCGCGAACCGGCTTTGCGCGTTCGCCAGGCGAAGACCTCGCCCGGCTTCGCCAGTTGTGTCACGAGCACGGCGTGCTGCTGCCCGACGACGCGCCATGGATCGACCAATGCGTCGACATGGCGGTACGCGCGATCGCCGCCGCCGGCTGGGACAGTCGCAGCCTGCACGGTGACGGTGTCGCCAGTAACGTGTTGCTTGATGCCGAAGGCCAGATGCGCCTGGTGGATTTCGATTACGGCGGCGCCTTCGATCCCTGGTTCGATGTGGCCACCACCCTAAACGAGCTCTACCCGTTCGAGGATCAATGGCGGCAAGGCCTGGAAATCTGGGCCGGCGTCTGCCGCGAAGCGGATTACGCCCGCTGCCGGTTGCATGCGCTGATCGACGACTGGCACTGGACCCTGTGGGGGCTGTGGGCCGGAACCCGCTCGGCGCGCAATGTCGAGTTTTCCAAGGTGGGGCAGTGGACCCTGCTGCGCACCCGAGAAGCGCTGCGTGATCATCGATTCGAAAACTGGCTGCGCCAGGTCTGATGGAGGCATTGCAATGAAACTGCTGGGACAGGCAAGCACGCCCCACGAACACTTACTCGAGCAGGCCGTCGTCCGGGTCCCTGGCTGGGAAGGCCGGCCGGCTGCCTACGCGCCGGTCTCGGGTGGAATCTCCAATACCAACTGGCGGGTCCGCGTCGAGGGCATGCCGAGCGAGTACTTCATCAAGATCCCCGGCGTTGGTACCGATATGTTCATTGACCGGCGCACGGCCCACGATGCCAGCCTGAAGGCGGCCGCGACCGGCTACGGCGCGCCGGTGGTGGCTTTCATCGAAGCGCTGGGCGTCGAGGTGTTCGAGTTCATGGAAGGCTGGCAGGCGTCGAGCAATCGGGATTTTCTCGACCGTGACATCCGCACCAATGCCTTGCGTGCCCTGCGGGCCTTCAATGAGCAGCCGCAACTGGTTCAGACCAAGACGGTCTTCGACATGATCGACGAACACAATCGCCAAGTGGCCGAGCTGGGCGCCTCGACGCCGCCGGATCATCAGTGGCTGATGTTGCAGTACGGACGCGCGCGTTGCGCTCTGGACGCCTCGGGGCTGGATCTGGTGCCGTGCATGAACGACAGCCTGGCCGGCAACTTCATGCTCAACGAGGCTCGACAGATTCGGCTGGTGGATTTTGAATACGCCTCCAATAATGACCGCCACTACGAACTGGCGCTCTGGTTCGGCGAGATGTTCTTTTCCGAGGCTATCGAACTGGAAATGATCGAGGAATATTTCGGCCAGGTGAGCCAGAAGGATCTGGCCCGGGTACAGGTACACAAGGCCCTGGCGGACCTGAAATGGTCCACCTGGGCGATGGTTCAGCAGGCGGTATCGGCGCTGGATTTCGATTTCTACAAGTACGGTTTCTGGAAGCATATGCGCGCCCGCAGCGTGTTGCGCCATTCTCTTTGGGAAACCTGGCTGCGCCAGGTCTGAGTCGCCATTCATTTCATTTCGAGCGAAATTTTCACGATGTCCCTATCGCAAGCACAGATCGACGAGTACCAGGCCTTCGCCAGCCGTCTGGCGGACGCGGCCGCCAGCGCCATCGAGCCCTATTTCCGCCGCCCGCTGGACGTGACTGACAAGGGCGCCGCCGGTTACGACCCGGTCACCATTGCCGATCAGGCCGCCGAACGCGCCATGCGCGAGCTGATCCTTGCCGAGTATCCGCAGCACGGCATTCTCGGCGAGGAAGAAGAGGCGGTGGTGGGGACCTCACCGCTGACCTGGGTGCTGGACCCGATCGACGGCACTCGTTCGTTCATCACTGGCATTCCGCTGTGGGGCACGCTGATCGCGCTCAACGATGGCACTCGCCCGGTGCTCGGGGTGATGAATCAGCCCTACACGGGGGAACGCTTCAGCGGTTCACCCGCGGGGGCATGGCTCAATGGCCAGCCGCTGAAGGCGCGTCGCTGCGAAAGCCTGTCGCAGGCGCGGCTGATGTGCACCAGCACCGAGATCTTCAGCGAGCCGGCCCAGCTCGATGCCTTTCGGCAGATTGCCGATGAAGCACAGCTGGTGCGCTTCGGCGGGGATTGCTATGCCTACTGCATGATCGCCACCGGGCTGGTGGACGTGGTGATCGAGGCGAGCCTCAAGCCTTACGACGTCCAGGCGCTGATGCCCATCGTCGAAGGTGCCGGCGGACGCATGACCGCCTGGGATGGCAGCAGCGCGCAACACGGCGGCGCCATCATCGCCTGTGGCGATCCCGAGCTACATGCTCTGTTGGTGGAGCGATTGACGCCTTTCGCCAGCCGTTGAGATCTGGTCATCCGGCTGTCAGTCGAGGCAGTCGAGGCCTGTCAGGTCATTGCGAAGGGTGCGGATCTCGTTGATCAGGTGGCGGCGCTGGCGCTCGTCGGCCAATGCATAAAGGTCTACCGCGAGGCGCAGGCCGGCCTGCTCGTTGCGCGGCTGGCTGCGTCGATATTCATCAGTCCAGAAAGCCTGGCGATCCTGAATGAGCGTCGTCATCCGGGCGGGAAAATCGTCCGCGTGCCGCTGCGCCAGGGTTGCGATCAGCGCCTCTTCCCAGCGGGCACGGTTGGCGACCCAGCGCATATTGGAATCACCGAGGCTCTGCGCCCATTCCTCGATGCGCTGGCGCTGGGCGTTGCCGAGGCTGCCAAACCAGTCAGTAGCCCGTTCGGTCATGCGCTCGGCGCGCTCTTCGAGCTGTCGCTCCAGGGACGGCTGCAGGTATTTTTCAGCGCGTTCCTGCTGTCGTTCGCCGAGGGCCTGGCGGATGTCGCGCACTTGCCGGTCGCTGAGGGACCGCAGCAGGTCGATGATCGGCGGGGTCACCTGCACGGCGATCCGATCCACGGCTGCCTGGCCTTCTTGATAGCGCTGACGCAGTGAGGCTTCGTCGAACCGTTCGGTCTGCAGGCGATCGAGCCACTCCAGGTGTTCGGGCATCAGCGTCTGGCAATGCCAGGCACGCTGTTCGCGCAGGCGGGCGCGTAGCTCCCGCTGCTGGTCGCCACTGAGCGACACGTAGTCGCGCAGCGTCCAGGGCACGATCAGATGCAGGTTGCGGTAGCCAAGGGTGATGCGGCTGCAGGCGCTCAGCAGCAGCACCACCAGCAACGTGATCACGACCGTTGTACAAGTGGTGCGTCCGGGCAGGGCCATCAGGTTCTCGAAGGTCGGTGGTAATCCTTGGAGCTCCCGCCCGTCAGGCAGTTCGGCAGGTTCAGGTCACCACACGGTAACAGGGTACGTAATCAGCCCCGCCAGGAAGCTTCATCCGGTGCTGCTCGACAAAAGCCTGCAGCAGGCGGTCCAGCGGGTTCATGATTTCCGGGTCGCCATGGATCTTGTAGGGACCATGCTTTTCGATCAGACGGATGCCCTTGTCCTTGACGTTGCCCGCGACGATGCCCGAGAAGGCGCGGCGCAGGTTGGCGGCCAGGGTGTGGCGCGGCATGTCCTTGCCCAGTTGCAGGGCGGCCATGTTCTCGTGGGTGGGGTCGAAGGGACGCTGGAAGCCCTCGTCGATCTTCAACAGCCAGTTGAAATGGAAGGCGTCGTTGCGCTCGCGGCGGAAGCGCTTGACCTCCTGCAGGCCCTCGACCATCTGCCGGGCCACCGCCACCGGGTCGTTGATGATGATGCTGTAGTGGCTCTGCGCGGCGACGCCCAGGGTTTCGCCAACGAAGGCGTGCAGCTGCTGCAGATAGGGTGCCGCGCTCTGCGGTCCGGTAAGGATCACCGGGAACGGCAGGTCGCGGTTGTCCGGGTGCATCAGGATACCCAGCAGGTAGAGGAACTCTTCCGCGGTACCGGCGCCTCCGGGGAAGATGATGATGCCGTGTCCGACCCGTACGAAGGCTTCAAGACGCTTCTCGATGTCCGGCAGGATCACCAGCTCGTTGACGATCGGGTTGGGCGCTTCGGCGGCGATGATGCCGGGTTCGGTGAGGCCGAGGTAGCGCCCGCCCGCGAAACGCTGCTTGGCGTGGGCGATGGTGGCCCCTTTCATGGGGCCCTTCATCACGCCCGGACCGCAGCCGGTGCAGATGTCCAGGCTACGCAGGCCGAGTTCATGACCGACCTTCTTGGTGTACTTGTACTCCTCCAGGCTGATGGAGTGACCGCCCCAGCACACCACCATCTTCGGCTCGACTCCAGCGCGCAATGTGCGGGCGTTGCGCAGGAGGTGGAAGACATAGTCGGTGATGCCCTGGGAACTGCTGAGGTCGATGCGGTGGCTGTCCAGCTCGCTCTCGGTGTAGACGATGTCGCGCAGCGCGCTGAACAGCATCTCCCGGGTGCTGGCGATCATCTCGCCATCGACGAAGGCGTCGGCCGGCGCGTTGAGTAATTCCAGGCGAACGCCACGGTCCTGCTGGTGGATGCGTACCTCGAAGTCCTCATAGGCCTCGAGAATGGTCTTGGCGTTGTCGATGCGGGCGCCGGTGTTGAGGATGGCCAGGGCGCACTGGCGGAACAGCTGATAGACGCTGCCGGAGCCGGCGGCGCTGAGTTGCTGCACTTCGCGCTGGGAGAGGGTTTCCAGGCTGCCCTTGGGGCTGACCGACGCATTGATTACATTTGGTTTGGGCATACTTGATTCCCTGAAGGCAATGCCGCCGGCCAGGGACCGGAAGCATTGGGAACGCCCATGCGGGCGCGCATGCCGGCATTTTCGTCGGTGCCCGGCGGTGAAAGCAAACCGTCCGGTCCGGTGGAGCGGGGCGGGGCCCTCGATTGACGGCTCGCGGGCCCCGCAAGGATGCTTGATGCGCGGGCTACAGCAGGCTCGGCCTTAGCCGGGAAGGGCTGCGCCGGGGCATCTCGAGGCCCAGATCGCGCACCGCACGACGCACCCGCGCCAGTGCTTCCGGATGGCGGCGGGCTTCGGCCCAGGCATCGAACACGGCCTGCTCGGGTGCGCTGGGCTGGCGCTGGCAAAGCAGTTCATCAAGGGTCTTGTTGCTCATCATCTTGCCTCCGGCTGTCTGGAGCGCTCCTGGCGGGCGCGCTGGAAGGGTGCCCGGTCTTGCCTGTCTGGCGTGTCGCTCCATCGTCTCCCTGTGCCGCGCCATCGGGCCGGTCCTTCAGCGCTAAGGTGCCCTGGCCAGGTGACCGACAGGTGACAGCGCCCGGCAGTTCGTCGCCGGGCTCAGTGGCCGGCCCGGGCCTGGAGAAAACGCAACAGGGTGGCTTCCTCGGGCTTGAGCCACTGGCGCGCCCGCGCCCGCGGCAGGTCTTCCAGTTCACCCCGCTGGAAGGCTTCGAGCACCAGCGGATGGATGTAGCACTGGCGGCAGACGCTGGGCGTGTTGCCCAGTTCGGAGGCTACCGCCCGGACGGTCTCGGCCAACTGTCCGCGCGGGTCGGTGACCGGCACGGCGCGCAGGGCATCCAGCGCCAGGGCAGTGCCGGCCCAGGTGCGGTAGTCCTTGGCGGTAAAATCCACACCGGCATGGGCACGCAGGTAGTCGTTGATGTCGGTCGAGGTCACTGCGTGGCGCTTGCCCTCGTCATCCAGATACTGGAAAAGGTGCTGGCCCGGCAGGGCCTGGCAGCGCCTGACGATGCGTGCCAGGCGCGGATGGCTCAAATGGAGTTCATGGTCCACGCCACTCTTGCCGCGAAAACGGAAGCGAATGGCGTTGCTTTTCACCTCCACATGCCGGTTGCGCAGGGTGGTCAGTCCAAAGGATTTGTTGTCCCGTGCGTAGCGGCTGTTGCCGACCCGGATCAGCGTGGCGTCGAGCAGCGATACCACCGTCGCGATGACCTTGTCGCGACCCATGCCGGGCTTGGCAAGATCCCCTTCGACGGTGGCGCGTAGCCCCGACAGCGCCTGTCCGAAGGCAAGCAGACGGGCGTACTTGGTCTCGTCTCGCACCTCGCGCCAGCGCGAGTGATAGCGGTACTGCTTGCGGCCTCGGGCGTCACGCCCGGTGGCCTGAACGTGGCCACAGGGATCGGGGCAGATCCATACCTGCCGGTAGGCCGGGGGGATCGCCAGCTTGTTGATCCTGGCGATTTCCTCAGGGTCCCGGATGCGCTCGCCCTCCGGGGTGAAGTAGGCGTATTTGCCGCGCAGCAGGCGGCGGCTGATGCCCGGCTGGCTGTCATCGACGTAACGCAGATCGGACGGCAGCTCGGGACAGGTGGCGGGGGACGGCTGCAACCCATCGGTTGGCTGGGACATCAGGGCTCTCTGGGCAAGCGTCGTGAAGCGACTTCCGTTGAGACCGCGACGACTGCAAGGCGGTTCGAGGCCTGAGCGCGTTGATCCATCGACACTGGGTTGGTCATCTATCCAGGCGAGGGGCTCAGGCGGATGTTGCGGTCGCAGGTCTTGGCCACGAGGTCGGGATTGTGGCTGACCAGAAGCACCGCGCAGTCATGCCGGCGAGCCACGTCAGCGAGCAGCATGACGACCTCCCGTGCCGTGATCGGGTCCAGGCGGGAGACGGGTTCGTCGGCGAACAGAAACACCGGATCCAGCAGTAGCGCACGGGCGATCGAAAGGCGTTGCAGCTCGCCGCCCGACACCTCCTCGGCACTGCGCTCCAGCAGCGCCGGGCGCAGCCTGAGCTGTTCCAGCAGGGGCGGCAGGCGGTGACGGTCGAGCTTGTGCAGGCCGATCAGGTCGTCGAAGAGTCTGGCCAACCTGACCCGCGGGGCGAAGGCCGCCGGTGGATCCTGGTAGAGCTTCAGATAGCGGTGCCTGGCAACGCCCGGCGCGCGACGGACTTGGCCTTGATCAGGCTGCAGCAGGCCAAGCAGGATGTCACCCAGGCTGCTCTTGCCGCAGCCGCTGTCACCGGTGATGCCAAGAATCTCGCCTCGCCCGACGCTGACGTCCAGGTTCTCGAACAGGCACTTGCCGCCGCGGGTCTTGGCGAGTCGGTGCCCCTCGAGCACCGGCTTGCCAGGTGCGCCCGAGCAAGGCGGCTGCGAAGGCCAGTTGGTCGGGGCAGCGCCGATCAGCTCGCGGGTGTAATTGCCTCGGGGCGCATCCAGTACCGCCTCGGCGCTGCCCTGCTCGACGAGCTGACCGGCTCGCATGACCATGATCCTCCCGCCGATCTGACGTGCCACCTCGACGTCATGGGTGATGGTCAGCACTGCGCCGGCTTCACTCTTCTGGCGCAGCAATCGGGCGATGTAGTCGCGCCGACTCGCATCGAGTCCCTTGGTCGGCTCGTCGGCCAGTACCAGGTCGGCACCTGCCGCCGTGGCGGCACAAAATGCCAGGCGCTGCGCCATGCCACCGGAAAGCTGGCCCGGCAGTTTGTTCTCGGCCTGTTCGAGCCCCACGCCCGCCAGGGCCAGGCGGGTCTGCTCGCCGGCCGCGCCCGGGCCCTGGTGCAGCACGCACCGGTGTACTTCGGCGACCTGCTGGCCAGCGCGCATCAGCGGATCGAGCGAGTGCCAGGGCTCCTGGGGCAGCATGCTGATGCGCTTGCCCCACAGGCGCTGGAGGGCCTTGCGGCCCATGCTGGCCGTGTCCTGGCCGTCGATCAGGATCCGCCCACTGCAGCGCAGCGCCGAAGGCAATAGACCCATGATGGCCTGGATCAGCAGGCTTTTTCCTGCGCCGGTTTCGCCGAGGATGGTCAGTCGCTCGCCGCGCGACAGCGTCAACGAGATGGGTTCGAGTAGCCCGGTATCACCTGCGTATACGGCCAGGTCTTCGATTTCAAGCAAGGGTGTCACCGGTTTTTCCCCGCGAGCAGGTTGAGGCCGAACACCAGCAGAAACACCGCCAGCACGGGCTGGGCCAGCACCCAGGGCGCTTCGCTGTAGTAGGGGAACAGCTCGACCATCATCAGACCGAGCTCGGCCGTTGGTGGCCGCAGGCCGACCGCCACGAATCCCAGCGCGGCAAGGGCGAGGATCGAGGCGGCAGCGCCAAAGGCCGCCAGGGTCAGCACCGGGCCGACGACGGCTGGCCAGACATGGCGACGCAGGCAGTAGGCCCAGCCGAACCCGAGCATCCGCGAGGCCTGCATGGGCGATGAGGTCACAGTGGTCAGGGTGATGGCGCGAACCACCCGGAAGTATTCCACCCAGAGCACCAGCGAGATGGCGATGTAGAGCATCAGCAGCGAGCCGGGCGCAAGACCGGCCAGAAGCAGGATGAGCACCAGTCCCGGCAACGCCAGTACCATGTTCAGGACAAAGGAAATCACCCGGTCGGTCCATCCCTGGCGCCAGCCCGCAGCGACGCCGAGCGCCACGCCGAGACTGGCGGACGTGACGACACAAAGCAGGCTCAGGAGCAGCGACAGGCGCAAGGCGGAACCCATTCGCGCCAGCATGCTGCGGCCGTACTGATCGGTGCCCAGTGGCTCGGCGAGGCTCGGCGCGGCGAAACTGTTGCCCAGCTGCTGGACTGCCGGGTCGACCGAATTGAGTAATCCTTCGAAGATCGCAAATAGCACCAGCGCGACAAGGATCAGCGCGCCAGCGCGCTGGGTGGGCGCCAGGGTCTGCAGATAGGCTTTCATGCCGCCGCCCTCGCACGCGGGTCGATCAGGTAGCAGGCGAGATCCACCAGCAGGTTGAGTGCGACAAAGATCAGCCCGAGCGCCATGGCCGCTCCCTGGATCATCGGCACGTCGCGGTTGAACACCGCATGCGCCAGCCCGTGTCCAAGGCCGGGCCAGGAAAACAGCGACTCGATCATCACCACGCCTTCGATCACGCTGGCCAGCTGAATGCCGAGGAACGCCACCACGGGCAGGGCTGCATTGCGCAATCCGTGGCGCATGAATGACTGCCCGAAGCTCAGCCCCTTGATCCGGGAGAAGGTGAAGAAGGCCGAGCGAAGCACGTTGCTGGCGCTGTGTCGCACCACGCGGTTGGAAACCGCCGCCATGGCCAATGCCAGGCTGATGGCCGGTAGTACTACATAGTTGGCGCCATCGAATCCCGCTACCGGGAACATGCGCAACTGCAGGGAAAAGATCAGCACCAACACCAGGCCGATGACGAATACTGGCTGCGCGCGCAGGAAAGCCGAGACCATCAGCGACAGCTGGTCGAACCAGCGATCTTCCTTGATGGCGGCGTAGAGCCCCATTGGCAGCGCGATGATCAGCGCAACGAGCATCGCCACGCCGGTCAACAGCAGGGTGTGTTCCAGCAGGTGCGATATCTCGTGCGTGACGGGCAGCCCGCTCACCAGCGAGTCACCGAAGTTGAAACGCAGCAAATCCAGCAGCCAGTCGAGATAGAGCTGCCAGCCGGGCCGGTCCAGCCCGAGCTCGGCGCGCACCGCTTCGGCGGCGGCGAGGTTGACGTTGTCGTAGCCGTAACGTCCGGCGGCGATGCGAAACTCCATATTGCCTGGCAGCAGGCGCATCAGGATGAAGCTGAGCGTGCCTACGCTCCAGACGACCAGCGCAGCCTGCCCCAGCCGCTTGAGAATCAGGCTGATCATTCGGCAAAACTCATCTCGGAAACTCTGTAGTTGCGTTCGTAGGGGTCGAAGCTGAAATTTTCCACGCGTGAGGCGACGGCCGTCTGCTGGGTGTAGAACAGCACGGGAATCACCGGCAGCTCCTCGGCCAGGACTGCAGCGACCCGCTGCGCCCCGGCGGCATAACGAGCGGCAACAGGCTCGGCGGTCAGCCGTTGCAGCAAGGCTGGCAGCTCTTCGTTGCGCCAGCCCATGGCGCCCCAGTCGCCCGATCCGCCATCGCCATAGTCGTCGATCAGCATGCTCAGCGGGTCGGCGACGTTTCCGTAATTGCGTGCCACCAGGGCCATCTGCAGAGAACCGTCGTGATGTCCGGAGGGAATGCCGCTGGAGTTGACGATGGATACGTCGAGGGACACGCCGATATCGCGCAGCTGCGCCTGTAGCGCAGTGGCCACGATGAACAGCTCCGGGCGATCGGCATAGGTGATCATGGTCAGGTGGAAGCGCTGGCCGTCCCGCTGCAGGATGCCGTCTGCACTTGGCGCCCAGCCCAGCCCGGCGAGCAAGGCCCGGGCGCCAGCCGGGTCGAAGGGGATCGGAGACAATTCGGGATCGTGCCAGCCCGCCACTGAAGGCGGCAGCAGCTGGTTGGCTTCGCCGCCCGGCACGCGGACGATGCGACTGGCTATTTGCTCGCGATCCAGCGCCTGGCTGATCGCCTGGCGCGCCTCGCGTTCGGCGAGAAAAGGATGGCCAGCGTTGAGCTTGATCTGGATGGTGCGGGGGATGGGGTCGGAATGCACCTTGACGTCGTCACGACGACTGAGCAGGTCGAGGCTGGCTGGATCGAGGGTGTAGATGATGTCGGTCTGGCCAGCCATCACCTGCAGCGCGCGGCTCTCCGCCCGGTGGCCGGTCAGGTAGACGACCTGCGGAATCCTGGCGGGCTCGCCCCAATAGTTGTCGACGCGGGTGACCCGCAGGCGGTGCGGTGGATCGAACTCCTCGAGGCGGTAGGGCCCGGTGCCGTGCATCCAGGCGACATTGCCGTCGGCCCGGTACGAGCTGGGTGCAAGAATTGCCGTGGTGTAGTGGGCCAGCACCGCACCCAGAGGGTTGTAGGCCCGGCTCAGCCGGACGGTCAGGGTTCGCGGGTCTCTGGCCAGCACCTCGGCGATCGGGGCTGACTGCAACACGCCAGGTTTATCCGCGGCGATGCCCAGCGCGTGCGCCGCGGCCTCGGCGGTCAGCGGTGTGCCGTCATGAAAGCGCACTCCGTGGCGCAGGTCGAACTGCCAGGTCAGCCCATCCGGGCTGATGCGCCAGTGCTCGGCGAGACCGGGAATCAGCTGACCGTCGTTGTCCACATCCAGCAGGGTTTCGGCGATCTGCAGGCGGGTGTAGACGAAGCCGTCGCGCGAAGGGTCCTGGCTGGTGAACTCGAAAGGGCCGCCCAACCGGAGCACCTCCGGGTCCTGGTTGGGCGAACACGCGCAGAGAAATAGGGCAAGCGGCAGCCATGCAAGCTTCAAGCGATCACCTGGATCGGAAAACGGGTTGAGTAAAATGCTACGGTTATATCATAACATTTGACGTCAGGCCTGTCGGCAGGCGAAGCGTTCTGCAAGCGCGCAGAAAAACTCGACGTACTGTCGGTGCCCACCGCAGAAGATGACGTCGACTTTCAGCGGATCTTCGGCATCGCTGATGCCTTTCAGCGCGGCCCATGGCGGCTGCGCCGGGTCGTCGGCATGGCGCTGCAGGAGGGCGGCGTCCACGCCGGGGCGGCGGACTTCTCCCGCGCTGCTGTCGATGTAGAGCACCCGGTTGTCGCTGCCAAAGGCCTTGCCAAGCGCCTGCACCAGCGTCAGGAAACCGCGGTCGCTGCCACCGCGCAGCCATTGGGTCTGGCCATTTTGCTCATTTGCATAGGAGGTGACGGTGTCGCCGACACCGACGATGCAGGGCATGTGTACAGGATCGAACGTGTCGCGTGCCAGTTGCAGCAGTGCCTCGGGGTCGCGCGGCGCCTGGCGAGCATTGAAATGTTCGCCGAGAGGGTAGTGGCCGGTGCGCTGGAAGTAGTAGTGATTGAGAATCACCAGTACGCCAACCTCCTTGACCGCGCCCTTGAGCATGAACTGGAAGTCCGTGGTGCCGGCGCTGGTGCCTTCGGCGCTCTTGACCCGTTCGCGGCCCTGTTCGTCATGTCCCAGGTTGGGCGCGTAGTGAATGAAAAAGGCATCGGTCAGGCCGGCTTCCGCAGCCTCTCGCTCGAGCTGTTCCATGAACCGCTGGGCAGCCTGTTGCAGCGTCGGATACAGGTCGGGCTGATCGATAAATCGCTGGTGCAGGTTGTTGAGGTTGAGAGTAGGCGAGACCAGGTTGTCGAGAACGCTGGAAGCCACCAGCGGAGCAGCCTCGTCTTCGCTCAGGCCGTAGGGCGCAGCGGCCAGCAAGTCCTGCAGGAAGGCCTCGGCTTTCGCGGGGATTGCCTGGAGAAAGGCCAGCTCCTCATCGGTGACCCCGGGATGGGAAACCTGGCCGTGGCGATCCTGCAACTGAACGCCGCCGGCTGCCAGCCCCGGCAGGTAAAATCCCTGTTCGGCTGGCTGCCCGGGTGTTTCGAAAGCCTTTTCGACGATTCCGTTCACGCCTCGGCTGCCAATGTGCTCGCCATTGGTCAGCACGTAGAAATGACCCACCAGACGTTGCGCGGCCTCAACGTAGCGGCGGTCGATGACACGGGTCAGCGGGTCCTTGACGAGCCCCATGCAAACGCCATCGAGGTCCTGAATGACCAGCAGGTTATCGGTGGCCGCGAGGGAATCGAGTAACCGGGTGTGATCGAGCGAGATGATCGGGCAGTCGTAAGTCATGCTCCATGTTAACCGCTCTCGCGTGGTTGACGAAGCGGCTAATCGCTCGAGGCTGAAGGAGATCCAGGCCATCCATAACGATCCGAAACACGTCATCCAGGCACTGTCGACCGTCTGATTTCAGCCTTCGCGGCTGGGCCTTTTCGACACTTCTTCGACACCATCAAAAGCCGGGAACGAAAAAGCCCTGTAAAAACAGGGCCTTATCGCGTTTTATCTGGAGCGGGCGAAGGGAATCGAACCCTCGTCATGAGCTTGGGAAGCTCAGGTAATGCCATTATACGACGCCCGCGTGGGTGACTTTTTACCAGATCGGGGCGTTTTGTTGAAGCCGGTGGTCAGGTATTTTTCGAGTCCACCGAGGCAACTGGCGTTCCGGCCATTGCGCAGGCCTGGCAGAGGCAGGTCCGGTTTCGGCTGGCGGGCGGCAGTCGATCGAGAAGGGCCTGGTCGATAACCACGGAGAAGCACCAGCATGTAGAGGTACTGGTGTCGCTCGCTTCGACCAAGCCGCAGCGATTGGGCTCGCCGCAGGCGGGGCACAGGTGGTCTCTTGAGGACATGGGCATCGGCTGGAATCCGGGTCGGTGACATACACTGTAATGCATCCGGTGGCGGCGCTGTCCTTATGGATCAGGTCGTTGTGGTCTTATGAAGCGACAGGCCATGATTGGCGGAGGTGGCTCATGAACGCGGGTATTCTCGGTTTGGGCGTGGCGTTGCTGTTCAGCACGCCTGTGTTGGCGGGCTGGTTGCCAGGAGACGGCGCGGGGCCAGGCACGGGAGCGGTGCTGGCCTACCAGTACGACCCCCGTAGCCCCTACTCGCAACACCCGGCGCCGCGTCGGGAGATGCTTCCACAGCACCCCCCGCGCTATCAACCCTATCAGGTGCCCCGCCAGAATCCGGGGATCTCGCGTGATCCGCACCGGCAGATGATGCCGCGCCAGAATGTTCCGCCAGCCCGCTTGAAACCACGCCGAGACCAGGGTTACGCCCCGCCGTCACGACACGGTTACCGGCAGGCTCCGCCACCCGGTGTCTATTATTATCCGCCCTCGTATCCGAGCAATCCGTCCTACCGCTTCTACCGCAACTGAGCACTGAGGTCGGCCATCGGATGAGGGCCGGCCCAGGCTGGCTCGAAGTGCGCCTGGACCACGGCTCCGGGTACGCTGTCCACGTCTGGCCAGTGCCAGGCGGGCTGGTTGTCACGATCGATAAGGCGCGCACGGACGCCTTCGGCAAATTCGGGATGGCGGCAGCAGTTGATGCTTAGACTGTATTCCAGCATCAGTGCCTCGGTCAGGGAAAGATAGCGTCCTCGCTGCAGTTGCTCCCAGATTAGATGCGCAGTCAGTGGCGAGCCGCTCGCCAGGTTCTGGGCCGCGCGTGCCAGCAGGGCGTCGGGGTCATCGCGCAGGGCGACGAGGGCATGCCAGGCACCTGGCAGATCGGCCACGTCCAGCAGTTCGTCGATGCGGGCGCGGCGTGGCAGCATCTGCGGCTCGGGTGCCTGCGCTCTGGCCGATTCCTCCAGCATACGCAGCAGGCTGTTGAGCTGCAGTTCTGGTTGCTGCGACCAGTTGAGCTGGAGCAGACCCTCGATCAGCTCCGGCTGCTGGTCGTCTCGCAGCAGCCGGTCGGCGAGGCTCAGATCCAGCGCGTCTCTGGCATTGACCTGGGTGGCGGTCAGGCCCAGAAACAGGCCTAGCTTCCCCGGCAGTCGCGACAGGAACCAGGTCGCGCCCACGTCAGGGTAGAGTCCGATGCTGATCTCGGGCATGGCGAGGCGGCTGCTGGGGGTGACGACACGGATCGAGCCGCTCTGCAGCAATCCCATGCCGCCGCCGAGCACATAGCCGTGCCCCCAGGTGAGCAGGGGCTTGGGGAAATGGCGCAACTGGTGAACGAGGCGATATTCGCGCTCGAAGAAGTGCGCCGCCAGCGTCGGCACTTCGCCAGGATGGCTGCGGCAAGCCTCGCTCAGGCTACGAACCTCGCCACCGGCGCAGAATGCCTTGGTGCCATTGCCGCGCAGCATGACGCAGGTAATGGACGGGTCCTGCGCCCATTGTTCGAACCGTTGCGAAAGCATTTCCGCCATGGGCAGGTTCAGGGCATTCAGAGTCTTTTCGCTGTCCAGCGTGGCGATGCCGAGGCGAGCGCCGTGATGGCCAAGACGTTCTTCGAAGATGACGTTCATTCAGGGTTCCGGCTCGAGGTGGCAGAAGAGGAAGTGGGCTCAGGGGCTTCAAGGGTAGGGTGAGCCGCTTGGCTCAACGGTTGCGCCATGCGGGCTCCCGTTTTTCAATAAAGGCACTGACACCCTCACGGGTATCCTCCGCATCGAAAAGACTGACGAAGGCTTCCCGTTCGGCTGCGCCGAGGGTGTCGGGGCCGCGTCGGCGAACCGCGTCGATCAGGGGTTTGATTGCCCTGACGGCAACGGGGCTCTGCCGGGCGACGCGGCTCGCCATGAGCAAGGCGTGACCGCGAGAGTCACCAGAGTCCACCACCTGCTCGACCAGTCCGATGCGTAGTGCGGTTTCCGCGTCGAGCCGTTCGCCGCAGAGAATCATTCGCTTGGCCCATCCTTCGCCGACCCGCCAGGTCAGCGCCTGGGTACCGCCCGCACACGGCAGGAGGCCCACCGACGCTTCGGGCAGGCCCAACTGGGCGTGTCGTTCGGCGATGCGGATATCACAGGCGAGGGCGCATTCGAGTCCGCCGCCCAGCGCATAGCCGTTGATCGCGGCGATGGATACGCCCCTGAAGTCGCGCAGTGCTTCGAAGGCGTCTCCGAAGCGCCTGGCCATCTCTCGTGCGCGGTTGTGATCTGCGTCGGCAAAGAGATGGAGATCGGCCCCGGCGCTGAAGAAGCTGTCGCCCTGGCCGGTGATCACAAGGGCGTACACCTCGTCGTCGTGGTTGAGATGATCGACGATCTGCTTCAGTCCGATCAGCGATTCACGATCCCAGGTGTTCGCCGGTGGTTGATTGATGGTGATGAGGGCGGTGTGGCCGTGCTTCTCCACGGTGAGCTTGTGCGTCAGGTCGAAGACGCCGGATTTGTAGGGTTCGATTGCCTTGGTCATGACGGAGACTCTCTACAGCTGAGCATGCCTGGCGCCGGATGGCCCAGCGCCAGGCGTGACCAGGCAGGCGTCAGTGCAGGGTAGGCGGCTGACCGGCGGCGACTCGTTCTGCCTGCCAGTCGGCGTGGTTCTGCGCGGCCTGCTCGGCGCCCAGTCGGTGGACGATTTCGAAATAATCTTGGTTGAAGCGATCCTCGAGCACCTCGAGCCGTGACTTCACCCTAACAGCATAGACGGTCTGCAGGTTCTGATGGTCGAAGGCACGCCATTGCTGTTCATCCTTGAGCAGGCTGTAGCGATGATCTTCCAGGGCGCGGATCACCGCCTCGCTCTTCATGCTGTTGGCACGGATCACGGCTTCGCTCCACTGGTGCACGATGCTGTAGGCCGAGGCGGCGGAGCTGGAGGGGTGGGTCTGGTAGCGGTTTCCGTAGGCCTCGACGAAAGCTACGCCGCGTTCGGAACCTTCCAGCTCCGGCACCCGCCAGGTCCAGGGCTCGGTGCCGAGCACGCCCTGCATGATCACGGGCCCTGCCTGTTCGACCATGTTCTTGGTCAGGTTGGGCACGGCGACTTGCATTCGCCGTGTCAGGCCCATGTCGTCAGCGAGGCGCATGGCTCGGACCAGGTCGTTGCCGAACAGGACCAGCACCAGAACCTGGGCGTCGCTCTCGGCGGCGGCTTCCAGTGCCTGGCGGTAATCTGCCATGCGAGCGTCGGGGAATGGCGTTCTCACGCCGGGATGCCGCTCGGTATCCTTGGTGCCGGTGACATGCCGTAATGAGCTTTCGCTGGTATGGCCCCAGGTGTAGTCCGAGGTGATGTAGAAGTAGTTGCGTCTTGGAAAGTGTTCGTTGAGATAGGCTCCGAGCACCCTGGCGCTCATCCAGGCATTGTTGCTCTCGCGGAACATGTAGCGGTGGCCGTCCTTTCCCGTGGTGTCGTTGGAGTAAGTCAGGGTGCCGAAGTACAAGAGGCCGTGCTCGCGGGCGCGCTTGCCGCCAGCAATGGCGACGGCACTGGATGCGCCGCCGAAGATCATCGCGGCGCCTTCGGTCGCCAGCTTGTCCACGTTTTCGATGGCCTTCTCGACCCGCGAGGCACTGTTGTAGCTGGAGATACGCAGCGGCCGGCCCAGCACGCCGCCGCGGGCGTTGATTTCTTCCACAGCGAGCAAGGCGCCACGCATCTGATCAAGGCCTTCTTCCTTGTAGGTTCCGGTGCGCGGATAGTTCATGCCCAGCGTGATGGGTTCGGCCGCCTGGGCGCAGAATTGAATACCGACGCAAAGCGCCAGCAACGACACAATCCTTTTCATCGAGAGTCCCTTGTGAAGTACGCGAGGAGCCCCGGTGAACGGCCACGGGACATCCAGGCTGTTTTTATTCGTCACTCTTCTACTATAGGGTCGATTCCAGGCGCATTGGCTATTGGTCTAAACCGGAGCGTGAAATTGACATTCTGCGACCGCTTTCCTAGGGTACCGCCATCCACGGGGAGTGCGCATGAGCCAGAGCGACCGTATCAAACTCGAACCGGGCTGGAAGGCTGCCCTGGCGGAGGAATTCGAGCAGCCCTATATGAAGGCGGTGGGCGAGTTCCTGCGCAAGGAAAAGGCCGCAGGCAAAATCATCTTCCCACCGGGTCCGCAGATCTTCAATGCGCTGAACTCGACGCCCCTCGACCAGGTCAAGGTCGTGATCATTGGCCAGGATCCCTATCACGGCGCGGGGCAAGCCCATGGCTTGTGTTTCTCGGTACTTCCAGGCGTGCCGGTGCCCCCTTCGCTGGTGAATATCTACAAGGAACTCAAGCGCGACCTTAACCTTGATCCGCCGGCGCATGGTTGCCTGCAGCGCTGGGCCGAGCAGGGCGTGTTGCTATTGAATACCTCGCTCACAGTGGAGCAGGGGCAGGCGGGTTCACACGCGAAGATCGGCTGGCAGCGCTTCACGGACCGGGTCATCGAAGTGGTCTCGGCGCATCGGCCTAGCCTGGTGTTCATGCTGTGGGGCGCGCACGCCCAGGGCAAGGCCAAGCTGATCGATCCGACCCGCCATCTGCTGCTGAAGTCGGCACATCCATCGCCGCTGTCGGCACATCGGGGGTTTCTCGGCAACGGGCACTTCAGTCGCGCCAATCAATTCATTGTCCAGCATGGCGGTGAGCCCATCGATTGGTCGCTTGCCTGAAGCGGCCGCGAGGGTGATCTCGAGGCAGCAAAAAGGGCGACCTTGGTCGCCCTTTTTCATGAATCGAGGTTACTGGTTGGCGTACTTGTTCTGCAGTTCGCGTGCCTTTTCCAAGTGCTCTTCCAGCGTCGAAAGCTCGCCTTCGGCATAGGTGCTAAGCTCTTCGTGCTCGCCTTCGCGAGCATATTCGCGGTACAGCTCGAGCGTTTGCTCGTGTGCATTGACCTGATTGTTGGCGTAAGCCTGGTCGAAGCTTTCGCCGTCGCGCAGCTCCAGGATCATTACCTTGGCCCGATCCATGAGGGTGGCATTGTCAGCCAGCTCGAGATCGTCATCGCCAGCGGCAAGCTCGGCAAGCTTTTCACGGCTCTTGGTGTGGTCGTCAATCATCATCTGGGCAAATTCGCGAATGTCTTCGGACTGACTGGTCTCCAGGGCCAGTTGCGCCGATTCGATTTCAGCCAGCGCCTTGGCGGATGCCTCGTTGACGAAATCCTCGCGGTCGGCCGCCAGGGCCAGGCTGGAGAAAACACCGAAAAGCAGGGCGGTGGCTCCAGATAGGCATGCTTTGGATAAGCGAGTCATGGGATGTTCTCCTTATAGTCAGCGAAGGTTCGCGATACCCGCCGCAAAGCGATTGCCGGAGGTATGCGGTTACGGCATGAGGCCGTATTTTTCGGACTGGAGCCGCGAGGGGTGGTTCCGGGCGTCCGGCGAACGGTCGCCTGGCTGGGAGAGGGGCGGCAGAGCGGCCGCCCGAGAAGGTTATTGCAGCATGCTCATCGCGGCGTCCATGGCTGCGGAGAGGTCTTCATCCTGATCGGTCAGGGTTTCAGGGTCGAGGCCGAGCTTGGCGAAGGCGGGGATTCGCGTCCAGTCCAGCTGCGTATAGGGGTGGTTACTTCCGGTATAGCTTTGCAGGGCGGCGACCTGCACGATGTCGACATAGTCGACTTTCGCCGAATCGCGGGTGAAGTTTGTGTATTCACCTGGAACCTTCGCCAACAGTTCGGGGAATTGCCAGGTCCGCAGGATCTTCTCGCCGATGCGGGGATGTATCTTGTCGATCACGTGGTCCAGGCTGATCGAGTCCGCGAGTAGCGGACCGTATTCCTCTGCATAGGTAAGGATCGGCAGGACCCCGATCTGGTGAACCAGTCCGGCCAGGGTCGCCTGGTCGGGCATCAGACGAGTATAGTGGCGGCACAGCACATGGCTGACCGCCGCCACCTCGATGCTGCGATTCCAGATCTCGCGCATCTTGCGGTCGACCACGTCGGTGGTCGCCTGGAACATCTGCTCCATGGCCAGTCCGGTGGCAAGGTTGGCGGTGTAGTTGATGCCCAGGCGGCTGACAGCCATCTGCAGATCGTTGATTTCCCGACTGGTGCGCAGCAGCGGACTGTTGACCACCTTGATGATCCGAGCGGTGAGGGCAGTGTCCTCGCCGATCACCTTGCTCAGCGCGGGAACGCTGATGTTCGGGTCTTCGGCCGCTTCGCGCACGCGCAAGGCAACTTCAGGCAGCGTGGGCAACACCAGTTCGTCGTTGTCGATCGCCCGGCTCAGGTCATGAAGGATTTGGTCGGCGAGGGAGCTCATTCGTGTTTCCTTGATAAGGGCAGTGCCCGTCCTGGTGTTCGGTGTTCGGTGTTGCGGAGCCGAAGTGGCTAGGTGCGACCGACTAAGGTGGCGGCAATGGACCGGCCAGGTGAGCCGCGGGCTTCAGCGTTGGGTTTCGCGCTGGGCATCCAGGGTATAGGGGAGATCCAGCAGGGTAAGCGGAAAACCGTCAGGCGAGCCCAGCAGGATCCGGCCGTCCGCCACCGCATCTTCCAGCAGCACAGCGAGCAGTTCTGTGCTGTGTTCGGCATTTGCAGCGAGAACTACTTCACCGACGCTGGTGCGGTGCACGGGAGAGAACAGCTCGACGCCCGGGGCTGGCAATTCTCCGCCCTGGCCTTCGAGGCGGTACATGCGACGCTTGAGTTTGCCTAGAAACTGCATGCGGGCAACGATCTCCTGCCCCGTATAGCAGCCCTTCTTGAAGCTGACCCCGTCAACGGCCTGCAGGTTGATCATCTGCGGAATGAACATTTCCCGGGTGGAACCGAAAACCTGGCCAATGCCGGCGCGTATCTGGGCCAACAGCCACTGATTCAGCGGGGCTTCTGGCAGCGCATTGGCCAAGGCGGCACGCAGCGTCGCACTCTGGGCGGAAGGCACCCAGAGTTCGGCGCGCCCATCCGGCAGGCGAACCGCCATCATGCCTTCATGACGCGCCACCGCATTGGCCTCGGGCGGCAGGGCCAGGCCCAGGCTGTCGAGCAGAGCGTCGCCCTTGTTCAGGCCGAAGCGCAGCCAGTGATCGCTTTCGTCCGTGAGCTTCGACTTGGAAAACACGGCATATCTTGAAAGGTCGGCCAACTGCGAGGCGAGCAGATCCGCTGACAGGGCGAGCAGGTAGCCGGCATTCTCGGTCAGTATGCGAAAGCTCGATTGCATTCGCCCTTTCGGCGTGCAGCGAGCGCCCAGACTGGAGCGTCCGTCGCTCAGGTACTTCAGGTTGCAGGTCAGCTGCCCTTGCAGAAAAGAGTCGGCATCGGCGCCGCGGACGGCAAGCACACCCTCGTGCGAGAGTGCGCAATAGTAGGCTTCATCGGTCATGGTCGTTGGCCTGGGCGTGTCGAAAGCCGGCATGATAGCAAGGCCATTCGGCAAAGCGAGCCGGCATGTGCCGATGACTGCGGCATCGCTATAATGCGAGCCCCACGAAGGAGTCCCCCGCATGGTCGATCAAACCGAACTCAACCGTCTTTTCTGGCACAGCCGTCGCGGCATGCTGGAGCTGGATGTTCTGCTGGTGCCCTTTGTGAAGGAGGTGTACAGCACACTCGAGGAGGAAGACCAGGCCCGTTTCCGCAAGCTGCTGAGTTGCGAGGATCAGGACATGTTTGGCTGGTTCATGGAGCGGGAAGTGCCGGAAGATCCCGATCATTACCGCATGGTCCGCATGATCCTGGATCGTGTCCAGCCGTAGCGTCCCCTTCGAGTGCCACTGGCAGGCTTCGCGCCTGCTGCTGGCTGGCTACCTGCTGGCGCTGCTGCTGGCAGGCGCAGCGGTGATGATCTCGGCGGTTCCGGTGTTGTTCAAGGGCGGGCTGATATCGCTTTGCCTCGCCCATGCCGCCTGGACGCTGCCGCGGCGGATTCTGCTCAGCCACCGCAGCGCCTGGTCGGGCCTGCGCCAAGACGACGGCACTTGGCAATTGTTCAGCCTGGAACGGGGCTGGCAGCCCGTACAGCTGCGGCGTGACAGCTTGGCTTTACCGGTGGCGGTGATTCTTCGTTACCGCCTGCCTGGCCAGTGGTTCGCTCGAGGCCTGTGCATTGCGCGCGATGCGATGCCCGTCGACGAGCACCGCCGGCTGCGGGTGCGCCTCAAGTTCAGTCGCCGGCGCTGGGCGGCACCAGAATAGTATCGAAGGCCACCGGCAAGGGCCTCGGATAGTCGAGGGTGTAGTGCAGGCCGCGGCTTTCCTTGCGCTGCATGGCCGAGCGGATCATCAGGTCGGCCACCAGTGCGAGGTTGCGCAGTTCGATCAGGTCCCGTGAAACCCGGTAGTTGCTGTAGAACTCCTCGATTTCGCTCAGCAGCAGGCGCACCCGGTGCCTGGCGCGCATCAGGCGCTTGCTGGTGCGTACGATACCCACGTAGTCCCACATGAAGCGTCGCAGCTCGTCCCAGTTGTGAGCAATGATCACGTCTTCGTCGGAATCGGTGACCTGGCTGGCGTCCCACTGGGGCAGGTCGGCCCGCAGCGACACCACCTCCAACTGCGAGACGATGTCGAGAGCCGCTGCGCGTGCGTAGACGAAGCATTCCAGGAGGGAATTGCTGGCCATGCGGTTGGCGCCGTGAAGGCCGGTGAAACTGGTCTCGCCAATGGCGTAAAGGCCCGGGACATCGGTCTGGCCCGCTCGGTCGACGACCACGCCGCCGCAGGTATAGTGGGCCGCGGGGACGACGGGGATCGCCTCGCGGGTGATGTCGATGCCGTAGGTCAGGCAACGCTCGTAGACAGTGGGAAAGTGGTTGCGAATGAAGTCAGCCGGCTTGTGGCTGATATCGAGATAGACGCAGTCGATGCCGAGACGCTTCATCTCATGGTCGATGGCGCGGGCGACGATATCTCGTGGTGCCAGTTCCTCTCGGCTGTCGAAGCGCGGCATGAAGCGTTCCCCGCCGGGCAGCTTGAGCAGGCCGCCTTCGCCTCTGATGGCCTCGGTGATGAGAAAGCTCTTTGCCTCGGGGTGATACAGGCAGGTCGGGTGAAACTGGTTGAATTCCAGATTGGCGACCCGGCAACCGGCACGCCAGGCCATGGCGATGCCGTCGCCGCAAGCGCCATCGGGGTTGCTGGTGTAGAGGTAGACCTTGGCGGCCCCTCCGGTGGCAAGAACGACGAAGCGCGCCTGGAAGGTATCGACCTCGCCGCTGCTGCGATCGAGTACATAAGCGCCCAGGCAGCGGTCGCCTGGTTCGCCGAGCTTGCGCTCGGTGATCAGATCCACCGCGACCCGCTGTTCAAGCAGTTCGATGTTGGCGCGTTGCTGTGCCTGGGCCAGCAGAGTGTCGAAGATGGCAGCGCCGGTGGCGTCGGCGGCATGGATGATGCGGCGGTGGCTGTGCCCCCCCTCACGGGTCAGGTGAAAAGCGAAGTGCCCCTCCGGTACGGGTGTTTCGTCCCGGGTGAAGGGCACGCCCTGGTCGATCAACCACTGAATCGCCTCCCGACTGTGTTCGACGGTGAAGCGAACCGCGTCGTCCCGGCAGAGGCCGCCACCGGCAGCGAGGGTGTCGGCGACGTGCGCCTCTATGGTGTCGGTGTCGTCAAGTACTGCCGCCACGCCGCCCTGAGCCCAGTAGGTGGAGCCGTTGGAAAGCTCGCCTTTGCTCAGTACAGCCACGCGCAGCTGTTCGGGAAGATTCAGGGCAAGGGTCAAGCCGGCCGCGCCGCTGCCGATGACGAGGACATCGTGACTGTAATGTTTGCTCATGGTCTTCTCACTGCACCAGCCGCTCGGGCTGGTTGATTGTGCGGCACTTTTCCTAGCGTAATGCCATCAAACGCTACACTGCGACTCGTTCGCGGCGGAATCTTACCAGCGAACGTCACTCACCAAAGGGGCTGATTCCACGCGCAGGAGTAGCTTGCGACCGCGTCCGCTTATGCTCAGATGCAATCAAGCCGATATTTTTCATTTCCCGCGGAACTAATTCCTCTCGCGCCCGGTCATTAGGAGGTTACACGAGTGGTTCAGGGACGGGGGGAGGTGCCAAGGAGAGGGTTTTCATTCGATGGTCACGTTTGATCCGGCACAGCGGCTGACCTCTCGTCAGGTTCTGCCGTGCATGCGGTTAGGGGGAGAACTTTTGCACAAGACACTGGTCTATTGGGGCAAGCTGGCTTACTGGCAAAAGCGATACCCCTTGGGTTTCTATGAGGAGTGTTCATGCTGACCCAGGAGCAGGACCAGCAGCTGGTCGAGCGAGTGCAGCGCGGCGACAAGCGCGCTTTCGACCTTCTAGTGATGAAGTACCAGCACAAGATTCTCGGTCTGATCGTGCGTTTCGTGCACGATTCGCATGAGGCTCAGGATGTGGCCCAGGAAGCCTTTATCAAGGCTTATCGGGCGCTAGCCAATTTTCGCGGGGACAGCGCGTTTTATACCTGGCTGTACCGCATCGCCATCAATACGGCGAAGAATCATCTGGTGGCTCGTGGCAGACGGCCCCCGGATAACGATGTCAGCTCAGAGGACGCGGAATTCTATGAGGGCGATCACGCACTCAAGGATATCGAGTCGCCCGAGCGGTCCCTGTTGCGGGATGAAATCGAAGGCACTGTTCATCGGACCATTCAGCAACTACCGGAAGATTTGCGTACGGCGCTAACGTTACGCGAATTCGATGGTCTGAGTTACGAGGACATCGCGAGCGTCATGCAATGTCCAGTTGGTACTGTCCGCTCCCGGATCTTCCGGGCCCGGGAAGCCATAGATAAAGCACTGCAACCCTTGTTGCATGATTCCTGAGTGACAGCGGCGTTAGTTTAAGAGAGGAACCGCCATGAGTCGTGAAGCCCTGCATGAATCGCTGTCCGCGGTGATGGATAACGAAGCGGACGAGTTGGAGTTGCGTCGTGTACTCGCCGCTGGCGCAGACGCTGACGAAGTAGACGCGACTTGGTCGCGTTATCAGATCGCCCGTGCCGCCATGCACAAGGAGTTGATCGACCCACGCCTGGACATCGCCTCGGCGGTCTCGGCTGCCATTGCAGCAGATGAGGTTCCGGCCCCGGCGGCTGCGCCGGTCCCGGCGCGACGCTCTGGTCTGCGCGGTCTCGGACGCATCGCGGTCGCTGCATCGGTAACCGTGGCGGTGCTGGCGGGTGTGCGGCTGTACAACCAGACTGACGTGGCAGGCCCCGAGCTGGCGGCTCAGCCGGTACAGCCTGCGCAGCCGGTGCTAAGCGCGCCGCAGAACGTTCAGAGCCCAGCAGTACTCGCCGGCTTCAGCGACAAGTCAGGTGATGCGCAGGCTCAGCCCGGTTCGGAAGCGGCCCGGGCCGAGAGCTGGCAGGAGCAGCGCTTGCCGTCTTATCTGCGTCAGCATGCACAGCAAGCTGCCTTTGGCGACGCCGAGGGGGCGACCCCGCCGGCTCAGACGACCGGTATGGATGCTCGCTGATCGTTGCTAAAGACGGAGCTGCGGTTTTATCCCCGGGCATGCGGATGCTACGCTGCGCTCTTCGTCTTTATGGGTAGCTGCTTCAGACGGCATCGGACGCCGTCCATGCCGGTTGCGGCATTAGTCTAGGAATCGCATGCGCGTAGCTCCACTGTTGTTTGCCTTGGGAGGCTGGCTATCGATGCCGGCCTTTTCTGCTGATACGGATGTCTGGCTGCAGCGCCTGGCCCAGGCCGAACAGCAGACGGACTTTTCCGGCACTTTCGTGTACGGCCTCAGTGCCAGCCTGTCCAGCCATGCCGTCTGGCATCAGGCTCGGCAGGGCGTGGTGCGTGAACGCTTCCTGTCGCTGGATGGGCGTCCGGCCGAAGTAGTGCGTGTGGACGGTCGAGTCGAGTGTGCCAGTGACGAGCTTGCCGCGCAGATCGCCACGAGCAAAGGCTGGCAGAGCCCTCACTTCAGCCCTGAAACCGTGAAAGAAGGCTATGAGCTGCGCCAGATAGGCGAGTCCCGGGTGGCGGGACGTCCGGCGGTCGCCTTTGCGGTGCTGCCACGTGACCAGCACCGCTACGGGCTGGAGCTGCATCTGGATCAGCAGACTGCGCTGCCGCTGAAGGCCCTGTTGCTCAACGAAAAGAACCAGTTGCTGGAGCGCTTCCAGTTTACCGCGTTCAGTACCGATTCGTTTGAAGCTTCGAAGCTCGAAGCGGGCCCTGACTGCTCCCCCATGGCGCCCACGATCTCACAACCGCCAGCCACCAGTGCCTGGCGTTCCGACTGGGTGCCGCCGGGCTTTCGCCTGGTGGCCTCCGGCGAGCGTGCGAGTCCGGTCTCCGACAAGCAGGTGGACTGGCTGATCTATGAAGATGGGCTGGCTCGATTTTCGGTTTATCTCGAATCTCTGGAGGCGCTTGTTCCCGACGAACGTACCCAGGTGGGGGCAACCGCCGCCATGTCCAAACGCATCAGTGTCGGCGGTCGCGAGGTCATGGTGACGGTCGTGGGCGAAATCCCCATGGGCACCGCCGAACGTATCGCCTTGTCCATGCGTCCGACGCAGGGAAGGGAGCCATGATCGAAGAGCAGGGACGGGTAATCGCGGTCGAGTCGGGCGCCGTCTGGGTTGAAACCCTGCGCAAGAGCACCTGTTCCGGTTGCTCGGCGCGCCATGGCTGTGGCCAGGGTCTGATGGACAGGCTGGGTGTGCGCCAGCGGCGAGGTGTGATCCGGGCGCTTTGCCGGGAGCCACTCGAAGTGGGCGATTCGGTGGTGATAGGCATCGCAGAGCAGGCAATGTTGCGCGGCGCGTTGTGGGTATACATGGTTCCGCTGCTCGTGCTGCTCGGCGCGGCCACAGGGTCTTCGGCGCTGGGCTTGGCCGAACCTCTGGTCGTGGCGGCCGGACTGGTCGGTTTCGCCTTGTCCTGGCTGTTGGTCCGCTGGCAGGGCGCCCGCATCGCGCAGGATCCCGGTGCGCAGCCCGTCGTGCTGCATACCTCCATCGCCGGCCAGTCCGGCGGGCAATAGTTCCCCCTCCCACCCGGCCGTGGAGGCGTCTTCATGATCCTTGCAGCAATTCGCAACCTCACGTTCGTGACTTTTCTGGGTTTCTCCAGCCTGTCATCGGCAGCGCCTGCTGGCCTGCCGGACTTCGCCTCCCTGGTCGAACAGGCCTCCCCGGCGGTAGTGAACATCAGTACCCGACAGGCTCCGCAGGCGGCGGCGCGCAGTTCCGGGATCCCGGCACTGCCCGAGCTCGAAGGTCTGCCGCCGATCTTTCGTGAGTTCTTTGAGCGCAACATTCCAGGCTTTCCGGGTGCGCCCGGCGGGCCCGGAGCCCCCGGGCAGCGGCCTGAAGCGCAGTCGCTTGGTTCTGGCTTCATCATCTCTGCAGACGGCTATGTGCTGACCAACAATCATGTCGTCGCCGGGGCCGACGAGATCATCGTGCGCATGGCCGATCGCAGCGAGCTGGTTGCCGAACTTGTAGGTGCCGATCCCCGTACTGATGTGGCGCTGCTGAAGATTCAGGGCGAGGGGCTGCCAAGCGTCAGGCTTGGTCAGTCCAGATCGCTCAGGGCGGGCGAATGGGTATTGGCGATCGGCTCGCCGTTCGGCTTTGACCACACGGTGACGGCGGGCATCGTCAGCGCGACGGGGCGCAGCCTGCCCAACGAGAGCTACGTACCTTTCATCCAGACCGACGTCGCCATCAATCCGGGTAACTCCGGCGGGCCACTGTTCAATCTCGAAGGGGAAGTGGTAGGGATCAATTCGCAGATCTTTACCCGTTCGGGTGGCTTCATGGGCCTATCGTTCGCGATTCCCATCGATGTCGCGATGGACGTGGCCGACCAGTTGCGTGCCGAGGGGCGGGTGACTCGGGGATGGCTCGGCGTGGTGATCCAGGAGGTCAATCGCGATCTGGCTGAATCCTTCGGTCTCGATCGGCCCGCAGGTGCCCTGGTGGCGCAGGTCATTGCCGAGACCCCGGCGGCTCACGGGGGGCTGCAGGTCGGTGATGTGATCCTCAGCGTGAATGACGCACCGGTGATCATGTCCGGCGACTTGCCGCATCTGATCGGCGTACTCAAGCCTGGCAGTGAAGCCCGGCTGGAAGTGGTCAGGGGAGGGGAGCGTCAGCGCCTGAGCGTAGAGGTTGGCGCGCTGCCCGAGCAGGAGCCGGGTCAGGCCGTCGCGCCAGGGCGGCCGGCCGGCGAACAGACCAGTCGGCGCCTGGGCCTCAGGGTCATCGAGCTTGGCGCCGAGCAGCAGGCTGAACTGGGTATCCAGGGGGGCGTATCCATCACTCAGATCACAGGCGGCCCCGCGGCGGGTATCGGCCTGCGGCAGGGGGATGTGATCACCCACCTGAACAATGAGCCGATTTCCACGGCGCGGGATTTCACCCAGAAAGCGGAGCAGCTGCCGACCAATCAGTCGATATCCATGCGTGTGCTGCGGCAGGGTCAGGCCAGCTTCATTACCTTCCGCCTGGCTGAATGATCTGCCCTGGTGCGGGAGAGTGGCGCATGGGCCGGCGCCCGCTGTCGGGCGATCGACGGGGTGCTGGCGCCGCCGCGGCGGCGTGCTCGCATGGCGCTCGGCGGGGTGATCGGTTACACTCCGGCACTATTTTTCGGCAGGCGGCGCCTGCATCTCTCCGAGTGTCCATGCTGTGAGTGACCTGAGTCATATCCGAAATTTCTCCATCATCGCCCACATTGACCACGGCAAGTCGACGCTGGCGGATCGGTTCATTCAGATCTGTGGCGGCCTGGCAGACCGGGAAATGGAAGCCCAGGTGCTCGATTCCATGGACCTGGAGCGCGAGCGCGGCATCACCATCAAGGCCCATAGCGTCACCCTTTATTACAAGGCGAATGACGGCAAGACCTATCAGCTGAATTTCATCGATACCCCGGGGCATGTTGACTTTACCTATGAGGTCAGCCGGTCCTTGGCGGCCTGTGAAGGCGCCCTGCTGGTGGTGGACGCCGGCCAGGGCGTCGAAGCGCAGTCGGTCGCCAACTGCTACACGGCCATCGAGCAGGGCCTCGAAGTGATGCCCGTGCTGAACAAGATGGACCTGCCACAGGCCGATCCGGACAAGGTCAAGGCCGAGATCGAACACATCATCGGTATCGATGCGAGCGATGCGGTGCCCTGCAGCGCCAAGAGCGGCATGGGCGTCGAAGATGTTCTCCAGCGTCTGGTCCAGACCATTCCCGCGCCCGAGGGCGAGATCGACGCGCCGCTGCAGGCGTTGATCATCGACTCCTGGTTCGACAACTACCTTGGCGTGGTGTCGCTGGTGCGCGTTCGCCACGGTCGAGTGAAGAAGGGCGACAAGATCCTCGTCAAATCCACCGGCAAGGTTCACCAGGTGGACAGTGTCGGCGTGTTCTCGCCCAAGCATACCGTCACGGTGGACCTCAAGGCCGGCGAGGTGGGATTCATCATCGCTGGGATCAAGGAGATTCTCGGCGCGCCGGTAGGCGATACCCTGACGCTTTCGTCCACTCCCGACGTACCGATGCTGCCGGGTTTCCAGCGGATCAAACCGCAGGTCTTCGCCGGCCTGTTCCCGGTCAGCTCCGACGATTTCGAAGACTTCCGCGATGCCCTGCAGAAGCTCACCCTCAACGATGCTGCGCTGCAGTACGAGCCGGAAAGCTCGGACGCCCTGGGCTTTGGCTTCCGCATCGGCTTCCTCGGCATGCTGCACATGGAGATCATCCAGGAGCGCCTCGAGCGCGAGTACGACCTGGACCTGATCACCACCGCCCCTACGGTAATCTACGAGGTGGTGCTGAAGAACGGCGATGTGGTCCACGTCGACAACCCGTCCAAGCTTCCGGATGTGTCGTCCATCGACGAGATGCGCGAGCCTATCGTCCAGGCCAACATCCTCGTACCCCAGGACCATCTTGGCAACGTCATCACCCTTTGCATCGAGCGCCGCGGTGTTCAGCGCGACATGCAGTTCCTGGGCTCGCAGGTACAGGTTCGCTACGACCTGCCCATGAGTGAAGTGGTGCTCGACTTCTTCGACCGCCTGAAGTCGGTCAGTCGCGGTTATGCGTCGCTGGACTATTCCTTCGATCGCTTCCAGGCGGCGAATCTGGTGCGCCTCGATGTGCTGATCAACGGCGACAAGGTGGATGCGCTGGCATTGATCGTCCACCGCGACAATGCGCACTACAAGGGCCGCGTGCTCACCGAGAAGATGAAGGAGCTGATCCCCCGGCAGATGTTCGACGTGGCCATCCAGGCTGCCATCGGTGGCCAGATCGTCGCGCGGACCACTGTCAAGGCGCTGCGCAAGAACGTCCTGGCCAAGTGCTACGGTGGCGACGTGAGCCGCAAGCGAAAGCTTCTGGAAAAGCAGAAGGCAGGCAAGAAGCGCATGAAGCAGGTCGGTAATGTCGAGATCCCGCAAGACGCCTTCCTTGCAGTGCTGAAGGTGGATGGCTGAGATGGCGATCAATTTCCCGCTATTGCTGGTTATCGCGGTGGGGGTATGCGGCGCCCTCGCGCTGTTTGATCTGATCTTTCTCGCGCCCCGTCGGCGTGCCGCGGTCGCCAATTACCAGGCGACCACCGAGCGCAGCGACCCGTCCACCATCGAGGCCTTGAACAAGGAACCGTTGCTGGTCGAGTACGGCAAGTCCTTCTTTCCGGTGCTGGCCATCGTGCTTGTGTTGCGCTCCTTTCTGGTCGAGCCATTCCAGATCCCCTCTGGCTCGATGAAGCCAACCCTGGAAGTGGGTGATTTCATTCTCGTCAACAAATTCGCCTATGGCATTCGCCTGCCGGTGGTCGACACCAAGATCGTCGAAATCAGCGATCCCCTGCGCGGCGATGTAATGGTGTTCCGCTACCCCAGCGAGCCCAACATCAACTACATCAAGCGTGTTGTCGGCCTGCCGGGCGACGTCATCCATTACACCAGCGAGAAGCGCCTGCTGGTCAATGGAGAGCTGGTCGCCGAGCAGTTCATCGCTGAGGAGACCGGCAGCCTGGGCACCGCCGCGCTCTTTCGTGAGCGACTGGGTGAAGTGGAGCATCTGATTCGCAAGGAGATGTCCCGCTTCCGGGTAGAACCGGATCGCGAATGGCACGTGCCCGAAGGCTACTATTTCATGGTCGGCGACAACCGTGACAACTCCAACGACAGCCGCTATTGGGACGACCCGTCCATTCCTGCGGACCTGAGGGGCATGGTTCCGGACCGCAATATCGTCGGCAAGGCGTTTGCCGTATGGATGAGCTGGCCAGACCCGAAATTCAGCAATCTGCCGCATTTTTCGCGGGTAGGCCTGATTCACTGAAACCTGTGAACTTCTGCCCC
Organism: Stutzerimonas tarimensis; assembly: GCF_042648805.1. NCBI lineage: Bacteria > Pseudomonadati > Pseudomonadota > Gammaproteobacteria > Pseudomonadales > Pseudomonadaceae > Stutzerimonas > Stutzerimonas tarimensis. Next base: position 312,132 of record NZ_JBHRXZ010000024.1, on the reverse strand, counting down.
CTTCCACTGTCGCGGATGGCTATAGTTGTCTCGCCCCGCTGGGTGGGTTAACAAGGATGTCGAGGTCGTCATGAAGTTTTCGCAGTCTCAGAGCGGCATGTCCATACTCAGCTGGCTCATCGGGCTGGCCCTGGTGGCTTTTGTCGCCAGTACCGCGTTCAAGATGATGCCGCACTATTTCGACTACATGTCGCTGGACAAGACGATCACGTCGATCGAAAGCGTGAACGTCACAACGGTGCGGGAGTTCTACAGCCATGTCAGCAAGGGCATGCAGGTCAACGGCATCCGCGATATCAATCTTGAGGACGTGCTGAAGGTCGAAGTCGCCAACAACGAATTTCGAGCCATGCTCGATTACGAAAAGCGCGAACCCATGATCCAGAACCTGGATCTGGTGGCTCGCTTCCAAAAAGAATACCGACTCAGGATGCCGTGAGCACTTCGTTAGAGCGTCTCGAGCGCAAGCTCGGCTATCAATTCAAGGACCGGGACCTGCTCCTGGTCGCTTTGACCCATCGCAGCTATGCCGGGCGCAACAATGAGCGCCTGGAATTCCTTGGCGACGCCATTCTCAACTTCGTCGCCGGTGAAGCGCTGTTCAACCATTTTCCGCAGGCCCGGGAGGGACAGTTGTCGCGCCTGCGCTCGCGCCTGGTCAAGGGTCAGACCCTTGCCGTTCTGGCGCGCGGATTCGACCTGGGTGAATACCTGCGCCTCGGCTCCGGGGAGCTGAAGAGCGGCGGGTTTCGGCGCGAGTCGATTCTGGCCGATGCCCTTGAAGCCCTGATCGGCGCCATCTACCTGGACGCCGGCATGGAGGTGGCGCGCGAACGCGTAGTCGCCTGGCTGGACGGCGAACTGCAGGGGCTGACGTTGGTCGACACCAACAAGGATCCCAAGACGCGGCTGCAGGAATTTCTCCAGTCACGGGGGCATGAGTTACCCCGCTACGAGGTGGCGGACATCCAGGGGGAACCCCATTGCCGGACCTTCTATGTGGAATGCCAGGTGGCACTGTTGAACGAGAAGACCCAGGGCCAGGGCGCCAGCCGGCGAATTGCCGAGCAGGTTGCTGCCGGTGCCGCCCTTGTCGCGCTGGGCGTGGAGAATGGCCATGAGTGAGATCGACCGGGAAGTCAGCCGCTGCGGCTACGTCGCCATCGTCGGGCGGCCGAACGTGGGCAAGTCCACGCTGCTCAATCATCTGCTCGGCCAGAAGCTCGCGATCACCTCGCGAAAGCCCCAGACCACGCGACATAACATGCTCGGTATCAAGACCGAAGGGGCCATTCAGGCCGTCTATGTCGATACCCCCGGCCTGCACAAGCAGGGCGAGACGGCGCTGAATCGCTACATGAACCGCACGGCCTCCTCGGCGCTCAAGGATGTCGATGTGGTTATCTTCGTGGTCGACCGCAACCGCTGGACCGAAGAGGACCAGATGGTGCTCGAGCGTGTGCAATACGTGCAGGGCCCCTTGATCGTGGCGGTGAACAAGACTGACCGCCTTGAGGAAAAAGGCGATCTGCTGCCCCATCTCGAGTGGCTGTCGACCCAGCTGCCCAATGCCGAGATCGTACCGATTTCAGCCCAGCACGGCCGCAACCTGGATCTGCTTGAGAAACTCGTGGCCGAGCGCCTGCCGGAGAGCGAGCACTTCTTTCCGGAAGACCAGATCACCGACCGCAGCAGCCGGTTTCTCGCCGCCGAGCTTGTCCGCGAGAAGATCATGCGTCAGCTCGGCGCAGAGCTGCCCTATCAGATCACCGTCGAGATCGAGGATTTCAAGCAGGAAGGCCATGTGCTGCATATCCATGCGCTGATTCTGGTCGAGCGGGATGGCCAGAAGAAGATCATCATTGGCGACAAGGGCGAGCGTATCAAGCGCATCGGCCAGGAAGCCCGCAAGGACATGGAGATCCTCTTCGATTCCAAGGTCATGCTGCACCTGTGGGTCAAGGTGAAGGGTGGCTGGTCGGACGACGAGCGCGCGCTGCACTCGCTCGGCTACCGGGAATCCTGACACCCGAAAAGGACGCTGGAGGCGAAGGGTTGGACGAGGCGGTCATGAACATCGCCTCCATCTGGCTTCAGCCGTAAACCCTGGCGTCCAGCCGTTGCGAGCGCTCCATGCCGCATGCCTTTGTTCTGCACAGTCGTCCGTACAAGGAAACCAGCGCGCTGGTGGATTTCATCACGCCTGATGGACGGCTACGCGCGGTGTTGCGCGGCGCTCGCGCCAAGGCCGGCAGTCTGGCGCGGGCGTTCATTCCGCTGGACGTGGAGCTGCGCGGCAAGACCGAGCTGAAGAGCGTGGTGCGCCTGGAAGCCACGGGCCGGCCGCTGTGGCTGGTGGGGGAGGCCTTGTTCAGCGGGCTGTACCTGAACGAGTTGCTGCTGCGCCTGCTGGCCGTCGATGATCCTCATCCCGAGCTCTTTGCGGCCTACGCCTCTACCCTGGCTGCGCTGGATGCGGGCCGTCCGCTGGAGCCATTGTTGCGGGCGTTCGAGTGGTGCCTGCTGACGGATCTGGGCTATGGTTTCGCTCTCGATACCGATCTTGACGGCGAGCCGATCGAGCCTGGGCGACTCTACCGCCTGCAGCCGGACCGGGGCCTGGAACCCATCGAGGCGTTCCAGCCGGGCGCTTTTCAGGGCGCGGTGCTGCTGGGAATGGCGATCGCCGACTGGGCGCAACCGGGCACCCTGATGTCGGCCAAGCGGCTGATGCGCCAGGCACTGGCACCGCACCTGGGCAGTCGGCCACTGGCCAGCCGAGAACTGTTCATCAACCTTAAGGGGAAACCGCGTGAGTGAAGGCAAGCACATCCTGCTGGGGGTCAACATCGACCATGTGGCGACGCTTCGTCAGGCCCGTGGCACGCGCTATCCGGACCCGGTAAAAGCCGCGCTGGATGCCGAAGAGGCCGGTGCCGATGGCATCACCGTGCACTTGCGCGAAGATCGTCGGCATATCCAGGAACGGGACGTACGCTTGCTCAAGGAAGTCCTGCAGACGCGGATGAATTTCGAAATGGGCGTAACCGACGCCATGCTGGCGTTCGCCGAAAGCATCCGGCCCGAGCACGTCTGCCTCGTTCCCGAGACCCGCCAGGAGCTCACCACCGAGGGCGGGTTGGACGTCGCCGGTCAGGAGTCGCGCATCGCGTCCGCGGTGGAACGGCTGACGCGCCTGGGTTGCGAAGTGTCGTTGTTCATCGATGCCGATGCCGAGCAGATTAAGGCGGCGAGCCGTACCGGTGCGCCGGCTATCGAGCTTCACACGGGCCGCTATGCCGATGCCGGGAGTCCCGCCGAAGCCATGCTTGAGCTGGCGCGCATCCGTGACGGCGTGGCCTCTGGCCTCGACCATGGGCTGATCGTCAACGCCGGCCACGGCTTGCACTACCACAACGTCCAGCAGGTCGCCGCGATCGCCGGTGTGAACGAGCTGAACATCGGCCATGCCATCGTTGCCCATGCCTTGTTCGTCGGCTTCCAGCAGGCGGTCAAGCAGATGAAGCATCTGATCCTGACTTCGGCGGGGCACCGCTGATGGCCATCTCCAAGCCTTTCTCCCAAGCCTGCGAAAACAACAAGGCGCCCATCCTGAAGCAGTTGCAGGTGGCCTTCGCGGATGTGGCGCGGGTACTGGAGATCGGCAGCGGGACCGGGCAGCATGCGGTGCATTTCGCCACGGCGATGCCCTGGCTGGAATGGCAGCCCAGCGACCGCGCGGAAAACCTGCCTGGCATCCTCGCCTGGTGCGAGGAAGCGGCGCTGCCCAATCTGCGCTCGCCGCTGGAGCTGGACGTCGACAGACCTTGGCCGGGCCTGACGGTGGATGGGGTCTACTCGGCCAACACGGCACACATCATGAGCTGGCCGCAGGTTGAGCGCCTGTTCGCAGGGGTAGGGCGGCTGTTGCCGCCTGGCGGGGTGTTCTGCCTCTATGGGCCGTTCAACTACAAGGGTCAATTCACCAGCCCGAGTAATGCCGCTTTCGACGCCTCCCTGCGCTTGCGTGATCCGGCCAGTGGCCTGCGCGACAGCGAGGCGGTGCAAAGCCTCGCCCGCGCCGCCGGGCTGGCATGTCTGGCGGACCATGCGCTGCCCGCGAATAACCGCCTGCTCTGCTGGCGCAAGTTGCCCCGCTCTAGCGGCGGAACAGACTGAGCAGAAGGGTCAGCGCCAGACTGAGCAGGATCATCGAGGTGATCGGGATGAATACCCGGCTGCGCTCCGACTCGATGCGAATGTCACCGGGCAGCCGCCCGAACCAGTTGAGCAGGCCGGGGGCGTAGTGCAGCACCAGGCCGATCAGCACGAGCGCAGCGCCGAGCAGAATGAACAGGCGGGACATGGCTTACCTCCTTGATCCAGTGCGCGGCAAACCTCGCCCTTCAGGCCCGATGTGGTCGGCGCGATCAATGTGCTTCGCCGAGGCGAAGCGATACTGAGCAGTCAAGGGCAGGACGATGCCCGGTTAGCCTGTGAAGTGAGCGGTGCCGTCAGGCCGCCAGCAGCAGGAACCCACCGAGGTGAGTCAGCCCTGACGGGCTGAACACGGTAGGAATCCCTTCCTTTCCGCCCTATGGACGGCGAGCGTCAGCGAGAGGGAGGGGAGGATGTCAAGGGAGGCTGCCAGTCTCGACCGGGAGCGGGCAAGCAGGAGCCGACGATCAGGTCAGGGTTTGCGCGCCAGCAGGATGGCCCGGGTCGGAGCTGGCAGTCCCTCGAGGGTTCGGCTGTGATCCTGCGGGTCGAGAAAGTCAGGCAATGACTGGAAGCGCATCCATTCGGTGGCGCGCTGTTCCTCCACCGGCGTCACGCTGACGTCCACGCAGCGCACATCGACGAAGCCCGCGCGGCGCAGCCAGCGCGCCAGCGCCGGTACCGAGGGCAGGAACCAGACATTGCGCATCCGTGCATAACGGTCCTCGGGCACCAGAGCGGTGAACTCGTCACCTTCGACCACCAGGGTTTCGAGCACCAGTTCGCCACCCTTGACCAGGCAGTCCCTGAGTTCCAGCAGATGGTCGATGGGCGAGCGGCGATGATAGAGCACGCCCATGGAAAACACCGTGTCGAAACCTTCCAGCCGCGGCGGCAGTTCCTCCAGAGCGAAGGGCAGATGCCAGGCGGGGTGCTCAGGGAGGAAGCGTTTGACCGCGTGGAACTGGTTATGGAACAGCCAGTTCGGATCGACCCCGATCACGGTTTCCGCGCCCGCGCCAAGCATGCGCCACATGTAATAGCCGTTGCCGCAACCGACATCCAGCACCCGGCGCCCTTGCAGTGACAGGTGCGGGGCGAGGCGCTGCCATTTCCAGTCCGAGCGCCATTCGGTGTCGACCTTGACCCCGAACAGGTCGAACGGCCCCTTGCGCCAGGGAATCAGTCCGCGCAGGGCGGTGTCCAGCTGCGCGCGCTCACCTTCGCTGCAGGTGCCCTGCAGGACCAGGTTGTCGGCAAGCTCGATGGATTCGGCGGTCAGTGCCGGTAGCGCTTCGACCGCCGCCTGCCAGCGCGGCAGGTCGCCGTGGCTGCGAGCGATCTTGTCCGCCAGCTGGCCCGGGAGCGTCTCGGCCCAGATGGCCAGGGGAGTGCCGGACAGGCGGTGGATCAGTGGTGACAGGTCATGGTTCATGGCAAGGCGATCAATGAGGCGAAGTTGAGGCACTGGAACCAGGGCACGACCTGGCTGAAGCCGGCCGAGAGCAGGCGTTGGCGGTGCACAGCCAGGGTGTCGGGCTTCATCACGTTTTCGATGGCGCTGCGCTTCTGGGCGATTTCCAGTTCGCTGTATCCGTTGGCACGCTTGAATGCCAGATGCAGTTCGGTCAGCAGCGCTTGCTCGGTCGGATCGTCGAAGCGCAGCTTCTCAGACAAGATCAGCGCACCACCGGGCAGCAGGGCCTGGCGAATCCGTCGAAGCAGGACAGGGCGCTGGTCCAGCGCAATGAACTGCAGGGTGAAGTTCAGGGTTACCAGTGAGCTGGGCTGGAAATCCAGGCCAAGGATGTCCGCCTCTACCACCTCGGCAGGCAGCAGCTCCTGGAACATCGCGTCCTGTGCGTGCAGGTATTCCCGGCAGCGTTCGACCATGGCGGGTGAGTTGTCCACCGCGATGACCCGGCAGCGATCGGCGCGAACATGGCGGCGCAACGCCTGGGTCACGGCACCCAGCGAGCAGCCCAGATCGTAGAGGGCAGAGTCGGGACGAGCGAACTGGCCGGCAAGGACGCCGGTGTTCTCGACAATGGCCGGATAGCCTGGCACCGAACGTTTGATCATGTCGGGGAACACCCGGGCCACGTCTTCATTGAAAACGAAGTCCGGCACTTTGGCCATGGGTTCGGCGAACAGGCGGTCAGGTCGTTGCTTCACAGGATCCACCGGATTGAGGGGTGGCGCATTCTACCCAAGGGGCCCTTTCGTCGAAACCTGAGCGGACAGGTGAGACATCCCCTGAGCGGGCGCAGCTTTTACATGGCGAAAGTCTTACAATGCCCGTCGTCAGTTTCCTACGGAAGATCGCTGCCGTGATCAATGCAGCCAGTCGCCTGCGTGCCGGATACATGCTGGCGCTGCTCATGTTGCTCCTGAACCTCTCCGTGCCCTGGCTGGGCAGTGGCTGGGTGAGCCGTGCCGAGTCGCGGCTGGACTGGCAACGGCATGTGATAACCGAAAGCGAGCTGACCCTGTCGGCGCTCAAGGACGGCGAGACGGGGCAGCGCGGCTTTGTCATCAGCGGACGGGACGACTTCCTCGCGCCGCTGTTCCAGGGCTATGTCGACGTGGATCAGCGGCTGAAGTTCTTTCACGCCGAATTCGCCGACGACCCCCAATTGGCCCCGATGGTGGCGCAGCTTCAGATCCTGGTGCAGCAACAGCGGGAATACTTCCAGAGCGTCATCGAGCTGCGTCGCCGGGAAGGCATCAGCGCAGTGACCGACCGCATCGCCGCCGGCGAAGGCAAGCGACTGATGGATGGTCTGCGGCGGCAGCTCGGAGAGATCTCCGGTGTGCTGGAGCATCGTGCAGGTGGTTTCCAGGCCGCCGTCGAGCAGCGCGAGCGGGTCCTGAGTATGGCGGTGACGCTTATCGCGCTACTCGACGTGCTCATCCTGCTGATGCTGTTCTTCTTCACCTTCCGAATCATCCGGGAAACCCAGCAGAGCGAGCGGCATCTCCAGGAAATCACCGAGCGGTTGTCACGGGAGGTGCAGATCTCGCAATTGCGCAACCGTGAGATCTCGCTGCTCAGCCTGATGGCGCAGGCGCTGCACTCCACCAGTGACCAGGCCGAATGCCGCGACATCATTGCGCGCTTCGCCACTCAGCTGTTTCCGCACAAGCAGGGCAGCCTGTTCCTCTATCATCCGTCGCGCGACGTGCTGGAGAAGGCCATCAGCTGGGGTGACTGGAGTTCCGATCGAGACCTGTTCCGCCCGGACGCATGCTGGGCGTTGCGCCGTGGCCAGAGCCATCTGATGCAGCAAGCCGCGCAGGATCTGATCTGCCCGCACCAGCACGATCACCCGCAGCTCGAGCAGGGTTACCTCTGTGTGCCGCTCATGGCCCAGGGCGAGCCCATCGGCCTGCTCAGCCTCGAGTCACCCGACCGCCACGGTTGCGAACTGGCCGAGGCTTTTGCCGAGCAGTTGTCGCTCGGCATCGCCAACCTTAGCCTGCGGGAAACGCTGCGCCAGCAATCGGTCATCGATGCGCTGACCGGCCTGCACAATCGTCGCTTTCTCGACGAGACGCTGCGCCGCGAGCTGTTGCGCGCGACGCGCAAGGATGGCTCGGTCGCGGTGGCTATGCTCGATGTCGATCATTTCAAGCGCTTCAATGACAGCTACGGCCACGAGGCCGGCGATCTGGTACTGCGCCAGGTGGCGCTGGAGATGAAAAGCCACGTCCGGGCCAGCGATCTGGTCTGTCGCTTTGGCGGTGAGGAGTTTGCGCTGGTATTGCCCGAGATCGCCTTTGATGATGCGGTGGCTCGCTGTGAGGCGTTGCGCCTGGCCGTTTCTCGCCTGCAGGTGCGCTACGGCGGCAAGCCGCTGGGCGCCATCACCATCTCCCTCGGGCTGGCCTTCTTTCCCCAGCATGGTCGGGAAGGAGAGGCCCTGCTTCAGCTGGCCGATGGGGCGCTCTACCGTGCAAAAAACCAGGGCCGTAACCGACTCTGCATCCACACCGAGCAGGGATCCGCGTCCGGGCAGGACGGGCGCCAATCCCGCGTGGATGAGTCAGCTGTCTGAAAGCCCCTCCACGACCCACCCCTGGCTGCATCCTGTGCATCGTCTCAAGAAGTAGAGCGCCTGCCGGTTAGCTACTACCATCAAGGTGTTCATGACCGGCTCGCGCGACGGGATCTTTGCCATCGATCAATCAGAGGAGTGGCGTGATGTTCAGAGCCAGTCGGGTCCTTCAGGGCGACTTCGCCACCCTGACGGCTGCCGAATTCTTTGCGCAGATCAGCGCCAACTACAGCGTAGACGAGTCGGCCTACCTGACCGAACTGCTGTCACTGGCCGATCCCGGACCTTCCGGTACCGAGGTGATTCGCCGCCAGGCAAGGACCCTGGTCGAGCAGGTCCGCAGCCGTGAAAATGCGGTCGATACCCTCGATGCCCTGTTGCGCCAGTACAGCTTCGACACCCAGGAGGGGCTGACGCTCATGTGCCTGGCCGAGGCGCTGCTGCGGGTGCCGGACTCGGCGACGGCCGATGCGCTCATCCGCGACAAGCTCAACGCCGCCGAATGGGAGCGCCACCTCGGCGGGAGCGACAACGTACTGGTCAATTTCGCCGCCTGGGGCCTGGCTATGACCGGCCGGGTAGTTCATCCCGACAGCGCCGACGGCCGTCCTGCTAGCGTCATCGGGCGTCTGCTCAGGCGTTCGGGCGAACCGGTCATCCGCATGGCGATGAACCAGGCGATGAAGCTGATGGGCCAGCAGTTCGTGCTTGGTCGTACCCTCTCCGAAGCCTTGAAAAACGGCCGATCGCAGCGCCAGAAGGGTTACAGCTACTCCTTCGACATGCTCGGCGAAGCCGCACTCACCGCCGACGATGCCGAGAAGTACGGGGTGGACTACCGACAGGCGATCGACACCCTGGGCGCCGAGCCCCGGATCGGCTCCGGTCCGAAGCCCTCGGTGTCGATCAAGCTGTCGGCGCTGCACCCGCGCTACGAAGCGGCGCAGCGTGAGCGAGTGCTCGGTGAGCTGTTCGGCACTGTGCGCGACCTGGCCATCCGCGCGCGCCAACTCGACGTCGGCATCACCATCGACGCGGAAGAAGCCGATCGCCTCGAGCTGTCCCTGACGCTGTTCGAGAAGCTCTTGCGTGACCCGGCCATCACCGGATGGGGAGGGTTCGGGCTGGTCGTGCAGGCTTATTCCAAGCGCTGCCTGCCGGTGCTGGTCTGGCTGACGCTGCTTGGCCGCGAGCTGGGCACGTGCATTCCGTTGCGGCTGGTCAAGGGGGCCTACTGGGACAGCGAGATCAAGCAGTGCCAGGTCCAGGGCCTCGCTGGCTATCCGGTATTCACCCGCAAGGAAGGTACCGATACCTCCTATCTTGCCTGCGCTCGTTACCTGCTCTCGGAGCACACCCGGGAAGTCATCTACCCGCAGTTCGCCAGCCACAACGCCCACACGGTCAGTTGCATCCTGGTGATGGCCGAAGAAGCCGGATGCGTTTCCGGCAAGGCGCGCGAATTCGAATTCCAGCGCCTGCATGGCATGGGCGAAGCCTTGTACGACACGCTGATCGAGCAGCACAGCAAAAGCGTGCGAATCTATGCACCGGTCGGCGCGCACAAGGATCTGTTGCCCTACCTGGTGCGCCGGCTGTTGGAAAACGGGGCCAACTCCTCGTTCGTCCACCAGTTGGTCGACCCTCGCGTGCCCGTGGAGTCGCTGGTCGAGCATCCCGTCAGTCAGCTGCGCAGGTTCAACTCGCTCGGCAACGACCGTATTCCCCTGCCGCCGTGGCTCTACCCCGAGCGGAAGAACTCCACGGGCGTCAACATGAATGTCCAAAGTCAGTGGAATGAGCTGTCTGCCGTCTATTCGTCGTTTCTCGGCCGTCAGTGGCAGGCGGCGCCGGTCATCGGTGGCCGGCATCTGGAGGGCACGGCTCATGATGTGCGTTGCCCCTATGCGCGCAGCAGGGTCGTGGGGCGCGCCCAGTTTGCCAGCGCCGAGCAGGCGCGCCAGGCCCTGGGCGCGCTGGAGGCGGCCTGGCCGCTCTGGAACGCGACGGCGGTCGACACCCGCGCCGGTATTCTCGAGCGGCTGGGCGATCTGCTCGAGCAGCACCGCGCCGAGTTGATGGCGCTCTGTACCCTGGAAGCCGGCAAGTCGCTGCAGGATGGTATCGATGAAGTACGCGAGGCAGTCGATTTCTGCCGCTACTACGCTCACCAGGCGCGGCTGAAACTTGGTCGGGAGGTGCTCGTCGGGCCGACCGGCGAGCGTAACGAACTCTTCCATGAAGGCCGCGGCGTGTTTGTCTGCATCAGCCCGTGGAACTTTCCGCTGGCCATCTACCTCGGCCAGATCACTGCGGCCCTGGTCGCCGGCAACACCGTGCTGGCCAAGCCGGCCGAGCAGACCGGCCTGATCGCCGCCCGCGCGCTGGAACTGATGTTCGAGGCTGGCCTGCCGCCGGACGTGATCGCCTTGCTGCCGGGCGAGGGTGCCGAGCTTGGCCGCGTCCTGTGCCGCGATCGGCGTGTGGCCGGTGTGTGCCTTACCGGTTCCACCGACACCGCGCGCCTCATCAACCTCCAACTGGCCGAAAGAGAAGGTGCCATCCCCGTGCTGATCGCCGAGACCGGCGGCCAGAACGCGATGATTGTCGACTCCACCGCGCTGCCCGAGCAGGTGGTCAAGGATGCGCTCAGCTCGGCCTTCACCAGTACCGGCCAGCGTTGCTCGGCGTTGCGTGTGCTCTATGTCCAGCGCGACGTTGCCGGCCGGGTGATCGAGCTGCTGAAGGGTGCCATGGCCGAGCTGAAGATCGGACCGACTCACCTGCGCGAGAGCGACATCGGGCCGGTGATCGATGAGGAGGCGCAACGGGAATTACTGTCGCACATCGAGCGGCTCAAGGCCCAGGGTCGCCTGATTGCCGAAGCCCGGTTGCCGGAAGGCCTCGATGGCACCTTTGTCGCGCCGGTCGCGTTCGAGATCGGCGGCATCCACGAACTGGAAAAGGAGCATTTCGGGCCGGTCCTGCATGTGGTGCGCTACGACGCGGCGGATCTGGAGAAGGTGGTCGACGCGATCAACGCCACCGGCTTCGGCCTGACGCTCGGGGTACACAGCCGTAACGAGGAAACCGCCCGGCGCATCGAGGCGCGGGCCCGTGTGGGCAACCTTTACGTCAACCGCAACCAGATCGGTGCGGTGGTCGGGGTGCAGCCATTCGGTGGCTGCGGATTGTCCGGCACCGGTCCCAAGGCAGGGGGACCGGGCTATCTGCTGCGTTTTGCCAATGAGCGCACCACCTCGGTCAACACCGCGGCGGTGGGCGGCAACGCCTCGCTGCTGTCGTTGGGTGACAGCTGAACTGTCCCCGGCAGGCAGGATATGCGCTCTGGGCTATCTCACCCGAACCCGGCAATCGAACTCGGCGCCGGGTTCGCCTTCTGGCTCCCAGGGCTGGCGGTAGCTGAGGTGCAGGCGGTCCTCACCGGCACGCGCAGCTTCGAAGCGCCAGGTGGACAGTCCATCGCCGCCGATCACCCCCGAATCGGGATTGCTGAACACCTCGGGGCCCAGGCTGCGCAGTACCTCGCCCGCCAGGCTGTCGGCTTGCCAGCGATAACCACTGGCCGGGTTGCTTGGCAGGCTGAGGATCAGCGTCTGGCCCGACTGCAGCGCCACTGGGCATTTGCGATCGTGGGTGAGGGTGACGCTGGAGGGCGGGGTGCTGGCGCAGGCGCCAAGGGCAACAAGTGATGCGGCGAGTAGCAGGCGAGGGAAGTCTGTCATGTCGAGCCCGACTGGATGAACGTGCATTAAGCATAGCCGGCCAGGCCGTCAGGCCCAAGCCGGCTGTCTGGCTCAGAACAGGACTTTCGCGACGTCGGCGAAACGCCTGGCGAAGTGCACGGTGAGGCCTTCCTTGAGATAGTCCGGCAGTTCCTCGAAGTCGCCCCGGTTCGCTTCGGGCAGGATCAGCTCGCCGATCTTCTGCCTCCGCGCGGCAATGACCTTTTCCCGTACGCCACCGATGGGTAGCACCTGGCCGGTGAGGGTCAGTTCGCCCGTCATGGCCACGCCTTTCTTCGCCGGCTGGCTGCGCGCCAGGGAGAGCAGCGCACTGGCCATGGTGATGCCGGCACTGGGACCGTCCTTTGGCGTGGCACCTTCGGGCACGTGCAGGTGTACGAACGCCTCGTCGAAGAATTCCGGGTCGCCCTTGAACTCCTTCAGGTGCGAGCTCACGTAGCTGTAGGCGATCTCCGCCGATTCCTTCATCACGTCGCCCAGCTTGCCGGTCAGCTTGAAGCCGCGGTTGAGCGTGTGGATGCGGGTCGCCTCGATGGGCAGGGTGGCGCCGCCCATGCTGGTCCAGGCCAGGCCGGTGATGACCCCGACGCCCTGCAGCACCTGCTCGGTGCGAAAGACCGGTTTACCGAGGTAACCTTCCAGATCCTTGGCGCTCACCCGCACCGTCTTCTCGCCGTCTTCGAGCAGTTGCACCACAGCCTTGCGCACCAGCTTGCCCAGTTGCTTTTCCAGCTGGCGGACCCCGGCTTCCCGGGCATACCCCTCGATTACCGCCTTCATCGCGCTGTCACTGATGGACAGGCGCTCCCGGGGCACGCCGGTCTTGGTCAGCAGCTTCGGCCACAGGTGCCGTTTGGCGATGGCCAGCTTTTCTTCGGCGATGTAACCGGACAGGCGGATCACTTCCATGCGGTCGAGCAGCGGACCAGGGATGGAGTCCATGGTGTTGGCGGTGCAGACGAACAGCACCTTGGACAGGTCCAGGCGCAGGTCCAGGTAATGGTCGAGAAACTCGACGTTCTGTTCCGGGTCCAGGGTTTCCAGGAGGGCGGAGGCCGGATCGCCCTGGTGGCTCGCGCCCAGCTTGTCGATCTCATCGAGCATGATCACCGGATTCATCACCTCGACGTCCTTCAGCGCCTGGACCAGCTTGCCCGGCAGTGCGCCGATGTAGGTGCGCCGATGCCCCTTGATCTCCGCCTCATCGCGCATCCCGCCCACGCTGAAGCGGCAGAACGGGCGCCCCAGCGACTCGGCGATCGATTTGCCGACGCTGGTCTTGCCGACCCCGGGCGGGCCTACCAGCAGGACGATGGAACCGGCGATCTCGCCCTTGAAGGCGCCCACGGCGAGAAATTCGAGGATGCGATTCTTGATGTCGTCGAGGCCGGCGTGGTGCTTGTCGAGCACCTTGCGGGCACGCTTGAGGTCGATCTTGTCCTTGCCGTAGACACCCCAGGGGATGCTGGTGGCCCAGTCGAGGTAGTTGCGCGTGACGGCGTACTCGGGTGAGCCGGTCTCGAGGATCGACAGCTTGTTCAACTCTTCGTCGATGCGCTTCTGCGCCGGTTCGGGCACCGTCTTGCCCTTCAGTCGGGCGCGGAACTCGTCGGCATCTGCGCTCTTGTCATCCTTGGTGATCCCCAGCTCGCGCTGGATGATCTTCAGTTGCTCCTTGAGGAAGAACTCGCGCTGGCGTTCGCCGATCTTGCGATTGACTTCGGCGGACAGCTCCTTCTGCAGGCGCGCCACCTCCACTTCCTTGCGCAGCAGGGGCAGTACCTTCTCCATGCGCTTGAGGATCGGCACGGTATCCAGCACTTCCTGCAGTTCGGCGCCTGGCGCGGTGGTCAGAGCCGCGGCGAAGTCAGCCAGGGGAGATGGGTCGTGGGGGCTGAAGCGGTTGAGGTAGTTTTTCAGTTCCTCGCTGTACAACGGGTTGAGCGGCAAGAGCTCTTTGATCGCATTGATCAGCGCCATGCCGTAGGCCTTCACCTCATCGCGCGGGTCTTCCTCGGGCTTCGGGTACTCGACTTCCACCAGGTAGGGCGGCTTGCGGCGCAGCCAGCCGCTGATACGTACCCGCGCCATGCCCTGGGCAACGAACTGCAGCTTGCCGTTCTCGCGGGTGGCGTGGTGAATGCGCGCCATGGTTCCGTGCACTGGCAGCGCAGCGAGGTCGAAGGATTCGGCGTCGTCCGCCGGTGGGTCCATGAAGAACAGGGCGACCCGCTGGTGCGGAGTCTTGGCCACGCGTTCGAGGGTGTCCGCCCAGGGGTCTTCCTCGACGATCACCGGCAATACCTGCGCCGGGAAGAACGGCCGGTTATGAACGGGGATGATGTAGAGCTTGTCGGGGAGGGTGTGGTCGGGAAGGACGAGGCTGCCGGCTTTTTCGGTCACCTCGTCGACGATGTCGCTCATGTCCTGATCGCTCATGGTGCACCTGTGACGATAACTTGCACTATTACATGGTGGCCAGGACGCGGATTTCAAGGCGCCACCCGCTCACCGTGCGCGGGACAAGGTGAAGCCCGTCAGTGTGTGACAGCGGCGCTCAGGGTTGGCGCTGTCCCCGGATGGCAAAGGCTCTGGGCCGATAGGTAGGGCTGGAGGATGGGCGCCATGCCCTTGAGCACCTGCACCGGAAGGGCCGAGGTGAAGCGGAAGTTGTCCGCGGCACGGCCCGGTACGTAGGCGGTGAGCGTGCCGAAGTGGTTGTCGCCGAGATAGAAGACGAAGGTGGCGGTGCGGTTCATCGCCGTCGAGCTGATCAACCGCCCTCCGGCTCCGATGCTCTGGATACGGTTGTCGCCGGTACCGGTCTTGCCGCCCACCCGCAGCGCCTGGCCATCCTCGAGCCTGAAGCTGCCTTGCAGGCGTCGCGCGGTGCCCCCTTCGACGACATTGGACAGGGCCTTGCGTAGCGCGGCGGCCACCTCCGGCGCCATCACCTGCTGGCCTACGCCAGGCTGGAAGGCGAGGCGGGTTTCATAAGGCGTGTCGCTGGCGAAATGCAGCCCATCGATGCGCACGCTGGGCAGGCGCACGCCATCGTTGAGGATGATGCCCATGAGTTCGGCCAGGGCCGCCGGGCGGTCGCCGGAACTGCCCAGCGCAGTGGCCAGCGAGGGCACCAGATGCTCGAAGGGATAGCCCAGCCGTTGCCAGCGACGGTGAATGTCGGTGAAGGCTTCCACCTCCAGCATGATGCGGATGCGGCTGTCGCGGGCGCTCTTGTGCCGGCTGCGGAACAGCCAGCCGTAGACTTCCTGGCGCTGCTCGCGACTGGCCGCCACCACCTGGCTCATGTCGGCGTCGGGGTTGGCGATCAGAAAGCCCAGCAGCCAGAGATCCAGCGGATGAACCCGGGCGATGTAACCCTGGTCGGGCAGGCTGTAGGCGCCGGGCCCGTAGCGATTGTAGAGGCTCGCCAGGTCGCGGTCGCTGAGGGCGCTGTCGGGCAGGCGCTGACGCAGGAAGCGGGAGAAACTGGCCAGGTCCGCCTCGGGCATCAGGTAGCGGTGGACCGCGGCCAGCCGCACCGGGGTGGCGCGCATGCCGTCGAGAAAGGCTTCGATTCGCTCCACTTCGCTCTTGCCGCGGTATTTTCGCCAGAAACGCTGGAGGAACACTGTGCCTTCGCGGTCGGCAAAGCGCGAGAGGTATTCCTGACGGTCGGGATTCCTGTCGTCCTTGAGTAATTCGGCGCTATTGATGCCCTGGTAGGTGCTGTAACTCACCAGGTCACGCATGAGCCGCACGAACGGCAGGTTCAGCGATTCCTGCATCGATTCGCGCAGGGTGGCGACACGGCCATCGTCTTCGCGGCGGAAGTTGCCGAACCTGTGCATGCCACCGCCGGTGAAAAAGCCCTCGGTCGGGCTGGCCGAATAGCGTCGCTCCATGGCGGTGTCGAGCATCGTCGACAGGCTGCGATCGCCAGCCTGCGCCAGATAGCCCAGCGCCCAGCGGCTGAGGTTGTCGTCCGCCTCGATCCGGCGCAGCTCGGCCGCAGGAAGCCCTGCGTAACGCTGATGCAACTCGGCGATGACTTCCAGATAGGTGGCCAGTACCCGCAGCTTTGCGGTGGAGCCCAGCTCCAGCTTGCTGCCTTCGTTGATATCGAAGGGCTGGTTGGTGTTGTCGGTCTGCACCCGGACCCTGAAGCCCTCATCCCCGCGCTCGAACAGGGTAAAGCTGTAGCGCACCTGGGCGGTCTTTTCCGGCGACAGCATGCGCTCGCCGTACAGCCCCACCTGGCCGGCGAACGCCGGATCGGCGAGTTGCTCGAGGTATTCGCTGATACGCGCCTGCAACTCACCCTGCAGCGGGGTGGTGGCGGTGAGGTCGAGCCGGTCGAGGTCATAGAGCGACAGGCCGAGCAGGTTGGCCAGGCGCATGCGTGCAACGCTGACACCCTTGTTGGTGTCCATCGGCGTGACTGCCGGCTCGTTGCGCAGGTTGCGAAAGGCCACGCGCTGGGCCAGCGCGGCGTCGCGCAGTGCCGGGCCGATCACCTCGCCACGGGCCAGCAGCCGGATATGGCTGTCGGTCAGGCTGGCCAGGTCGTCCCGGCCCTGGGCGAGGTAATAGGAGGGGCGGCGTTGGGCGATCAGCAGCGAGAGAACCTGGCGCAACGCCAGACCCTGATCTTCCAGGGCGGTGCCCATATTGCGACGTGGGTCGAGAAGCCGGTTCACTGCGTCGAAGTCTGCGCCATACCAGAGACGCAGGCCGTCGGCGATGCCATGCACCTCGCCATGCCCGATCACCGCCGACAGCGGCACGCTATTGAGGTAATCGCGCACGATGCGCTGGCGGGTGGCGAGGGTTTCCGGGCCGTCGCGGTAGGCGCGTACGCTGGCCGAAGCCATCTGCCGCAATTTCTCCTCCGCGTTGCTGGTCAGGCCATGGGGCGAATGGCGGTACTTCTCGACCTGGGTCGCCAGGGTGCTGCCTCCGGCCGCCTGCCCGGGTCGGCCCAGGTGCTTCTCGACCTGACTGACGGCCGCCATGGCAAAGCGTGGCCAGTCCACTGCCGGATTGGCGAAAGGGCGTTCGCTGTCGAGCAGCTTGCGGTCTTCGATGAACAACAGGCTCTGGGCCACCAGCGGTGGGATACTGTCGAAGGTCTGGTAATAGGTTTGAGGATAGCGATGGGCGTACAGCGGCTCGCCGCGGCAATCGTCGATCTCCAGACCAGCCTGAGCCTTTTCCGGATAGGGGATATACAGCCCCCGACCGGCATAGTCCTGCAGTGCCGGGGAGAACCGGACCTGTTCCCTGATGCTGAAGCGGCGTTGCTCGAGACGTTCGAGAAAGCCCGGCATCAGTGCATAGCCCAGGCGCCGGTCGAAGGGGCCGTTGGCCGGAAACTGAATATCCGCGCTCGGGCCCCCGTCCAGGTTGTAGTCAAGCGTCGCGGCGTAGCGGCTCAGCCAGTGCGATTGCAGGCGAGAGGTATGCAACTCGTACCAGCCAGCATAGCCGGCGGCGGCGACGATGGAGCCCACCAGCAACTTGACGACGACACGTTTGCGCGGGCGCTTGCCAGCGCCCTGGGGAGAGGCACCGCCCCGGCGCGCTGGCGGGGTCGGTTTGCTTCGGGATTGCCATACTGCGCCCATGTCCGGCCTGGCTCGATGATCTGATCGATAGGCGCAAGCTTATCTGCGGGATGGGGCCTCCGCGAGAGGCCGGTGGACGAATGGAAAAAATAGTTACAGCCGTTGTCTCGGTCCGCCTCATGCATCTCCGATGTCTCTGTTGCGGCCCTCCGAACATCCGGTACGCGTTCCGCGCGGGGGCTGACGACCGGCCGCGTCAGTCGTCGACGAACAGGTTCGAGCGGTCGTCCTGGGCGCCGAGAATGATGAGTTCTTCGGCCTGGGCTTCGGTGATGTGCATGCTGGTGCCCTCGATGCGAAGTTCGGACATCCGCACGTCCGGATCGGTGACCACCTGTGCGTCCATCAGGGCACTGCGGAACACTCGACCATTCTGCTCGATGGTGCAGGTGGAAGTGGCTTTGTCGATCTGCAAGCTCATGGCGTGCCTCCTGTTTGCGTGATGCTCTGGTATCTGACTCGCTGAGGCATGGAAAAATCCTACCCTCTTCGGCGACCAGGTGCGCGACAGGCTTCGCGACGCTGGCGGCGACCTGCCGCGCATTCCCGCCGACCGACTGGGCCCGCGCCTGACGCCGGCCCTGGGCGGTCGGGTGGAGTTCGTTGATCAAGGACGAGGTGCTGCAGCCTGGTCGCAACTTCACCCTGGGGGTGCACCTGACGTTCTGATCCGCGTCGCCATCGAACTCCCGTGGCTGGCTTCCGTCGATACTGAGTAGAGCGTTCGAACAGGGCGGCCTCCAGAGGGCGGCCCGCAGCGGGGATTCGATGACCGAAAAGCCAGAGCAGTCAGCGCCGCCCGCTTTTCTGCAAGGTGGCGGCGTCATGGCGAGTCAGGTGGCCGCGTTCGACTGGTCGGCAACTCCTTTTGGCGCGCTGGACCGGTGGTCGCGGGAGCTGCGCGTGCTGGCGTGCATGGTGCTGCATGCGCGCCAGCCGATGTACCTTGCCTGGGGTGTTGAACTGGCGCTCCTGTACAACGATGCCTATCGCGAGCTGCTTGGCGACAAGCACCCGCAGGCGCTCGGCCAGCCACTGGCCCAGGTATGGCCGGAGGCCTGGGAGCAGCTCGGGCCGATGGCCCGTCGCGCCATGCGTGGCGAAGGTGTCTGGTCACGGGACATGCTGCTGCACGTCGAGCGTAACGGCCAGCGCCGGCAGACCCTCTTCACCTTTTCATTCAACCCTGTAGGTGATCGCGAGCAGGGCGTTGCCGGACTTCTGTGCGCCTGCAGCGAACGCTCGGCAGCGGATACTGCGCTACGGGCCAACGAGGCGCGGCGTCAGGAGAGTGAAACGCGTTTTCGCCAATTGGCCGACCTCGGGCCCTCAATGGTGTGGTTTGGCAACCCCGATGGTTCGCTGAGCTTTCTCAA
Source organism: Stutzerimonas tarimensis (assembly GCF_042648805.1). NCBI lineage: Bacteria > Pseudomonadati > Pseudomonadota > Gammaproteobacteria > Pseudomonadales > Pseudomonadaceae > Stutzerimonas > Stutzerimonas tarimensis. The sequence goes on along the minus strand of NZ_JBHRXZ010000024.1, from coordinate 293,083 downwards.
CGAACGCTGGTACGAATACACCGGCCGCAAGGCGACAGAGGCCTTGCCGTACCGCTGGATCGAAGTGGTGCATCCCGATGATCAGGAGCGCCTGCTCAAGGCTTGGGAGCAGGCCCGCGCCAGTGGTGATCTCTATGAGGTCGAGGCGCGCCTCCAGCGCAGCGACGGCGCCTTTCGCTGGTTTCTGGTGAGAGCCTTGCCCATGCGCGATGGCGCGGGTCAGATCACCGCCTGGCTCGGCAGTAACAACGACATTCACCAACGCAAGGCTATGGAAAATGCCTTGCGCAGCGAACGCGATCGCATCTGGACGCTGTCCACCGACCTCATGCTGGTGGCGGATTTCACCGGTCTGATCAAGGACGTCAATCCTGCCTGGCATGATCGCCTGGGTTATGCGGAAGACGAACTGGTTGGCGCGAGTCTGCTTGGCTTCCTGCATTCGGATGACGTAGAGCGCAGCGAGCAGCAGATGCAGCGGCTGGTGGCAGGCGAGACCGTGTTGAGCTTCGAGAACCGCTGGCGTCACCGCGACGGCAGCTACCGCCATCTGTCCTGGGCGGCAGTCCCCGGTCGCGGCTACATGCATGCCATCGGCCGCGATGTCACCGCCGAACGCGCGTCAGCCGAGCGTTTGAGACGGGCCGAGGACGCCCTGCGCCAGGCGCAGAAGATGGAAGCGGTGGGCCAGCTTACCGGCGGTATTGCGCATGATTTCAATAACCTCTTGCAAGGCATCACCGGCTCGCTGGACCTGATCCATATCCGCCTGCGCCAGGGGCGTCTGGAAGGCCTCGACCAGTTTGTCGCCAGTGCCATGGGCTCGGCCAACCGGGCTGCCGCGCTTACCCACCGGCTGCTGGCGTTTTCCCGCCGCCAGCCGCTGACGCCCAAGCCCGTGGATGCCAATCGCCTGGTCGCTTCGATGCAGCAACTGCTGCGCCGCACCATGGGTGAGCAGATCCGCATCCACTTGCGCCTGCAGGATGACCTCTGGCCCATGCGCTGCGACCCCAACCAGCTGGAAAGCGCGGTGTTGAACTTGGCGATCAATGCGCGCGATGCCATGCCCAACGGCGGCCACCTGTGCATCGAGACCTGCCATGTGGTGCTGGATGACGCCTGGGGCGTCGCCAAGCACGAGATCGTTGCCGGTGAGTACGTTTGCATCCGGGTCAGTGATACCGGGGTAGGCATGCCCGAGTCGGTGGCCGAGCGGGCCTTCGAGCCGTTTTTCACCACCAAGCCCATCGGCAAGGGAACCGGGCTTGGCTTATCGATGATCTATGGCTTTGCCCGCCAGTCCGAGGGCTGCGCGGTGCTCTCCAGCGAAGAGGGCAAGGGCACGCGGGTGGAGCTCTACCTGCCTCGCTATCAGGGCAAGGCGCGCGCGGAAGGCAACGAGTCGCCGACGATGTACCAACCTCCGTTGGACCTACCGGAGCGCGGCGTGGTGCTGGTGGTGGAAGACCAGCGTGTGGTGCGCGGAGTGATTCTCGAGCTCTTGCGAGACCAGGGTTATCGGACCCTGGAAGCGGCTGACGGTCCTACCGGCCTGGATATCCTGCAAAGCGATCAGCGTATCGACCTGTTGATCAGCGATATCGGCCTGCCGGGCCTGAACGGCCGGCAGATGGCTGACGCCGCGCGGCAGACCCGTCCCGATCTGAAGGTGTTGTTCATGACCGGGTATGCCGAGCAGGCGGCGCTGGCGGGGGGCGAGCTGGACATGCAGATGGAACTCATCACCAAGCCGTTTGCCCTCAACGAGCTGTCCAGGCGAGTCCAGTCGTTGCTGCAGGCAGGCTAGGTTCGTAGCGCTAATCGACCTGCCACCAGGAGGGCAGCAGGCGACGTACCCGAGACTCGGCGAAACGGTCGTCGATCAGGTGCAGCACGCCGCTATCCTCGGGGGTACGAATGACACGACCGGCCGCCTGCACCACCTTCTGCATCCCCGGATACAGGTAGGTGTAGTCATAGCCGGCACCGAACAGCGCCTGCAGCCGGGTGCGGATGTGTTCGTTGGTCGGGTTGACCTGTGGCAACCCCAGGGTGGCGACAAAGGCACCGATCAGCCGCTCGCCAGGCAGGTCGATGCCCTCGCCGAACGCTCCACCAAGCACGGCGAAACCGATGCCGCGTCCACCGGGGGCGAAGCGGGCGAGAAAGACCTGTCGGGCCGCCTCGTCCATGCCGCGGGTCTGTTTCCAGCAGGGAACGGCAGGATGGGCAGCGGCCAGCCGGGCGGCGACCTGCTCGAGATAGTCGAAGCTGCTGAAGAACGCCAGGTAGTTGCCCGGGCGTTGGGCAAATTGTTCGGCAAGCAGGTCGGCGATGGGCGCCAGCGATGCCTGGCGGTCGGCATAGCGGGTCGACACGTGGCGGGCGATGCGGACCTGCAACTGGGCTGCGCGAAATGGCGAGGTCACTTCCAGCCAGACGTGGTTGCCTGGCAGGCCCAGGGTATCAGCGTGGTAGCGCTGCGGCGTCAGGGTGGCGGAAAACAGTACGCAGGCGCGCGCCTGGGCGAAGCGGGACGCCAGGAAGGGCGCCGGTAGCAGATTGCGCAGGCACAGCCGTGAGCGGCGCGAGGCGCCTGGTGCGGATAACAGGGTGCGCTCGAACAGCGAATGCTCGGCAAAGGACTCGGCCAGGCGGATAAAAGCCAGCGCATCGAACCAGGCGGCCTGCAGACCGGGGGACAGCCCCGCTGGCTGCTCGTTGAGATAGTCGCCCACGGCTGTCACAAACTGCTGCAGTGCCAGCAGCAGCGCATCGGGAAGCGCCGGGTCGACCTGATAGTCGCCGGCCTGCTCTCGATTGAGCCTGTTCCATTGCCGCTGCAATTTATCCAGCGCCTTCTTCAGCGGTGCCGGCGCGGTTCGTCGCAGGTCGGCAAAGGCTCGCTGGTCGAGCGCGGCGCTGTACATGCCGCGGGCGCGCTCCAGCAGGTTATGCGCCTCGTCCACCAGCACCCCGACGCGCCAGCCGTTGGCCTGGGTCAGGCCATGCAGCAGTGCGCTCTGGTCGAAGTAGTAGTTGTAGTCGGCCACCACCACGTCGGCCCAGCGTGCCATCTCCTGGGCCAGGTAATAGGGGCAGACCTGATGGTGCAGTGCGACCGCACGCAGGCCTTCACGGTCCAGCAGGGCCACCCCGGCCGCCTGCGCGCGAGCAGCCGGAAGGCGATCATAGAAGCCTCGCGCAAGCGGGCAGGCCTCACCGTGACAGGCCTTGTCCGGGTGCTCGCAACGCTTGTCGCGGGCCAGCAGCTCCAGCACGCGCAGCGGTGCGTCCATCGTCGCCAGGGCATCCAGCGCCAGTTGCCGGCCCGGCCCCTTGGCGGTAAGGAAGAAAACCTTGTCCAGCGCCTGAGCAGGCATGGCCTTGAGCTGTGGGAAGAGCGTGGCGAGGGTCTTGCCCAGGCCGGTGGGTGCCTGGGCCAGCAGGTGGGTGCCGGTGCAGGTCGCCTTGTAGACCGCCTCGGCCAGCTGCCGTTGACCCTCGCGAAAGCTCGAATACGGAAAGGCCAGGGCGTCCAGGCCCGCGTCCCGCCGTCGTCGGTGCGCCAGTTCCTCTTCGGCCCAGGCCAGAAAGCCCTGGCAGCAGCGCTCGAAGAACTGGCGCAGGGTCTCGGCGTCGTGCTGTTCCAGCAGCAGGGTTTCGCGCTGGCTGGAGACGTCGAAATACACCAGGGCCAGCTCGATCCGCGCCAGCCCTCTGGCCTGGCACAGCAGCCAGCCGTAGACCTTGGCTTGCGCCCAGTGCAGCGCCCGGTGGTTGGCCGGTTGCCGGCTCAGCTCGCCGCGGTGGGTCTTGATCTCTTCGAGCCGATTGGCTGCCGGGTCGTAGCCGTCGGCCCGGCCACGCACCAGTAGGCTGCCGCAGCTGCCCTCAAGCGGCAGCTCGCGCTCGTAGCCGGGGGACCGTCTGCGGGTCACGGTCTGATGCCCGGCGATGCCTTCGATGGCGGTGGGCGACGGGGTGAAACGCAGGTCCAGATCACCGGCCTTGGCGGTGAACTCGCAGAGTGCGCGGACCGAGAGGCGGTAACTCATGCCGACTCGGCCCAGCGCACATGGCACACCGCGACCGGCAGACCGTGCTGCAGGGCGTAATCGAGCCAGCGGCGCTGGTTGTCCTGCAGACGGTCGCCGGGACCCTTGACCTCGATCATCCGGTAGCGTCCCTCCGCCGGCCAGAACTGGATCAGGTCCGGCAGCCCCGACCGGTTGTTCGCCACGTCGCGCAGCAGCCGCTCGAACCAGCAGCGCAGGTGCGCCGCCGGGAGGCAGGCCAGGGCCAGTTCGAGTAGCGTTTCGTCGAGCAGGCCCCAGAACACGAACGGCGACAGCAGGCCCTGCTTCTGCCTCCAGGTCTGACGGATGCGCTCTGCGTGATCGCCGCGATCGAGGGCATCGAGGCAAGTGGCGAAGAGGGCCCGGCGGCGGGTGGCGAAGTCGCTGTGGCCCAGATCGGCAGGGCCGCTGTGGTAGGGGTGGAAGAATGCCCCGGGCAGCGGGGCGAAGATAGCGTCCCAGCAGAGCAGGCCGAACAGCGAGTTGATCAGTCCGTTCTCGACGTAGTGGACCGGCGCACCCGGCTCGCCCAGGTGATCGCGTACTGCCTGCTCGACACTGACGCCCGCCGGCGGCCGGTCGAGCACCAGGTGGATCTCGGGCGTCTGCGGCGGGTAGGGCCGCGCCGGACGGGGCAGGCCCAGCGCACGACGCAACCGTGGAAGCATGCGCTGCAGTTGCTGCGCTTCGCTTTCGTTCTCCGGCGCGGCTTGCGCCTGGAGCGCAAGACCCAGGGCTTCGGCTGCCAGGCCGCTGCGCTCGAGCACCCGTATGCGCCTGGTCCGGGCCCCGGGATAGGTATTGCCGCTGTGGATCTGCAAGGCCCGCCCCAGGTCCGCATCGCGCTCGCACTGTTGGCCGAGGGCCAGCAGCAACTTGCCGCGGCGGGTCTCCAGCCAGTCACTGGCATAGGGCGTGGCGGGGATATCGGCGAGCAGTGCGACGACCGGCTCCCCGGCTTCGAAGCGCTCGCGGCAGGCGTGCAGATGTCGATAGGCCTCCAGCTCGTCGCGGCTATTGAAGGCGCGGGCGGCAGGCGAGAAAGCCACCTGTTCGTACCGGTGGATACCCAGGTCGGCCAGCACGAAATCCGTCCAGTCTTGGCGCAGGTTGCCAAAGAACAACAGCCGCAGGCATTGGCAGAGTTCGCCGGTGAACACCCGGAACACCTGCTCTTGCGAGCCTGTACACCACTCGGCGTAGGGCCGCGCCTCGCCCAGATCGGCACGCAGGATCTCCAGCAACTGGCCCTTGCGCAAGCCGCGCAGGGCCGGGTCGGAGAACAGCATGTTGAGCTCCGGGCGGGTCAGCAGGCCGAACAGTTCATCGGGGGACAGCCGTGGCTGGGTGTCTATCCAGCCTTCATCGGCCAGCGCGGTCGCCGCCTGTCGCGCGCAGCCGATTTCGGCATAACGCAGCCGGTCGCTGCGAAACAGCTCGCCCTTGCGCATGACCATGCGCACCAGCAGCGCGCGGGCTGGTTGCGGCAGCCGCGCAAAGCGGTCGATGAAACCTTTCTCGGCAGGTAGCAGCAGGTCGCCATGGTGGGCATTCACCCAGTCGAGTACCCGCTGGAAGTTGTCGAGATAGTAGAACGGATTGTCGAGGGGCGGGCGCATCGCGCAGAGGGGACAGGTCGGAAAAGCTAGCTATATATCCAGTAGTCGGCGGGCTTGGCAAGCCCGCCCGCCGGACGGCCTCAACCGTGCTCGATACAGACCCGGTTGCGGCCGGATTGCTTGGCCCGGTACAGCGCCCGGTCGGCTCGACCTATCAGGCTGTCGAGGGAGTCGGCTTCGGTCAGCGCGCTCTGGCCGAGGCTCACCGTCAGGGCCAGCTCATGATCTTCGAAGCGGTAGCGCTTGTGTTCAGCCATTGCGCGGATCTTCTCCGACAGGGCGTGCGCGATATCGGAAGCGGTGCCCTTGAAGAGAATCACGAACTCCTCGCCACCCCAGCGGCAGAGGATATCGGACTGACGCAGCCCGGCGCGCAGGTCGCCAGCGAAGTCCCGTAGCACGGTGTCGCCGGCAAGATGGCCGTGGTCGTCGTTGAGCGCCTTGAAATGGTCTATGTCGAGGACCACGGCCGTCAGTGGACTGTGGTCGCGGCGGGCCTCGGCGATCGCCTGCCCGGCCAGCAGCTCGAAGCCACGACGGTTGGGCAGCCCGGTCAGGCTGTCGGTGGTGGCCAGCGAGGCGATGCGCTGCTGGTAGCGCCGCAACACTCTGGCCACCAGCAACAGGACCAGGACGGTGACCAGCAGGCACACCAGGAGGTTGATCAGCAGGGTACGCTGGATGGCGGCGAAGAGGTCGCTTTCGTCCTTGTCGACAAACAGATACCACTCCAGCTCGGGGATGTAGCGGACATTGACGAAGTGCGGTGCTCCCTCGGCACGGTATTCGAACGAGGCTCTGTCGTGGGTAGGGAGTGCGTCGAGTACCTGTGACAGTCCCTGGAACTCGGCGATGGACTGACCGCTGGACAGCCCCAATGGCCCTTTTTCGCGGCCAGTGAGCGTGACCTTGCCCTGGCGATCGGTGAAGAACACCGTGCGCTCGTAGCGCTGCTGGTATTCATCGATGATGCGCGCCGCCGCCTCGACGCTCAGGCCCACCCCGGTCACGCCGATGAAGCGCCCGTCGTAGTCGAGGACCCGGTAGTTGATGAAGAAAGTCATGCGGTCGCTGTTGGCGAGGTCCACGTCGGCGTTGATCTCGTAGGGCTCGCTCATCTCGCGGACGCGAAAGTACCAGCGATCCCGCGGCTCGTCTTCGGCGACCTGCTTGAGCACGCCCTTGGCCTGATAGTAGGTATGGCTGGGCTCGGAGACGAAGAAGGCCGTGAAGGCGCCGTATTCGTTCATGATTTCCGCCAGGTAGCGGGTCATCTGTCCGGCGTCATGCTCGCCAGCCAGCACCCAGTCGCGAACGAAGGTGTCGCGGGCCATCATCGAGGAGATCAGGATCGGCCGCACCAGGTCCTTCTGGATTTCCGAATACACGGTGTCGGAGGTCAGCGGCAGTTCGGTTTCCACCACCGATTCGCGGATGGTGGCGCGTGAGTGGTAGTAGCTGAGCAGCGAGGTAATCAGAAAGCCCAACCCGAGCATGAGCACGAGCGACAGCATGAGCGGACGCGGCAGGCGCCCCGGATGAGATAGCGGCATGATCAGGCGAGTCGGGAAGGGGAGACCATGCTAGCGCGAGGGAGGCCCGCCGTCACCCGAACGGCTGCGCCGGGCCAGCTGTTTTGCTTGGCGTCAGGGAATGTCGTCTGCCAGGGGCTGTCTGCATAGCAATGCCCGAGCAAGGAGTCTTCAGATGAACGAACGCAGTCTCGTCGGCGCGCTGGTGGTCATCACCGGGGCTTCCAGCGGAATAGGCCGTGCCGCAGCCATGGCCTTTTCCCGACAGGGTGCACGCCTGGTGCTGGCGGCGCGTGACGCCGAAGCGCTGGAAGAGGTGGCGGCCGAATGCCGGCAGCTCGGCGCCGAGGCGCTGGCGATGCCGACTGACATGACCCAGAGCGAGTCGGTCGAGCAGTTGGCTATCGCCGCCGGCGAGTTCGGCTACGGGCGGGTCGACGTCTGGATCAACAATGCCGGCGTCGGCGCCGTAGGGGCCTTTGACGAAACGCCGCTAGATGCCCATGAGCGGGTGGTGCAGACCGACCTGCTGGGTTACCTGCGCGGCGCTCATTCGGTGCTACCGTATTTCAAGCAGCAGCGCAGCGGGGTGCTGATCAACACGCTGTCGGTGGGCAGCTGGCTGGCGCAGCCCTACGCCGTCGCCTACTCGGCCAGCAAGTTCGGTCTGGTGGGGTTTTCCCGTGCATTGCGCAACGAGCTGACCCAGTGGCCCGATATCCATGTCTGCGACGTCTATCCCTTTATCGTCGATACCCCGGGTTTTCGCGACGGCGGCAACTATGCCGGGCGTTCGCTGAAGCCGCCATCCCCCTTGACCGACCCGCGTACCGTGGCCGAGGCCATGGTCAGCCTCGCCCGCAGGCCACGGCACAGCACTTCCATTGGCCTGATGGCGACGCTGATGCGCCTGACCCATTTCTTTACTCCGCTGGTGGAGCCGATCTACGGGCCGGTGGTCGGCAAGGCGCTGGACCGCGCCAGCCGCATGCCGACGTCCTCGGGTAATCTGTTCCACCCGCCCATGGGGCAACGCAGGATCGATGGCGGATGGCGGGACGAGCGAAGTTCGGCCCGGCTGATGCTCGCCGGGGCCCTTGCCGCTGGCGTGGTGAGCGCGCTGTTGTTGCGCCGCAAGGGCTAGGACAAGGCCTCTAGCGCGCCTTGGGGGCCGCACTGACACCTTCCAGGGTAGCGAACGAGGTGTCCTTGGCGGTCAGCAGGAAGTCGCGCATGAAGGGGGCTTCGAGCATGTCGCCTCGGATCGCGGCATAGAGGGTCGCGATCAGGCCTTTCTCGCCCAGGCGCCGCGCCGTCACGTAGCCACGGGCGCTGTACTCGTGCAGCGCCCAATTGGGCAGGCAGCAGACGCCCCGGCCCGAGGCCACCAGTTGCATCATCATCACTGTGAGTTCCGAGGTCCGCACCTGCGCCGGCTCGACGTCGGCAGGCTCAAGAAAGCGGGTGAAGATGTCCAGTCGATCGCGGTCGACGGGATAGGTGATGAGGGTTTCGCCAGCCAGGTCCTCGGCACTGACGAAGGGCCGGGTCGCCAGCCGGTGCTGGTTCGCCACGGCCAGCAGCGCCTCGTAGGTGAACAGCGGCACGTAGGTGATGCCCGACATCTCCACCGGGTCGGCGGTGACGACGAGATCCAGGTCGCCGCGCGCCAGGGCCGGCAGCGGCGCGAAGGAAAAGCCCGAGGCCAGGTCCATCTCGACCTCAGGCCAGGCATCGCGGAACTGGTCGATGGTGGGCATCAGCCACTGGAAACAGCTATGGCATTCGATCGCCATGTGCAGTCTTCCGGCGGTGCCGCCGGCCAGGCGCGCCAGGTCGCGTTCGGCGCCGCGCAACTGCGGCAAGATGGCGTCGGCCAGTTGCAGCAGGCGCAGCCCGGCGCTGGTGAAGCGCACCGGGCGGGTCTTGCGCACGAAGAGCTGCAGGCCGAGACGATCCTCGAGCTCCTTGAACTGGTGCGACAGCGCCGACTGGGTCAGGTGCAGGCGCTCGGCAGCTTCCACCAGGCTGTCGGTCTCCCGGAGTGCATGAAGGGTTTTCAGGTGTCGAATTTCCAGCATGCCATCCTCCATGGCTCACCCCATTTCGGGATGAACAGCGCTAATGAGCGGCGATTCTCACGGAGTCGGGGGAGGCTGTCGAGGGCTAGAAGATTACCCGGGTGAGCGTGTAGACCACGCCGCCGAACACCCCCAGGGCGACGAGGATGAGCAAGCCGTCACGGGCGATCAGCCCAAGGCCGAGCAGGCTCAGGGTGGCACCGGAAATGGTATTGGCCATGGGTATGAACTCCAGCGGGGGCATGGTTATCGCCACCAGCAGGCAGATCACACCGATGAAGCGCACCGCGACGCCGCGGGTGAGAAACACCAGGCGCGGGCGGATCAGCTTGTCGATCCACTGGGCGATGCGAAAGAGGAAGCGCATGGCCTTGTCGAAGCGGCGCCGGGGTGCGCTGCGCTTGAGGATCCATTGCGGCAGCCAGAAGCTGTCGCGGCCAAACAGCATCTGCAACGTGATCAGTATCACCATGACCGCCAGGACACTGGGCAATCCGGGAACCCCCGAGGCTGGCGATAAGGCCAACAACCCCGGCACCAGCAGAAGCATGCCGAAGCTGCCTTGGCCGATCGCCTCCACCATCTCGCGAACCGTAACCGGCCGATCCTCATCGCCGGCCGTTTCCAGGCGTTTGAGCAGGTCGGTCATGCGTTGCGGATCATTGGCGTTGCTCATCAAAAATCGATCTCGCTAGGTTGGCCTGACTACTGACCAGGGAGGCAGGCAATGGCTGCATGAGGAAAATTACTGATTAATACAAATATTATTAGATTTATTCAGGCGACGACCTTCTCCAGAATGCGCGGCATCGTTTAGGCGCTGAATTGGAGAGATATTGCATGGCAATTGCACACAACCTTGGCTTTCCTCGCATTGGCCGCGACCGCGAACTGAAGAAGGCCTTGGAGACCTACTGGCGAGGCGAGATCGACGAGTCCGAGCTGCGCCAGACGGGTGCTGAGTTGCGCGCAGCACATTGGCAACTGCAGCGCGACGCCGGTCTCGACCTGCTGCCTGTGGGTGATTTCGCCTGGTACGACGGCGTGCTGGGTCACTCGCTGATGGTGGGCGCGATCCCCGAGCGCTTTCGCGACGGAGCCGCCGAGCCAACGCTCGACACGCTGTTTGCCATGGCCCGGGGCGTCTCGAGCCATTGCTGTGGGGGCCCCGCCGGGCCAGCCAGTGAGCTGACCAAGTGGTTCGACACCAACTACCATTACCTGGTGCCGGAATTTTCCCTCGAGCAGAGTTTCCAGCTGTCCTGGCCGCAACTCTTCGAGGAAGTCGACGAAGCGCGGGCACTGGGGCACAGGGTCAAACCAGTGATACTCGGCCCGCTCAGCTATCTCTGGCTGGGCAAAGCCCAGGGCTTCGACAAGCTGGAGCTGCTGGAGCGCCTGTTGCCGGTTTACGGCCAGATCCTCGATCGACTGGCAGGGCAGGGCGTCGAGTGGGTGCAGCTCGACGAGCCGATCCTGGCTCTCGACCTGCCGCAGGCATGGAAAAGCGCATTCGAACGCGCCTATCACCTCCTGCAGCGAGCACCGCTGAAAAAGCTCGTCGCCACCTACTTCGGTGGCCTGGAAGACAACCTTGGCCTCGCCGCAGGCTTGCCGGTGGATGGCCTGCACATCGATCTGGTACGGGCGCCCGAGCAGTTCCCGCAGATTCTCGACTGGCTGCCGGCCTACAAGGTGCTGTCGCTGGGCGTGGTGAACGGGCGCAACGTATGGCGCTGCGACCTGGACAAGACACTGCAGGTGCTGAGTCAGGCCGCCGAGCGGCTTGGCGAACGCCTGTGGGTGGCGCCGTCCTGCTCGCTGCTGCACTGCCCGGTCGACCTCCGCCGCGAAGCACCCGCCGAAGCCAACCAATGGCTGGCCTTTGCCGTGCAGAAGTGCGAGGAAGTAGCGCTGTTGGTGCGGGCACTGGCGCAGCCCGACGCCGCCGAGGTTCGCCAGGCGCTGGCGGACAATCGCGCGGTGCTGCAACGCCGTGCCAGCTCCCGGCATATCCACAAGCCCGAGGTACAGGCCCGTCTGGCAGCGGTAGAGCCGCGGCACAGCGAGCGCGCCGCGCCCTTTGCCGAGCGCATCGCCAGCCAGCGCGAGCGCTTGCAGCTACCGGCCTTTCCCACTACCACCATCGGTTCATTCCCTCAGACTCCGGCGATTCGCCAGGCACGCCAGGCCCATCGCCAGGGACGATTGTCGGACGTCGAGTACCGTGACGCCATGCGTGGCGAGATCCGCCATGCGGTGGCCCGGCAGGAAGCGCTGGGGCTGGATGTACTGGTTCACGGTGAAGCCGAGCGCAACGACATGGTCGAGTACTTTGCCGAACAGATCGACGGCTACGCCTTCACCCGCTTCGGCTGGGTGCAGAGCTATGGCTCGCGTTGCGTCAAGCCGGCAATCATCCTTGGCGACCTGCACCGGCCGCGGCCGATGACCCTCGACTGGATCGGCTACGCCCAGACGCAGACCGACAAGCCGCTCAAGGGCATGTTGACCGGTCCGGTGACCATGCTGATGTGGTCATTCCCACGGGAGGATGTCTCTGCTGAACAACAGGCCCGCCAGTTGGCACTGGCGATCCGCGACGAGGTGCAGGATCTGGAGGCAGCCGGAGTGTCGATCATCCAGATCGACGAGGCCGCCTTTCGCGAGGGGCTGCCGCTACGCCGTGCCGGGTGGCAGGTCTACCTGGACTGGGCAGTGGACGCCTTCCGCCTGTGCAGTGCCGGGGTGAGCAACGAGACGCAGATCCACACCCACATGTGCTATAGCGAATTCAACGAAATCATCGAAGCCATTGCGACGATGGATGCCGACGTCATCACCATCGAGACCTCGCGCTCGCAGATGGAGTTGCTCGAAGCCTTCCGCGCGTTCGATTACCCCAACGAGATCGGCCCGGGGGTCTATGACATTCATTCGCCACGGGTGCCGGATAGCAGCGAAATGCTCGCTCTGCTGGAAAAGGCCATCGAGCGCATCCCCGCCGAGCGTCTCTGGGTCAACCCCGATTGCGGGTTGAAAACCCGCGGCTGGGCGGAAACCGAGGCCGCGCTGGCGAACATGGTGAGCGCCGCGCGACAGCTGCGCGAGCGGCACGGGATGGCGGCGGTCATTCCTTGCGACGTTTGAGCTGATCCACCAGCTGGGTCGGCAGTTGGCGGATGATGAGCACGTCCTTGTCCTCGTCATATTCGATCTTGCTGCCCAGCAGGTGCGCCTCGAAGCTGATCGACAGGCCTTCGGCCCGGCCGGTGAAGCGCCGGAACTGGTTGAGGGTGCGCTTGTCCGGCGGGATCTCGGGTGCCAGGCCGTAATCCTTGTTGCGGATGTGATCGTAGAAGGCCCGTGGCTTGTCCTCGTCGATCACCCCGGACAACTCTTCCAGGGTCATGGCCTGGCCGAGACGCGCCTGGCCGCTGGCGTAGTCCACCAGTGCGGAGGTCTTCTCGCGGGTCTGCTCTTCGGACATGTCCTCGCTTTCGACGTAGTCACTGAAGGCCTTGAGCAGGGTGCGGGTCTCGCTGGGCGCATCGACGCCTTCCTGGCAGCCAATGAACTCGCGGAAGTATTCCGAGACCTTCTTGCCGTTCTTGCCCTTGATGAAGGAGATGTACTGCTTCGAGGTCCGGTTGTTCTGCCACTCGGACAGGTTGATCCGCGCCGCCAGGTGCAACTGACCCAGGTCGAGGTGCTTGGTCGGCGCCAGTTCCAGGCTATCGGTGACGGCCACGCCTTCGCTGTGATGCAGCAGGGCGATGGCTAGGTAGTCGGTCATGCCCTGCTGGTAATGGGCAAAGAGCACGTGGCCGCCAGTGGAGAGATTCGACTCTTCCATCAGCGTTTTCAGGTGCTCGATGGCTTGCCGGCTGAAGGCCACGAAATCGCCGCCATCGGCCATGTACTGGGTCAGCCACCCAGAGAAGGGATAGGCTCCGGACTCGTCGCGAAAATAGCCCCAGGCCTTGCCCTGCTTGGCGTTGTAGCTTTCGTTGAGGTCGGCGAGCAGGTTCTCGATGGACTGGGAGTCGGCGAGTTCGGAGTCGCGGGCGTGCAACACGGCGGGGGTGCCGTCGGGTTTCTTCTCGATCAGGTGGACGATGCAGTGGCGGATCGGCATGGCGCTCTCGCGGCGGTAGAAACAGAGGTGCGCCAGTCTACCCGACGTGCTGGCGTGACCGAATGGCGAGTTTCGTGACAGGCCGGGTAGACTGCGGCTTTCCCTGGAGCGGAACTCTGCGATGAACGCCGTGTGGCGCAATTGTGCCTGGATGCTGCTGGGCAGCTCGCTGATCCTTGCCGTATCGCTGGGCGTCCGCCACGGCTTCGGTCTGTTCCTGCCGCCGATGAGCGAGACCTTTGGCTGGGGGCGCGAGGTGTTCGCCTTTGCCATCGCCTTGCAGAACCTCGTGTGGGGATTGGCCCAGCCAGTGACCGGGGCGCTGGCCGATCGCTTTGGCGTGGCACGGATCGCGGCGGTCGGCGCAGTGCTCTATGCCCTTGGCCTGGCGCTGATGGCCAGTGCCGATTCTCCGGCGACGCTGAGCCTGAGCGCCGGCCTGCTGATCGGCCTGGGGCTTTCGGGCACCTCTTTCTCGTGCATCCTCGGCGCCGTCGGACGCGCCGCACCGGTTGAAAAGCGCAGTCAGGCGATGGGCATCGCGGCGGCAGCCGGCTCCTTCGGGCAGTTCATCATGCTGCCCGGCAGCCTCGGTCTGATCACCTGGCTGGGCTGGTCATCGGCGCTGCTGGCGCTGGGCCTGCTGGTGGCACTGATCGTGCCGCTGGCGCTGATGCTGCGCGGTGACCGCCAGCCCGTGGTGGGACAGGGTCCGCCGCAATCGCTTGGCGAAGCGCTGCGCGAGGCCGGCTCGCATTCCGGGTTCTGGTTGCTGGCTTCGGGGTTCTTTGTCTGCGGCTTCCAGGTGGTATTCATCGGCGTGCACCTGCCTGCCTATCTGGTGGACCAGGCGTTGCCGGCCGTGGTCGGGACCACGGTGCTGGCGCTGGTGGGGCTGTTCAACATCGTCGGCACCTACACCGCGGGGCTGTTGGGCGGCTGCTATTCGAAGCCGAAGTTGCTGACCGCGCTCTACCTGATCCGGGGCGTGGTGATCGCTGCGTTCTTCTACGCGCCGCTGACGACGACCACGGCCTACGTCTTCGGCATCGCCATGGGGTTGCTGTGGCTGTCGACGGTGCCCCTGACCAACGGCACCGTGGCGACGCTGTTCGGCGTGCGCAACCTGTCGATGCTCGGCGGCATCGTATTCCTGTTCCATCAGTTCGGTTCGTTCTTTGGCGGCTGGATGGGCGGCTGGCTGTATGACCGGACCGGCAGCTACGACCTGGTGTGGCAGATCTGCATCGCTCTCAGCCTGATCGCGGCGGTACTGAACTGGCCGATCCAGGAAAAGCCGGTATCGCGGCTGGCCGCCCGGGCTGGAGCAGGCGCATGAGGGCGGTGACTGGAATCGGAGTGGCCGCACTACTGGCGCTGGGCTGGTGGGGCTGGCAGCAGGGTGGGCTGGCGCTGCTGCAACTGGGCCTGGGTGTGTGCTAGCGCACACGGCGGGCAATCCGGGGAATCAATTCGACGCGCGTGGCTCCAAACTTGACGAGGCGGCAGGCCCCCAGAGCCGACCGGTGCGAAACGCTGTCGCGCAACCGTAACCGAAGCCCGGTATAACGCCGCTGTAACCCGAGTGTTGATTGGAGTTTCTTTGCATGTCCACCTTGACTGAACTTGCCCAACAGATCGCCCAGCTCTATCCGCTGCAGGACAAGGCTGGCAAGCGCTACCGCGTGGTCGGCGAGCTCGCCGGCATGACCGAGCTCGAAGAAATCAATGGCGAGCCGCGCTATATCAAGACGCGTGCCCTCAAGGACGCCCAGGCCTGGCAGTTGGCTCGCTGACCGGTCCCCAGCGCTCCGCGCGCCAACCTTGACGCTGCGCGCGATCGAGAAAGCTCCAGGCGACGAAACGGCTGCGCTTCTGCCCCTGGCCCATCTCGTGGACTTGGATAGTGTCGGCCTCCAGGCGTTGCAGGCGTGCCTCCAGCCCCGCCACGTTGGTACCCTTGGAAACCAGGGTGCTGAACCAGCAGACCTGCCCGGAAACACCTAGGCTTTCCTCGGCAAGCGCGCCGATAAAGGCTGCTTCTCCTCCCTCGCACCAGAGTTCATTGGCCTGCCCGCCGAAATTGAGTACCGGCAGCTTGCGCCCTGGCGCCTGTTTGCCGAGGTTGCGCCATTTGCGCTGGCTGCCACGTCTCGCTTCGTCGGCCGAGCCATGAAAGGGCGGGTTGCACAGGCTGAGGTCGAAACGCTCGGCCTTGTCCAGCAGACCGCTGAAGATCCTCCGCGGATGGGTCTGCCGGCGCAGTGTGATCTGCCCTTCGAGTCTGTTGGCGCTGATGATGGCCGAGGCGGCGGCCAGCGCCTGGGAGTCTATGTCCGAGCCGGTGAAACGCCAGCCGTATTCGCGCTGGCCGATCAGAGGGTAGATGCAGTTCGCCCCGGTACCGATGTCCAGTACGGTGATCCGCTTGCCGCGCGGCACTGCTCCGCCATTCTCCTCTGCCAGCAGGTCGGCCAGACCGTGCAGGTAGTCGGCGCGCCCGGGAACCGGTGGACACAGGTAGCCGGGCGGAATGTCCCAGTGGCGGATGCCATAGAAATGCTGCAACAGCGCCTTGTTGAAGACCCTGACGGCGGCAGGATCGGCGAAATCGATGCTGCGCTTGCCGTAGGGATTCAGGATCACGAACCCGGCCAGGGCCGGCTCGGTGCGGATCAATGCGTCGAAATCGTAGCGCCCCTGATGAGGGTTGCGTGGATGCAGGGCTTGCTTGTCGGGGCGTGCGGGTCTGGACGAGGTCATGCGTTGGCCAGGTCTGGATCGGGCACACAGTGTCCCACGGCGGCGGGCGGGCTGGAAGCTGTGCCTAGAACGGAAACAGTAGCGGCACCAGGGCGACGCTGACGATCATCACCATCAGGGTAAAGGGGACGCCGATGCGGACGAAGTCGCCGAAGCGATAGCCGCCCGGACCCAGGACCAGCGTGTTCACCGGCGAGGAAATTGGCGTCATGAAGGCAGCGGAGGCGGCCAGCGCGACCGTCATGGCGAAGGGATAGGGTGAGGCACCAAGCTGCTCGGCGGTGCTGATCGCCACCGGAGCCAGCAGTACCGCGGTTGCCGTGTTGGAAATGAACAGGCCGATCATCGCCGTCAGCAGGAACAGGCAGGCCAGGATCGCCCGGGGGCCGGCATCGCCCAGCAGCGTAACCAGCCCGGAGACCGCCAGGTCGATCCCGCCGGTCTTCTGCAGGGCCAGGGCGAACGGCAGCATGCCGACGATCAGCAGCAGGCTCTGCCAGTGGATCGAGCGGTAGGCGCTGTCCATGTCGATGCAGCGAAACAGGCCCAGCAGCAGACAGGCGATGAGCGCGGCGAGCACGTTCGGAACCAGCCCGGAAACCATAAGCGCCACCATGACCGCCAGGCAGAACAGTGCCTGCGGTGCCTTTTGCGCGGCCGGGGCGACATGGTCGACCTCGGCCGGCAGGCTGAGCACCAGAAAGTCCCGGCTCAGGCCCTGCAGGCGGTGGATTGCCTTCCATTCGCCAGCCACCAGCAGCGTGTCGCCCGGCTTGAGTCGTTCATCGACCAGCAACCCGGCGAGCGCCTGACGGTTGCGCCTCAGTCCGACCACGTTCAGCCCGTGCCGGCTGCGAAAACCCAGCTCCTGGATGGTCTTGCCCGGCAGGTGGGAGTCGGGGGGCAGGGTGACTTCCACCAGGCCGAGCTCGCGGGCGTGGACGTCATAGTAGGCGTTCTTCAGGGCGACCGCTTCCAGTCCAAGCTCATCGAAGGCGCCCAGCAGCCCGATCGCCGGGCTGGCGATATCGGCCAGCAGAATGTCGCCGGCGCGCAGCTCGGTGTTGCCGGTGGCGATCAGCAGGCGGTTCTGAAACCTGCCGGGGCGCTCCACGGCGATGACATTGATGCCGTATTCGGCGCGCAATTGCAGTTCGTTGAGCACCGCGTTGGCCAGTGGCGAGCCCTGTCGCACCCGCAGTCGCCGCGCCCGTTCGGCAAGCCGGTATCTGTCGGCCAGGTCGGCCAGGGTCTGCCGGGAGTCTTCGGTGCCGTCCTGATCCTCGGGGCGGGCCAGCCAGCGGCGCACCAGGAGCATGTAGACCAAGCCGGCCACCAGTACCGCCAGCCCGATCGGGGTAAAGTCGAAAAAACCGAAGCCTTCCAGCCCGGCACGGCGCAGCTCACTGCTGACGACCATGTTCGGCGGGGTGGCCACCAGGGTCAGCATGCCGCTGATGAGACCGGCGAAGGCCAGCGGCATCATCAGCCGGCCGGGCGGCAGACGCATCCGCCGCGCCACGCCGAGTACCACCGGAATGAAGATGGCCACCACGCCGGTCGAGCTCATCACTGAGCCGAGCCCTGCCACCGCCAGCATCAGTAACACCAGCAGGCGGATTTCACTGGTGCCGGCGGTGCGCGCCAGCCAGTCGCCGAGCCGGTAGGCGATGCCGGTGCGCACCAGGCTGTGTCCGATGACGAAGAGCGCGCCAATGAGTATCACGCTGGGGTCGCTGAAACCCGCCAGGGCCTCCGGCACACTGAGAACGCCGGCCAGCGGCAGGGCTACCATGGCCATCAGTGCGACCACGTCCATCCGAGGGCGGTTGCGGATGAACAGTGCCACGCAGGTGGCCAGCAGTCCCAGGACCAGTGCCAGTTCGGCGTTCATGGGTAGCCCAGGACCTGGCGGATCATTGGCAGGTTGTGCTCGACCCAGCGCCGATCGATGGCGCCCCAGTCCTGTATGCGGTATCGACCTCCGTTATGGCGCTCGCCATCGGCTTGCTCGAACAGGCACTGGATGTCGAGTTCGGCGAGCGCCGTCAGGGTGTCCTGGGCAGTACGCCGAGGCATGCCGGTCAGTGCGGTGATCGCCGGCACGCTGGTCGCGGTCCCGCTGTCGATCAGCCAGGCGAGATAGAGGCGTCGGTAGAAGCTGGAGCGGGTCTTGCTGATTTCCATGTGCTTGAGCATCCGGGTGGCAGCAAACCATGCCCGGAATGGCGGGGCGGGGCAAGCCCGCCACCTCCCTCAGAGTACATCGAGCAGCAGATAGCTGAGCGCTCCGGCGGTATAACCGAGAAACGCCAACAGCGACACCCGCTTGACGTACCAGAAGAAACTGATCCGCTCCATTCCCATGGCCGCGACGCCGGCCGCCGAGCCGATGATCAGGCTGCTGCCGCCCGTGCCGGCGCAGAACGCCAGCAGCTCCCAGAACACCCCATCCACCACGAACTGGCTCATCCAGGCCGCTTCGGTAGCGTCGGCGCCAGCGATCAGCTCGGGGGAAGCCAGCGGATACATCTTCATCGCGCCAGCCACCAGCGGCACGTTGTCGACCACTGCCGAGAGCAGCCCGATGGCGTAGTTGATCGCGTAGATGTTGCCCATTGATTCACGCAGCAAGGTGGCGATCTGGGTCAGGTGGCCGGCGGTGGCAAGGCTCGACACGGCGAGCAGGATGCCGAGAAAGAACAGCACGCTGGGCGTGTCCACCTTGCGCAGTACACCGACGACCGAGAGCGGATGTTTGTCTTCCTCGTTCTTGTTGCGGTGGATGATTTCGGTGGCCAGCCAGAGCACGCCGAGGCCGAACAGGATGCCCATGTAGGGCGGCAAGTGGGTGACGGTCTTGAACACCGGTACGAACACCAGCGCGCCGATACCCAGCGCCAGCACCAGGTTGCGCTCGAAGGCGGTGGTTGGTTGCCCCTTGTCCTCGCCGATGATCCGGCCCCGCGGGCGCGGTGCCTCGCCCTTGAGGCGGAAGCTGAGAATGATCAGTGGCACCAGCAGGCATACCAGGCTGGGCAGGAACAGGCTGGTGACCACCCCTGTCGCGGTGATCTGTGCACCGATCCAGAGCATCGTCGTGGTGACGTCACCGATGGGCGACCAGGCGCCACCGGCGTTGGCGGCAATCACCACCAGGCCGACATACAGCCAGCGTTCCTGGCGGCCGCGGATCAGCTTGCGCAGCAGGGAAATCATCACGATGGTGGTGGTGAGGTTGTCCAGCGCGGCCGACAGAAAGAAGGTCAGGAAGCCGAGTATCCACAGCAGGTGGACCCGCTTGCGGGTCTGGATGCGGTCGGTGATGACCTTGAAGCCTTCGTGGGAGTCGATCAGCTCGACAATCGTCATGGCGCCGAGCAGAAAGAACAGGATTTCGGCGATTTCGCCCAAGTGATGACGCAACTCCTCGACCACCAGCCCACGAGCATCGCCTGCATGCAGTGCGCCCTCGACTGCCGGGATCAGGTGGTCAGCGCCGAGCACCAACAGCGTCCAGCTCACCGCCGCGGTCAGCAGCGCCGAGGCGGCCTTGTCGATGCGCAGGGGATGCTCGAGCGCGATCGCCAGGTAACCCGCCACGAAAACCAGCGCCATCAATGCATACATGGTGAACGCGACCTGTCAGTTGGAAAAAGTAACCGATTATGACAGGCGTTTCGGACGGCCGAACAGGGGCTCTGATCAGGCCCTTGGCGCTATTGGCCTGCTGCCTACGGGTTGCTACCCGAGGCCGGCTGGCGAGTAGCTGGGGCTGGTGCCGATAGTGGCAAGTGCGGCCTGCAACCAGCCGAAGCGCACATGCTCCTGCTCTAGGCGGACCCGCCGTGCGGGCGCGCCATCGCTATGTTGCAGTCGGTCTTGACGAAGATCGTCGTAGAGCAGCCTCTCCGCGGCGCTGAGGCGCGTCAGGGTCGACACGCATCGCTTGTCCTCCGGTTCCTGGCCCCACAACCCTTGATGCTCTCGCTGCGCGCCAGTTCCCGACTTTTGGCTTCAAGTTCATTCCGCCACTGGCGCAGCTCCTGCTCCAGGCTGCGCAGGTTGTCCTGCAGGGCGCGCAGGGTGTCCGAACGGGTCTCCAGCTCCCGGCGCTCGTCGTCCAGGCGCTGTATCTCCAGCAGCAGCGGACGCCAGTCCAGCGCCTGGAAGTCCTGGAGCACCGACAGCTGATTGAGCAGCCCCAGCCGCGCGTCCAGCGCGCTCTGGCGTTGTTGCAGGGCAGCGATGCGTGTGGAGAACTCGCCGATACGCAGCTTGTAAAAGCCCAGCACGTAGGAACGCAGGGTGCGCTCTTTGGCCTCGGCGCCGGCAGCCTTGTTGTAGGCGATCTTCTGTGCCGGCACCAGCAACGTGGTCACCGCATCCACAAGGGTCGACTTGCCCGAGCCGATGTCGCCGGTCAGCAGGGCGTTGTCGCCGCCCACCGGAAAGCGCCACACCCGCCCGTGGAAGGTGCCCCAGTTGTAGACCTCCAGGGCATGCAGGCTAAACCCGGCGCGTGCGTCGGATTCGGCGAAGTCGAGCAGGGAAAGCGGTTCGGGCGTGTTCATGGCGGGCTCGGCGGTCTGTGGCCTTGGGGTGCGATGAAATGGGTTGAGGCCTGGGGCTGGATCAGGGCAGGGTAATCCAAGGGTTCCTGTGCAGTCTTCGGCGCTGCTGTCGGCTTACGCTGCGCTAAGCCGACCTACGCTGGATCAGGGCAGGGTAATCCAAGGGTTCCTGTGCAGTCTTCGGCGCTGCTGTCGGCTTACGCTGCGCTAAGCCGACCTACGCTGGATCAGGGCAGGGTAATCCAAGGGTTCCTGTGCAGTTTTTGGCGCTGTTGTCGGATTACGCTGCGCTAAGCCGACCTACGCTGGATCAGGGCAGGGTAATCCAAGGGTTCCTGTGCAGTCTTCGGCGCTGCTGTCGGCTTACGCTGCGCTAAGCCGACCTACGCTGGATCAGGGCAGGGTAATCCAAGGGTTCCTGTGCAGTCTTCGGCGCTGCTGTCGGCTTACGCTGCGCTAAGCCGACCTACGCTGGATCAGGGCAGGGTAATCCAAGGGTTCCTGTGCAGTCTTCGGCGCTGTTGTCGGATTACGCTTCGCTAATCCGACCTACCGGGTGCTGTGCACGGTATTCGGCCAGGCGCTGATCGAGTTCGTTGAGCCACTGGGCGTCCACGAACGCCTTGGGGATGCGGCGCACCTCGTAGCGCTCCTCGTCGCCGCGCAGCCGGCGCAGGAAGCCCAGCTCCACCACCCTGGCCACCTGGGCGTAGACGGTCGGCCAGTTTGGCTTCGTTGCTGCCCTCTTCGAAGAACAGCCTGAGCATATCGGTCAGCTGTTCGCGGCTGACGATCAGCCGGCTGTCGGCACCAGAGGCGTCGAATTCGGCCATGCGCTTGCGCAACAGGGCCAGCAGCAGGCTCACCGGGTAGCTCAACTGGCGCCTGGGAATGAGCCGGGGCAGGGCGGCCCCGCCGGCGTCCTCGGCTGTGCGCTGACGCAGGTAGGCGTAGCCTTCGGCCTCGTCCAGAACCAGCTCGAGGCCCAGTACACCGAGGTAATCGCTCGCTGCGGCGTGGCGATCGAGCAGGGTCTGCCAGAGGCCGGGGTCATCCTCGCGGTAGAGCACGCCCTTGAACAGGGCGATCAGCAGCTGCGAATAAGGCAGTTCGGTATCGGTCATGGCGGTCACTGGCTGAAGACGATCAGGGGGACGCTGGCAGCAGCTCGACCACTGCCAGCAGTCGCGACTCGGTGCCGACGAACTGGCGCTTGCCGAGGCTCGCCAGCCACTCGATGGCTTGCTCGCTGGCAGCGGTGAGTTCGAAGTGGGCCTCGTCGTCGTCGGGTGGATAGTACTTGCGCAGCCAGCCGTTGGCGTTGTCGGCCCAGTGGTCGAGGTATTCGGCGGCCGGGCGCGGAAACAGCGGCTCGTCGCTGTCGCGGTTGAGATGATAGAGCAGGTCGTCGAGCCGCGAGGCGAGGCTGTGTTCGCCGACACTGCGCAGGTTGGGTTCGACGAAGGTGCGCTGCAGAAAGCTGACGATCAGCGGCGCATGGTCTGCGCGGAGCAGGCGCCAGGCGGGGTGATGCTGGCGCAGGGCGACCAGTTCGCGATAGTCCATGGGGTTGGCCCGAAAGCACCGCGGCGGCCCTAAGCCGCCGCGGGTGGGAGGTTACAGGCTGGCGATGCGCCCGCGCTGTTCGGCCAGCCTGGCCCGGGCCTGCTCGGCTTCGGCCAGTTTGGCGCGTTCCTTGTCGATCACCTCGGCGGGGGCCTTGGAGACGAAGCCCTCATTGGACAGCTTGCCGCCGACCCGCTTGACCTCGCCTTCGAGCTTGGCGATTTCCTTGTCCAGACGCGCCAGTTCGGCGTCCTTGTCGATCAGGCCGGCCATCGGCACCAGCACTTCCATCTCGCCTACCAGTGCCGTGGCAGCCAGTGGCGGTTCCTGATCGGCCGGCAGCACGGTGATGGTTTCGAGCTTGGCCAGCTTTTTCAGCAGTGGCTCGTTTTCGGCGAGTCGGCGGCGGTCGGTATCGTCGGCGTTGCGCAGCACCAGGTCGATCTTCCTGGCCATGGAGATGTTCATCTCGCCGCGGATCTGCCGCACGCCGAGCATCAGCGCCTTGACCCAGTCGATGTCGAACTCGGCCTGTTCGTCGATACGGTCTTCGGTGGCGTCCGGCCAGGGCTGGAGCATCAGAGTCGGGCCCGACTTGGCGGCCAGTGGCGCGACGCGCTGCCAGATCTCTTCGGTGATGAAGGGCATGAAGGGGTGGGCAAGGCGCAGCGCGGCTTCCAGCACCCGGACCAGGGTGCGGCGTGTGCCGCGCTGGCGTTCGGCCGAGGCGTTCTCATCCCAGAGCACCGGCTTGACCAGCTCGAGATACCAGGCGCAGTACTCGTCCCAGACGAATTCGTAGAGGGCCTGGGTGGCCAAGTCGAAGCGGAAGGCTTCCAACTGGCGGTTCACTTCCAGCTCGGTGCGCTGCAGGGCGGAGATGATCCAGCGGTCCACCGAGGACAGCTCCACGGGTTCGTCATTCACGCCCGTGTCCTTGTCTTCGGTGTTCTCGAACACGAAGTTGGCCGCGTTCCACAGCTTGTTGCAGAAGTTGCGGTAGCCCTCGACCCGGCCCATGTCGAACTTGATGTCGCGGCCGGTGGAGGCCAGCGAGCAGAAGGTGAAGCGCAGGGCGTCGGTGCCGTAGCTGGCGATGCCTTCGGGGAACTCGGCGCGGGTCTGCTTGGCGATCTTCTCGGCGAGCTTGGGTTGCATCATGCCGCTGGTGCGTTTTTCCAGCAGGGTATCGAGCTCGATGCCGTCGACGATGTCCAGCGGATCCAGCACGTTGCCCTTGGACTTGGACATCTTCTGGCCCTGGGCATCGCGCACCAGGCCGTGGACGTAGACGGTCTTGAACGGGATCTGCCCGGTCAGGTGAGTCGACATCATGATCATCCGGGCGACCCAGAAGAAGATGATGTCGAAGCCGGTGACCAGCACGTCGGTGGGGTGGAAGGTCTTGAGGAAGTCGGTCTGTTCCGGCCAGCCCAGGGTGGAGAAGGTCCACAGCCCAGAGCTGAACCAGGTGTCCAGCACGTCGTCGTCCTGGCGCAGGTCGACGTTGTTCGGCACGTTGTAGCGACGCCGCGCCTCGGCCTCGTCACGGCCGACATAGACATTGCCGGCCTCGTCGTACCAGGCCGGGATGCGGTGGCCCCACCAGAGCTGGCGGCTGATGCACCAATCTTGAATGTCGCGCATCCAACTGAAGTACATGTTCTCGTACTGCTTGGGCACGAACTGAATCTGGCCGCTTTCCACGGCGGCGATGGCCTTCTCCGCCAGCGGCTTGGTGGAGACGTACCACTGGTCGGTGAGCCAGGGTTCGATCACGGTGCCGGAGCGGTCGCCGCGTGGGACCTTCAGGGCGTGGGCGTCGATCTTTTCCAGCAGGCCCATGCCTTGGAATTCGGCGACGATCGCCTTGCGCGCGTCATAGCGGTCCATGCCGGCGTAGCCGTCCGGCAGGCTCGGGTCGACACGGTCGTTGGGCGTACCGTCGACATGAAAGACCTGGGCGCGGGCCAGAACCCTTGCGTCCCGGTCGAAGATGTTGATCAGCGGCAGGTGGTGGCGCTTGCCGACTTCATAGTCGTTGAAGTCATGGGCCGGGGTGATCTTCACGCAGCCGGTGCCGAATTCTCGATCGACATACTCGTCGCCGACGATGGGGATCAGCCGGTTGACCAGCGGCAGCATCACATGGCGACCGATCAGGTCCCTGTAGCGTTCGTCTTCGGGGTGAACCGCGATCGCCGAGTCACCGAGCATGGTTTCCGGACGAGTAGTGGCGACCACCAGATAGTCCAGTCCTTCACCGGTGCGGGCGCCCTCGGCCAGGGGATAGCGCAGGTGCCAGAGGTGGCCCTTCTCGTCGTGGTTTTCCACCTCCAGATCGGAGATGGCGGTGTGCAGCTTGGTGTCCCAGTTGACCAAGCGCTTGCCGCGGTAGATCAGGCCGTCCTCGTGCAGGCGCACAAAGGCTTCCTTCACCGCTTCGGACAACCCCTCGTCCATGGTGAAGCGCTCGCGGGACCAGTCGACCGAGGAGCCCAGGCGACGGATCTGCCGGGTGATGGTGCCGCCCGACTGCTCCTTCCATTCCCAGACCTTCTCTAGGAACTTCTCGCGACCCAAGTCATGCCGGCTCACGCCCTGCGCACCGAGCTGGCGCTCCACCACCATCTGGGTGGCGATGCCGGCGTGGTCGGTCCCCGGCTGCCACAGAGTGTTGCGGCCCTGCATGCGGCGCCAGCGGATCAGCGCGTCCATGATGGCATTGTTGAAGCCGTGGCCCATGTGCAGGCTGCCGGTGACGTTCGGCGGCGGGATCATGATGGTGTAGGGCTCGCCCGAGCCCTGGGGCGCGAAGTAGTCTTTCGACTCCCACTCGTTGTACCAGTGGGATTCGATGGCATGCGGCTGGTAGGTCTTGTCCATGCGGGGCGGGAAACCTTGGAGAATCGAGGTGAAAAGGGGCGAGTATAAAGGCAAAGCGCGTGGGCCGGGACCGCAGCGACGCTCTCGGATGCTCAGGGTTTGCGCACGCGGCTCAAGTGGTCGAGGCGCACTTCCAGCCGACGCCGCAGCTCAGTCTCGATCTGTGGTAGAAATTCTTCGATCAGTTGCCGCACGATCAGACTCGCCTCGGTCCTTAACTGAGGTGAAAGCCGGGTGTCCTGAATGGATGGCTCCACCACCTCGCAGAGCACCGGAACCAGGTCGGGGTCGATCAGCGACACTGCGGAGGCGTGGCCGTCCAGCAGTTCGTGAATGGCTTCCAGGTCATCCAGAAGGGGCCGGGTTTTTGGGGAGGTGTCTTCCATGTTCGCTCCGCGGCGTGGTCAGAGTTCTACGCGCTTCGGATCATAGCCCTGTCGCCGGTACACGCGGAAGTTCTCCCGGCTGCGCGCCAGCTGATGCGGCTCCTGGTTGACGATTTCGAACACCCGGCTGTAACGGTCAAGATGACCCGACAGGTCCTGAGCGAGGTTGATCAGCACTGCCTGGGGTTGCGCTGGCGGCTGGTCGAGCCCGATGACCACCGGGGCCATCGGGTCCTCGTCATGCAGGTTGTGAGGAATGAAGCGCTCGCCGCGAAAACTCCAGAGCAAGGCGTCCAGTTCGCCGCACTCCCGCTCGTCCTGACAGCGCACGAATACCGGCAATTCATGCTGCCAGGCCTTGCTGGCCAGGCGGCAGGCTGCCAGCAACCGACCTTTGGGATCGGCGTCTGGCAGGACATAGAACTCGATGCGCGTCATGCTCAGTGGGTCGCCGCTGGGTCAGGCCGACTGCAGGCGGTCAAGCAGGTACTGGGTCAGCATCGGCACCGGACGGCCGGTGGCGCCCTTTTCCTTCCCTCCGCTCACCCAGGCGGTACCGGCGATATCCAGGTGCGCCCAGGGATAGGCCTTGGTGAAGCGGGACAGGAAGCAGGCCGCAGTGATGGTGCCAGCCTTGGAGCCGCCAATGTTGGCCATGTCGGCGAAGGGGCTGTCCAACTGCTCCTGGTATTCGTCGAACAGCGGAAGCTGCCAGGCGCGGTCATCGGCAGACTGGCCGGCTTGCAGCAACTGCTGCACCAGTTCGTCGTCGTTGCCAAGCAGGCCGGTGGTGTGGCTACCCAGGGCCACGATGCAGGCGCCGGTGAGGGTGGCTATGTCGATCACGGCCTGGGGCTTGAAGCGCTCGGCGTAGGTCAGGGTGTCGCACAGCACCAGACGGCCCTCGGCATCGGTGTTGAGGATCTCGACTGTCTGCCCGCTCATGGTGGTGACGATGTCCCCGGGGCGGCTCGCGCCACCGCTGGGCATGTTTTCCGCGCAGGCGACCAGGCCGACGACGTTGATCGGCAGTTGCAGGCGGATCAGGGTTTCGAACAGGCCGAGAACGGTAGCCGCGCCGCACATGTCGTACTTCATCTCGTCCATGGCGGCGCCGGGCTTGAGGCTGATGCCGCCGGTGTCGAAAGTGATGCCCTTGCCGACGATCACGTAAGGCTTGTCGGACTTCTTGCCACCGCTGTACTGCAGCACGATCAGGCGCGGAGGCTGGTCACTGCCCTGGGCAACGGCGAGAAAGGCGCCAGCGCCCAGCTCGCGGAGTTGTTTCTCGTCCAGCGACTCGACCTTCAGGCTCTTGTTGCCCTTGGCGAGCTTCTTGGCCTCGTCAGCCAGATAGGTTGGATGGCAGATGTTCGGCGGCAGGTTGCCGAGGTCGCGGGTGTAGGTCATGCCGGCGGCGATCGCCTGGGCATGCGCGACGCCCCGCTCGAGCTCGGGCTGGTCGGGCTTGGCGCAGAGCAGGGTGATCTTCTTCAGCGCGCGCGGATCGGATTTCTTGCTCTTGAACTGTTCGAAGAGATACTGCCCATCGGCAAGGATCTCAACCAGCAGCCGCGCGCTGGCATAGGCGTCGCGACCTTGCACCCTGATTTCCTGCATCGCCAGCGCCGCGTCGCTGCCACCGAGCCCCTTGAGCACGGAATTGATGGCGCCGGAGACCTTGCGCCAGTTGCGGGTGGTAAGTTCGTCAGCCTTGCCGATGCCCACCAGCAATATGCGCTCGGCCTTGAGATTCGGCAGGTGGTGCAGCAACAGGGTCTGTCCCGGCTTGCCTTCGATGTCCTTGCGCTTGAGCACGGCAGTCAGGGCACCATCGCTCGCGACGTCCACGGCCTGGGCAACCTCGCCAAGGAGACAGCCCTCGGCAATGGGAAGGACCAGGGTGGCGGTTTTGACGGAGGTGGCATTGGCGCTTTTGACAACGAATTCCATGTAGCTGTGTCCCCAAGACAAGGAAGCGGGTTTGCAGGATAATGCCCGCCATTTTTCCGATGGTTCGTCTGCGGGCGGCCCGGCAATGTTGCCGGCTAGTTTGAGCACAGCCGCCTGACCCTGACAACCCTGGAGTATACGGTTTGATTATCTTTCGATACCTGTCTCGTGAGGTGCTGGTGACGCTGTCCGCGGTCAGCGCGGTGCTGTTGGTGATCATCATGAGCGGCCGATTCATCAAGTACCTGGCGCAGGCCGCGCAGGGGGTACTGGATCCCGGCGTGCTGTTTCTGATCATGGGCTTCAGGATGCCCGGGTTCCTGCAGCTGATCCTGCCGCTGGGGTTGTTTCTCGGAATCCTGCTGGCCTACGGCAGGCTCTACCTCGACAGTGAAATGACGGTGTTGTCGGCGACGGGCATGAGCGAGCGGCGGCTGCTGCTGTATACGCTGGCGCCTGCGCTGGTGGTGGCGATGCTGGTTGCCTGGCTGAGCCTGAGCCTGGCGCCACGGGGGCTGGGCGAGGTGGCGCGGATCCTCAACGAGCAGGACGCGCTGACCGAATTCGACACCCTGGTGCCGGGCCGCTTCCAGCGCCTGCGCGACGGCTCGCGGGTCACCTACACGCGTGAGCTCTCGGCGGACCGGACCGAGCTGGGCGGGGTGTTCATTTCCGAAACCAACCCTGCGGGCCAGCAAGGGCGAGGGGTCACGGTGCTGGTGGCGCAGAGTGGCCGACAGGAAATCCAGCCTGATGGCAGCCGCTATCTCATCCTGGAGAATGGCTACCGCTACGATGGCCACCCTGGGGACGCCGATTACCGTGTCATCTCCTACGACACCTACGGCGTGCTGCTGCAGCGTCCCCAGGTCAGCGTCGAGCTGGGGGAGCTCGAAGCCATACCCACCACCGAATTGATGGGCAGCGCCGACCTTCGTCATCGCAGTGAACTGCAGTGGCGCCTTTCCCTGCCGCTTCTGGCTTTCGTGGTCACGGTACTGGCCGTGCCCCTGGCGCGGGTCAACCCGCGCCAGGGGCGCTATCTCAAACTGTTGCCAGCGATCCTGCTTTACATGGCATACCTGTCGTTGCTGATCGCGGCGCGTGGCTGGATGGATCGTGGCCGCCTGCCGGCCGGGCTCGGGCTCTGGTGGGTGCACGGCCTGTTCCTGCTGATCGGCCTGCTGCTGCTGTACTGGGAGTCGTTGCGCCTGTGGTGGCACGTCCGCGGTGATCGGGCAGGCGAGGGCATCAGTCATGTCTAGGCTGCATCGATACATCGGTCAGCACGTGCTGTTGGCCATCCTCGCCGTGCTGGGCATCATCGTCGGGCTGTCGCTGCTGTTCGCCTTCATCGATGAGCTTGGTGATATCGATGGGAGCTACGGCACGCTGGAGGCGATCACCTACGTGCTGCTGACCGCACCGCGCCGGCTCTACGAGATGCTGCCGATGAGTGCGCTGATCGGTTGCCTGATCGGCCTCGGTGCGCTCGCCAGCAGCAGTGAGCTGACCATAATGCGTGCTGCGGGGATGTCGCTCGGGCAGATCGTCTGGGCGGTAATGAAGCCCATGCTGGTGATCATGCTGGTAGGTCTGCTGGTGGGCGAGTACGTGGCACCCTGGACCGAGAACCGCGCCCAGGCCGGTCGCTCCATGGCCCTGGGTGGAGGGGAGGCGCAGAGCAGCAGAAGTGGCTTGTGGCATCGGCAGGGCGACGAGTTCGTGCATGTGAACTCGGTGCAACCCAACGGCGTGTTGTTTGGCGTGACGCGCCACCGCTTCGATGATGATCGGGTACTGATCGCCTCCAGCTTCGCTCGCCGGGCGGACTTCCGTGAGGACCACTGGTTACTCACCGATGTGGCGATCACCCATTTCCGGGGCGATCATACCGAGGTGGAGCAGGTCGTCGAGTCGCGCTGGGACGTTCAGCTGTCACCGGAACTGCTCAGCACCGTCGTGCTCGAGCCGGAAGCGCTCTCCATCAGTGGGCTCTGGCAGTACATTCATTATCTGGCCGACCAGGGGCTGGCCAACAGCCGCTACTGGCTGGCCTTCTGGACCAAGGCATTGCAGCCAGTGGTCACCCTGTCACTGGTGCTGATGGCCATCTCGTTCATTTTTGGCCCGCTGCGATCGGTGACACTGGGTCAACGAATCTTCACCGGTGTGGTGGTGGGTTTCGTGTTTCGAATCGCCCAGGATCTGCTTGGTCCGGCAAGTCAGGTGTTTGGTTTTCCGCCGCTGCTGGCCGTGCTGGTGCCGGCGAGCATCAGTGCATTGATCGGGCTGTGGTTGTTGCGCAGGGCGGGATAGTCAGCCAGATAGCAGTGACATCGATGGACGGCTCCGAGGCTGGGCGGCCGGTGTCGAGTCGTCCGGCCTGACCACCATCACTCGTTCACGCCGAGGCTACTTTCGATGTGCGCCTTTCGGCAGTTGGACCACCTGGCTTTCCGAATAAATGTCATGCCAGGTGCGCTTGCGCTTGTCGAACAGTGCCCAGAAAAACCCCAGGCCCAGGCATAGCCACGAAACGATGGCCAGCAGAAAGCGCAGCAGCGCTTGCCAAAGGTCGACGGCGCTGCCATCGGCATTCTGGATGCGAACACCCCAGACCTGCATTCCCAGGGTCTGTCCGGTATGGGTCCAGAATTTGGCGAAAAAGGCGAAAAGGCTGAACAGCAGCAGGGTCGAGAGTATCGGGTCGATGTCGAGGCCGCCGGCTTCAGCCATGGCCAGCAAGCCCTCACTGCCGTAGATGAGCCGCAGGATCACCTGCTGATAGACAAGGGTGACGACCATGACCAGTGCGATGGAAAGCAGCATGTCGTAGAACATGGCGGCCAGGCGGCGCGGAAGCGAGGCGGGCGGGAAGTCGCCCTGGGGATGGAGCTGATGTTTGCGCATCGGAGATCTCGTCGAGACAGGCGGGGCGCATTCTACTTTATCGCAGGCGCAAAAAAGCCCCTGATGTTGCCATCAGGGGCTTTTCGGAGCGGCAGCTTATTCCGCGATCTGGACTTGATCGGCTTGCATGCCTTTCTGGCCCTGGACAGCAACGAAGCTGACCTTCTGGCCTTCTTTCAGGCTCTTGAAGCCATTGCCTTCGATTGCACGGAAGTGGACAAACAGGTCCGGGCCGCTTTCCGGAGTGATGAAGCCGTAGCCCTTCTCGTCGTTAAACCACTTTACAGTGCCGCTCTGCCGATTCGACATATCTTAATTACCTTGAAACTGTGTTGAAAGACAGCCCACAGGGTTAGGGCTGGGGACTGTTGCAACAGGTAAGAGAAGTCGAGCGGATGAAGCGGATCTGAAGATCTACCGCACCAGGTCACGATTCAACAGCGACCTATGCAAACAGTGAGGACACTCTACGCCAACTCCAGAGGAAAAGCCAATCCCCTTGAGTAACGAAATATCCGACTTTTGTCGAGACGTGAAAAAGGCCGCCTGGAGGCTCAGCGCCGCCCTTGGGCGTAATGTCCTGCGGGCCGCAGGGATGCTTCTAGAAATTGGTGCCTCGGGAGAGACTCGAACTCTCACTCTGTCGCCAGAAACGGATTTTGAATCCGCCGCGTCTACCGATTCCGCCACCGAGGCACAACGGCGGCGAAGTATAGGGACCCTGATGCGCTCGGTCAATCGTCCTGACATGGTCAGGCGGACGGGTTTCGGCTAAGCTTTGCGCCCTTTGTTTGCTGTTCGTGCCGGTAATCTGATGCGCGTCGCTGATTTTTCCTTTGAACTCCCTGAATGCCTGATCGCTCGCCATCCTCTGCCGCAGCGTCGGGCCAGTCGTCTGTTGGTGCTCGATGGCCCCACCGGTGAGCTCGCGCATCGCCAGTTCACCGATCTGTTGGATTACCTGCGGCCTGGCGATCTCATGGTGTTCAATGACACCCGGGTGATTCCAGCGCGCCTGTTCGGGAGCAAGCTCAGTGGTGGCCGACTGGAAATCCTCATCGAGCGCGTTCTCGATGAGCGGCGGGTGCTTGCCCATGTACGTTCGAGCAAATCGCCGAAGCCGGGTAGCCGGATCCGGCTGGACGGGGGTGGCGAGGTGGAAATGCGGGCGCGCCATGACACGCTGTTCGAGTTGGTTTTTGACGAGCCAGTTCTGCCGCTGCTCGAGCGAATCGGTCACATGCCGCTGCCTCCTTATATAGACCGGCCCGATGAGGATGCGGATCGCGAGCGCTACCAGACCGTCTATGCACGAAACACCGGTGCGGTCGCAGCGCCCACGGCTGGCTTGCACTTCGACGAGCCGTTGCTTCAGGCCATTCGCGACAAGGGCGTCGAAACGGCCTTTGTCACCCTGCATGTGGGTGCCGGTACCTTTCAGCCGGTGCGGGTCGATCGGCTCGAGGCGCATCAGATGCATAGCGAATGGCTGCAGGTGGGGCAAGAGGTGGTCGATGCGGTCGCCGCCTGCCGGCAGCGTGATGGCAGGGTGGTCGCGGTTGGAACCACCAGCGTCCGTTCGCTGGAGAGCGCTGCACGTGACGGCGAACTCAAGGCCTTCAGCGGCGATACCGACATCTTCCTGTACCCGGGAAAACCCTTCCATGTGGTCGATGCGCTGGTCACCAATTTCCACCTGCCCGAGTCGACGCTGATCATGCTCGTGTCGGCCTTCGCGGGATATGCGCAGACCATGGTGGCCTACCAGGCGGCCGTTGAAGCTCGCTATCGTTTCTTCAGTTACGGTGATGCCATGTTCATCACCCGCAATCCCGCCGCGCGCGGTCCCGAGGTGCAGCATGAGTCGTGATTGCCATATGTCCTTCGAGCTTCTGGCTACCGAGGGGCGGGCGCGTAGAGGCCGCCTGACCTTTCCCAGGGGCGTAGTCGAGACGCCGGCCTTCATGCCGGTGGGCACCTACGGCACGGTGAAGGGCATGCTGCCGCGGGATATCGAGGCCATTGGCGCCCAGATCATCCTGGGTAACACCTTCCATCTCTGGCTGCGCCCGGGTACCCGGGTGATCCGCGAGCACGGCGACTTGCACGATTTCATGCAATGGCAGGGGCCGATCCTCACCGATTCCGGTGGATTTCAGGTGTTCAGCCTGGGCGCGCTGCGCAAGATCAAGGAGGAAGGCGTGTATTTTGCCTCGCCGGTCGATGGCAGCAAGGTGTTCATGGGGCCGGAAGAGTCGATGCAGGTGCAGCGCGAGCTGGGCTCGGATATCGTGATGATCTTTGACGAATGCACGCCCTACCCTGCGGACGAGGACACGGCCCGTCGTTCGATGGAGCTGTCGCTACGCTGGGCCAGGCGCTCCAAGGCAGCGCACGCGGAGAATCCGGCGGCGCTGTTCGGTATCGTCCAGGGCGGCATGCATGAGTCGCTGCGGATGCGTTCGCTCGAAGGCCTCTGCGAGATCGGCTTCGACGGCCTGGCGATCGGTGGCCTGTCGGTCGGTGAGCCGAAGGAGGAGATGATCCGGGTGCTTGATTTCCTGCCCCCGCAGATGCCGGCGGACAAGCCTCGCTACCTGATGGGGGTCGGCAAACCCGAAGATCTGGTGGAGGGCGTACGGCGCGGTGTGGACATGTTCGATTGCGTGATGCCGACCCGCAATGCGCGCAACGGCCACCTGTTCACCGATACCGGCGTGATCAAAATCCGCAATGCGGTCCATCGGCACGATGAGTCACCGCTGGATCCGGGTTGCGACTGCTACACCTGCACCCATTTCTCCCGCGCTTACCTGCATCATTTGGATAAATGCGGCGAAATGCTGGGAAGCATGCTCAATACGATTCACAACTTGCGACATTACCAACGGTTGATGTCCGGTTTACGCGACGCCATCGGACAGGGTAAATTGGCGGCCTTTGTCGACGCATTTTATGCTCGGCGCGGGCAGCCGACCCCGCCGCTGGGCTGAACACCAGCCAACGATCTGTACAACTAGGAGTGGTAAATGAGCTTTCTGATTTCTGCTGCCCATGCCCAGGAAGGCGCTGCACCTGCAGGGGCCCCGGGTGGGGACATGATGAGCATCCTGATGCTGGTCGGCTTCGTGGTCATCTTCTATCTGATGATCTGGCGCCCTCAGGCCAAGCGCGCCAAGGAGCACAAGAACCTCATCGGCGGCCTGCAGAAGGGCGACGAAGTGGTGACCTCCGGCGGTATCGCTGGCAAAGTAGTCAAAGTGGCGGACGATTTCGTGGTCCTGGAAGTGTCCGATACTGTCGAACTCAAGTTCCAGAAGGTGGCTGTGGCCGCCACGCTGCCCAAGGGCACTCTGAAGGCCATCTAAGCCGGCTTCAGGTTCATCTTTCCGACGGGGCGCGCAAGGCGCCCCGCGTCTTAAGCGGGCTGCGTCATGCTCAATAAATATCCCCTTTGGAAATACGTGCTGATCCTGGCGGTGCTTGCCATCGCCTGCGTCTATTCAGCACCGAACCTCTATCCCGACGATCCGGCGATTCAGATCAGTGGCTCAAGCGTGGCACTGCAAGTGACCGAGAGCGAGCTGACAGTCGCCCGCCAGGCGCTTGAAGAAGCGGGTATCGCGGTCAAGGCGACCTCGCTCGGCGAGCAGGGCCGGGGCGGGATGATCCGATTGCAGGAGCAGGAGGATCAGCTGCCCGCCAAGGACATCGTCCGTCGCGCGCTGGGCGATGACTACATCGCCGCGCTCAACCTGGCGCCGACAACGCCCGATTGGCTACGAAGCCTGGGCGCGTCGCCCATGAAGCTCGGCCTGGACCTTGCAGGGGGCGTGCACTTTCTGCTGGAAGTGGACATGGAGCGAGCGGTGGAAACTCGCCTGAACGTCTACGACAGCGAAGTCAAGGCGCTGCTGCGCCGCGAGCGGGTGCGCTATCGCAGCCTGCCGGCCCAGGCTGATCGGATCCAGATCGGCTTCACTGACAACGAGTCGCTCAATCGCGCGCAGACGCTGATCCGCCAGAATTACAACGACTTCGTAACGACCACCGCCAGCCGCAACGAGCTGCAGGTGCTGACGCTGGCGCTCACCGATACGCGTCTGGCGGAGATTCGTGAGTACTCCATCCGGCAGAACCTCACCACCGTGCGTAACCGGGTCAACGAACTCGGGGTGGCGGAGCCGCTGGTTCAGCGCCAGGGTGCCAACCGCATCGTCGTGGAGCTGCCAGGCGTGCAGGACACTGCCGAGGCCAAGCGGATTCTCGGTGCCACGGCAAACCTCGAGTTTCGTCTGGCGGCCCTGCCCGACGCGGCCCGGGCGGCCACCGAGGAGCTGGGCTTTCGAAATTCCGAGCGACCACCGGTGGCCCTGGAGCGCAGCGTGATCATCGCTGGCGACCAGGTCACCGATGCTCAGGCCAGCTTCGACGAAAACGGCCGTCCGCAGGTCAACATCCGGCTCGATGGCTATGGCGGCGACCTGATGAATCGTGCCACCCGGACCAACGTCGGGCGCAGCATGGCGGTGATTTTCATCGAGCAGCGCCCGGTGACCCGCTACGTGCGCCAGGAAGTGGATGGCGAAATGCGCGAGGTGCCGGTGCAGGCGTTCGAGGAGGAGCGGGGCATCATCAGCCTGGCGACCATTCAGTCGCCGCTGGGTAGCCAGTTCCGCATCACCGGCCTCGACGGCCAGGGCGAATCCTCGGAACTCGCGCTGCTGCTGCGCGCAGGTGGCCTGGCGGCACCGATGTACTTCGCCGAAGAGCGCACCATCGGTCCGAGCCTTGGCGCGGAAAACATCCGCCTGGGTGTGCAGGCATCCCTCTGGGGGTTCCTGCTGGTGGCGCTGTTCATTCTCGCGATCTACAGGTTCTTTGGTCTGCTGGCGACGGTAGCACTGCTGTTCAACATGGTCTGCCTGGTCGCTGTGATGTCCGTTATCGGCGCCACGCTGACGCTGCCGGGTATCGCCGGCATTGTCCTGACCATGGGCATGGCGGTGGATGCCAACGTGCTGATCTTCTCGCGGATCCGGGAGGAAATTGCCAATGGCATGTCGATCCAGCGTGCCCTGCACGAGGGTTTCGATCGCGCCTTCTCGGCAATCATCGACGGCAACCTCACCACCTTGCTGGTCGGCGGGATTCTCTTTGCGCTGGGTACGGGGCCGATCAAGGGGTTCGCCGTAACCCTGTCGATTGGCATCCTGACTTCGCTGTTCACCGCGCTGGTCGTGACCCGCGGCATGGTCAACCTGATATTTGGTGGCCGTGACATCAAGAAGCTGTGGATCTGAGGGCTAGCACGATGAAGCGCGTTATCAATTTCATGAGGGTTCGACACCTTATCGTGTCGATCACCCTGCTGCTGATGCTGGCGTCACTGGCCAGTCTGGCGATCAAAGGGTTGAATTTCGGCCTGGATTTCACCGGCGGTACCATGGTGGAGCTGGGCTACGAGCGCCCGGCGCAGCTGGAGGCGATCCGCTCGCAGCTGGCTGCCGAAGGTTTTGGCGATGCCGTGGTGCAGAGCTTTGGCGCGGCCAGCGATGTGGTGGTGCGCATGAGCGGGGACGATCCGCAGCTGGGCGAGCGCCTGGCGCAGGCACTGCGCGGTGGTGACAACCCCTTCGAGGTGCGTCGGGTCGAGTTTGTCGGGCCGGCGGTGGGCGAGGAGCTGCGCGACCAGGGCGGGATGGGGATGCTGCTTGCGCTGTTCGGCATCCTGATCTACGTCGCGTTCCGGTTCCAGTGGAAGTTCAGCTGCGGCGCGGTCCTGTCGCTGTTCCATGACGTGATCCTGGTACTGGGGGTGTTTTCACTCTTCGAGCTGACCTTTGACCTGACGGTGCTGGCCGCGGTGCTGGCGACCATCGGTTATTCGCTGAACGACACCATCGTGATCTTCGACCGAATCCGGGAGAACTTCCGTTTGCTGCGACGCGTGGAGCTGATCGAGAACATCAACATCTCGGCGACCCAGACCCTGCTGCGGACCCTGGCGACTTCCATCTCCACCTTGCTGGCGGTAGGGGCGTTGCTGCTGTTTGGCGGCGAAAACCTCTGGGGCTTCTCGCTGGCGTTGTTCATCGGCGTGATCGCTGGAACCACCTCGTCGCTGTACGTGGCCAATCTTACCCTGATCGGTCTGAAGCTGACCCGGGATGACCTCATTCCTCCGGTAGTGGAGGAGGTCGACGAGCGTCCCTGAGATCGCTAGTTGGCACCGAACCCCGCTGCGGCGGGGTTCGGCGTTTCTACGGGCAAAGAAAACCCGGCCAGAGCCGGGTCGTCGGTGTCGCCTGTCGCTCAGCGCTTGAGCGATGGGGTCAGGTGCGGCTGGATGGCTGTCAGGACTGCCTTGAAGCACTTGGTATTGCCCGCAACGATGTGGCCCTTGTCGAGGAACTGGTGGCCACCGCTGAAATCACTGACCAGGCCGCCCGCTTCCTGGATCAGTAGCGCGCCGGCGGCCATGTCCCATTCGGACAGGCCGAACTCCCAGAAGGCGTCGTAGCGACCTGCAGCCACATAGGCGAGGTCCAGGCTGGCTGCCCCGGCGCGACGGATGCCGGCGGTAGGGCCTACCAGGCTGCGGAACATCTCCAGATAGCTGTCGAGGTTGTCCAGCTGGCCATCACGAAACGGGAAGCCCGTGCCCAGCAGGGCGCCATCGAGGCTCTTGCGCGCGCTGACGCGCATGCGCTTGCCGTTGAGCGCCGCGCCACGACCGCGACTGGCGGTGAATTCTTCCTGGCGCACCGGGTCGAGTACCACTGCATGCTCCAGTCGGCCGCGGTACTTGCAGGCGATGCTGACCGCGTAATGCGGAACGCCGCGGACGAAATTGGTGGTCCCGTCGAGCGGATCGATGATCCACAGGTAATCGGCGCCGTCGCCCGAGCCAGGCTGCAGGCCGGTTTCCTCACCCATCACCCCATGGTTCGGATAGGCCTTGCGCAGCGCGTTGATGATGCTCTGTTCCGCAGCACGGTCGATCTCGGTGACATAATCCTTGGCTTCTTTTTCGCTGATCGAGATGACATCCAGGCGCTCGACGGAACGAATGATGAGTTCACCGGCGGTGCGAGCGGCGCGCAACGCGATATTCAACATTGGCTGCATGTTTCTGGGTACCCGGGCATCATGAGAAAGCCGACAAGTCTATCAGATTGGCAGGCGACATCCAGTGATGGCCGGCGCGCCAATGGCGTTGCTTCGGTGGCTTCTGTAAGCTTGCGGCCTGTTCGATTAGTTGAGAGTTTCGCTTTGCTACAGAACATCCGCGTGGTGCTGGTCAATACCAGCCATCCCGGCAACATCGGTGCGACCGCCCGGGCGATGAAAACCATGGGGCTGTCGCGCCTGGTGCTGGTGCAGCCCGAGGACTTCCCAAGCCTCGTGGCCGAGGCTCGCGCCTCTGGAGCGACAGACGTGCTGGAGTCGGCGCAAGTGGTCGATTCCCTGGAGCAGGCGCTGGTCGGGTGCAATCTGGTGCTGGGCACCAGCGCCCGTGACCGGCGTATCCCCTGGCCGCTGCTCGACCCCCGCGAGTGCGGCGAGACCTGTGTCGAGCAGCTCGAGCAGGGCGGTGAAGTCGCGCTGGTATTCGGTCGCGAATACGCCGGCCTGACCAACGAGGAGTTGCAGCGCTGCCAGTTCCATGTGCATATCCCCTCGGATCCGTCGTTTGGCTCGCTCAACCTCGCAGCTGCCGTTCAGGTGCTTACCTATGAAGTGCGCATGAGCTGGCTTGCCGCCCGGGGCCGTCCGACAAAGATGGAGAAGGTCGAGACCACTGCCATGCTCGGCACCCAGCCGGCGACCATGGACGAGATGGAGCTGTACTACGCTCATCTCGAGCAGACCTTGGTCGACATCGGTTTTCTCGACCCGGAAAAGCCGCGCCATCTCATGGCCCGCTTGCGCAAGCTCTACGGGCGCAGTGCGGTCAGCAGGCTGGAGATGAACATCTTGCGCGGCATTCTGACCGAGACTCAGAAGGCCGCTCGTGGCGAAGCCCGGAAGCGGGGGGAAGAATAATGTTCGAACGCATGCGTGAAGATATCCGAAGCGTATTCCATCGGGATCCGGCGGCGCGCAACGCCGTGGAGGTGTTGACCTGCTATCCCGGCCTGCACGCTGTGTGGGTCCACCGAGTGGCGCATTGGTTGTGGGTTCGCGACTGGAAGCTGCTGGCTCGGCTGTTGTCGCATACCAGCCGCTGGATCACGGGAATCGAGATTCATCCAGGCGCCAGAATCGGTCGACGCTTCTTCATCGACCACGGTTTCGGCATCGTGATTGGCGAGACGGCGGAGATCGGCGACGATGTCACCATCTACCAGGGTGTGACCCTTGGGGGTACCAGCTGGAACAAGGGTAAGCGCCATCCTACGCTGGAAGATGGTGTGGTGGTGGGTGCCGGTGCCAAGGTGCTGGGGCCATTCACCGTGGGTGCGGGGGCCAAGATCGGCTCCAACGCGGTGGTTACCAAGGCGGTGCCGGCAGGCGCCACGGCGGTCGGGATACCGGGTCGCATTATCGTCAAGAGCGACGACGAGCAAGAAGCTCGCCGCAAGGCCATGGCCGAGAAGATCGGATTCGATGCCTATGGGGTCGGGCAGGATATGCCCGATCCGGTAGCCAAGGCGATTGGTCAGCTGCTCGACCATGTGCAGGCGGTCGAGGAGCGAATGGACGGCATGTGTAAGGCGCTGACCGAACTGGGTAGTGATTATTGCGCGAAGAAACTTCCCGAGTTGCGAGAAGAGGACTTCGCCGAGGTCAAGCAATCGGGCGAGCGCGGCTGATGGCGGGGCGAAAGGGTGGCGCCTGTGAGCCATAACTGTGCAAAAGCTAGGGATTTATAGTTGATTCAAATACTCAGGTATTGCATAATCCGCTCAAATCCTAACGCTTTGGTGCAGACCGATGCGATTGACGACAAAGGGCCGCTATGCGGTCACTGCCATGCTTGACCTTGCGCTACATGCCCAGAACGGCCCGGTATCCTTGGCGGATATTTCCGAGCGACAAGGAATTTCTCTCTCCTACCTGGAGCAGTTGTTCGCCAAGTTGCGCCGCGGCAGTCTGGTTACCAGCGTGCGCGGCCCGGGTGGCGGCTATCAGCTATCTCGTGGGATGGAAGCGATCAAGGTTGCCCAGGTGATCGATGCGGTCAACGAGTCGGTCGATGCTACCCGCTGTCAGGGGCAGGGGGATTGTCATTCGGGCGATACCTGCCTGACGCACAACCTCTGGTGTGACCTCAGTCAGCGCATTCACGAGTTTCTCAGTGGCATCAGCCTGGCCGATCTGGTCAAGCGCAATGATGTCCAGCAAGTTGCGTTGTTGCAGGACATCCGTCGCGGTCCTGCCGAGTCCGACAAGATACGAGCATCCGCCGTCGAATAAGACGGCAAGAGGAGAGCCTGATGAAATTGCCGATTTACCTCGACTACTCAGCCACCACGCCGGTGGATCCACGGGTCGCCGACAAGATGATCGAGTGCCTGACCATGGAAGGCAACTTCGGCAATCCGGCGTCGCGATCGCATCTGTTCGGCTGGCGCGCCGAAGAAGCG
The DNA here is from genome assembly GCF_042648805.1 of Stutzerimonas tarimensis. Taxonomy (NCBI): domain Bacteria; kingdom Pseudomonadati; phylum Pseudomonadota; class Gammaproteobacteria; order Pseudomonadales; family Pseudomonadaceae; genus Stutzerimonas; species Stutzerimonas tarimensis. The sequence goes on along the minus strand of NZ_JBHRXZ010000024.1, from coordinate 252,997 downwards.
GTTGAAACCGCGCGTCGCCATGTCGCCGATCTGGTCAATGCAGATCCCCGGGAAATCGTCTGGACCTCCGGTGCTACCGAGTCCGACAACCTGGCCATCAAGGGCGTAGCGCACTTCTACAGCTCCAAGGGCAAGCACATCGTCACCACCAAGATCGAGCACAAGGCCGTTCTCGATACCTGCCGCCAGCTCGAGCGCGAAGGTTTCGAAGTCACCTACCTCGATCCCCGCGAAGATGGCCTGATCACGCCGGAAATGGTCGAGTCGGCGCTGCGCGAGGACACCATTCTGGTGTCGGTCATGCACGTCAACAACGAGATCGGCACCATCAACGATATCGCTGCGATCGGCGAGCTGACCCGCGCTCGCGGGATCCTCTTCCATGTCGATGCCGCTCAGTCCACCGGCAAGGTGGAGGTCGATCTGGACAAGATGAAGGTCGACCTGATGTCCTTCTCGGCACACAAGACCTATGGCCCGAAAGGCATCGGCGCGCTCTATGTCCGGCGCAAGCCGCGTGTGCGCCTGGAAGCCCAGATGCATGGTGGCGGCCACGAGCGCGGCATGCGCTCAGGCACGCTGGCGGCGCATCAGATCGTTGGCATGGGGGAGGCGTTTCGCATCGCCAAGCAGGACCTGGCCAAGGACAACGAACACGTCAAGGCCCTGCGGGATCGCTTCTACAAGCAGGTCGAGCACCTCGAAGAACTCTACGTGAACGGCAGCATGACCGCTCGCGTGCCGCACAACCTGAACCTGAGCTTCAATTTCGTCGAGGGCGAGTCGCTCATCATGGCGCTCAAGGACCTGGCGGTATCGTCCGGTTCCGCTTGTACTTCCGCCTCGCTCGAGCCGTCCTATGTGCTGCGCGCGCTGGGGCGTAATGACGAATTGGCGCACAGCTCGATTCGCTTCACCTTCGGTCGCTTCACCACCGAGGAAGAAATCGACCACGCCGTAGAGAAGGTCTGTTCGGCGGTGAACAAGCTCCGTGAGCTGTCGCCGCTGTGGGATATGTACAAAGACGGTGTCGACATTTCCAAGGTCGAGTGGCAGGCCCACTGACCCCGAACGCCGACAGCTGACAGAGAGGATTGCACCATGGCTTACAGTGACAAGGTCATCGACCACTACGAGAACCCGCGCAACGTCGGCAAGTTCGAAGCTGAAGATCCGGACGTCGGTACCGGGATGGTGGGTGCGCCGGCGTGTGGCGACGTGATGCGTCTGCAGATCAAGGTCAACGACATGGGCGTCATCGAAGATGCCAAGTTCAAGACCTACGGCTGTGGCTCCGCCATTGCTTCGAGCTCCCTGGCGACCGAATGGATGAAGGGCAAGACGCTTGAAGAAGCGGAAACCATCAAAAATACCCAGCTCGCCGAAGAACTGGCGTTGCCTCCGGTGAAGATCCATTGCTCGGTGCTTGCCGAGGATGCGATCAAGGCGGCGGTACGCGACTACCGCGAGAAGAAAGGCCTGCTCTGAGGAGGATCCATGGCAATCACCATGACGCAAGCCGCGGCACAGCACGTGCGCCGGTCGCTCGACGGGCGCGGCAAGGGAGAAGGCATACGCCTTGCCGTGCGCACTTCCGGCTGCTCGGGCCTGGCCTATGTGCTGGAATTCGTCGACGAGCTGTCGGGCGAGGATGTGGTATTCGAGTATGGCGGCGTCAAGGTGATCACCGATCCGAAAAGCCTGGTCTACCTTGATGGTACCGAGCTCGATTTCGTGCGGGAGGGGTTGAACGAGGGGTTCAAGTTCAACAACCCGAACGTGACCGGATCCTGCGGTTGCGGCGAAAGCTTCAACGTCTGAGGGGCTTGTGAGTACTTGCCATTTTGCGCTGTTCGAGCTGCAACCTGACTTCGAGATCGATCTGGACCTTCTGGCCGCACGCTACCGCGACCTGGCCCGGCAGGTTCATCCCGATCGCTTCGCCAGTGGCAGCGAGCGCGAAAAGCGCCAGGCGCTCGAGCGCTCGGCCAATCTCAATGAGGCCTATCAGACGCTCAGGAGTCCCAGCCGTCGGGCGCGCTACCTGCTGAGTCTGCGTGGCCATGACGTCCCGCTCGAAACGACAGTGCAGGACCCCGAGTTCCTGTTGAAGCAGATGCAGCTTCGTGAAGAGCTCGAGGATCTGCAGGCAGATGCGAACCTGGCGGGCGTGGCGACTTTCAAGCAACACCTGAAGGTCGCGCGACAGACGCTGGACGAGACGTTCGCCGCGATCTGGCAGGACGAGACGCGTCATCTCGAGGCGGAGCGGCTGGTTCGGCGCATGCAGTTTCTCGACAAGTTGTCCCAAGAGGTGCGGCAATTGGAAGAGCGCCTCGATGATTAACCTCAGCGGCGCCTCGTCGCCAGCGAAAGACATCACCTAGATATGGCCTTACTCCAGATTGCCGAGCCAGGACAGAGCACTCAGCCGCACGAGCGTCGCTTGGCGGTGGGTATCGACCTGGGTACAACGAACTCTCTTGTGGCCACACTGCGCAGTGGCATTGCCGAACCGCTGCCGGACGCTGCGGGAGAGGTGATCCTGCCGTCAGTGGTGCGCTACCGTTCCGATGCTGTGGAGGTCGGCCAGTCAGCGCGCGATGCCGCGCAGGACGACCCGCTCAACACCGTCATTTCGGTCAAGCGGCTGATGGGACGCGGCATTTCCGACATCAAGCTGATGGGCGAGCAACTGCCGTATCGCTTCGTCGCAGGTGACTCGCAGATGCCTTTTCTCGAGACTGCCCAGGGCCGAAAGAGTCCAGTCGAGGTGTCGGCGGACATTCTGCGGGTGCTTCGTGAGAGAGCGGAAGCCTCGCTTGGCGGGCCCTTGACCGGCGCGGTGATCACCGTGCCGGCGTATTTCGACGATGCCCAGCGGCAGGCGACCAAGGATGCTGCGCGCCTGGCCGGGCTGGATGTGCTGCGACTGCTCAACGAGCCGACCGCTGCAGCGGTGGCCTACGGGCTCGACCGCCAGGCCGAGGGGTTGGTGGCGATCTACGATCTGGGGGGCGGCACCTTCGACATTTCCATCCTGCGCCTGAGTCGTGGGGTCTTCGAGGTCATGGCTACCGGCGGCGACAGCGCCCTGGGCGGTGATGACTTCGATCACGCGATCGCCGGCTGGATCGTCGAGCAGGCCGGGGTTTCCAGCGACCTCGACCCTTCGGCGCAACGGCGTCTTCTGAACCTCGGTCGCGATGCAAAGGAGGCGCTTACTTCCCGGTCTGGGGTATCGCTGAGCTATGGCGGGTGGTCGGGGTTTCTGGATCGGGGTAGGTTCGAGCAGCTGATCGAGCCCATGGTGGCTCGCAGTCTCAAGGCCTGCCGTCGAGCGCTGCGCGACGCCTCCGTCGAAATCGACGAGATCGACGCGGTGGTCATGGTGGGAGGCTCCACCCGCGTTCCTCGGGTGCGTCAGGCAGTCGCAGAGCTCTTTGGCCGCGAGCCGCTCACCGATATCGACCCGGATCGCGTGGTCGCCATCGGCGCCGCCCTCCAGGCTGATACCTTGGCCGGCAACGGACGTGATGGCGACGAGTTGCTACTGCTCGACGTCATTCCCCTCTCGTTGGGACTGGAAACCATGGGGGGGCTGATGGAAAAGATCATTCCCCGCAACACCACTATTCCCGTGGCCCGCGCGCAGGATTTCACCACCTACAAGGATGGCCAGACGGCCATGATGATTCACGTCCTGCAGGGGGAGCGGGAGCTGGTTGCCGATTGCCGCTCGCTGGCCCGTTTCGAGCTGCGTGGCATCCCCTCGATGGTTGCCGGCGCAGCTAAGATTCGTGTGGCCTTTCAGGTCGATGCCGACGGGTTACTCAGTGTCAGTGCGCGGGAGCTGAGCTCCGGCGTCGAGGCCAGCATCCAGGTAAAACCCTCATACGGCCTCTCCGATGGCGAGATCGCCCGTATGCTCGAGGACTCGTTCACCCAGGCTGATGCCGACAAGGACGCGCGTGCCCTGCGCGAGCGCCAGGTCGAGGCTCGGCGCCTGCTGGAGGCGGTTGCGGCGGCGGTCGAGGCCGATGGTGATCGCCTGCTTCAGGCGGAGGAACGGCTTGCCATCGAAGCGCAGATGGATGCACTGCAGGGGTTGGTGGCCGGCGATGACGCGGCGCGCATCGAACAGCAGACCAGGCGTCTGAGTGACATTACCGACGCCTTCGCCGCGCGCCGGATGGATGCATCCGTGAGAGATGCCTTGTCCGGGCGCCGGCTCAACGAGATCGAGGAATAATTCATGCCGCAAATCGTGTTTCTTCCGCATGCCGAACACTGTCCGGACGGCGCGGTAATCGAGGCGGAGGTCGGCGAGACTGTGCTGGATGCTGCCCTGCGCAACGGTATCGACATCGAGCATGCCTGCGAGAAGTCCTGTGCCTGTACCACCTGTCATGTGGTGATTCGCGAGGGCTTCGCCTCGCTCGAGTCCTCCGATGAGCTGGAGGACGACATGCTGGACAAGGCATGGGGTCTCGAGCCCAACTCCCGGCTGTCCTGCCAGGCGGCCGTGGCCGACGAGGATCTGGTCGTGGAGATTCCTCGCTACACCATCAACCAGGTATCCGAAGGGCATTGACCATGAGCCTGAAATGGGGCGATGTGCAAGATATCGCCGTCGAACTGCTGGAACAGAAGCCTGACGTAGATCCGCGCTATGTGAACTTCGTCGAGCTGCACAAGTGGGTGATTGGGCTCGAGGCCTTTGCTGACGATCCGCGGCGCGGTGGCGAGAAGGTTCTTGAGGCCATCCAGGCGGCCTGGATCGAAGAAGCCCGGTGAAACAGTCATCCTCATGAAGGTTGCCCGGCGCGCCTACAGATTTCACAGGAACCTGCGTATACTCCGCAGGTTTCTTTTTTAGTACCCACCCCTGAGCTTTGGAGCTTTTCATGGCTGTTGAACGCACCCTTTCCATCATCAAGCCGGACGCCGTTGCCAAGAACGTCATCGGCGAAATCCTGACCCGTTTCGAGAAGGCCGGCCTGCGCGTCGTTGCTTCGAAGATGGTTCAGCTGTCCGAGCGCGAAGCTGGTGGTTTCTACGCCGAGCACAAGGAGCGCCCCTTCTTCAAGGATCTGGTGTCCTTCATGACTTCCGGCCCGGTCGTTGTTCAGGTGCTGGAAGGCGAAGGCGCCATTGCCAAGAATCGTGAGCTGATGGGTGCCACCGATCCGAAGAAGGCAGACGCCGGCACCATTCGCGCCGACTTCGCCGTGTCCATCGATGAGAACGCCGTCCACGGTTCGGACTCAGAGGCTTCCGCCGCACGCGAGATCGCCTACTGGTTCGCCGAAACCGAAGTTTCCGCCCGCATTCGCTAAGCACCATTTGGGATCTGATGACTGACATGACCGGTAAGGTAAATCTGCTGGGCCTGACCCAGCCGCAGCTGGAGCAGTTCTTCGAATCGATCGGGGAGAAGCGCTTCAGGGCCGGTCAGGTCATGAAATGGATCCACCATCATGGCGTCGACGACTTCGACGCCATGAGCAATGTCGGCAAGGCCTTGCGCGAAAAGCTCAAGGCCGCTGCCGAAGTACGCGGCCCCGAAGTGGTCAGCGAAGACATTTCCAGCGACGGCACCCGCAAATGGGTGGTGCGCGTCGCCTCTGGCAGTTGCGTTGAAACCGTGTACATCCCTCAGAATGGGCGCGGCACGCTCTGCGTTTCCTCCCAGGCAGGCTGCGCCCTGGACTGCAGTTTCTGCTCGACCGGCAAGCAGGGCTTCAACAGCAACCTGACCGCCGCCGAGGTCATCGGCCAGGTCTGGGTGGCGAACAAGTCCTTCGGTAGCATCCCGGCGAAGATCGACCGGGCCATCACCAACGTCGTGATGATGGGCATGGGCGAGCCGTTGCTGAATTTCGACAACGTGGTGGCCGCCATGCAGATCATGATGGATGACCTTGGCTATGGCATTTCCAAGCGCAAGGTCACCCTCTCGACCTCGGGTGTGGTACCGATGATCGATGAGCTGGCGAAGGTCATCGACGTGTCTCTGGCGCTTTCACTGCATGCCCCCAACGACGCGCTGCGTGACCAGCTGGTGCCGATCAACCGCAAGTATCCGTTGGCCGTGCTGCTCGATGCCTGCAAGCGCTATGTCTCGCAGCTCGGTGAGAAGCGCGTGCTGACCATTGAGTACACCTTGCTCAAGGGTGTCAACGACCAGCCCGAGCATGCCGAGCAGACTATCGCGTTGCTGGCTGATATTCCCTGCAAGATCAATCTGATCCCGTTCAACCCCTTCCCTCATTCCGGGTATGAGCGACCGAGCAACAATGCGATTCGACGTTTCCAGGAAATCCTGCAGAAAGCCGGGCACAATGTAACGGTTCGCACCACGCGCGGTGAGGACATCGATGCGGCCTGTGGCCAGCTGGTTGGCCAGGTACTGGACCGGACCCGCCGTAGCGAACGCTACATCGCCGTGCGCCAGGTGCCGGGTGATGCTGAAGCCGGTTCCGCTTAATGGTTCGAGGGTAAGTCATGAGTTTGCGTTTGGCGCTGCCGCTGTTGTTGTGCTTTCTGGCGGGCTGCGTGTCGTCGGGCAAAATCGATCCAACCCGTACACCCGAAGGGCGTAACGACGCCCGCGATGCTTTCGTCCAGCTGGGCATCGGCTACCTGCAGCAGGGCGAAACGGCCCGCGCCAAGCAGCCATTGGGCAGGGCGCTGGAGCTCGATCCGCGCAGCGCAGATGCGCATGCCGCCTTGGCGCTGGTGTTTCAGGCAGAAATGGAGCCGGAACTGGCCGACCGCCATTTTCGTTCCGCCCTGGCCCAGTCACGCGATGCCCGTATCCTCAACAACTATGGAAGCTTCCTGTTTGAACAGGGGCGTTTCAAGGATGCCTACGAGCGCTTCCAGCAGGCTGCGGAAGACACCATGTATGTCGAGCGCTCTCGCGTGTTCGAAAATCTCGGTCTGACTGCACAGCGCCTTGGAATGCGTGACCAGTCCCAGGCGCACTTCAATCGGGCGCTGCGCCTGGACAGCCGCCGGCCCGCGGCGCTGCTCGAACTGGCGAGCATGGCCTACGAGGATCGGGAATATGTACCGGCCAGGCGCTATTACGAGAATTACATCGCCATGGCCCCACACACGCCGCGCAGCCTGTTGCTCGGCATACGCCTGGCCGAAGTGTTCGATGAAGTCGACCGTGGCGCCAGCTTCGCCTTGCAGTTGCGACGCCTCTATCCCGCTTCGGCGGAATACAAGACCTACCTTTCGGAGCACCAATGACCCCACCGCCATCTGATATGACGAACGCGGCGGGCGCGGTCAATCCGGGCGATACCTTGCGTGAGGCTCGGGAGGCCCAGGGCCTGCCATTGTCGGTCGTGTCCTTGCAGCTCAATCTGTCCGAGCGCGCGCTATCCCAGATCGAGGCTGGCGACTTTTCGTCGCTGCCAGGCCACACCTTCGCCCGGGGCTACGTGCGCGCCTACGCCAAGCTACTTGGGCTGGACCAGGCGCGGCTGGTGCTGGAGTTCGACCGTTACAGCGGTGCCGATGCATCCGGCAGTCGGGTCCAGGCGCTCGGGCGAATCGATGAACCGGTGCGCCTGTCGGCGCTCGGCCTGCGGTTTTTCAGTTTTCTTCTCCTGGTGGGCCTGGGGGTCCTGGGCTTCCTCGTCTGGCAGGACAGCCGGGCGCCGCTGCCCTACGAGCAGTCCCCCGCGGAGATGGGTCACATAGAGGTCGAGGGTGCCGACGGTACCACCCAGATTCATCCGCTGGACGAACCCGAAGACATGGCCGTCATTGACGCTCGTGTCGCGCCCCAGGCACCGATGGATCCAGCCGTAGCCATGCCTGACGAGCTCGGCGGATCCAGCCTCGAAGGCGCCACGGCCGGCGCCGGGGAGCAGGCGCCGGCCGCGCTCGACGAAGCCGGCGAAGCCCTGGCCGAGCCTTCGGCGATCGCCGCCGAAGCTGCGCCCGTCGCGCTGCCACCTGCGGTCGAGGCACCTGTCGTGCCGACCGTCACCGACGCGGCTGGAGAAGACAGCAGCCTGGCGTCACTCGAGCTTCGCTTTTCCGCCGAATGCTGGACGCGGGTAACCGCCGCGGACGGTACCGTGTTGCTCAATGCGCTGGTCCCCTCGGGGATGGTCAGGGTATTGCAGGGGCAGCCCCCGTTCAGTGTGGTGCTGGGCTTTGCCCGCGGTGTCGAAGTCATCTACAACGGCAACGCCGTCGATCTTGCGCCTTACCGGCGAGGTGAAACGGCGCGTTTTCAACTCGGACGGTGAGCATGCATTCTGAATCCCCCATCAAGCGCCGACAGTCACGCAAGATATGGGTCGGCAAGGTGCCGGTTGGTGGCGACGCGCCGATCAGCGTGCAGAGCATGACCAATACCGAAACTTGCGACGTCGACGCTACTGTCGCCCAGATCCAGCAGCTGGAAAATGCCGGTGCCGACATCGTGCGGGTTTCGGTCCCTTCGATGGAGGCAGCGGAGGCATTCGGCCGGATCAAGCAGCGGGTGCAGGTACCGCTGGTGGCCGATATCCACTTCGACTACCAGATTGCACTGCGGGTGGCTGAACTGGGCGTCGACTGCCTGAGGATCAATCCGGGCAATATCGGCCGCGAGGATCGCGTACGGGCAGTGGTCGAGGCAGCGCGCGACAAGGGCATCCCTATCCGTATCGGGGTCAATGCGGGCTCGCTCGAAAAGGACCTGCAGAAAAAATACGGCGAGCCCACCCCGCAAGCGCTGGTGGAATCGGCCCTGCGTCATGTGGAGCACCTCGATCGCCTCGATTTCCACGACTTCAAGGTGAGCGTGAAGGCCTCCGATGTGTTCATGGCGGTGGCGGCGTATCGTCTCCTGGCGGCGCAGATCGAACAGCCGCTGCATCTGGGTATCACCGAAGCGGGCGGCCTGCGTTCGGGCACCGTCAAATCAGCTGTCGGCCTGGGCATGCTGCTCGCCGAGGGCATCGGTGATACCCTGCGCGTCTCTCTGGCGGCCGATCCGGTCGAGGAGATCAAGGTCGGTTTCGACATCCTCAAATCGCTGCGCCTGCGCTCACGCGGGATCAACTTCATCGCTTGCCCGAGCTGCTCGCGGCAGAACTTCGACGTGGTGAAAACCATGAACGAGCTTGAAGGACGTCTCGACGACCTGCTGGTGCCCATGGACGTGGCCGTGATCGGCTGCGTGGTCAACGGCCCGGGCGAAGCCAAGGAGGCCCACATCGGGCTGACCGGTGGCACACCCAACAACCTCGTCTACATCGACGGCAAACCTGCCCAGAAGCTCGACAATGAACATCTGGTGGCAGAACTCGAGGCGCTGATCCGTCGCAAGGCGGCCGAGAAGGCCGAAGCCGATGCCGCGCTGATCGTGCGCAGCTGATCGTTTAAGGAACCGCATGAGCAAGACCCTGCAAGCCATCCGTGGCATGAACGACATCCTGCCCGCGCAGACGCCTACCTGGCGATATCTGGAGCGCACCTTCGCGGACCTGCTCGATGGCTATGGTTATCACGAGATCCGCTTGCCCATGCTTGAGTTCACGGAACTCTTCGCTCGCGGTATCGGTGAAGGCACCGACGTGGTCGATAAGGAGATGTACACCTTTCTCGATCGCAACGAAGAATCACTGACCCTGCGTCCCGAAGGCACCGCCGGCTGCGTGCGGGCGGTGCTCGAGCACGGGCTTACCGGGGGGGGGCAGGTGCAGAAGCTCTGGTACACCGGGCCGATGTTTCGCTACGAGAAGCCGCAGAAAGGCCGCTACCGCCAGTTCCACCAGATCGGGGTGGAGGTGTTCAACCTCCCCGGACCGGATATCGACGCCGAGCTGATCGTCCTCACAGCCCGCCTGTGGCGCGCCCTGGGCGTTCAGGATGCGGTGGCGCTGCAGCTCAACAGTCTCGGCTCCAGCGAGGCTCGCGCCGCCTATAGGGATGCGCTGGTGGCGTACCTGGAGGCGCGCTTCGACCAGCTCGACGAGGATAGCCAGCGCAGGCTCACCAGCAATCCGCTGCGGATCCTTGACAGCAAGAATGCCCAGACCCAGGCGCTGCTGGCCGATGCGCCGACCCTGGCAGATTACCTCGACCCAGAGTCACGGGCGCATTTCGAGGGCCTGAAGGCTCGACTCGATGCGGCAGGCATCGCCTACGAGATCAACCCCAAGCTGGTACGCGGACTCGATTACTATGGCCGCACCGTCTTCGAGTGGGTGACCGACAAGCTGGGCGCACAAGGTACCGTCTGTGCCGGCGGTCGCTACGATGGCCTGGTGTCCCAGTTTGGCGGCAAACCCACTCCCGGCGTTGGGTTCGCCATGGGGGTCGAACGCCTGGTGCTGCTGCTGGAAACGCTCGGGCAAGTGCCGGAATCACTTGGCAAGGCGCCACAGGTTTATGTCTGCACCTTCGGCGAGGCTGCAGAACTGGCCGCGCTGACGTTGTCCGAGCAGTTGCGCGAGTCGCTTTCGGGCTTGCGTCTGTGGCTTAATTCCGGCGCCGGCAGTTTCAAGAGTCAGTTCAAGAAGGCCGACAAGAGTGGCGCGCGCTACGCGCTGATCCTCGGTGACGACGAGCTCGCCGCCCAGGTAGTGGGCCTCAAGCCGTTACGTGAAGAGGGCGATCAGCAGCGAGTGGCCTGGGCAGACCTGCCGGCCGTGCTCGTCAATTGCCTCGAAGACGTCAAACAAACACAAGCGAATCATTGAGTTAAGGAGCACCGCGTGGCCTCGGGTAGTGATGACGAACAACTCGCGCAGATCAAGGATTGGTGGCAGCGTAACGGCATGCCGCTCCTGGTCGGCGCCGTCCTGGCGCTGGTCCTGGTGTTCGGCTGGCAGGGTTGGCAGCGGCACCAGGCGAACCAGGCGCAAAGTGGCTCGGTGCTCTATCAGGAATTGCTGACCCGGGTTCTGGACGACGGCCAGCCGAACACTGCGGAAATCGTGCGCCTGGGCAATAGGCTCAAGGATGATCATGGCCGCAGCCATTACGCCCAGTACGGTCGCCTGTTGCTGGCCAAGGTCGCGGTCGACGAGGGTCGCCTGGAAGACGCTGCCAGCGAGCTGCGTGCCGTGGTCGACGCACCGGCCGACGACACGCTGGAAGAGCTGTCTCGACAGCGTCTGGCCCTGGTCCTGGCTGCACAAGGGCAGGCGGAGCAGGGGCTGGCCTTGATCGACGGCGAAGCCGCTGAGTTCTTCCGCGCCAGCCGTGAAGAGATCCGTGGAGACCTGCTGCTTCAGCTCGGACAGGAAGAGCGAGCCCGTGCCGCCTATGTGAAGGCCATGGAATCCCAGGCGCCCGACGCTGCCGTCGGTGCGTTGCAAATGAAGGTCGACGACCTGGCCCGAGAAGAGGCGTGATCTGATGCGTAGCAAGATAGTCGCGTTACTCGCCATGGCGATATTGGCCACCGGTTGCAGCAGCAAGAGCACCGAGCCCGGGCCGGCGCCTCTGCCGGCATTCGATGCCGAAATACGTTTGCAGAAGCAGTGGACCCGCTCGGTCGGCGCTGGCCAGGGCGATACCTACAACATGCTGGTGCCGGTCGTATATGGCGACGAGATCCTTGCCGCCGATGTCCGTGGCCGGGTGCAGTCGATCGACCGCTTCAGCGGAAAGGTGAACTGGCGGCAGAACCTCGACGAGCCGGTCTCCGGCGGTGTTGGCGTCGGCTTCGGGCTGATCCTGCTGGGTACCCTGAACGGTGAGGTGATCGCGCTCGATGTGGCAGACGGCAGTGAGCGCTGGCGTAGCCAGGTGCTCAGCGAAGTGCTGTCGCCGCCCGCGATCAACGGTGACATCGTGCTGGTGCAGACCCAGGATGATCGCCTGGTTGCCCTGGACATGGACACCGGCGCCCAACGCTGGAGTCTCGACAACTCGCCGGCGGTACTCACCTTGCGCGGTACCAGTGCGCCACTGCTGACCAATCAGCTGGCCATCGCCGGACTTTCCAGCGGACGGGTGGTGGCGGTGGAAACCCAGCGTGGCCTGCCGATCTGGGAGCAGCGCGTTGCCATCCCCCAGGGGCGTTCCGAGCTGGAGCGGGTGGTCGACATCGATGGTGAGATGCTGCTTTCCGGTAGTACCCTTTATGTGGTGACCTACCAGGGCCGCGTGGCCGCGCTGGATGTGCAAAGCGGGCGCGTACTCTGGCAGCGTGACGCATCGAGCCACGTCGGCCTGTCGCAGGGTTATGGCAGTGTCTACGTCAGCCAGGCTGACGGTGCGGTGCTGGGCATCGACGAGCGCTCCACGACCATTCTCTGGAGCAATGACGGACTGGCACGTCGCGAGCTTTCCGCGCCGGCGGTGCTGTCGAGCTACCTGGCGGTGGGCGATCGCGATGGCTACCTGCACTTTCTGAGTCAGGTCGACGGGCGTTTTGTAGCCCGCGAGCGCATCGATCGTGCCGGGGTTCGTGTTCGACCTGTCGTCGAGGGCGATTGGCTCTATGCTTTCGGCAACGACGGCAAGCTGGTTGCGCTGACCATCGATAGCGGGGACTGATCGCCGCCGCTAGCCGGCGCGAAGTCTCCACTGGTTTGGCCGCTGCCACAGCAGCGGCCTTTGTGTTTTCTGTTCTGGAGAGCCGAATGGTTCCCGTAATTGCCCTGGTGGGGCGGCCGAACGTCGGCAAGTCCACCATGTTCAACCGTCTCACCAAGAGCCGTGATGCCATCGTGGCCGAGTACTCCGGACTCACGCGTGATCGTCAGTATGGCGAAGCCAAATGGCAGGGACGTACCTACATCCTGATCGATACCGGCGGACTGTCCGGTGACGAGGAAGGTATCGACGCGAAGATGGCCGAGCAGTCGTTGCAGGCTATCGAGGAGGCCGATGCCGTCTTGTTCCTGGTCGATTCACGAGATGGGCTGACGCCTACCGATCAGATGATCGGCGAGCACCTGCGCAAGCGTAACAAGCGTTGTTTCGTGCTTGCCAACAAGGTCGACACGGTAGACCCCGAAATCGCCAGGGCCGAGTTCAGTCCGCTGGGCCTCGGCGACGCTCTGCCGGTATCGGCGGCGCACGGCCGTGGCATCCAGGCGATGCTCGAGGCGGCGCTGGGGGTATTCCCGCGTGACGAGGTCGAAGAGCCCGAGGACGTCGAACCGGCGGCCGGGGACGGCCAACCCAGGCGAACCCCCGGTCCCGACGAAAAGGACGGCATCAAGATCGCCATCATCGGGCGGCCCAACGTGGGCAAGTCTACGCTGGTCAACCGGATGCTCGGAGAGGACCGGGTGATCGTCTATGACCAGGCCGGAACCACCCGTGACAGCATCTACATTCCGTTCGAGCGCGGTGACGAGAAGTACACCCTGATCGATACCGCCGGGGTCCGGCGTCGGGGCAAGATCTTCGAGGCTGTCGAAAAGTTCTCGGTGGTCAAGACGCTGCAGGCGATCCAGGACGCCAACGTGGTGGTGTTCGTCATGGATGCCCGGGAGGGGGTGGTCGAGCACGACTTGAACCTGCTGGGCTTCGTGCTGGAAACCGGCCGGGCACTGGTGATCGCGCTGAACAAGTGGGATGGCATGCAGCCGGGTGAGCGCGACTACGTCAAGACCGAACTCGAACGGCGGCTGTTCTTCGTCAATTTCGCGGACGTGCATTTCATCTCGGCTCTGCACGGTACCGGCGTCGGGCACCTGTACAAGTCGGTGCAAGCTGCCTTCACATCGGCCGTCACGCGCTGGCCAACCAACCGACTCACGCAGATTCTCGAAGATGCGGTCCAGGAACATCAGCCGCCGCTGGTCAATGGTCGCCGCATCAAGCTGCGCTACGCCCACCTCGGGGGGGCCAACCCGCCGCTGATCGTGATCCATGGCAACCAGGTCGAGGCGGTGCCCAAGTCCTATTCTCGCTACCTGGAAAACACCTATCGGCGAGTGCTCAAGCTTGTTGGTACGCCAATCCGCATCGAATACAAGGGCGGCGAAAACCCTTACGAGGGCAACAAGAACAAGCTCACCGAGCGCCAGGTGAACAAGAAGCGCCGCCTGATGAGCCACCACAAGAAAGCGGAAAAGAAGCGCAGGGACAAGAAGCGCTAGAGACCAACAGCGCTGAGGCAAGACGCTGGACGAAGGGGCAGGCGCTTTTTCGTTCCGTCTTCAGCCTCCAGCCTCCAATGAGCGGTCCCATGATCACCAGCAAGCTGCCCTCCGTCGGCACCACCATCTTCACAACGATGTCGCAGTTGGCGATGGATACCGGGGCGATCAACCTGTCACAGGGGTTTCCGGATTTCGACGCGCCGGAATTCCTCCTTGCCGGAGTCGGTCGGCATGTCCTCGCCGGGCAAAACCAGTATGCTCCCATGACTGGCCTGCCGGCTCTGCGCGAGCAGGTGGCGATGAAGGTTCAGAGCCTGTACGGACGCACGGTGAGCGCGCAGGACGAGGTCACCATTACTCCCGGGGCGACCCAGGCGATTTTCTGTGCAATCCAGGCTACGGTAAGGCCCGGGGACGAGGTCATCATCTTCGACCCCTGCTACGACAGCTACGAGCCCTCGGTGCAACTGGCCGGCGGTACTGCCGTGCACCTGCCGCTGCAGCTTCCGGACTTCGCCATCGATTGGCAACGCCTGGCCGATGCGCTCTCGCCACGTACCCGATTGGTCATCCTCAATAGCCCGCACAACCCCAGCGGCGCACTGCTGAGTCGCGTTGACCTTGACCGGCTGGCTGCGCTGCTGCGTGATCGGGAAGACGTCTTGGTGCTGAGCGACGAGGTTTACGAGCACCTTGTCTTCGACGGCCGCGAGCATTTCAGCGTACTGCGACATGATGAGCTTTACGCAAGGGCTTTCGTTGTCAGCTCTTTCGGCAAGACCTATCACGTGACCGGGTGGAAAACCGGTTATCTGATCGCCCCGCCGATGCTCACCGCCGAGATGCGCAAGGTTCACCAGTACGTCAGCTTTACCGCGGTCACACCTCTGCAATGGGCGCTGGCCGACTATATGACCGCGCATCCGGAGCATGTAAGCGAGCTGCCTGGCTTCTACCAGGCCAAGCGCGATCTGTTCTGCGAACGCCTGGCGCAGTCTCGCTTTCGATTCACCCCGGCAGCCGGTACCTACTTTCAGCTGGCCGATTATTCGGAAATCAGGCCCGACCTCGACGATGTCGCCATGGCGCAGTGGTTGACCCGTGAACATGGGGTCGCCTGTATCCCGATCTCGGTGTTCTACCAGGTACCGCCGAGCGACGTGCGGCTGGTGCGCTTCTGCTTCGCCAAGCGGGAAGAGACCCTGATGCTGGCGACCGAGAAGCTGCGAGACGTATGATTCCAACGGGCGCAGGATTGCGCCTGGAGGCAACGCAAGGCCGGCAGGCCTCGCCCCTCTAACCAGTGACGGAACCACCCCGACGGAGAAGCCGATGCGTGACCTCAGTGCCTTGCCCGATCTCAATGTGGCGCTGGTGCAGACCAGTATGGTCTGGCAGGACCCGGCGGCCAACCACGCCCATTTTTCGGCATTGCTCGATCAGGCCAAGGGAACCGACCTGATCATTCTGCCGGAAATGTTCACCACGGGTTATTCAATGGATGCGGCCGCGCTCGCCGAGCAGGACAACGGCGCGAGCCGGCGCTGGTTGCTGGAGCAGGCGCGCAGAATGGAAGCGGTCGTGACCGGTAGCCTGATCATCCAGGCAGCCGACGGCAGCTACCGCAACCGCATGTATTGGGCGCGACCGGATGGAACCCTGGCCCACTACGACAAACGCCACCTGTTCCGCATGGCCGGTGAGCACAAGCATTTCGCCGCCGGCAGCGAGCGGGTCTTGCTTGAGGTGAAGGGCTGGCATGTGCGCCCCCTGGTCTGTTACGACCTGCGCTTTCCGGTATGGAGTCGCGATTCTTATGACACCGATCTGCTGATCTATATCGCGAGCTGGCCAACAGCGCGGCGCACGGCCTGGAACCGGTTGCTGCCGGCACGGGCAATTGAGAATCTGTGCTATGTGGCCGCGGTCAACCGGATCGGCGAGGACGGCAACGGCCACCCCTACAGTGGCGACAGCCAGGTTCTTGACTTTCATGGTGAGCCGCTGATCTTGCCGGGTGGCGAAGACGGCGTTTTTATCACCAGCCTCAGTGCGTCTGCGCTCGCCAAGTATCGTCAGCGCTTCCCCGCCTATCAGGACGCCGATGGCTTCGAGTTGAGCTTCTAGCAGGGCTCGGCAGGTTCGCCGAGGCAGGTCGACACCGGCTGCCTGGCGGCCCTGGCGACCATTTCTTCGAATGCCTCGATCGGCACCGGTTGTCCGAACAGATAGCCTTGGAAGAGATGGCAACCGTTGTTCTCGAGCATCTGTCGCTGGGGCTGGGTTTCGACTCCCTCGGCCAGTACTTCGAGATCCAGTGTGCTGGCCAGGGCGCAAATGGCGCGGACGATGGCCAGGCCATTGTCGCTGGCCATGCCCTGGATGAAGCTCCGGTCGATCTTCAACTGGTCCAGCGGCAAGCGGTGCAGGTAGGTCATCGACGAATAACCGGTGCCGAAGTCGTCGATGGAGAAGTGGATACCGTGCGCTTTGAGCGCGCTCATGCGCAACGAAGCTTCCGGCATGTCGTCCAGCAGCAGGGACTCGGTCAGTTCGAGCTTAAGGCGCTTCGGGTTGAAGCCGTTGGAGCGAACCAGTTCAAGGACACGCTCGACGAAGTTGCCTTGATACAGCAGCGGTGCGCTGATGTTGACCGCAAGTGCCAGCCTTTCGGTCGAGGGTTGCGATGCCCAGCGAGCCAGCTGCTTGCAGGCCAGTTCGAGCACCTGCAGGTCCAGATACTGCACCAGGCCGCCGCGCTCGGCGCCCTCGATGAAGTCTCCCGGCGCGAGCACCCCGCGCTCCGGATGACGCCAGCGGACCAGGGCTTCGGCACCGACGATGCCGCGGGCGGTGTCCACCTGGGGCTGGAAGTAGATAACGAATTCCCGTGCCTCGAGTCCGCGGCGCAACTCCTCTTCCAGGCGCAAGCGGGCGCTGACGATCTGCTGCATGTACGGATCGAAGAATCTCAGGCTGTTGCGCCCGGCCAGCTTGGCTTCGTACATGGACATATCCGCCCGCTTCATCAGTTCGTCGACGTCCAGGGATACATCATTGAACAGCACCACGCCGATGCTGGCGGTGCTGCGCACGGTGAGGTCACCCAGTCGATAGGGCTTGGCGAGCGAGGCGAGGATCCGCTCGCCGAAATATTCGACCTGGGTCGCGGCTTGGTCGGGTTCGGCCTTGAAACCCTCCAGCACCATGACGAACTCGTCACCGCCGAGACGTGCGACGGTGTCGCATGAGCGCACTTGCTCGTTGAGGCGCGCTGAAACCTCACAAAGCAGCTTGTCGCCCACCTGATGTCCATGCAGGTCATTGATATTCTTGAAGTTATCCAGATCGAATATCATCAGGGCGCCATACTGGCCACTGCGTGAGGCGGAGAGAAGGGCTTGTTGCAGACGGTCCAGGAGCAGCCGTCGGTTCGGCAGGTCGGTCAAGGGATCATAGAACGCCAGGTGATGGATCTGGGTTTCCGCCGCCTTGCGTTCGGTAATATCGGTGAGCGCCGCGACGAAATGGGTGATGCTGCCGGTGCTGTCGCGAACCGCGCTGATGGTCAGCCATTCCGGGTATATGTCGCCGTTCTTGCGTCTGTTCCAGATTTCGCCTTCCCAGGAGTCCTGCTCGAGGATGCTGCGCCACATCTGCTTGTAGAACTCGGAGCTATGGCGCCCGGAGCGCAGCACTCGCGTGGTCTTGCCTATGACCTCATCGGCGCTGTAGCCGGTGATCTGGGTAAAGGCCTGGTTTACCTTGAGAATATGGTTGCTGGCGTCGGTGATGAGCATGCCCTGCTGCGATTCGAAGGCAATGGCGGCGATGCGCTTCTCGAGCTCGTTATGCACGCGCTCGGTGATCTCGCGTAGCAGCACGGTCACGGCGCGTCGGCCGCCGATCGGCGTTTCGATCCTGCATGCATGGCCTTCGAAAATGCGCTTCCCGGCGGGCGTATCGAGGCTGTGCTCGACCACCATCGTGCAATCGCTGGCCAGCGTCTCGGCCAGGAGCTTGTCGAATCGCGCGGCCTGGCTTGCCGGTAGCAGGTCATGCAGGCGGCGGCCGACAAGATTGGACAGGTCTGGAAACCGGGACTGGCGTGGCGTGATGACCTCGCGGCAACGCCCGTCCTCATCGATGACCATCAGGGGTTCCGGGGTCGCTTCGGTGATCGCCCGCAGACGCGCTTCGCTCAGGCGCAAGGCTCGAGTGGTTTGTCCGCGCTGCAGCATCTCATGCAACAACATCCCCATGGCGACGGTGGCGGCTGGAATGACCAGCAGAATCGGCAGGGCGGTGTGCCGAAGGCTATGGGCAATCAGCTCACGCGGCAACAGCAGCTGGGTCGCTAGTGTCGTCAGGCTGACAAGCAACCCGAAGGCGAGGAGTGGCCAGGCGCTGATGGCCCAGCGCGCCTTCTGGTGCTGACGTCGATAGGCCAAGGCCAGCAGTGTTGGTAGCGCAATGTTGATCAGGCCAACCCAGAGCCCTATACCACCGATCCAGATACGGTAGGCTGCCGCGGTGAGAGCGGCTACCGCGGCGACGATAGGCCCGCCGAAGAGCCCGGCCATACCCAGCACCACCGCCCGCGCGTCGAAAAACAGCCCGGGCTGGATCATGACCGGTCTCATCATTCCGGCAATGCAGGCGACGCCAAAGCAGACTCCGATCACGAAACGCATCGGCAGGGAGTCAGACTCCGGGCGATCCGCCCACTCCCGCCAGAACAGCGCAAAGGGAATGCACAGTGCGAGAAGAATCACCGCATTGTCGAGCAGGGCGTTGGGCATCGCGGCTTAATCCGAACATACAGGGCGCGAGATAGTAACAAAGGGTGGGCTCTGCTCAGACCAAGCCATGGCAGAGCAGCGGGAATTCACCTCCTGCCTTGATTCACGTCAACGCGGGGAGTTCAGCTTCCGTTGCGGCGTTTCAGCCGGCGGTGGCGCCAGTTCCGGCCTACCCACCAGCGCCAGTAGAGCAGCGTCAGGCAATAGCTGATCACCGCGAGAAACAGGCCGACCACGATTGAGCCCAGGAGCAGGGGTTGCCATTGTGTCTGCAGCAACCTGCCCACCCAGGCGAGGCTCATTTCGTCCGGCATGCTGAACGCCTGAACGCCCAGGAGGGTGGTGCCGACCCGGTAGTTGAAATAGAAGACGACCGGCATGGTCAGGGGGTTGGTGATCCACACCAGGCCTACCGCAGTGGGGAGGTTGGCCCTGGCTGGAATCGCACAGAGCGCAGCGGCCAGCATCTGCATGGGCATGGGGATCATTGCCCAGAACAGCCCGATGGCCATGGCGCGGGACACGGAATGGCGATTGAGATGCCAGAGGTTGGGTTCGTGAATCAGCTTGCCGAGAAACCGCAACGAAGAGCCCTTGATGCGATCGGGATGTGGCATGTAGCGTTTGAATAAACGACGCGGCATAAGAATCTCGTGCGAAGCTGATCTGCAGATTATGCCTCCGCCAGGCTTAGCCTGGCTCGAGACTTTGTGACAAGCCATCAGTGGGTTTGTCACCTCCGATATCGTCTGGAAAGGATTCCGTCACGATGTTGAAAAAACTCTTTGCGTTGGCGGCGGGGCTGGCGCTGCTCCGCTTCCTGCCGGCCTTGCCCCCGTTACCGATACTCCTTCCGCTGGTGGGCCTCGCGGTAGGGCTGGGGCTGATGCAGCGGGAGGCCCTCGCGCTGTTCTGTCTGGGCCTGTCTTGGGGCTGTGTCACGGCAGGGCAGGTACTGGAGCAGCAACTGCCGAGGGAGCTGGATGGCCGCACGTTCTGGCTCGAGGGCCGGGTAGTCGGTCTGCCGGCCCAGGGCAGTGGTGTGGTGCGCTTCGAGCTGGAAGACATCCGTTCTCGGCATGCCGGTATTCCGCCGCGCCTGCGGCTGGGCTGGTACGACGGGCCGCCGCTTCAGGCGGGCGAACGCTGGCGCGTGGCGGCTACCTTGAAACGCCCGCACGGTCTGATCAACCCGCAGTCGTTCGACTACGAGGCCTGGTTGCTGGCACGCCGAATCGGTGCCACCGGCACGGTAAAGGCTGGTGAGCGACTCGAATCTGGCAGCGGGGCAGGTCTTTGGCGAGACCGGCTTCGCACCCGGCTGGCCGGGCTCGAGGCGCATGGGCGGGCCGGCGCCGTCACCGCATTGGTGGTGGGGGATGGCTCGGGATTGTCGTCTCGGGACTGGGATATCCTGCGTGACACGGGTACCGTGCATCTGCTGGTGATTTCCGGCACGCACATCAGCATCCTGGCGGGGCTGCTTTATTTTCTGGTACAGGGCCTGGCGCGTCGCGGACTATGGCCGCGCGGACTGCCCTGGCTGCCCTGTGCCTGCGCCCTGGCGCTGTCGGGAGCGCTGGGTTACGGCTGGCTGGCGGGCTTCGAGGTGCCGGTCCAGCGCGCCTGCGCCATGCTCGCGGTAGTACTGCTGTGGCGGTTGCGTTTCCGCCACCTGGGCGTCGGCCTGCCGATTCTCCTGGCGCTGAATCTGGTGCTGCTGGTCGAGCCGCTGGCAAGCCTGCAACCGGGGTTCTGGCTGTCGTTCGGCGCGGTGGCCGTGTTGACGCTGGTGTTCTCCGGACGGCTCGGCGCCTGGAGCTGGTGGCACAGCCTCACTCGCGCACAGTGGACCACGACGCTCGGGCTGCTGCCGCTGATGGTTGCCCTCGGGCTGCCGGTTGCCTTCAGTGGCCCGCTGGCGAACCTGCTGGCGGTGCCCTGGGTCGGCTTTGCCATCGTTCCGCTGGTGCTGCTTGGCACGCTGCTGTTGGCGGTGCCCTTGGTGGGTGAGGCGGTGCTGTGGCTGTGCGGGCTGCAGCTGCACGGTTTGTTTCTGGTCTTGGGCTGGCTTGCCGAGCAGCAGCCACCTTGGAGCCCGGGCGGATTTTCGACCGGGGCTCTCCTGCTGGCTGGAGCCGGAATACTTGTCCTGCTGCTACCGGCGGGGCTGCCGATGCGTCCGCTCGGTCTGGCGATGCTGCTGCCGTTGTGCCTGCCAGCGCCAGATACGCCGGACGACGGCACGGCGCGAATCTGGATATTCGACGTTGGCCAGGGGCTTTCGGTGATGGTACAGACGGCCCGGCATGCGCTGCTGTATGACGCCGGGCCACGCTTTGGCGACTTCGATACCGGCGAGCGCGTGGTGGTGCCATCTCTGCAGGCTCTGGGGATCAAGCGCCTGGATCTGATGCTGCTCAGTCATGCCGACCTCGATCACGCCGGAGGCGCTCCGGCCATCATGCGTGCGTTTGGTCCGCTGCGTACGGTGAGCGGAGAGCCTGAACGGTTACCTGTCGCTCTGCAGGCCGAGACCTGCGAAGCAGGCGAGAGCTGGGCCTGGGATGGCGTACGCTTAACCTTGTGGCGGGCCTCCGCGCCGGTGAGCAGCAACCAGACGAGTTGCGTGCTCATCGTCGAGGCCGGCGGCGAGCGACTGTTGCTCACCGGCGACATCGACCGGCAGATCGAAGCGGAGCTGATTGCAAGTGGCGTGACCCTTGGCGCGCGCTGGCTGCTCCTGCCGCACCACGGTAGCCGCAGCTCCTCGTCGGCCGCCTTTCTCGACGGCGTGGGCGCGGCGTTCGGCCTGGTGTCGAGGGGGCGTCACAACAATTTCGGACATCCGCACCCCGATGTTCTGGCCCGAGCCCGCGACGCAGGCATGCACCTGCATGATACGGCACTGGAGGGCGCGATCTACCTCGAACTGGGCCGCTTCGGGAAGGCCACGGGACTGCGACAGACACGGCGTTTCTGGCGTGATTTCGAGAACGGCAGCGGCCAGTGAGCGACGTCCGCTATGTTAGAGTGCCCCGATTTCCGAGAGGGTTCGATTCGTGTGGGAACTGGTTAAAGCAGGCGGCTGGATCATGCTGCCGATTATTCTCTGCTCCATCGTCGCCGCTGGCATCATCGCTGAGCGGCTGTGGACGCTCCGCCCCAGCAAGGTCGCTCCGCCCCAGCTTCTCGGCCAGGTCTGGAAGCGCATCAAGGGACGCAAGCTCAACAACGCCTACCTCAAGGAGCTGCGTGCCGATTCGCCGCTGGGCGAGCTGTTCGCTGCCGGCCTGGTCAATGCCCGACATGGTCGCGAGATCATGAAGGAGAGTATCGAAGAGGCGGCATCGCGGATCGTTCACGGTTTCGAACGCTATCTCAACGCCCTGGGTACCATTGCGGCGACGGCACCATTGCTGGGACTGCTCGGGACTGTCCTCGGCATGATCGAAATCTTCAGCTCTTTCATGGGGGGCGGCATGGCCAATGCGCCGCTGCTCGCCGGTGGCATCGCCAAGGCGCTGATCACCACCGCGGCGGGCCTGATTGTCGCCATCCCTGCGCTGTTCTTTCACCGCTACCTGCAGCGCCGGGTCGATGAGCTGGTGGTGGGCATGGAGCAGGACGCGATCAAGCTCGTCGAGATGATGCAAGGGGACCGTGAGGTCGAGCTTGACGAGGGCAGGGCGTGAAGTTTCGACGTAAACCGCGGGAAAACGTCGAGATCGGCCTCGCGCCCTTGATCGATGTGATCTTCATTCTCCTGCTGTTCTTTGTAGTGACCACCACCTTCACTCGTGAAACCCAGATGCGGGTCGATCTGCCCGAGGCCGCGACCGGCGCACCTCCGGAAGCCGAGCAGCGCCAGCTGGAGGTATTGATCGATATCGAGGGCAGCTTCTCGCTCAACGGCAATCCACTGCTTCGCAGTGACCTGGCCACGCTGATGGCCGCGCTGACCCGCGAGTCGGGCGGCGACAGCTCGATGCCCGTGGTCATCAGTGCCGATGGCCGGACGCCGCATCAGGCCGTGATCACTGCCATGGATGCCGCTGGCAAGCTTGGCTTCAGCCAGTTGCGCATCACCACGGTAGAGGCGACCGAGGCGGCGCCTTGAGCAAATGGGGCGAGCGTTTGCAGCGTGCCTGGTACGAGGGGCATCCGGCACTGGCCCTGCTGGGCCCTCTGGAGCTCCTCTACCGATCTGTGGTCAGCGGCAAACGACGTCGCTTCGTTGAGGGAAAGCGGCCCGGCTATCGGCCGCCTGTCCCTGTCCTGGTGGTGGGCAACATCACCGTCGGCGGTACTGGCAAAACGCCATTGATCCTGTGGCTCATCGAGCACTGCCGCGCCCGCGACTTGCGGGTCGGGGTGATCAGTCGCGGCTACGGAGGCCGGCCGCCGCGGTTGCCCTGGCGGGTATGCGCGGGCCAGCCGGCTCAGCTTTGCGGGGACGAGCCGCTGCTGATCGTGGAGCGGACCGGTGTACCGCTGATGGTCGACCCGGATCGGGGAAGGGCAGCACGGGCGCTGCTTGAAAGCGAACCGCTCGATTTGCTGCTGTCGGACGATGGCCTTCAGCATTACGGCCTGGCCCGCGATCTGGAGATGGTACTCATCGACGCCCGTCGCGGTCTCGGCAATGCCCGTTGCCTGCCGGCAGGCCCGCTGCGTGAGCCAGCCGAGCGGCTGGCCAGCGTCGACGCGGTTCTGCTCAATGGCTCGCAGGAAGATACCGACCGCGGCTTCGGCATGTCGCTGCGTCCCTCGGCCCTGGTTCGTCTCAACGATGGCCAGCGCTTCCCGCTCGACCATCTGGCAGCCGGGCAGGCGATTCATGCGATGGCCGGGATCGGCAACCCGCAGCGTTTCTTCGCCACGCTCGAGGCGCTACACTGGCGCCCGATTACCCACGCCTTTGCCGATCATGCCCAGTACCGCCCGGAGCAACTGGACTTCGCCCCGTCGCTGCCTTTGTTGATGACGGAGAAGGATGCGGTGAAGTGCCGCGATTTCGCTCAGCCGGAATGGTACTACCTGCAGGTGGAGGCGGCCCCTTCGGCGGGCTTCGTACAATGGTTCGACGGGCAACTGGCGCGTTTGCTGCCCTACCACCCCTAGCCGTCCGGCGTCTGGCCTGACGGCTTCTTCAGGATCGACGCATGGATACCAAACTACTCGACATTCTGGCTTGCCCTCTTTGCAAGGGGCCGCTGAAGCTGGTGCACGACAAGACCGAGCTGATCTGCAAGGCCGACGGGCTGGCCTTCCCGGTGCGCGACGGCATCCCGGTGATGATTGAAAGTGAAGCGCGTACCCTCGATGTGGACGAGCGCCTGGACAAATGAGCATCCCTTTCACGGTAGTGATCCCTGCACGTTTCGCCTCGAGCCGCTTGCCGGGCAAGCCGCTTCTGAATATCGCCGGCAAGCCCATGATCCAGCGCGTCTGGGAGCAGGCCTGCCGGAGCGCTGCGGCACGGGTGGTGATCGCTACCGACGATGCGCGTATTGTCGAAGCCTGCGAGGGTTTCGGCGGCGAAGCGGTGATGACCGCTGCGCAGCACAACTCCGGCACCGATCGGCTGGCCGAGGTCGCGGCGCAGCTGGGACTGGCCAAGGATGCCATCGTGGTCAACGTGCAGGGTGATGAGCCACTGATACCGCCGCGCGTCATCGACCAGGTCGCGGCCAACCTCGCGGCGTACCCGGAGGCGGCAATGGCGACGCTGGCCGAGCCGTTGCATGATGCCGCGAGCCTGTTCAATCCGAACGTGGTCAAGGTGCTCAGCGATGCCCAGGGTCTTGCCATGACCTTCAGTCGTGCCCCCTTGCCCTGGGCCCGCGACAGCTTTGCGGCGCAGCCGGGCAGCCTGCCGGTCGACGTACCCTATCGCCGACACATCGGCATCTATGCCTATCGGGCGGGTTTCCTTGCCGATTTCGTTGCCTGGGGTCCTTGCTGGCTGGAAAACACCGAATGCCTGGAGCAACTGCGAGCGCTCTGGCATGGCCAGCGCATTCATGTAGCCGACGCCTGTGAGACCCCGCCGGCCGGTGTGGATACCGCCGACGACCTGGAGCGGGTTCGTCGGCTGCTGGGGGCCTGATGCGCGTCCTGTCCGTCTGTCTGGACAATATCTGCCGTTCGCCGACTGCCGAGGGCGTGTTTCGTCAGCGTCCGGCGTCGGCGGGGCTCGAGGCGAGCGTACACGTCGAGTCGGCAGGCATCGGCGACTATGGCGAAGGTGACGGGTTCGAACAGGAGCTGGACCTCATCGTGCAGGCCAGCGACGCGCTGCTGACAGAAGCTGGGGGGCGCCGGTGAGTCTCCTGCTGCGCGAGCATGTCAGTCTCAAGCCCTACAACACCTTCGCCCTGGAAGGAGCGGCGCGCTGGTTCGCCGAGGCCCGCACGGACGCTGAGGTGGATGAGGCAATTGCCCTGGCGCGGGCCCTCGGTGTTCCGCTGTTGCCCCTCGGGGGAGGCAGCAATCTGCTACTGACCGGTGATGTCCCGGCGCTGGTGCTGAGGATGGGCAGCCGGGGCACGCGGCGGGTGGCCGAGCAGGGGCCGCAGGTGATCGTCGAGGCCGAGGCGGGCGAGCCCTGGCATCCGTTCGTCAGCGGATGCCTGGCATCCGGGCTGTATGGGTTGGAGAACCTCAGCCTGATTCCAGGAACGGTGGGTGCGGCGCCGATCCAGAACATCGGCGCCTATGGGGTCGAGATCAAGGACCGCTTCGCCGGGCTCGATGCGCTCGATCTGCACACCGGGGAACGCCGGAGCTTTGATGCGCCGGCCTGCGCGTTCGGCTATCGGGACAGCCGCTTCAAACGCGAGTTGGGACGCTGGTTGATCCTGCGGGTCCGCTTCGCGCTCAGGCGTACGCCCGAGGTAACGCTGGACTACGGCCCGATTCGTCAGCGCCTGGCGGAAGAGGGTATCACCCGACCCCGCCCGGAAGACGTGAGTCGGGTGATCTGCGCGCTGCGCACGGAAAAGTTGCCCGACCCGGCGGTCCTGCCGAACGCTGGCAGCTTCTTCAAGAATCCTGTCGTCACTGGCGACCAGGCGCGGGCGCTGGCCAGCCGTTGTCCCGACCTGGTGGCCTACTCGCAAGCGGACGGCCGGAGCAAGCTTGCCGCTGGCTGGCTGATCGAGCGCGCCGGCTGGAAGGGCTTTCGAGAGGGCGATGCCGGGGTACATGGGTCTCAGGCACTGGTGCTGGTCAACCATGGCCAGGCAACCGGCGAACAGGTGATGAGCCTCGCGAAGCGTATCCAGGCGGATGTCAGCGAGCGCTTCGGGGTCGTTCTGGAAATGGAGCCGGTGCTACTCTGAGCCTGGTTCAGGCCTCGCTGAGCGTCTTCGAGGGGTGATGCGGTTGCCCCTTGAACAATGCTCGCAGGACGGCATTGCAGGCGTCCGTGTCGTGCTGCCTTGGCTGGAAGCTCTCCGCCTGCGCCAGCGCCCACATTTTCCCGTAGAAGCCTTCCACCGGCTCCGCTGCCAACAAGGCGCCAGGCTGGACAAACATATGCAGCTGCGAGAGCAGCTTGATCTCGGTGCCAGACACCCTGCGGGCGAGATGCGCCGGTGTGAGCTGGCCTGGGTGTTCGAGGCCTGCCGCGGCGAGCATTTCCGCCAGAGCCTTGAGTGTGTTGCGGTGGTAGTTGAATACCCGTTGGGCCTTGTCCGGTACCACGAGTGCGCGCTGGCGCAGCGGGTCCTGGGTTGCGACGCCTGTAGGGCATCGGTTGGTATGGCAGCTCTGCGACTGTATGCAGCCGACGGCAAACATGAAGCCCCGGGCAGAGTTCGCCCAGTCCGCTCCCATGGCCAGTACACTGGCGATGTCGAACGCGCTGATGAGCTTGCCGCTGGCGCCGAGTTTGATGTGCTGTCGAAGGCCGGCACCCACAAGCGTGTTGTGAACGAACAGCAGGCCTTCTCGCAGGGGCAGTCCGATGTGGTTGGTGAATTCCAGCGGCGCGGCGCCCGTGCCGCCTTCCTTGCCATCGACAACGATGAAATCCGGAAGGATATCGCTTTCGAGCATGGCCTTGACGATGCCCATGAATTCCCAGGGATGGCCGACGCACAGTTTGAAGCCGACTGGCTTGCCGCCGCTGAGCCTGCGCAGCCGGGCGAGAAACTCAAGTAGCTCCAGCGGCGTGGAGAAGGTCTCATGGCTGGCGGGAGATACGCAGTCGCGGTCCGTCGGGACTCCACGTGTCGCAGCGATTTCCGCGGTGATCTTGTGCTTTGGCAAGATGCCGCCGTGCCCGGGTTTGGCACCCTGGCTGAGCTTGAGTTCGATCATTTTCACTTGCCTGGCCTGCGCCTGTACGGCAAAGCGATCGGGATCGAAGCGCCCCTGTTGGTCACGGCAGCCGAAGTAACCGCTGCCCAGCTCCCAGATCAGATCGCCGCCATGCTCGCGGTGATACACGCTGATGCTGCCTTCGCCGGTGTCATGGGCGAAATTGCCCAGCTTCGCCCCCCGGTTCAGCGCGCGGACCGCATTGGCGCTGAGCGAGCCGAAGCTCATCGCGGAGATGTTGAAGATGGATGCGCAGTAGGGCTGACGGCATTGTGGCCCGCCGATGGTCGTGCGGAACTCGTCTGGGTCACGCTCCGCCGCCGGGCGGATGGCGTGGCCCATGAATTCGTAGCCTTGGCCGTAGACATCCAGCAAGGTGCCGAAGGCCTTGTCGGCATTCTCGTTTTTGGCTCTGGCGTAGACCAGCGACCGTTGCGCGCGGGAGAACGGCAACTGCTCGCCATCGCCTTCGATCAGATACTGCCGGATCTCCGGGCGTACTGACTCGAAGAGATAGCGCAGGTTGCCCAGGATCGGGTAGTTGCGACGCACGGCACGCTTGGTCTGGAGCAGGTCGATCACGCCAAGGACACTGAGCGATGCGGTGATCAGGCTCAACGGCCAGAGACTCTTGAGCCACGGCAGGCTCGCCAAGGTGAAGAGAATGCAGAGTGCAAAAAAGGCATAGCGGTTAAGCAGGTTCATCAAGCGCTTCCCTGGCTGAGATCGGCATGGATCATTCCGATCGCCATTGGAACACGCCAGACGCCCATGAAAAAGGGATGCCGAAGCATCCCTTGATCTTGTCGCGGTGATCAGCCTCGCGGCCGCTCCCGATGCTCGCGCTCGGTCGATTCGTCTGGCGTAGGCTCGGGCGCCTGCCCAGCCTTGGGCTCCTCGTCGCCGCCTTCGATTTCGAAAGCCTCGGCGGCTTGCCGCTCGGAAGCGATCGGCTCGACCACTGCTGATTGCGGCGCCGGTTCCTCATCGTGCTGCATCGGGGGTTCGGCTTGCTTGCTGGTCTCAGCCTCTACCTCAGCTGCGACAGGCACGGTCTGCGGCTCAGGCTCCGATACCGACTCGGGTACCTCGGATGCCTGGGCGGCAACGACCTCCGGGCTGGCGAGAGACTGCGCGGCAGCTACCTGTGCAAGCGGCTCTTCCTGCGGCGCGGGTTCGGCTTCGCCGGTGGTCTCTACCGGCACTTCAGCGGCTGCTACCGGCTGAGCAGCCTCGGCTGCATGGGCCTGCTGGGCGAGACGTTCGGCTTCACGCTGACGACGGCGCTTCTCGCGCGGATCGTTTGGTGCACGACCGGTGCTGATGGGGGCGCTGGGTTGGGTTTCCGGCTCGACGACTTCAGCCTTGGGCTCAGCCACTGGCTCAGCCTGCTGCGTGACGGCTTCGCGCGGCTGCTCAGGAGCGCCGGGCTGGGCCGGTGCTTCGTCGACGGCGGCAGGCGTGTCCTCGCGAGGCGCAGGGACTGGCTCGACCGCTTCTGCCTCTGGCTCGGCCTGCTCGGCCGGTGCGGAAGGCTGAGTGGCGACCGTTTCGGCGACATCTGCGCGTTGCGGCTCTTCTGGCGCTTCGCTGATACGTGGCTCTTGAGCCTCTACAGCGGAGGCAGCCGGCGCCTCGAGGCTTTCAGCGGATACCGGAAGCTGGGTGTCGGCCTCAGCGGTGTTGGCGGCGATGGCCGCCGCGGTTGCCGCGATGGCGATCTGCTCTGACTTGACCGGCGCCTGGACCTCGACGTCGGCGTCGGCGTTGCCCGAGATCATCTCCAGCTCTGGTTCGTTGCCATCGCGCTGGCGTTCACGACGATTGCTGCGGCGACGCTGTCCACGCGAACGGCGACGTGGACGCTCTTCGTCGCTGCCGTTCTGAGTCTCGTCTTCGGACTGGCTGTCCTCAGCTTGCAAGGAATCCTCGGTGGCTTCCTCACTCGCAGCCGGGCGCGGCTTGCGCTCTTCGCGGGGGGGCCGGGGCTTGCGCTCGGCACGCTCTTCGGTGACTGGCGTGGCGGCACTGTTGTCGCCTTCCGGTGTGTCTACGGCATCCAGCGCTGGGCGCAATTCGCGCTTGCGCTCCTCGCGTGGCTGGCGTTCTTCACGCGGGGCGCGTTCGCGGCGCGGAGCTGGAGTCGGAGCCACCTCAGCGGCTTCGGTCGACTGCTCGCGCGGTTCACGAGGTTCGCGGGCCTCACGGGGCTTGCGCTCTTCGCGGGGAGGGCGGGGCGGTCGCTCGTCACGGGCCTGGCGTTCTTCACGGGGCTTTTCATCCCGGGTGCCATTGTCACGGTCACGGCCATCACGACGGCGGTTTTGCTGACGGCCGTTGCGGCGCTCGTCGCTGCGTGGAGCGCGGGGCGCGGCTGCGGGCTTTTCTGCAGGTGCGGGCTTTTCTTCTTCCTTGCCGGCAAAGAGGCTCACCAGGGATTTGACCAGGCCCTGGAACAGGCTTGGCTGAGCGGCCGGGGTCACTGGCTTCGGTGCGACGGTTTCGGTCGGCTCGGCTTCGGGAATCGGGGCGCTGCGCTGCGGAACGGTCTTGACCGCGGCTTCCTGGCGGACCAGTGTCCGGGTGGAACTGACCGGCTGGACCTCCTCGGCTTCGCTTGCGGCCATCTCGTAGCTGTGCTGGCCAGCGACCAGGTCGGGATTGTCGTCCCGCAGGCGCTGGACCTCGAAATGAGGGGTTTCGAGGTGATCGTCCGGCAGGATGAAGATGCGCGCACGGCTGCGCAGCTCGATCTTGGTGATCGCGTTGCGCTTTTCATTGAGCAGGAAGGCCGCGACCTGGAAGGGCACGCGGGCGCGCACCTCGGCGGTGCGGTCCTTCAGGGCTTCTTCTTCGACCAAGCGCAGGATCGCCAGCGACAGGGATTCCACGTCGCGGATGATGCCCTGGCCGTTACAGCGCGGGCAGACGATGCCGCTGGTTTCACCAAGGGAAGGGCGCAGGCGCTGACGAGACATTTCCAGCAGGCCGAAGCGGGAAATGCGACCGACCTGTACGCGGGCGCGGTCGGCCTCGAGCGATTCGCGGACCTTGTCTTCCACCGCGCGCTGGTTCTTGGCCGGCGTCATGTCGATGAAGTCGATGACTATCAGGCCGCCGATGTCGCGCAGGCGCAACTGGCGGGCGATTTCCTCGGCCGCTTCCAGGTTGGTCTGCAGGGCGGTTTCCTCGATGTCGCCACCCTTGGTGGCGCGCGCCGAGTTGATATCGATCGAGACCAGCGCCTCGGTCGGGTCGATGACGATGGAGCCGCCCGACGGCAGCTTCACTTCGCGCTGGAAGGCGGTCTCGATCTGGCTTTCGATCTGGAAGCGGTTGAACAGCGGAACGCTGTCTTCGTAGAGCTTGATCTTGCTGGCGTATTGCGGCATCACCTGGCGGATGAAGGACAGGGCTTCTTCCTGGGCCTCGACGCTATCGATCAGCACTTCGCCGATATCCTGGCGCAGGTAGTCACGGATCGCACGAATGATGACATTCGATTCCTGATAGATCAGGAAGGGCGCGGCGCGATCGGCGGACGCTTCCTTGACCGCGGTCCAGAGCTGCAGCAGGTAATCGAGGTCCCACTGCAGCTCCTGGCTGCTACGACCCAGGCCGGCGGTACGTACGATGAGGCCCATGTCGGTGGGGACGTCGAGGCCGTTGAGGGCCTCGCGGAGCTCGTTGCGCTCCTCGCCCTCGATGCGGCGGGAGATGCCGCCAGCGCGGGGGTTGTTCGGCATCAGCACCAGGTAGCGCCCGGCGAGACTGATGAAGGTGGTCAGGGCTGCGCCCTTGTTGCCGCGCTCTTCCTTCTCGACCTGGACAATGACTTCCTGGCCTTCGGAAAGGACTTCCTTGATGTTCACCCGCCCTTCGGGGGTCTTCTTGAAGTATTCGCGGGAGATTTCCTTGAGCGGCAGGAAACCGTGCCGGTCGGCGCCGAAGTCGACGAAGGCGGCTTCCAGGCTGGGCTCGACACGAGTGATACGGCCCTTGTAGATGTTCGCCTTCTTCTGTTCGCGCGAACCGGACTCGATGTCCAGGTCGAACAGCCGCTGGCCATCGACAAGTGCGACACGCAACTCTTCAGGCTGAGTTGCGTTGATAAGCATTCTTTTCATGTAGTACCAATTGGTATCCGGGCTACCGGGAACGGCAATCGGCACCCACGACTCTCACGGTCGGTGTCTGGTGCGTATCAGCGCTGCGATGCGGCGCTGTGTCCAGCGGCTGCCGGTTCATGGCCGGGCCGCGACTACGTCTCCTGCTCGCTGTGTTATGACAGAAGCAATAATCAGGAGGAGGAATCAGTTTTCGGTAGCGGACGAGAAGTGACGTCTGGATAAGCTAACACTACGCATGCCGAAAGCTGTGCATCTCCACCTACACTCAATCCTTAGAAAATCGGGTGCCGCTCGCAGTATCCGTGAGCGGTTGGGTAATTTCATGAACCCCGTAGGGGGGTCACGGCATATCTTGCGAGGCGAATTTCAGAGCCCGTTCTCGCTTCGAGGAAGGACTACCGGAGGGCCACCTAACACCCTGGAACAGATTGCTCACGGTCGGGAACATGCCAGTTTCGCTGGCCTCCACTGACCTGACCGCTTTTGGCGGCATCCCGGACTATATCAGCAAGCTCCCTGTGCTTCAATTGCACGGAATTGCTATGATGCGCCGATGACCACTACCCCCTCTCAGACCACCGGCGTGCAGATGCTCGTGGTGGCGCCGGAGCTTGCCGGCCAACGTATCGACAACTACTTGCGCAACCAGCTCAAGGGTGTTCCGAAAACTCTTATCTACCGCATTTTGCGCAAGGGCGAAGTGCGGGTGAACAAAGGGCGGATCAAGCCCGAGTACAAGCTGCAGGCCGGTGACGTGGTACGTGTGCCGCCGCTGCGCCTGGCCGAGCGTGACGAGTGCGCGCCGCTGGCTTCGAGTCTGCTGGAGCGGCTGGAGGCTGCCATCGTCCACGAGGACAAGGCGCTGATCGTGCTCAACAAGCCTGCCGGTATCGCCGTGCACGGTGGCAGCGGCTTGAGCTTCGGGGTGATCGAGGCGCTGCGCCAGTTGCGGCCTGACGCCAAGGAGCTCGAGCTCGTGCATCGTCTGGATCGCGATACGTCAGGGCTGCTGATGGTGGCCAAGAAGCGCAGCATGTTGCGTCATCTGCATCAGGCGCTGCGCGGTGACGGGGTTGACAAGCGCTACCTGGCGCTGGTGCGCGGACGCTGGGACAGCGGCAAGAAGCAGGTCAGCGCTCCGCTGCTGAAGAATACGCTGCGCTCCGGTGAGCGTATGGTGGACGTCAGTGTCGAGGGCAAGGATGCGCTGACCCTGTTCAAAGTGCTACGGCGCTTCGGCGACTTCGCCACGCTCGTCGAGGCCAGTCCGGTGACCGGGCGGACCCATCAGATTCGGGTGCATGCACGGCATGCCGGTCATGTCATCGCCGGTGACGGCAAGTACGGTGACGACGACTTTTCGCGTGAAGTCCGCGAGCTGGGTGGCAAGCGTCTGTTCCTGCATGCCTATTCACTGCGTATTCCGTTGCCGGAAGGCGGTGAGCTCGAGCTCGAGGCGCCCGTCGACGAAACCTGGAGCCGTACCCTCGAGCGGCTGGGCGGGGCGGCGCGTGACTGACAGTCGGCGTCCTTATGATGTGCTGATCTTCGACTGGGATGGCACCCTGGTCGACTCTATCGGGCGCATCGTGCTGGCGATGCATCGTGCGGCTCAGGCCCTGGGGCTGCCCCGGCTCGAGGACGAGGACGTCAAGGGCATCATCGGGCTGGCCATGCCGCAGGCCATCGCGGCGCTCTATCCCGGGTTGACCAGGCATGACGAGATCAGTGCGTTCCAAGGGCTCTATGCTGAGTGTTACCTGTCCCTGGAGGCCGAGCCTTCGCCCTTTTATCCAGGGGTGGTCGAAATGCTCGATGCGTTTCGTCGTGCCGGGTTCCGCCTGGCGGTGGCTACCGGGAAGTCCCGCCGGGGACTCGACAGGGTTCTGGCAGGGCATGGTTATGAGCAGTTCTTCGATATTACGCGCTGTGCCGACGAGACGGCCAGCAAGCCGGATCCACTGATGCTCAACGAGATCCTGGCGCATTGCCGGACGCCGGTTCACCGCGCGGTGATGGTCGGGGACTCGCTATTCGATCTGCAGATGGCTGCTCGCCTCGGAATGGACGCGGTAGCGGTCAGTTATGGGGCTCAGAGTGCAGAAGTGCTGCGGCGTAGTCGGCCGAGCCTGCTGGTCGATCGATTCGATCAGTTGGCGACCTGGCTTTCCTAATACTCTTATGAGGTCGTATTGATGGCGGAAGACTGGAAGGCACCGGAAGAAAAGGAAGCCGGTGACGCGAAAAGCTGGAAGCTGCTGGAAAAGACGCTGCTGGCAGGAGTGCAGGAGCAGCGTCGTGCACGGCGCTGGGGCATCTTCTTCAAGCTGCTGACCTTCGTCTATCTGTTCGGCGCCCTGGCATTGTTTTCACCCATGCTGAAATTCGGTCAGGGTGAAACCTCCGCCGGGCATACCGCGGTAATCGACGTGCGCGGGATGATCGTGGATCGCGAAGAGGCCAGTGCGGACAATGTCGTCGGCGGTTTGCGTGCGGCCTTTCGGGATGAGCAGACCCGAGGCGTCGTCTTGCGCATCAACAGTCCCGGCGGCAGTCCGGTCCAGTCAGGTTACATCTATGACGAGATCCTCAGATTGCGCGGCGAGTATCCCGACAAGAAGGTCTATGCGGTGATCTCCGACCTCGGGGCTTCGGGCGCGTACTACATCGCCAGCGCGGCGGACGAGATCTATGCCGACAAGGCCAGTCTGGTGGGCTCCATCGGGGTGACGGCGGCGACCTTTGGCTTTGTCGAGGCCATGGATCGCCTCGGGGTTGAGCGTCGGGTGTATACCGCGGGTGAGCACAAGGCATTCCTCGACCCCTTCCAGCCGCAGAAGCCGGAAGAAACCCGCTTCTGGAAAGACGTGCTCGAGGTAACCCATCGCCAGTTCATCGAAAGCGTTCAGCAAGGGCGCGGGGATCGGCTGCAGGTGGACAGCCATCCCGAGGTGTTCTCCGGCCTCATCTGGTCCGGAGAGCAGGCGCTGGAGCTGGGGTTGGTCGATGGTCTGGGTAACACCGGCTACGTGGCGCGCAGTGTCATCGGTGAGCCCTCCATTCGCGACTTCACCGTACAGCAATCGCCTTTCGAACGCTTCGCCAAGCGCCTCGGTGCTGGCGTTGCGGATCGATTGGCCGTGTGGATGGGTATGCAGGGCGTGGTACTGCGCTAGGATTCAGGGAATCTCGACGCCTCTGGCAAGCAGCATGTCGACCAGCCTGATCAGTGGCAGGCCGATGAGGCTGGTGGCGTCGCTGCCTTCGGTGGCGCGGAACAGGCTGACCCCGAGCCCTTCGGCCTTGAAGCTGCCAGCGCAATCGTAGGGCTGCTCGGCATGCAGATAGCGTGCGATACGGGTTTCGTCGAGCGACCTGAAATCCACGGAGAAAGGCACGCAGTCGATTTCCATTTCACCGCTGCGGCTGTCGAGCAATGCAAGCCCGGTGAGGAATGTAACGCGGCGGCCGCTGGCGGCAAGCAGTTGCTCGCGGGCGCGCTCGAAGCCTCCGGCCTTGCCGAGAATCCTGTCATCCAGTACCGCGACCTGATCCGAGCCAATGATCAGGTGATTCGGGAACGCCTCGGCCAGTGCGCGGGCCTTGGCAGCCGCCAGACGTTTCACCAGTGCAGGCGCCGATTCCTTGGGCAGAGGGCTTTCGTCCAGCGCAGGTGCCTGCCAGGCAAATGGCAGCCGAAGGCGTGCGAGCAGTTCTCGTCTGTAAGGGGAGCTCGAGGCCAGGACCAGGGGCTTCATGTTTCTTCCTTAATATAGGAGGTGGGTGGTGCCAGGTGGAGAGACTGACGAACGCGATGGAATACCCTTTGACAGGCCAGGGGTCCATACATAGAATGCCGCGCTTATGTTGAAAGACCAGATACCCTCGCACATCGATCCGCGCAAACTTGCCGATCGGGGCGCCACTCTCAAGGGTGTGCTGCCTCTGGTCAAGCTTGAGCGGCTGGCCGATGCACTGGAAAGCAAGGACGGCGTCATTGATGTCAGCCTGGCCTTCGAGCGCGACCAGCAGCGGGCTGTGGTTGTCCACAGTCGCCTCGAAGTCGGGGTGAAGATGATATGCCAGCGGTGCCTGGAGCTGGTTGAGCTGCCGATTCAGAGCGAGTGCGATTATGCAGTCGTGAACGAGGGGGCGAATACCCAGCACCTGCCTTCGGGCTACGACGTGCTGGAAGTGGGAGAAGATCCCCTGGATCTGCTGGCACTGGTGGAGGACGAGCTGTTGCTCGCGCTACCCATTGTTCCACTCCACGATCCGAAAGATTGCCAGGCGCCTGGTTCCGATGAGCCGGAGCCGGACGAGGTGAAGCGGTCCAACCCGTTCAGCGTGCTGGCGCAGTTAAAGCGTGACCCAAACGTTTAGGAGTTGAATTCAATGGCTGTTCAGCAGAACAAAAAATCCCGTTCCGCTCGTGATATGCGTCGTTCCCACGATGCTCTCGAGTCGAGCGCCCTGTCCGTCGAAAAGAGCACCGGTGAAGTTCACCTGCGTCACCACGTTTCGCCGGACGGCTTCTACCGTGGTCGCAAGGTGATCGACAAGGGCGCCGACGAGTAATCCTTGTCTGCTCCGATCATTGCGGTGGATGCAATGGGTGGGGACTACGGTCCCCGCTGCATTGTCCCTGCAAGTCTTGATTGTCTCTCCGAATACCCCTCGCTGCACCTGATCCTCGTCGGTCAAGCCTCCCATCTCGAACGTTATCTCGATTCCCATCAGGGAGTCGATCGCTCACGCCTGTCGATTGTTGACGCCCCCGAGGTGATCGGGATGGACGAACTGCCTTCCCTGGCACTACGCGGCAAGCCGCAATCATCCATGCGTCTCGCGCTCGAACAGGTCCGCGATGGCCGGGCCAATGCCTGCGTCAGCGCGGGTAACACCGGCGCGCTGATGGCGCTCGCCCGGCATGTGCTGAAGACGCTGCCAGGCATCGACCGTCCGGCAATGGCCGCCGCTATTCCGACCGAGCGCAACCCTTGTCTGCTGCTGGACCTGGGGGCCAATGTAGACTGCACGCCGGACAACCTCTGCCAGTTCGCCATCATGGGTTCGGTGGCGGCGCAAGTGCTGGGTACGGCGCAGCCGCGGGTGGCACTGCTGAACGTCGGGACAGAGGACACCAAGGGCAATCAACTGGTCAAGCAGGCCGCCGTCCTGCTTCAGCAGGTCGAGGATCTGAACTATCAGGGGTATATCGAGGGTGATGGGCTGTTTCGCGGCGAGGCCGACGTGATCGTATGCGACGGCTTTGTGGGCAATGTGCTGCTCAAGTCCAGCGAAGGGCTGGCGCGCATGCTGAGTCGCAAGGGCGAGGTGCTGTTCAGGCGCTCCTGGCTGTCAAGGCTGCAGGGAGCGCTTGCCATCCCTCTGCTGCGAGAACTGCGCGCCGAGCTGGTGCCGTCCCAATATAACGGCGCCGGGTTTCTGGGGCTGCAGGGCATCGTGGTGAAAAGTCACGGGGGGGCAGGGCGCGAGGATTTCCAGGCGGCATTGCGTAACGCGCTGCGAGACATCGAGCAGGACCTGCCGCAGCAATTGAGTCGTCGCCTGCAGCCCATGCTCTAGCCGGGTGTGACCATCGCCGCACAAGCGGCATCCAAGTGAAATCGCTGCGCCGGCTCTGTAGGCGCTTCATTCCAGACCAACAAGAGATGTGTGCCATGTCCTCAAACTTCGCCTTCGTCTTTCCCGGGCAGGGATCCCAGTCTCTGGGCATGCTTGCCGATATCGCCGCGCAGCACAGCCTGATCGAGCAGACGTTTGCCGAAGCTTCCGATGCGCTGGGTTACGACCTGTGGGCGCTCACCCAGCAGGGCCCCGAGGCGCAGCTGAATCAGACCGACAAGACCCAGCCGGCCATTCTCGCGGCGTCAGTGGCGCTGTGGCGCCTCTGGCTCAGCGAGGGCGGCGCGCGCCCTGCGTATGTGGCCGGGCATAGCCTTGGCGAGTATTCGGCACTGGTCGCTGCTGACAGTCTGTCGTTCGTCGAGGCCGTGAAGCTTGTCGAGCTGCGCGGACAGCTGATGCAGCAGGCGGTGCCGGCGGGCGAGGGTGGCATGGCTGCGATCCTCGGCCTGGACGATGCCGAGGTACTGGCTGCCTGTGCCGAAGCTGCGCAGGGACAGGTCGTCAGTGCGGTCAACTTCAATGCGCCGGGCCAAGTGGTTATCGCGGGTTCGGCAGCAGCTGTCGAGCGCGCCATCGAGGCTTGCAAGGCACGTGGTGCCAAGCGCGCCATGTCGCTGCCGGTCAGCGTGCCTTCGCACTGCGACCTGATGCGTCCGGCGGCGGAGCGTTTCGCCGATGCGATTTCCACGGTGGCCTGGCAGGCGCCTAGCGTGCCGCTGGTGCAAAACGTCAGCGCCTCGGTGGTCAACGAACTGGGCCGCCTCAAGCAGGATCTGCTGGCGCAGCTCTACAGTCCGGTTCGCTGGGTCGAGTCGATGGTCGCCCTGGGCGAGAACGGCGTGGCCGGCCTGGTTGAATGCGGACCGGGCAAAGTGCTGTCCGGGCTCAACAAACGCTGCCTCAAAGGCGTCAATACTTATAACCTCGACACCCCGGACGCATTCATGGCGGCTCGGGCGGCACTGGTTTGAACAAGGAGAACACCATGAAATTGCAGGGCAAGGTTGCGCTGGTCACCGGCGCCAGCCGCGGTATCGGCCAGGCGATCGCGCTTGAGCTCGGCCGTCAGGGCGCTATCGTCATCGGGACCGCGACCACGCCGTCGGGTGCCGAGCGGATTGCCGAGGCGCTGAAGGACAACGGCATCGAAGGTGCGGGCCTGGTGCTGGATGTCACCAGCGACGAGTCGGTGGCGACCACGCTCAAGCATATCGAGCAGCACCTTGGTCAGCCCACCATCCTGGTCAATAACGCCGGCATCACCCGCGACAATTTGATGCTGCGGATGAAAGACGACGAGTGGTTCGATGTCATCGATACCAACCTCAACAGCTTGTATCGCCTAACAAAAGGGGTGCTGCGCGGCATGACCAAGGCGCGCTGGGGGCGGATCATCAGCATCGGTTCGGTGGTTGGTGCGATGGGCAACGCCGGTCAGGTGAACTACGCTGCAGCCAAGGCCGGTCTCGAAGGGTACAGTCGGGCACTGGCCCGTGAGGTGGGCTCGCGGGGGGTCACTGTCAATGCCGTCACGCCGGGCTTCATCGACACTGACATGACCCGGGAATTGCCCGAGGCGCAGCGGCAGGCCTTGCAGACCCAGATTCCGCTGGCTCGCCTGGGGCAGGCTGAAGAGATCGCCAAGGTAGTGGCGTTTCTCGCTTCGAACGACGCCTCCTATGTGACCGGTGCCACAGTGCCGGTGAATGGTGGAATGTACATGTAAGGGACCTCCCGGTCGGAATGGGATGTCTGTAGTGACGGAGCTATAACGTATTGGTTGTTTTAGAGGGATTTGGCTGTAACCACGCCGGCAAGGCGCCGCTTTCAGCTTGAAAAGCGGAAAACCCTTTCTATAAACTACCGCGCAAACCAGCCGGGCTGGATTTATCCATAGGAGTTAAAACAAGGTTATGAGCACCATCGAAGAACGCGTCAAGAAAATCGTTGCCGAGCAACTTGGCGTCAAGGAGGAGGAAGTCACCAACAGCGCTTCCTTCGTCGAGGACCTGGGTGCTGACTCTCTTGATACCGTCGAGCTCGTTATGGCTCTGGAAGAAGAATTCGAGACCGAGATTCCGGACGAGCAGGCCGAGAAGATCACCACCGTGCAGGAAGCCATCGACTACATCAACGCTCACGCTCAGTAATACGTGTAGCGGGTAGTCGAACGCTTCGATTGCGAAAAGCCGCACTGCCTCGATCGAGGTAGTGCGGCTTTTCCGTCATACCGGTCTGAAAAAGGCCTCTGCGGTCATCAAGAGGCCGGGTGCCCTAAGCAGTCGGGCAGCCGCCAACATAGTGAAGATTAAGGAGAATGCTGTGTCGCGTAGACGCGTCGTGGTCACCGGGATGGGCATGGTATCGCCACTGGGCAACGATGTGCCGAGCACCTGGCAGGGAATCCTCGCTGGCCGAAGTGGTATCGCGGCGATCGAGCATACAGACCTTTCGGCCTTTTCCACTCGATTCGGTGGCTCGATCAAGGGCTTCGAAGTCGAGCAGTACCTGCCGGTCAAAGAGGCACGCAAGCTCGACCTCTTCATTCAATACGGTCTGGCGGCCTGTTTTCAGGCCGTGCGGGATTCGGGACTGGAAATCACCGATGCCAATCGCGAGCGAATTGGCGTCGCCATGGGCTCGGGAATCGGCGGGCTGACCAACATCCAGAGCAATTGCGCTTCGCTGATCGAGCAGGGGCCACGGCGGATATCGCCGTTCTTCGTACCCGGTTCCATCATCAACATGGTGTCTGGCTTCCTGTCGATTCACCTTGGCCTGCAAGGGCCGAACTACGCCATTGCCACCGCCTGTACCACGGGCACGCACTGCATCGGCATGGCCGCACGGAACATTGCTTACGGCGAAGCGGACGTGATGGTAGCCGGTGGCGCAGAGATGGCTGCCTGTGGGCTGGGCATCGGGGGCTTCGCTGCGGCGCGCGCATTGTCCACGCGCAACGATGATCCTGCCGCCGCGAGCCGTCCATGGGATCGGGGTCGTGATGGTTTCGTATTGTCAGACGGCGCCGGGGCTCTGGTGCTCGAGGAGCTTGAATTCGCCAAGGCGAGGGGGGCCGACATCCTTGCCGAGCTCATTGGTTTCGGCATGAGCTCCGATGCCTTCCACATGACCGCTCCTCCCGAGGACGGCGCCGGCGCCGCCAGGTGCATGGCGAGCGCCCTGAAGGATGCCAGCCTCGATCCGGCGCGGGTGCACTATATCAACGCGCACGGCACCTCAACGCCAGCGGGGGACAAGGCCGAAGCCGCGGCACTGAAGCAGGTGTTCGGGAACCATGCCTATGAGCTGGCTGTGAGCTCGACCAAGTCGATGACAGGCCACCTGCTTGGCGCGGCCGGGGCAGTTGAAGCGATCTTCAGCATCCTTGCCATTCGCGACCAGGTGGCGCCGCCAACCATCAACCTGGACGATCCGGATGAGGGCTGTGATCTGGATTTCGTGCCGCATGAAGCCA
Organism: Stutzerimonas tarimensis; assembly: GCF_042648805.1. NCBI lineage: Bacteria > Pseudomonadati > Pseudomonadota > Gammaproteobacteria > Pseudomonadales > Pseudomonadaceae > Stutzerimonas > Stutzerimonas tarimensis. Next base: position 212,523 of record NZ_JBHRXZ010000024.1, on the reverse strand, counting down.
AACCCATGCCCATCGAGGTCGCGCTGTCGAATTCCTTCGGCTTCGGAGGCACGAACGGCTCGCTGTTGTTCCGCCGCTTTGCCGGGTGAAACTGGCCTGGCTGGATGGTCGGCCCGCTGCCGGGCTGGCTGTGGACGACCGTGGGCTGGCCTATGGCGACGGGCTGTTCGAAACCATCAAGATCAGCCAGGGGCAGCCGCACCTGCTGTCCCGTCATATGGCCCGGCTCGGCGAGGGTTGCAGGCGTCTGGCGATACCCTGCGACGAGGCGCTGCTCACCACCGAAATTCGAGCCTTTGCCAAGGCGCTGGGCGCGGGCGTATGCAAGCTTATCCTGACGCGTGGCAGTGGCCTGCGGGGTTATCGTTTTCCGGAGCCTTGCAGGCCAAGCAGGCTGTTGATCGGCGCTGCCTTGCCCCAGTACCCGGAGGCCCACGCCGCGCAGGGGGTCGCGCTTTTTCCTTGCGTGACGAGGCTTGCCGAGCAGCCTCTGCTGGCTGGCCTGAAGCATCTCAATCGGCTCGAACAGGTGTTGGCCAGGGCCGAATGGGATGATTCTCGCTTCGCTGAAGGGTTGATGCGTGACTACTCGGGCCGGGTCATCGAAGGCGTGTTCAGCAATCTGTTGCTGGTCCGCAAGCAACGACTGGTCACTCCCGACCTGAGCCGCTGTGGCGTGGCCGGGGTCATGCGGGCGGAGATTCTTTTCCTTGCCGAGCGTGCTGGTCTGGCGTGCGTGGTCACTGATGTGGATCTGGACGATCTGTACCAGGCCGAGGAAGTGTTCCTTTGCAACAGTCTTTATGGCATATGGCCGGTGGTCGCTCTGGAGGCCCATCGCTGGTCGGTCGGTCCGCTCACTCGTAAACTGCAAGGCTTGCTGGCCAACCAGACAGGTATCCCGTGATTCGTAAACTGATAGTAGTCCTGCTGGCCGCGGCTCTTCTCGCTGCGATGGGCCTTGGTTATGCCAGTTGGAAACAGCGTTCGGCATTGGGCCAGGCGATGGCGATCGATGAGCCGCAATTTCTCGAGGTGCGCTCTGGCGATACCCCGAGCGGACTGTTTCGGCGCCTTGAAGCCGAAGGCACGCTGGAAGATTCGTTCTGGCTGCGTCTCTACTGGCGGCTGAATCTGCCGAGCCAGACCCTGCATAGCGGCGAATATCGCCTGACCCCGGGTATGCGGGTCGCCGACCTGGTCGGGCTATGGCAGCGGGGCGAAGTGGTGCAGCACACCTTTACCCTGGTCGAGGGTTGGAACTTCCGCCAGGTGCGCGCCGCCCTGGCGGGGCAGCCCAAGCTCGAGCAGACCCTCGCAGGCCTGAGCGATGAGGACGTCATGGCGCGCCTGGGTCAGCCCGATCTGCACCCGGAAGGTCGATTCTTCCCCGACACCTATGCCTTCACCCGCGGGCTGAGCGACCTCGAACTGCTGCGCCGTGCTTTCGTGCGGCTCGAGGCGGTGCTCAGCGATGAATGGGAGAAGCGTAGCGAGGGCTTGCCCTACAAGAATCCCTACGAGGCGCTGATCATGGCCTCCATCATCGAAAAGGAGACCGGCGTGCCCCATGAACGTGGGCAGATCGCAGGCGTCTTCATCCGCCGTCTGGAGAAGGGCATGCTACTGCAGACCGATCCGACCGTAATCTACGGCCTCGGCGAGAGCTATGCCGGGCGCATCACGCGTACCCATCTACGTACCCCGACGCCCTATAACACCTACACCACGGCAGGCTTGCCGCCGACACCGATCGCCATGGTCGGGCGCGAGGCCATCCATGCGGCGTTGCATCCGGAAGAGGGTACCAGCCTGTTCTTCGTCGCGCGCGGAGATGGTAGCCATCAGTTCAGCGACACCCTCGACGAGCACAACCGGGCAGTGCGTGCCTACCAGCTCAACCGTCGGGCCGACTACCGGTCCAGCCCGCCGCCGCAATCCTCGGTCAGCCCCGAGGTGGTGGAATGATGGGCCTTTTCATCACGCTTGAAGGGCCGGAAGGGGCGGGCAAGAGCACCAATCGCGAATACCTGGCCGAGCGGCTCAGAGAGCACGGGCTGGACGTGGTGCTCACCCGTGAGCCGGGCGGCACGGCCCTGGCCGAACGTATCCGCGAGTTGTTGCTGACCCCCTGTGACGAACCCATGGCGGCGGATACCGAACTTTTACTGGTCTTCGCTGCGCGCGCGCAACACCTCGCCCAGGTTATTCGGCCAGCCCTGGCACGGGGTGCGGTGGTGCTCTGTGATCGCTTTACCGATGCAACCTATGCCTATCAGGGTGGTGGGCGAGGTCTGTCTCTGGCGCGGATCGAGCAGCTCGAGCAGTTCGTGCAGGGTGACCTGCGACCCGACCTGACGCTGCTGTTCGATCTGCCGGTGGCCACCGGCCTCGCCAGGGCGGCCGCGCGAGGGAGGCTGGATCGTTTCGAACAGGAGGCCGGGGAATTTTTCCAGGCCGTGCGTTCCATGTATCTGCAGCGCGCGGGGCAAGCTCCGGCGCGGTACCGCGTGGTGGATGCGGCACAGCCGCTGGCCGCTGTGCAAAGTGCGCTAGACGCTTTGCTTCCCGAGTTGCTGGAGCGTGCCCGTGGTTGATTGCTACCCGTGGCAGTCCGCGCTCCGCGCGCAGCTCACCAGCCGAGGGCAACATCCGCATGCCTACCTGTTCCATGGCCCGGCCGGGGTGGGCAAGCGAGCCTTCGCCGACGGCTTGGTGGCCTTCCTGCTCTGCCAGCGACCGCAACCCCCGGTTGCCTGCGGGCAATGCAAGAGTTGCCTGCTATTGGCCGCTGGCACCCATCCCGATCACTACCTGCTCGAGCCAGAGGAAGCTGACAAGGCGATCAAGGTCGACCAGGTCCGGGATCTGGTCGGCTTTGTCGTACAGACCGCTCAGCTCGGCGGCCGCAAGGTGGTCTTGCTCGAACCCGCCGAGGCGATGAACCTCAACGCTGCCAATGCCTTGCTGAAGAGCCTGGAAGAACCGTCCGGCAATACCCACCTGATTCTCATCAGCCATCAGCCGAGCCGGTTGCTGCCCACCATCAGGAGTCGCTGTGTGCAGCAGGCGTTTCCCCTCCCGGAATGGGGGCAGGCTCTGGAGTGGCTGGGGCGGCGCCTCCCGGAGCTGGATGACGAATGCCGCGAGGTCTTGTTGCAGCTGGCCGCGGGTTCGCCCTTGGGTGCAGTCAGGCTGCACCAGCAGGGCGGGCTGGCGCTTCGGGCGCAGGTGGTGGAGGGGCTCAAGAAGCTGCACAAGCAGCAGATCACGCCCAGCCAACTGGCCGAGCAATGGAATGCGCTGCCTCTCGTGCTATTGTTCGACTGGTTTTGCGAATGGTCGCTGCTGGTGCTGCGCTTCCAGCTCACCGAGGATGATCTGGGGCTGGGTCCGAAGGACACTGCCAAGGTGGTTCGCTACCTGGCGCAGAAATCGTCCTCAGCGAGGGTACTGGCCATGCAGGACTGGTTGCTGGCGCAGCGACAGAAAGTGCTGGCCAAGGCCAATCTGAACCGTGTGCTGCTGCTCGAGACCTTGCTTGTGCAGTGGGCAAGCCTGCCGGGGCCGAGCTAGAATCACCCCCAAACCGATGTTGGAAGGACACATGAACCTGCCGCCTAACTTGGGCCCGCGAAATGGAATTCTCTCGCTTACCATCAAGGACAAGTCCGTCCTCTACGCGGCCTACATGCCGTTCATCAAACATGGGGGGCTGTTCATCCCCACCAACAAGACCTACCGGCTCGGCGACGAAGTCTTCATGCTGTTGAGCCTCATGGACGAGCCCGAGAAAATCCCGGTGGCAGGCAAGGTGGTCTGGATCACGCCCAAGGGCGCTCAAGGCAATCGCGCCGCGGGTATCGGGGTACAGTTCAACGATGCCGACAGCCCGGCTCGGAATAAAATCGAGACCTATCTCGCCGGTGCGCTCAAGTCGGATCGGTCAACCCACACCATGTGAGCCGCACGGCTCGATGATTGTTGCGGCGCCGCCGCGGATGCCCTGATGCTTGTAGATTCCCACTGCCATCTGGATCGCCTGGATCTGGCTGCCCACCAAGGCTCGCTCGACGGAGCCTTGCAGGCGGCACGCGAGCGCGGTGTCGGTCATTTTCTATGTATTGGTGTCAGCACGGACAATGCGGCGGCGGTCAAGCAACTGACCGCGCGCTACGCGGACGTGGATTGCTCCATCGGCGTGCATCCTCTTGATCTGCAGGCAGGTGCCGAGCCGAGGCTCGACTGGCTGCTGGATGAACTGCGGCATCCGCATGCCGTGGCGATCGGCGAGACCGGCCTGGACTACCACTATGAGCCCGAATCCGCCTTCATGCAGCAGGCGTCGTTCCAGCTGCATCTCGAAGCCGCTCGGGTAACAGGAAAGCCGGTTATCGTGCATACCCGCGAGGCTCGGGCCGACACGCTGGCGCTCCTGCGCGAGGCCGCGCTTCCTCAGGCCGGCGTGCTGCACTGTTTCACCGAAGACTGGGAGATGGCTCGTGCAGCGTTGGACATGGGCTTCTACATTTCGCTATCTGGCATCGTGACCTTTCGCAACGCCGACGCCCTGCGTGAGGTGGCGCGGCAGGTGCCTGCCGATCGCCTGCTGGTGGAGACCGATGCGCCCTACCTTGCGCCGGTGCCTTATCGTGGCAAGCCCAATCTGCCGCAGTACGTGCGTGAGGTGGCGGCCTTTCTCGCCGAGTTGCGTGGCGTGCCCTACGAGAGCTTCGCCGAGCAGACCACACGGAACTTCAAGCGCCTCTTTCCGCTGGCCCGCGTCGGCACCTGATCGATGGCCTCAGCCACGGGCCAGGGATCGGATCAGGGCAAGGCTGTCCTCGATCACCTCGGTGGGGGTATAGAAGTGCGGGGAGAAGCGAATTCCGCCGCCCCGCTGTGCGCAGACCACCTGCTCGGACTTGAGCCGCGCGAAGAGCGCCTCATTGCTCCAGTCGCTCATCCGGAAGGTCAGGATCCCGGCCCGGCGAGCCGAATCAGAAGGACTGAGCAACTCGACACCGGAGATACGCCTGAGGCCTTGCTGCAGTTGCTCGACCCGTTCGCCGAGCATCCTGGCCACCGACTCCATGCCCACCTCTTCAAGCAGTGACAGGCTCGCCTCCAACGCCATGCATCCAAGCAGGTTGGGGCTGCCGCATTCGAAACGACGGGAACTTCGTGCCGGCTGCCAGTCGCGGCGATCGTAGTCCCCGGCATGCTCGAGCATGTGCCAACCATACTCGTGCAACCTGAGTTGCTCGCGCAGATCTTGCCTGCAGTAGAAGACGCCAAGTCCCTCCGGCCCGAGCATCCACTTGTGGCCGTCTGCCATGGCGAAGGCGCAGCGACTTGTTTGCACGTCGAAGGGAAGCGCACCGAGCTGCTGGATTGCGTCGATGCAGAAGAGAACCCCGCGCCGCTCGCAGCCCATGCCGAGCCGCTCGAGGTCCAGGCGCAGCCCGCTGGCGTACTGCACCGCGCTGATCGACAGCAACCGGGTCCGGGGGCCAACGGCGGCGAGGAGGTTCTGTTCGGGATCCGGGCCTAATAGGCTGACCTCGATCACCTCGACTCCCCGAGGTGCCAGCGCCTCCCACACCACCCGGTTGGAGGGAAATTCCTCGTCACTGATGATGACCTGATCACCGGGATTCCAGTCCAGGCCGAACGCGACGAAAGACAACGCCTCGGAGGTGTTTTTCACCAATGCCAGATCGTCGCTGCTCGGCGCATTCAGCAGGCGTCTCAGGCGATTGCGCAACCGCTGCTCCACCTGCAGCCATATGGGGTAGTCGCGCGCCCCGGTCTGCATGTTCTGCTCGGCGAAAGCCGCCACCGCCTGCGCGGCACGGCGTGGCCAGGGAGCCACCGCCGCATGGTTCAGATAATGCAGTCCCGGCGTGAGAGGAAATTCATCGGCATGGTTGTTCATCTGTACTCCTGGCGGTAGGGCTCCCCCCGATCATAACCGCTGCTGGCGCGATTTCTGCAAACGCGGGGGAGTGCGCCGGGAATTCGACACCGGCAGGAGAGACGCAATGCGGGTGATTTTCCGGGGGCTGGGCCTGGGGCTCTGGGTGTGCCTGCTCGGGGGCTGCATGAAGGTGAGCGATATGGCCGAGGTCTCGCGGCAGCACCTGCGCGACGTCGGGCTGCTCGATCACAGCGTGGCGCAGCGTTCGAGTGGCTGGCGATTGCAGGCTGACTCAGCGATATTCATCGCCCAGGGCCACTTCGTCCCGGCCGGTGAGGCCTATCCGCGGCCAAATGTGGTTGCGGATTCGGCATTTACAGGATTTGTCGAATACTTCCCGCGGGTTCGCCGAGCGGCCCAGCCCCTGGGGCTCGAAGAAGCGCTGGAGCAAGGGCGTCACGCAGGCTCGCACTATATCCTGTACAGCCGCTTTGCCAGTGCCGATGACCGCATTGGAACTTACGAGGAGTGGAACGAGCAGCGCGCAGCCAACCGCCTGGGCGTGGACTCGGGTGTGGTACAACTGATGCTGATCGAAATCGGGACGGGATATCTGGTCGATACCGCACGCATCCGGGTTCGTGGTGGTCTTCTATCCATCTATGACACCAGGCCCGAGGACCTGCTGCTGCGCCCCTTTCAGCAATATGCGCAGCGGCTGCTCGGGCTCTCAGGGTAGGGAGGAAGCATGAAAGATTCGTCACCTGGCGATCCTAAGGTCGCGCAACTGCTTGAGCAGATTCCAGGCGAGGCGGGCCTGCCGCCGGTCCACCTGTGGGACCCGCCTTTCTGTGGCGACATCGATATGCGAATCGCCCGCGACGGCTCCTGGCATTATCAGGGCATGCCGCTGCAACGTGCGGCCATGGTTCGGCTGTTTTCCCGGGTGCTTCGTCGCGACGGGGATCGGTACTTCCTGGTCACGCCCGTGGAGAAGGTTGGCATCGAGGTGGACGATGCCCCTTTTCAGGCGGTCTCGGTGCAGATCGAAGGTGGGGTGACGCAGCGTCTGCGCTTCACGACCAATGCAGGGGACGAGGTGGTGGCGGGGGCGGATCACCCGGTCCGGGTGGTCACCGATAAGCAAAGTGGCGAGCCGAGGCCCTACATACATGTGCGTGCCGGGCTCGAGGCGCTAATCCAGCGCACTCCCTTCTATGAAATGGTCGAGCACGCGGTGGAGCGTGAAGAGCAGGGCAAACGCTGGCTTGGCGTCTGCAGCGACGAGGTGTTTTTCCCTATCGGGGAAGTCTAGCCAGCGGGCCGCGCAGCTGCGCGCGGCCCTCCCACATCACATGTTCGGGTAGTTCGGCCCGCCTGTGCCCTCGGGCGCTACCCAGGTGATGTTCTGGGCCGGATCCTTGATGTCGCAGGTCTTGCAGTGGACGCAGTTCTGCGCATTGATCTGGAAGCGCTTGGCACCATCGTCGGCAGTGACCACCTCATAGACCCCTGCCGGGCAGTAACGCTGGGCGGGCTCGTCATATTTGGGCAGGTTCTGCGCGATGGGGATGTTCGGGTCGCTGAGCTTGAGGTGGATCGGCTGATCCTCCTCATGATTGGTGTTCGACAGAAACACCGAGCTCAGCTTGTCGAAGCTGAGTTTGCCATCGGGCTTGGGGTAGTCGATTTTCTGCGATTGCGCCGCGGTCTTGAGCTGAGCGTAATCGGGGCGGGTGTCGCGCAGGGTGAAGGGTATCTTGCCGCCGAAAAGGTTCTGGTCGATGAAATTGAAGGCGCCGCCCAACACCGATCCCCACTTGTGGATTGCCGGACCGAAATTGCGGCTGCCGTAGAGCTCTTCGTATACCCAGCTTTTCTTGAACGCCTGCTCGTAGGCACTCAGTTCAGCGCCGCCCTCGTCGCCGGCGAACAGGGCATCGGCGATGGTCTCGGCGGCGAGCATGCCCGACTTCATCGCGGTATGGCTGCCCTTGATCTTGGCGAAGTTCAGGGTGCCAGCATCGCAGCCGATCAGCAGGCCGCCCTTGAAGGTCATCTTCGGCAGGCTGTTCAAGCCGCCCTTGGTGATGGCCCGGGCACCATAGGACAGTCGGGTACCGCCCTCGAGATACTGGCGGATCACCGGGTGGTGCTTGTAGCGCTGGAACTCGTCGAAGGGCGACAGGTAAGGGTTGCTATAGGAGAGGTCGACGATCAGGCCCACCACCACCTGGTTGTTCTCCAGGTGATAAAGGAAGGAACCGCCGGGGTTTTCCTTGTCCAGGGGCCAGCCAGCGGTGTGTACCACCAGCCCCTGCTCATGCTTGGCCGGATCGACCTCCCAGAGTTCCTTGATGCCGATGGCGTAGTGTTGTGGATCGGCCTGGGCGTTGAGCTGGAAACGCTGGATCAGCTGCTTGCCGATATGCCCACGGCAGCCTTCGGCGAACAGGGTGTACTTGCCGCGCAGCTCCATGCCGGGAGTATAGATGCCGTCCTTGGGGTTGCCTTCACGGTCGATCCCCAGGTCGCCGGTAATGATTCCCCGGACCACACCGTTATCATCGATCAACGGCTCCTGGGCGGCGAATCCCGGGTAGATCTCGACCCCGAGGTTTTCCGCCTGCTGGGCTAGCCACCGGCACAGGTTGCCCAGGGAAATGATGTAGTTGCCCTGGTTGTGCATGGTCTTGGGGACCAGCGCATCGGGCACCTTGCGAGCGGCATCGGGGCCTTTCAGCAGATAAATGTCGTCGCGCAGCACTGGCGTCTCGAGAGGGGCGCCCAGCGCCTGCCAGTCCGGGAACAGTTCGCTCAGCGCGCGCGGCTCGAACACTGCGCCGGAGAGGATATGCGCGCCTACTTCGGAACCCTTTTCGACGACACAGACGCTGATATCCTGCCCTGCGTCGGCAGCCCTTTGCTTGAGACGGCAGGCTGCGGCGAGGCCGGCAGGCCCGGCGCCGACCACGACCACGTCGAATTCCATGTATTCGCGTTCCATAGGCATCTCCCACTCGGCTTTCTTATATAAAAGGCTGTTCATCCGTGAGTCAGCCGCGACGGGGCATTATATAGGTCCGTCGATTTTGATCCAGTTCGATGCTCCGGATTGCCATCCGACAGCGCGAAGATGGCCGGAAATCCGCGCCATTTAAAGTGGAACTTGTTTTATTGACCCTCCCCCGGCGTGCGGTCAAGATACGGGCACCTCAGCGCCAGCGGGACACCTGTCATTGCAGGTCATGTCGTTCCGGCCCGGTCCGCCCTGGCGGCGTCCCATTCATCGAAAGACGAGGAATCCATGAAGGTTCTTGTAGCTGTCAAACGCGTCGTTGACTACAACGTCAAGGTAAGGGTCAAGCCGGACAATTCTGCGGTCGAACTGGCCAATGTGAAGATGTCCATGAACCCGTTCTGCGAGATCGCCGTGGAAGAGGCGGTGCGCCTGAAGGAGCGCGGTATCGCGACCGAGATCGTTGCGGTTTCGGTGGGGCCGACCCAGGCGCAGGAGCAACTGCGGACAGCTCTGGCGCTCGGTGCCGATCGGGCCATTCTGGTCGAAAGCTCGGAGGAGCTGAGCTCCCTGGCTGTGGCCAAGCTGCTGAAGGCAGTGGCGGACAAGGAGCAGCCGCAGCTTGTCATTCTCGGCAAGCAGTCCATCGACAGCGACAACAACCAGACCGGGCAGATGCTTGCAGCGCTGGGTGGGTTCGCCCAGGGTACCTTTGCCTCCAAGGTCGAGGTTGAAGACGGTAAGCTCAAGGTCATCCGCGAGATCGATGGCGGCCTGCAGACCGTGGTATTGAACCTGCCGGCGGTCGTGACTACCGATCTGCGTCTGAACGAGCCGCGCTACGCCTCGCTGCCCAATATCATGAAGGCCAAGAAGAAGCCGCTCGAGACCCTGACCCCCGGCGCCCTCGGCGTGTCCACTGGCTCCACCCTCAAGACGCTCAAGGTCGAGGCACCTGCCGCGCGTAGCGCCGGCATCAAGGTGGGCTCGGTGGCCGAGCTGGTGGAGAAACTGAAGAACGAGGCGAAGGTGATCTGACATGGCAATTCTGGTAATCGCAGAACACAACAATGTGATCCTGGCAGCGACGACGCTCAATGCCGTCGCGGCGGCCCAGCGCATTGCCACCCAGGCCCCTGGCGGCGACATCCATGTACTGGTTGCCGGTGCAGGTTGCGGCGCCATCGGCGAGGCGGCGGCGAAGATCGAAGGCGTGAGCAAGGTGCTGGTCGCCGATGACGCGGCCTATGCCAACCAGTTGCCGGAAAACGTCGCGCCATTGATCGCCGGCCTGGCCAGCGGCTACTCGCACGTGCTGGCGGCGGCCACCACCAACGGCAAGAACTTCCTGCCTCGCGTGGCGGCGATGCTCGACGTCGATCAGATCTCCGAGATCGTGTCGGTAGAAAGCCCGGACACTTTCAAGCGTCCGATCTATGCTGGCAACGCCATCGCCACGGTGCAATCGAGCGCCGCGGTCAAGGTGATCACCGTGCGTGCTACCGGCTTTGACGCCGTGAATGCCGAAGGCGGCTCGGCCAGCATCGAATCGCTGGCCAGCCAGGGCGATGCCGGCCTTTCCAGCTTTGTAGGCGAAGAGCTGGCCAAGTCCGACCGTCCCGAGCTCGGCGCGGCAAAGGTGGTGGTATCGGGCGGCCGTGGCATGCAGAGCGGTGAGAACTTCGAGATGCTCTACAAGCTGGCCGACAAGCTCGGCGCTGCCGTCGGCGCCTCGCGTGCGGCCGTGGATGCCGGCTTTGTGCCCAACGACATGCAGGTCGGCCAGACCGGCAAGATCGTCGCGCCGCAGCTGTACATCGCGGTGGGCATCTCCGGCGCCATTCAGCACCTGGCGGGTATGAGCGGGTCCAAGGTGATCGTGGCGATCAACAAGGATGAGGAGGCTCCGATTTTCCAGGTGGCCGACTACGGCCTGGTGGGCGATCTGTTCGAGATTCTTCCGGAGCTCGAGCGCCTGGTCTGAGGCTCGTATCGCTCGCTCCTGAAAGGCCCGCTTCGGCGGGCTTTTTCATGAGCGGGCGGTTGCCGGTGCTACTATCGGCCCCCTGTTAGTTGCTCAAGGAGCTCTCATGCGACTCGCCGTAGCCCTCATGGCATCCCTGGGCCTGGCCTCTTCGGCAGCGGTAGCGGCCGGGAAGTGCGATCGACTGATCGCGACTGGCGCGGAGGAGAATCCGCCGTTCCTCTGGCGCGATCCTGATCAGCCGGACCGGCTGATCGGTGCCAATGCCGATCTGCTGAAACGCCTGGCCGATGCCCTGGAGCTGAAGTTGGTGATGCTGCACACCGGCGACGCCGGTCGTGCTCTGGAGGAGGCTCGCGACGGCCGTGTCGATCTGCTGGTAGATGCAACGCTCCTCAGCGAGCGGCTCGAACAATTCGATTACGTGCATCCGGCAGTTACCGAATTGCAGTTGCATCCCTGGGTCAGGCAGGGCGACACTCGTTATTACGCGGGCCGCGAGCACCTGGCTGGCCGCCGCGGCGTTTGGGTGGGGCAGGAAGCCCTGGGGCAGCAGTTCGAAGCGTTCTCCAAGGCCTACCTCTCGCTTGACCGCGCCACGGATCTGCCGGCTGCGCTGAACGAGCTGGTCGCGGGAAAGGTTGATTACGTGCTGCACGAGCGTTATTCCGGTATCGCTGCCGTGGCATCGGCCGGCCTCATCGATGAAGTCGAAGTGCTGGCACCTCCGGTTCTGGCGCAAGGCATGCATTTGGCGATCTCGCACAATTCGGCCTGCAACGACGCGTGGCTGCGCGGCCAACTGGCGCTGAAGATGACTGAGCTGCGAGCTGGGGGAGTGCCGCAGAAGCTGCTGGCGGAAAACCTCGAGCGCTGGCTGGATCAGCAGCGGGGGACTGACGAGGCCGAGGGCGAGGAAAACCTCTGAACCGGTGGGTAGCACCGGAGTCGTTATTGCAGGCTGCACGATTGGAGTAGCGCCCCCAAGCGGGCCTGAGGGAGCGATCTGTCGCCGATACGCAACGTTGCGTGTCGGCTTCTTTCTTCCAGTTTGCGAGGCATCGAACGTGAACGCTCGGATTGCCCTGATGTTGCTGGCGCTGGCCCTGGCAGCATGTGATGACCGTCAGGTTGAAGTCGAGGTGCCGCCGGTCGAGCCCGAAGCCGAGGTTCCGGCTTCGCCCATCGGTCTGCCTCCACTGGGCGAGACGATGGTCGCTCCGGCGCAGGTGCCCGAGGTGCCGCCAGCGCCTGGAGCACCTGCTGTGGAGCCTGAAGATAAGGTCGTTCTGGCTCCGGATACCACACCAAAGAAGTCACCCGTCGCCAAGCCGGCCGCCCTTGCGGAGGTGGAAACGGCACAGCCTCCGTTGGACCTGAGCCTGCCGGAGCAGTGGGGCGAGCAGTTGGCGATGGGCCAGTCTTCGACTCCCCTCCAGCTGCTGCCGCCGCTGTTCGAGCGGCAAGTCCCGCCTGCGCCCGTCCAGTTTGGTGGGCGGTTGATCGCCGGTGAATTTGACGACGACATCACCGGCGCGGAGATCATGATCGAGTTTCGTCGCTGAGCTCAGCGTTTCGCTTCCTTGGCGTCTTCAGCGTCCAGCCTTGCATTGCGCTCGGCGATTCGCTGCTTCTGTTCTTCCGTCAGGGGAATCTTTCGTGCGGTCGAACGCAGCAGCAGCAGGCTGCCGACGATGGAGCCCAGTACCGCGAACATGATCAACCAGATATACCAGGGCATGATGCACTCCTTCGATACAGCGGCGCGGCGTCTGGATGAGGGTCGCCGCGCCTGGGGGTTTTTGCGACAATGCGCGCCGTTTTCAGCCGAGGTGCCCCATGGCCTGCCAGACCCCGATTGTCGTAGCGCTCGATTTTCCTTCCCGTGATGCCGCATTGGCCATGGCGGGCCAGCTGGACCCCGCGCTGTGCCGCGTGAAGGTAGGCAAGGAGCTGTTCACCCGATGCGGGCCAGCCGTCGTCGAGTCCTTGCATGATAGGGGGTTTGAAGTCTTTCTGGACCTCAAATTCCACGACATTCCCAATACCACGGCCATGGCGGTGAAAGCGGCCGCCGAGCTCGGGGTGTGGATGGTCAATGTGCATTGTTCTGGCGGGTTGCGCATGATGGCGGCGTGCCGTGAGGTACTGGACCAGCGTAGCGGCGAACAGCCCCTGCTGATTGGGGTGACGGTCCTGACCAGCATGGAGCAGAGCGATCTGGCGGACATCGGCCTGGATCTCGACCCGGCCCAGCAGGTGATGCGGCTGGCCGCCCTGGCTGATCGCGCCGGCCTCGATGGCCTGGTGTGTTCGGCACAGGAAGCCAGGGCGATCAAGGCAAGCCTGCCACGGCTGGCGTTGGTGACGCCGGGCATTCGCCCGGCCGGCAGTGTGCAGGATGATCAGCGGCGCATCCTGACGCCCGCCGAAGCCCGTCAGGCGGGAGCCGACTACCTGGTGATCGGGCGGCCTATCACCGGTGCAGTGGATCCTGCCGAGGCGCTGGCCGCACTCGTGGCTGGGCTGGCTGGCTGACTAGCGCGGGCGGCGGCGACAGATCAGCAGGGTCAGCAGGCCGGCGACCAGCGCCCAGACCGCCGAACCGATGTTCCACAGGGTCAGGCCCGATGCGGTGACCAGAAAGGTCACCAGCGCCGCCTCTCGCTCGCTTGGCTCACTCATCGCCTGCGTCAGTCCTGCGCTGATGGAGCCGAGCAAGGCCAGCGCCGCGATGGACAACACCAGCGCCTGGGGGAAGGCTGCGAACAGCGCAGCCAGGGTGGCGCCGAACAGGCCGACGACTCCGCAGAGAAGGCCACACCACATGGCTGCGGTGTAGCGCCGGGCGGGATCCGGATGGGCCTGCGGGCCGCTGCAGATCGCCATGGTGATAGCCGCGAGATGAACTCCATGGCTACCGAAGGGTGCCAGGACTATCGAAGCCAGGCCGGTGACCGTGAGCAACGGCGAGGCGGGCGCCTGATAGCCTTCGGCCCGTAGTACCGCCAGCCCAGGCATGTTCTGTGAGGCAATGGCGACGACAAAGAGCGGCAAGCCGATGCTGATCATCGCGGCCACGGAGAATGCCGGTGTGGTCCAGACCGGTGTGGCCAGTTCGAGACTAACCCCGGAAAAGTCCACCAGGCCCTGGCTGTAGGCCAGCATGGAGCCCAGCGACAGTGCTGCGAGCACCGCGTAGCGCGCCGCCCAGCGCCGGGCCAGCAGATAGGTGATGAACATACCGAATACCAGCAGGGGCTGGATTTCCATTGCCCGGCAGATTTCCAGACCGATGCGAAAGAGGATGCCGGCCAGCAGGGCAGCTGCCAGCGAAGGGGGAATCACTCGCATGATGCGCTCGAAACTGCCTGTGATCCCGCACACCACGATCAGCACCGAAGTCGCGATGAAGGCGCCGATCGCTTCACCATAGGGTACGGTGGGCAGGCTTGAGATCAGCAGTGCCGCGCCGGGGGTCGACCAGGCCACCACGATCGGCGCTCTGTAGCGCAGCGACAAGAGCACACTGCACAGGGCCATGCCGATCGACAGCGACCAGATCCAGGAAGCGATCTGGCCGCTGCTCAACCCGGCACCCTGACCGGCCTGGAACATCAGCACCAGGGAGCTGGTGTAGGCGGTCAGCATGGCAACAAAGCCGGCTATCAGTGTCGAAGGGGAGGAGTCCGCCAGCGGGCGGAGCGTGGCGTGGCTGGTCATGCGGAGTCCTGGATGATCGGCGGGCGCGCTGGTGCAAGGGGCGAAATGCTGTACCTACAGGAGATTTGATGCAACCGGAAAACCCCTACACCACGCCGCGGGCGAAGCTGGTCGACGAGAGCGGCGCTGTACACCGTGCCGCTGGCTGGTCCCCCGGCCGCCTGCGGATGCTGGCGCTGCTGTGCCTGGCCGCGATGATCGGTACGCTCGCGCTGCTCAGCCTGGGGTTGGTGGCGAGCGCCACGGCCGATCTCGTCCTGCAGCGCGCGGCCTTCTGGCTGCGCCTGGTCCTGGTGCTGCTGGAAACTTTCCTGCTGATCCGCTTCAAGGAATTCGTCGAGCGTTGCTTTGCCGCTCGAGGGGTGGGCTGGCCGGTCTGGCTGGTAATCCTGTTCGGTCTTGTCGGCGAAGCGCTGGAATTGCTGATGGCGGACCGGTTGGTGCTGAGCAGCGGCTGGCAGCTGGGCTTTCTCCTCCTGCTCGCTGCCCAGGGCCTCTGCCTCGCCTGGCTGGGGTTACGCCTGCTGGCATTGCGCAAGGGCTATCCGAGCCTGCGCGCCCTGGCCTGGTTGAACATCGTCGGCGGGCTGATGCTGGCCTCGCTGATCCTGCTGCTGCCGGCGCTGTTACCCCTGCTTGGTGCCCAACTGGCCATGGCGCTGGTATTCTTCCGCGCGGCACGCGAGGCAGGTCACCAGAGTTCCGCCTGACCTGGCATCGCCCTTGCTTAATCCCTCCTGCGTGACGCAAGGCGTCAAAAAACATGCGCAGGCCGGAGGTGATATGAGCCAGGGTGTCCAATTCAATCGCTTGATGCTGGAAATGCGCTCCATGCAAATGGAGGCCATGGCTCGTGCCAAGCCTGAAGCGGTAGCCGAGGCGGCGGAGACCCCCAAGTTCTCCGACATGCTGGGTCAGGCCATCGGCAAGGTGCACGAAACCCAGCAGGCGGCCGGCCAGATGGCGACCGCCTTCGAGATGGGCCAGGGCGGTGTCGATCTCACCGAGGTGATGATCGCGTCGCAGAAAGCCAGTATTTCCTTCCAGGCCGCCACCCAGGTTCGCAACAAGCTGGTCCAGGCCTATCAAGACATCATGCAGATGCCGGTTTGAGGTGAGTTTGAGTCATGGCTGATGCAGCGACCCCGAATGTCCCCGTCCCGACCACCGCGAATTCGAACGAGCCGAAGAAGCCCCTGCTGGGCCTGTCGTTTCTGGAAAATCTCTCCGACATGCCCATGCTGCGCCAGATTGGCCTGCTGGTCGGCCTGGCGGCGAGCGTGGCGATCGGCTTTGCCGTGGTGCTCTGGTCGCAGCAGCCCGATTATCGTCCCTTGCTGCCGAGCCTCACCGGGATGGACGCCAAGCAGGTCATGGACAACCTGTCGGCAGCCAACATCCGCTACACCGTCGAGCCCAATTCGGGCGCCTTGCTGGTCAAGGCCGACGATCTCGGGCGTGCCCGGCTCGCGCTGGCCAGCGCCGGCATCGCGCCGAGCGACAATAACGTCGGCTTCGAGATCCTCGATCGCGAGCAGGGTCTGGGCACCAGTCAGTTCATGGAGGCGGCCCGCTATCGCCGCGGTCTCGAAGGCGAGCTCGCACGCACCATCGCGAGCTTGAACAACGTCAAGGGTGTGCGGGTTCACCTGGCGATCCCCAAGAGTTCGGTATTCGTTCGCGACGAGCGCAAGCCCACCGCCTCCGTGCTGGTGGAGATGTACGCCGGCCGTACCCTGGAGCCAAGCCAGGTGATGGCGATCGTCAATCTGGTGGCGACGAGCGTGCCGGAGCTGTCCAAGGAGCAGGTCACGGTCGTGGACCAGAAGGGCAACCTGCTGTCGGACCAGCAGCAGCTTTCCGAACTGACCATGGCTGGCAAGCAGTTCGATCATTCTCGCCGCCTGGAAAGCCTTTACACCCAGCGCGTTCACAACATCCTCCTGCCCGCGCTGGGCAACGGCCGCTACAAGGCCGAAGTCTCTGCTGACGTCGACTTCAGCGCCGTGGAGTCCACTTCGGAAACCTTCAACCCCGACCAGCCCGCGCTGCGGAGCGAACAGAGCCTCAACGAGCAGCGCCAGAGCAGCCAGGGGCCGCAGGGGATCCCGGGTGCCCTGGCCAATCAGCCGCCCGGTGCCGCCGCCGCGCCGGAGCAGACCGGGGGGCAGGCCGCCGCGGGCGCGGTTGCGCCGGGGCAGCCACTGGTGGATATCAACGGTCAGCAGATCATCGACCCGGCGACCGGCCAGCCGATGTTGGCGCCGTTTCCTTCCGACCGGCGCGAACAGGCGACCCGCAACTACGAGCTGGATCGTTCCATCAGTCATACCCGTCAGCAACAGGGTCGGCTGCGTCGCCTGTCGGTGGCGGTGGTCGTGGATGACCAGGTGCGCATCAACGCCGCTGGTGAAGCCGTGCGAACCCCTTGGAACGCCGAGGAACTGGCGCGCTTCACTCGCCTGGTACAGGATGCGGTAGGCTTCGATGCCAGCCGCGGCGACAGCGTGAGCGTGATCAATACGCCGTTCATGGCGGACAATTTCGAAGAGTTCGGGGAAATTCCTTTCTATTCGCAGCCCTGGTTCTGGGACATCGTCAAGCAGGTGCTCGGCGTGCTGTTCATTCTGGTGCTGGTGTTCGGCGTGCTGCGGCCGGTGTTGAAGAACCTCACCTCGACGGCCGCCCCTGGCAATAACGTGGCGGCCGACGGCAATGGCGACGTCGATCTGGGCGATATGGGCGGTGGCCTGGATGGCGGCCTGCGCAACGATCGGGTGAGCCTGAGCGGGCCGCAGAACATCATGCTGCCGAGCCCGAGCGAGGGTTATGACGCGCAGTTGAATGCGATCAAGAGCCTGGTGGCAGAAGACCCAGGCCGTGTCGCCCAGGTAGTCAAAGAGTGGATCAATGCTGATGAATGACAGACTGCCCGCCAAACTGAACAAGGTCGACAAGGCGGCGATTCTCCTGCTATCGCTCGGTGAAACCGATGCGGCGCAAGTGCTTCGGCACCTCGGGCCCAAGGAGGTGCAGAAGGTCGGCACCGCCATGGCACAGATGCGTAACGTGCACCGGGAGCAGGTAGAGAGAGTGATGAGCGAGTTCGTCGAGATCGTCGGCGACCAGACCAGCCTGGGCGTAGGTTCGGATGGCTACATCCGCAAGATGCTCACCCAGGCGCTGGGTGAGGACAAGGCCGGCAGCCTGATCGATCGGATCCTTCTGGGCGGCAACACCAGCGGTCTGGACAGCCTCAAGTGGATGGAGCCGCGAGCGGTCGCTGACGTGATCCGTTACGAGCACCCGCAGATTCAGGCCATCGTGGTGGCCTATCTCGATCCTGATCAGGCCGGCGAAGTGCTGGCGCATTTCGACCACAAGGTGCGACTCGACATCATCTTGCGGGTGTCGTCCCTGAACACTGTGCAACCGGCGGCGCTCAAGGAACTCAACCTGATCCTGGAAAAGCAGTTCTCGGGCAATTCCAATACCAGCCGGACCACGCTCGGCGGGGTCAAGCGCGCGGCCGACATCATGAACTACCTCGACAGCTCGGTCGAAGGGGCGCTGATGGATTCCATACGCGAGGTGGATACCGACCTGTCCAGCCAGATCGAGGACCTCATGTTTGTCTTCGACAACCTGATCGACGTCGACGACCGTGGCATCCAGTCGCTGCTGCGCGAGGTCTCCTCGGACGTGCTGGTGCTGGCGCTGAAAGGGGCTGACGACGGCATCAAGGACAAGATCTTCAAGAATATGTCCAAGCGTGCCGCCGAGTTGCTGCGCGACGACCTCGAATCCAAGGGCCCGGTGCGCGTCAGCGACGTCGAGAATGCCCAGAAGGAAATCCTCACCATTGCTCGTCGCATGGCCGAGTCCGGGGAAATCGCCCTTGGCTCCAAGGGCGGCGACGAGATGATCTGAGCCGATGAGCGACAACGACAATCCCGGCGACCTGATCCGCGGGCTGGCCATCTTCGACCGCTGGGCATTGCCCAGCTTCGACGCGCCCGCAGAGCCGGTCACCCCGAGCGAGCCGGTGCCGGTCGAAGAGGAACAGCCCCAGATCGAAGAAGTCGAGATCGAGCACGTCAAGCCTTTGACACTCGAAGAGCTCGAGGCCATCCGTGAGGAGGCTTACAACGAAGGCTTCGCCACCGGCGAGCGCGACGGCTTTCATGCGGGCCAGCTGAAGGCCCGACAGGAAGCCGAGGCGGCCCTCACGCCGAAGCTGAAAAGTCTCGAGCGGCTGATGGGCCAGTTGCTCGAGCCCATCGCCGAGCAGGACCGTAACCTCGAGCACTCGATGATCACGCTGCTCAGCCATCTGGCACGGGAGGTGATCCGGCGCGACCTGCTGATCGACTCGAGCCAGATCACATCGGTGCTGCGCGAGGCGCTCAAGCTTTTACCAATGGGGGCAGAGAACATCCGCATCCACGTCAATCCTCAGGATTTCGAATTGGCCCGGGCGCTGCGCGAGCGCCACGAAGAGCGCTGGCGGATCCTCGAAGACGAAAGCCTGTCGCCCGGCGGTTGCCGCGTGGAAACCGAACATAGCCGCATCGATGCCAGCGTCGAGACCCGCCTGGCGCAGGCCATCGAGCAACTGTTCGAGCATCAGCGGGAAAACGCGACCAATCCGCCGGCGGCGGATCTGCACATCGACCTGGACGCCGATCATGCGTCTTGAGCGGATCAGCTTCGCCCATCGTCTGGAGGGCTATTGCGAAGCCGTGGCGCTGCCTGCCAAGCCGATCCTCGAAGGCCGTCTGCTGCGCATGGTCGGGCTCACGCTGGAAGCCGAAGGGCTGCGCGCCGCGGTCGGCAGCCGCTGCCTGGTGATCAACGACGATAGCTATCACCCCACCCAGGTGGAGGCGGAAGTCATGGGTTTTTCCGCCGGCAAGCTGTACCTGATGCCGGTCGGCAGCCTGAGCGGTATTGCGCCGGGCGCCCGGGTGGTGCCGCTGCCCAATACCGGCCGGCTGCCCATGGGCACCTCGATGCTCGGCCGCGTGCTGGATGGCGCCGGCCGTGCCCTGGACGGCAAGGGCGGGATGAAGGCCGAGGACTGGGTACCGATGGACGGGCCGGTGATCAACCCGCTCAAGCGTCATCCAATCAGCGTTCCACTGGACGTGGGCATCCGCTCCATCAACGGCCTGCTCACGGTTGGCCGCGGTCAGCGTCTGGGCCTTTTCGCCGGTACCGGTGTCGGTAAATCGGTACTGCTGGGGATGATGACGCGCTTCACCGAGGCGGACATCATCGTGGTCGGCCTGATCGGTGAACGGGGCCGCGAGGTGAAGGAGTTCATCGAGCATATCCTCGGCGAGGAGAGCATCAAGCGCTCGGTGGTGGTGGCCTCGCCTGCCGACGACGCGCCGCTGATGCGCCTGCGTGCAGCCCAGTACTGCACCCGGATCGCCGAATACTTCCGCGACAAGGGCAAGAACGTGCTGTTGCTGATGGACTCGCTGACACGCTATGCCCAGGCGCAGCGTGAGATTGCCCTGGCCATCGGCGAGCCACCAGCCACCAAGGGTTACCCGCCTTCGGTATTCGCCAAGCTGCCGAGCCTGGTGGAGCGGGCCGGCAATGCCGAGGCGGGTGGCGGCTCGATCACCGCCTTCTACACTGTCCTCAGCGAAGGCGACGATCAGCAGGATCCCATCGCTGATGCCGCCCGGGGCGTGCTCGACGGACACTTCGTACTGTCGCGGCGGCTGGCGGAAGAGGGGCATTATCCGGCTATCGACATAGAGGCCTCGATCAGTCGGGTCATGCCTCAGGTGGTCAGTGCCGAGCACTTGCGCAACGCCCAGCGTTTCAAGCAGCTCTGGTCACGCTATCAGCAGAGCCGCGATCTGATCAGCGTCGGTGCCTACGTGCCCGGCGGCGATCCGGAAACCGACCTGGCCATTGCCCGTCAGGCGGAGATGGGCGGCTTCCTGCGGCAGGGGCTCAACGAGAGCGAAGGCCTGGCACAAAGTGCCAGCCGTCTGTCTTCACTGCTTAACGCACGGTAGGAGTAGACGGCATGCCGAGCAAGGCCGAGCGGTTGGCACCGGTGATCGACATGGCCGAACGCGCGGAGCGGGAGTCGGCCAAGCGGCTGGGACAGGGACAAACGCTTCTGACCCAGGCGCAGGAAAAACTCGCCGATCTGGACCGTTACTACAGTGACTATCAGCAGCAATGGATGACCGAAGGCTCCCAGGGCGTCTCAGGGCAGTGGCTGATGAACTACCAGCGATTTCTCAGCCAGCTTGAAACAGCAATTGGTCAGCAGCAGCGAAATGTCGCGTGGCATCGAGACAACCTGGCCAAGCTGCGCCAGGACTGGCAGCAGCGTCATGCCCGGCTGGAAGGGTTGCGCAAGCTGGTGGAGCGGCACCTGCAGGAGGCGCGGGTGGCGGCGGACAAGCGGGAGCAGAAGATGCTCGACGAATTCTGCCAGCGACTGGCGGGGCGGTCCCGGCCGCATTGAGGTTGCCCGCCGCTGCATGTGATGCTATTTAACGCCGCCTGAAAAGAATTCCATCGCTTCGGATTGGCCCTGTCCGCAGGCAGCGGTTGCCAGGGTCATTCAGGTGAGCCGCCTCGCCGCCGATACAGGAGTGTTCATGAGCATCACATCGCAGCCTTCGGCTGATGGTCAGGAGTTGACCATCGCCATTCAGGGCCGCTTCGATTACAGCACCCATCAGCTTTTTCGCGACGCTTATCTCGGTGCCGATGTCCGCCCACAGCGTTACGTGGTGAATTTCCAGGGCGTCACTTACATGGACAGCTCGGCCCTCGGCATGCTGCTGCTCTTGCGCGACTATGCTGGAGGCGACTCGGCCAGTATCCGCCTGCTCAACCCCGGCGCGGACGTGCGCAAGATTCTCATGGTGTCCAATTTCGACCAGTTGTTCGAGATCATCTGATGACGACGACACGGCTGTCGATCCTCGTCGCCGATGACAACCCCACGGATCGCCTGATCCTCTGCACGCTGCTCAGCCGCCAGGGCCACGAGCCGCTGCCGGTTTCCAATGGTGAGGAAGCGGTAGAGGTGTTTCGCCAGAAGCGACCGCAACTGGTGCTGATGGATGTGCTGATGCCGGTCATGGATGGTTTCGATGCATCCCGGCGGATCAAGTCCATCGCCGGGGACGAGCTGGTTCCCCTGATCTTTCTGACGTCGTTGGCGGAAAGCGAGGCGCTGGTCAGCTGCCTGGAGGCCGGCGGTGATGATTTTCTGCCAAAGCCCTACAGCCCGATCATCCTCGAAGCCAAGATCCTGGCGATGAACCGTTTGCGCCTGCTGCAAGCGATGGTACTGGAGCAGCGTGACCTGATCGCCAGGCAGCACCGGCAATTGCTCCACGAACAACGCCTGGCCAAGACCATCTTCGACAAGGTCGCGCATACGGGCTGCCTCGATTCGCCCAATATTCGCTACCTGCAATCGCCCCTGGCGCTGTTCAACGGCGACCTGCTGCTCGCCGCGCAATCGCCTGCCGGACACCTGTTCGTGCTGCTGGGCGATTTCACCGGTCACGGCTTGCCCGCGGCGATCGGGGCCATGCCTCTGGCCGAGTCGTTCTACCGCATGGCCGCCAAGGGCTATTCCGGCTCCGACATCATTCACGAACTCAATGCCAAGCTGGTGCGCATCCTGCCGGTGGAAGTATTCTGCTGCGCAATGCTGCTCGACATCGATATGCCGCAGGGGCTGCTCCGTGTCTGGAACGGCGGACTGCCGGACGGTTACCTGTTGCGCGAGGATGGCACTCGGATCGCGCTGAGTTCACGGCATCTTCCACTCGGCGTGCTGGACCCTGGGCGCTTCGTCGAGCGCTTGCAGACGGTCTCGTTGCAGGCGGGTGATCGTCTGCTGATGTTGTCAGATGGCATGCTGGAAAGTCGTAACGTCTCTGGCGAACTGTTTGGCGAGGCGCGCTTGCTGGCGGTGCTGGAGGCCAACCGCGACCGCTCGGCACTGTTCGAAGAGATTCAGCATGCGCTGGCCGCGTTTCGCGGCGAGCATCAGGATGATCTAAGCCTGGTGGAGATCTGCCCTGGCGAGGCGATGAGCTGGACACCGCTCAGTTTTCCGGGCTTGTCCTCGGTCAGCGCAGGTCCGCTGGACTGGTCCACTGAACTGCAGTTGCGCGGCGAGACGCTGCGCAACTTCAATCCCCTGCCACTGATCCTGCAGCTTCTGCTGCAGGTGCGCGAGCTCAGACCGCGGGCGGGAGCGGTCTACACCGTTCTGGCCGAGCTCTATGCCAATGCCCTGGAGCATGGGGTACTTGGCCTGGATTCGCGCCTGAAACGTGACAGTGAGGGTTTCGCCCGCTATTACGAACTGCGAGAGCAGCGTCTGCGCACGCTCGATCAGGGCGAGGTGCGCATCGCGCTGGATTTCACCCCGGCTGCGAGTGGCGGACGATTGCGCGTCCGCCTTTCCGATAGCGGCCCCGGTTTTGACGTGCGCAAGGCTCTGGCCAGTCCGTGCGAGCCAGTCGCGCTGAGCGGACGCGGTCTGCGGCTGGTGACTGAACTCAGCGATGGAATCGAATGGGAAGCGGACGGCAGTGCCCTGAGTGCTGTCTTCAACTGGACTTCCCCAACATGAGCAGCAAGCTGTACAAGGAGCGATCAGTTGCCTGACCTTCATCTGGACCAGAGCACTCTGCGGGCACTGAGGGAGATCATGCTGGAAGGATTTCCGCTGCTCCTGAAAACCTATCTCGACGACTCCGAAACACGCCTTCTGGCCCTGCGTCAGGCCAGCGCGAGCGGCGAAGCCGAGGCGCTTCGCCGTACAGCCCACAGCCTCAAGGGCAGCAGCAGCAACCTGGGCGCCGTACGGCTGGTCCACCTTTGCCAGCTGTTGGAAGACCTGGGCCGGAGCGGGCAACTAGCGGCAGCGGCGGAACTCGTCGCCCGTGTCGAAGAGGAATTCGCTGTGGTCCGGCGCCTGCTATTGGCCCATGACTGACCCTTGGCTCGGCCTGGCGCAAACCTTGCTTCGTCACGGCTGAATCCCCTGACGTGACTGCTGCCATGGCCCTTCTTCCACACGTGCTGCTTCCGACGCCTGCCGAACCCCGTAACCTGCCTCCTGCCAAGGGGGCCGAGGCCAGGCGCGACGAGCCTTCCAGCTTCTCCAGGGTTTATGACCGGGAGCGCCAGGCCAGACCCACCGAGGGCGCCAGCAGGGCGCCGGAGCGGACCCCGGAGATCCAGTCAGGCGAGCGGTCGTCCGCGGCAGGGGCGACCCGGCGAGATCCCGAGCGGCCAGCCGAAGCCGTCGACGCAGCGTCAGGCGCCATGGAACCGTCACCGACGGGGGCAGAAGGTGCCGCGTTCGTGCTCACGGGCGTCACCGATACGACACCTGTAGGATGGTCGGCGTCGGGAGGCGGCGAGAACGCTGAGGACGGAGACCCTTCGGGCGCTGGCGAACCGCTGTTCATCTGGTCCCTGATGACACCTGTCGTGCAGGCGCCTGCCGGATCCGAGGCAGCGCCAGAGCTTCTGCTGACTGACCCCTGCCTACGCGAGGCTGGCAAGGGGGTCGCTGAGCCCTTTACGGCGCTTGACGGCGAGGCCGAGGTGCTCGGCGCCGCCCTGGCGGCGCTGGCAGGCGAGGCTACCGAGGCTGGGTCCGAAGCGGGCGAGACCGAGCTCGAACTCTTGGCTCCAAGCCCGAGAGACGCGGCCCCGGGCCGCCCGGTCCCATCGCTGATGCCCGCGCCGACTCCCGTCACGCCTACCGAGCGGCTGCCGGGCGCGCCGCTTGGCCCGCAGCAGGCGGGTTTCAGTGAAGCCGTCGTAGAGCGGGTCATGTGGATGTCGAGCCAGAACCTGAAGTCGGCAGAGATCCAGCTCGATCCGGCTGAACTCGGACGGATGGAAGTGCGTATCGAGATCAGCAAGGACCAGGCCCAGGTCACCTTTCTCAGCCCGCACGCCCATGTTCGTGATGCGCTGGAAGCGCAGATGCATCGCTTGCGCGAGCTTTTCGCCCAGCAGGGCCTCAGCCTTGCGGACGCCAGCGTCTCGGACCACTCGGCCTCGCAGGGGGGGCAGGGCCACGGCAGCGGCTCGAGATCTGCAGCAGAGGATGATAGCGAGGACCTGGCGACGGGCGTGATCGAGCTGGCCGCCGATCGCTCGGACGGGGCCCGCGGGCTGGTGGATTACTACGCCTGAAGCAGATTTCTGCGGTTGCCTTCTGTCGGCCCGTTTACGAGGGTCGCCTGCTACCTGATACTCCTGGCCCGCGTGTTGCTACCCCTGTGTTGAACCCGGGTCAAACCCAAGAAGATGACGGATTACTGGCATGGCAAAGAAACCCAAGGCGGCAAAAGCGCCTGGTGACGGCAACGGCGGCGGCAAGCTCAAACTCATCATCCTCGGGGTCGTGGCGCTGTTGCTGGTAGCCGGCATTTCCGTGGCGGTCACCTGGTTCCTGCTGAGCAAGGACAGTGATGCCGAACCGGATCAGGCCGCTGCACCAGTCGCCCAGCCAGCCATCTATGAGGCGCTGGCACCGGCCTTCGTCATCAACTACCGGCACGACAATCGCCCGCGCTACATGCAGGTCAGCGTTGCGCTGATGTCCCGGGACCAGAAATCGCTCGATGCACTGAAGACCCACATGCCGCTGTTGCGCAACCGCCTGGTCATGCTGTTTTCCAGCCAGGACTTCGCCCAGCTGATGACGCCGGTGGGGAAGGAGATGTTGCGTCAGCAGGCAACGGCCAGCGTGCAGGAACTGGCCCAGCAGGAGACTGGCCAGTTGGCCATCGAGCAAGTGCTTTTCACCAACTTCGTATTGCAATAAGGGCTGCCAAAGATGGCCGTACAAGACCTGCTTTCCCAGGACGAGATCGATGCGCTTCTGCACGGCGTCGACGACGGGTTGGTGGATACCGATGGCGATGTCGAGCCGGGCGGCGTCAAGAGCTATGACCTGACCACCCAGGAGCGCATCGTCCGCGGCCGCATGCCGACCCTGGAGATGATCAACGAGCGCTTCGCCCGGTACACCCGCATCAGCATGTTCAACCTGCTCAGGCGCAGCGCCGATGTGGCAGTCGGTGGGGTGCAGGTGATGAAGTTCGGTGAGTACGTGCATTCGCTGTACGTCCCCACCAGCCTCAATCTGGTGAAGGTGAAGCCGCTGCGCGGCACCGCCTTGTTCATCCTCGACGCCAAGCTGGTGTTCAAGCTGGTGGACAACTTCTTTGGCGGCGATGGCCGTCACGCCAAGATCGAAGGGCGCGAGTTCACGCCTACCGAACTGCGCGTGGTGCGCATGGTGCTGGACCAGATGTTCGTCGACCTCAAGGAGGCCTGGCAGGCACTGCTCAACGTCGAGTTCGAGTACCTCAACTCCGAGGTCAACCCGGCGCTGGCGAATATCGTCGGCCCGAGCGAGGTGGTGGTGGTGTCGACCTTCCACGTCGAACTGGACGGCGGCGGTGGCGACATGCACGTCACCTTCCCCTATTCGATGATCGAGCCGATCCGGGAAATGCTCGATGCCGGTTTCCAGTCGGACCTGGACGATCAGGACGAGCGCTGGAGCAAGGCGCTGCGCGAGGACATTCTCGACGTCAAGGTGCCGCTGGCCGCGACCCTGGTACGCCGCCAGTTGAAGCTGCGCGACATCCTGAACATGCAGCCCGGCGACGTCATCCCCGTGGAGATGCCGGAAGACATCATCATGCGTGCCAGTGGCATGCCGGCGTTCAAGGTGAAGCTGGGCGCCCACAAGGGCAACCTGGCGCTCCAGGTGATCGCCCCCATCGAAGTCATGCGTTGAGCCGTGCCCCAGGCGCGGCATTGTCGAGGATCCGAAAGTGGCAGACGAGAAAGAAAACATGACCAGTGAAGAGCAGGCGCTGGCCGACGAGTGGGCCAGCGCCCTGGCCGAGGCCGGAGATGCCAGCCAGGACGACATAGACGCCCTGATGAATCAGGCGTCGGCCTCGGCGCCGCCGAAGGCACCCATCGAAGAGTTTGGCGCCTCGCCGCGGCCGAACAATCCGCGCCAGACACTGGACGGGCCCAACCTGGACGTGATCCTCGACATCCCGGTGACAATCTCCATGGAGGTCGGCTCGACCGAGATCAACATCCGCAACCTGCTGCAGCTCAACCAGGGCTCGGTGGTGGAGCTGGACCGCCTGGCGGGCGAGCCGCTCGATGTGCTGGTCAACGGTACGCTGATCGCCCACGGCGAAGTGGTGGTGGTCAACGAAAAGTTCGGCATTCGCCTGACGGACGTGATCAGTCCCAGCGAACGCATCCAGAAGCTGCGCTGAAGTGCGCACCGTCCTGTTCGCTGTGCTGCTGGTCAGCTGGCCGGTGCTGGCCGCCGAGCCGGCCGCCGGCAGCGATGTCGTCGGTCAGCTGACGCGCATGCTGCTGGGCCTGCTGCTGGTGGTCGGTCTGATCTTCGGCCTCGGCTGGATGCTGCGACGCATGCAGCAGTTCAAGCCCGGCGGTGGCCAGCTGATCCGCACCCTGGCGGTCCAGCACCTCGGCCCGCGCGACCGCCTGGTGCTGGTCCAGGTAGGCAAGGAGCAAATCCTCCTGGGCCTGAGCGCCGGGCGCATCACGCCGCTGCACGTACTCACCGAGCCGGTCGAGCCGCCCTCGACCGAGCCGGCCACCCCTGAATTCGCCCAACGGCTCATGGAGCTGCTCGGCAAGGATCACAAGGACAAGTCGTAATGTCCCCCTGGCGTCTGTTCATCTTCCTGCTGCTGAGCCTGGCGGCGCCGCTGGCCGCTGCGCAGACCGCTGCCAGCGATCCGCTGTCGATCCCGGCGATCACCCTGTCGACCAATCCCGAAGGGCAGCAGGAGTATTCGGTCAGCCTGCAGATCCTGCTGATCATGACAGCGCTGAGCTTCATCCCGGCGTTCGTCATGCTGATGACCAGCTTCACGCGGATCATCATCGTCTTCTCGATCCTGCGCCAGGCGCTCGGCCTGCAGCAGACGCCGTCGAACCAGATCCTGGTCGGCCTGGCGCTGTTTCTCACCTTGTTCATCATGGCGCCGGTGTTCGACCGCATCAACGAGGCGGCGCTGCAACCCTACCTGAACGAGGAAATCCCCGCTCAAGAGGCCATCGCCCGCGCCGAGGTGCCGCTAAAGGACTTCATGCTGTCGCAGACCCGTGAAACCGACCTGGAACTCTTTGTCCGGTTGTCGCGGCGTACCGACATACCAAGCGCTGACGCCGTCCCCCTGACCATCCTGGTGCCGGCCTTCGTCACGTCCGAACTCAAGACCGCCTTCCAGATCGGCTTCATGATCTTCATTCCCTTCCTGATCATCGACATGGTGGTGGCCAGCGTGCTGATGGCGATGGGCATGATGATGCTGTCGCCGCTGATCATCTCGCTGCCGTTCAAGATCATGCTGTTCGTGCTGGTGGATGGCTGGGGGCTGATCATGGGCACCCTGGCCGGCAGTTTCGGTACTTTCTAGGAGCGCGCGGATGACCCCTGAAGTCGCGGTTGACCTGTTCCGCGAGGGACTCTGGCTGACCACCGTCATGGTGGCGCTGTTGGTACTTCCCAGCCTGCTGGTGGGCCTGGTGGTGGCCATGTTCCAGGCCGCTACCCAGATCAACGAGCAGACCCTGAGCTTCCTGCCACGGTTGCTGGTGATGCTGCTCACGCTGATCTGGGCCGGCCCCTGGCTGGTTCGTCAGATGATGGAGTTCACCGAAAACCTGGTCCATAACATCCCGATGCTGATCGGCTGATGCTGGCGCTCAGCGACGCTCAGATCGGCGGCTGGGTCGCGCAGTTCCTGCTGCCCCTGTTTCGCGTCGCCGCGCTGCTGATGAGCATGCCGATCATCGGCACCCAACTGGTGCCGATGCGGGTCAGGCTGTACCTGGCGCTGGCCATCGCCATCGTTCTGGTGCCGACCCTGGGGCCGATGCCGGAGGTCGAGCTGATCAGCGTCCGGGCGCTGTACCTGATTGCCGAGCAGGTGCTGATCGGCGTCATGATGGGCTTCTCGCTGCAGCTGTTCTTCCACCTGTTCATCGTCTCCGGCCAATTGCTGGCCATGCAGATGGGCCTCGGGTTCGCCTCGATGATGGACCCGGCCAACGGGATCTCGGTGCCTGTGCTCGGGCAGTTCTTCAACATGCTGGTGGTGCTGCTGTTCCTTGCCATGAACGGCCATCTGGTGACCCTCGAGATCCTCGCTGAAAGCTTTGTCACGCTGCCGGTCGGCGAAGGCCTTTCGGTCAATCACTTCTGGGCGATCGCCGGCCGCCTCGGCTGGGTACTGGGGGCCGGGCTGCTGCTGGTCCTGCCAGCGATCACAGCGCTGCTTGTGATCAACCTCGCGTTCGGCCTGATGACCCGCGCGGCGCCGCAGCTGAATATCTTCGCCATCGGCTTTCCGCTGACCCTGGTGCTCGGGCTGGCCATCGTCTGGATCGGCATGGCCGATATCATGGCCCAGTACCAGGTATTCGTGACCGATGCGCTGCTGTGGTTGCGTGAACTGGCAGGTGCAGGCTGATGGGAGGACGGGCTGATGGCTGAAAGCGAGAGCGGGGCCGACAAGAGCGAGGAACCTACGGAGAAACGCCTCCGGGAATCCCGCGAGAAGGGCCAACTGGCCCGCTCAAAGGAACTCAGCACCGTCGCCGTGACCCTCGGCGGCATCGGTGCCCTGCTGATCACCGGCAAGGGCCTGGCACTGACCCTGATGAGCATCATGCAGAGCAATTTCGCCCTGAGCCGAGAGGCGTTGCTGGCACCGGACGCCATGGGCATGCTGCTGGCCGGCAGTGGCCTGGCGGCGCTCAAGGCGATACTGCCCCTGCTGGTGGCGCTGGCGCTCGCCTCGATCATTGGGCCGGTGTCGCTCGGTGGCTGGCTGTTTTCGGCCAAGGCCATGGCGCCCAAGGTCAGCCGGATGAACCCGGCGGCCGGGCTCAAGCGGATGTTTTCCGCCAAGGCACTGGTCGAGTTGCTGAAGGCGCTCGGCAAGTTTCTCGTGGTGCTGGCGGTTGCCCTGGCGGTGCTTGCGGCCTATCAGGACGATCTGGTGTCCATCGCCAAGCAACCGCTCGATCGGGCCATCCTGCACAGCGCCGAAATCATTGGCTGGTGCGCGCTCTGGATGGCCTGCGGGCTGATCCTCATCGCCGCCGTCGACGTGCCTTTCCAGCTCTGGGACAACAAGCAGAAGCTTATGATGACCAAGCAGGAAGTGCGCGACGAGTACAAGGACACCGAGGGCAAGCCGGAGGTGAAGTCACGCATTCGCCAGGTCCAGCGCGAGCTGGCCAACCGCCGGATGATGCAGGCGGTGCCGGAGGCCGATGTGGTCATCACCAACCCGACCCACTTCGCCGTCGCCCTGAAGTACGACGCGGAGAAGGGCGCAGCGCCGGTGGTGCTGGCCAAGGGGGGTGACTTCACGGCGTTGAAGATCCGCGAGATCGCCAACGAGCACAAGGTCATGGTACTCGAGTCCCCGGCGCTGGCCCGGGCGGTGTACTACTCGACCGAAATCGACCGCGAGATCCCGGCGGGGTTGTACCTGGCCGTGGCGCAGGTGCTGGCATACGTCTATCAGCTGCGCCAGTACCAGGCCGGCAAGGGAAGGCGTCCCGACCCGCTGGGCAAGCTGCCGATCCCGCCGGACCTGCGTCGGGACGAATGAGCTGCCCAGTAGCCGGGCCGCACCGTCATTGCCCCTCGAAGCGCCCCTCGGACCGGTTCTTCCTGACCTTTCCGGCTTCGAACACCTGTCCGCTCATGGCGATGTAGAGGCCGTCCGGCAACAACTGCAGGGCGCCGATGGCCAGCCCCAGATTGAAGGGGGCATCGCTCTGGCGCATGCGCGCCGGTTGCATGGATCCGGTGAACACGATGACCTTGCCCGCGATGCCACGCAGCGCCTCGGCGGTGTTGGTCATGGTGTCGGTGCCGTGGATGATGAGAATGTGCCGGTGTTCGCAGGCGGCGACCTGATCGCGGATCAGCGCGCGGTCCTCATCGGTGAGGTCGAGACTGTCCTTTTTCAGCAGACTGTCGACCCTGTAACTGAAGTCCACCCGGGCCTCGCGAAGCAGGTCATCCACGGTGGGGTCGCCGATCTGGAAATCGGAGAGCGCATCGTAATAGAGCTTGTCGAAGGTGCCGCCGGTGGTGAAGATCTGAAGATTCATGCAAGCTTTCCGTCTGATCCAGTCCGCGCAGTGTAGCCTCTGTGTGGACGTTTTCCCGTGGGTGGATGTATCGATGACGGCGGCGAGCAAACCCTGGTTCGTTTATCTCGTCCGGGCGGCCAATGGCGCCCTCTACTGTGGTATCAGCGACGACGTCCAGCGGCGTTTCGATGCCCATCGGGCCGGACGCGGTGCGCGGTTCTTCCGCTCGAGCCCTGCGGTGGCGCTGGCCTATGTCGAAAGCTGCGCTGGAAAAGGCGAGGCGCTGCGGCGCGAGTATGCGATCAAGCAATTGAGCAAGGCCGCGAAAGAGGCCTTGGCCGCCAATGGCGAGGCCGCTGGGCCCGTCGCCGCTGATCATGGGGTGTGAGCGTGCAGGTTCAGGGATATTTCGATCTGAGGTTCGAGTCGGTTCGTGACACCTTCGCCAGTCTGTTCGAGGGCAACCGCCAGCGTGGCGCGGCGCTTTGCGTTCAGGTCGGCGGCGAGACGGTGCTGGATCTATGGGCCGGTACGGTGGATGCGGCCAACGAAGCCGTGTGGCACAGCGACACGCTGGTCAACCTGTTTTCCTGCTCCAAGACCCTCGCCGCGACTTCGGTTCTGCAGCTCGTTGCCGAGGGTCGGCTGGCGCTCGACGCGCCGCTGGCAGGCTATTGGCCGGCGTTTGGCCGCAACGGCAAGGAGGCCATCACCCTGCGCCAGGTGCTCTGTCATCGGGCGGGTCTGCCGGCTTTGCGCGAGCCGCTACCCGCCCAGGCGCTATATGACTGGCAGCGCATGACCTGTGCAGTGGCCGAGGAAAGGCCGTGGTGGACCCCCGGCGATGGCCAGGGCTATGCGCCGATGACCTTCGGCTGGATCCTGGGCGAATTGCTTCGCCTGGTAGACGGTCGCGCACCGGGGGAGGCGATCATCGCCCGTGTGGCACGGCCGTTGGGATTTGACCTGCATCTTGGCCTCGGCGACGAGGCGATGGCGCGAACGGCCTACCTCGGTCGGGTACGCAACGATTTCGGTGACGAGGGTGCGCAACGCCTGATGAAGGCCGTAGCGGCCGATCCGGCCTCGCTCGTGGGGCGCGCCTTTGGCAACCCGCCGGGCTTTCTCAATAGTGGCAACAAGCCGGAGTGGCAGCGGAGCGTACTGCCGGCCGCCAACCTGCATGGCAACGCCCGGTCGCTGGCAGGCTTCTACGCCGCGCTGCTGGACGGTCGCCTGCTGGCTCCCGAGCTGCTCGCCGAGATGACCCGCGAGCACAGCCTCGGCGAAGATCTGACGCTGCTGGCGAGGACGCGCTACGGGCTGGGCTGCTGGCTGGATCAGCCAGGCCAGCCTGGCGCGACCTTTGGCATGGGGCCGGCAAGTTTCGGCCATCCGGGAGCAGGAGGATGCCTGGGTTTCGCCGATCCTGAGCGGCAGGTGGCCTTCGGCTTCGTGACCAACACCCTGGGGCCCTACGTCATGATGGATCCTCGTGCCCAGGCGTTGGCACAGGCGGTAGGCGACTGCCTCTCCTAGCCGTTTGTCAGAAGTCCGATTTATTGTTTATGAAAGAAGACGTTGGTTGAGGTAATTCAAGTGAAACCTAGCTACGCTTCGCATGTCTCCCCACTTATCAGAACCGACCCGACGGACTGGCCCATGAAGTTGTTCAAGAGCGCGACCCTGATTCTCTGCATCTCCCTTGCCGCCTGCAGTTCCAAGGAAACGGCAGAGCCGGTCGCTTCGGTGATCGAAACGCCGAAGGTCGAGGCCGCCTGGCTCGACAAATACGAGACCCACTTGCGGTCAGCCCTGAAGGACAGCCGTTTCGAAGTGTCGCGTAACGATGCTCAGGTTATCGTCACGGCGCCCGTGGACAGCAGTTTCAACCCGGATCGTCCAAGCATGCTATTGCCAGCGGTGCTTGGTCCCATCACGAAGGTGGCCAAGCTCGTGGAGAACGATCATGAGGCGGCAGTGATGCTGCTCGGCCATGGTGATGTGGACGATGCCGTTAACCGCACCCTGAGCCGTGACCGGGCCGGTGCCTTTGGCGCGATTTTCCGCATGAGTGGCCTCAAGCACGACCGCCTGATGATCAAGGGGCTCGGTGCCGATGCGCCGCGCGCCGACAACGCCAGCGAGCAGGGACGTGCGCAGAACCGCCGCATCGAGATGGTGCTTCTCCCGCAGAGGGCGCTGGCTACCTTGGCGAGCAGCTTCGAGAAGCCGATCGAGACTGGCGAGCAACTGGCGGCCGTCAGCGAAGCGGGCAAATGACGAGACGACAGGCGCCAACTGCTGGCGCCTGTCGGCCGCGTTGAGTCGGGCGAGGCGAATGCATAAGCTGTGCTTCCCTCTCCAGGAAGTCCTGCCATGACCCAGTCCCTCGCCGATATGCGTCGCGATTACACCCGTGACGGACTCAGCGAAAGCAACGCCCCCGATGATCCATTCGCCTTGTTCAATCTCTGGTTCGATGAAGCCATGCGCACCGAGCAGGCGCCTGTCGAGCCCAACGCCATGACCTTGGCGACGGTGGACGAGCAGGGGCGGCCGCACTGCCGGATATTGCTGCTCAAGGCCCTGGATGACCGGGGGTTCACTTTCTTTACCAACTATGAAAGCGACAAGGGGCGCCAGTTGCTGGCCAACCCCTCGGCGGCCATGACGTTTTTCTGGCCGGCCCTGGAGCGCCAGGTGCGCATCGAGGGCAAGGTGGAGAAGGTCTCGCCGGCCGAGTCCGAAGCCTATTATCAAGTTCGCCCGCTGGGCAGCCGCCTGGGGGCCTGGGCATCGCCGCAGAGCCGGGTATTGCGCGGGCGCGCCGAGCTGGAGCAGCTACTGGCGCAGACCGAGCAACGTTTCATCGAAGAGCCGCCCCACTGTCCACCGCACTGGGGCGGTTATCGCCTGCTGCCGGAGCGGATCGAATTCTGGCAGGGACGGCCAAGCCGTCTGCACGACCGCCTCAATTACCGTCGGCTTGGCCAACACTGGGCAAGGGAGCGGCTGGCACCTTGACAGCGGGAGCCCCGGCGGCGGCCTGGCTCCGTAGCCACGCCTCCAGGTCCCGGCGCCGAATCTTCAACTGCCGCGACTGGGCGAGGCGCTCGAGCATCCATTCGCGACGCGCGGGGTCTTCTCCGGCGATCGATAGCGCGAGATCGCGGTCGACCCAGCGCCGGAACAGCACGAAGAGCCAGGCATGAAAGAGAATGCCGGCGAGCGTGGTCACAACGATAATGAAGTAATCCATTGAAAAGGTCTCACCTCTGCTGCACGACCACTGGGCGCTGTCCGTAGCGGCGCTCACGTAGAGTAGAGTCGTCAATGCTGCGCCAAGCCGTGTCGCTTGCCAAGAGCAGCCTCATCACGCCGACCCGGCCAGGGCGGTAAGGAGTATGTCATGCGTAAGTCTCTGTTCATCGTTCCTCTGGCGGGCCTGATGCTCACCCTGGGTGGCTGTGCCGCCACCCAGACCGGGGACACCTATTCCCGCGCTGAGGCGCGTTCGGTCCAGACGGTGCGCCTGGGCACCATCGAGTCGCTGCGACCGGTGCGTATCGAAGGAACCAGGACGCCCATCGGCAGCGGTGCGGGCGCCGTGGTCGGCGGCATCGCCGGCAGTGGCGTCGGCGGTGGCCGTGGCAGTGCCGTGGCGGCTGTGATTGGAGCTGTGGCCGGCGGTATGGCCGGAGCCGCGGCGGAAGAGGGGATCACCCGCACGGATGGCGTCGAGATCATCGTCCGGGAGGACGACGGCAATACCCGTGCCTATGTACAGGCGGTTGAGCCGAATCAGGTGTTCCGGGTAGGTCAGCGGGTGCGCATCCTGACCGTCAACGGTACCAGCCGCGTATCGCCATAAGCTCAATGTAGCGGCACTTTCGCGCCAGACAAGGCGTGTCCTTTTGCCTCAGGGGGTAGAAGGCACGCCTTTTTCTTTGCAGAATAATTCATCGATGGTGCGGCGCTGATCGATATGGATAATCGACGCGCGCCCGCCCTACCTGTAGTCTACCGGGCGCTCTAGCCCATTGCAGGGCACTGTTCCGGCCCTTGTGAGGAGCCGTTAAGGAGTTATTCATGGCGCTTGCGCTGATTATCGCTCTGCCATTTCTAGGGATATGCCTGCCGTTGCTGTTCGCCCGTGCCGGACGCTCCGCCTGCGCTGCCGGTGCGGCCCTGGCTCCTCTGGCTGCGCTGATCCTGCTGATGAGCAAGCGCGCCGAGGTGTTTGCCGGCGAGGTGGAGATCGTCCGGCTTTCCTGGCTGCCTGAGCTGGGGCTGAACCTCAGCCTGCGCCTGGATGGCCTGGGCTTTCTGTTCGCCCTGCTGATTCTAGGCATCGGCCTGCTGGTCATCCTCTACGCCCGCTATTACCTCTCCAAGAGCGACCCCATGGGTCGTTTCTTCGGCTTTTTCCTTCTGTTCATGGGCTCGATGCTCGGCGTGGTGCTGTCGGAAAACCTGTTACTGATGCTCATGTTCTGGGAGCTGACGAGTCTGTCGTCGTTCCTGCTGATCGGCTTCTGGAATCACCGCCAGGATGCTCGGCAAGGCGCCCGCATGGCCCTGACGGTCACCGGAGGCGGGGGGCTGGCGCTGCTGGCCGGGATACTGCTCATCGGACACATCGTCGGCAGCTACGAGCTGACCGAGGTGCTCGCCTCGGGCGACCTGATCCGCGCCCACTCGCTCTATCCGCTGACACTGATCCTCGTCCTGCTCGGGGTATTCACCAAGTCGGCACAGTTTCCCTTCCACTTCTGGTTGCCGCGGGCAATGGCTGCGCCCACGCCAGTCTCGGCATTCCTGCACTCGGCGACCATGGTCAAGGCCGGCGTGTTCCTGCTGGCGCGTCTGTATCCGGCGCTGGCCAACTCCGAGTGGTGGTTCTACCTGGTCAGCATGACCGGGATGGCGACCCTGGTCTTCGGTGCGGTGCTGGCGTTGTTCCAGCATGACCTCAAGGGACTTCTGGCTTATTCCACCATCAGTCACCTGGGCCTGATCACCCTGTTGTTCGGGCTCGATTCTCGTCTGGCGGCGGTGGCGGCGATCTTCCACATCATCAACCACGCGACCTTCAAGGCATCGCTGTTCATGGCGGCGGGGATCATCGACCACGAGACCGGTACGCGCGACATGCGCAAGATCAACGGCATGTGGAAGTACCTGCCGCATACCGCCTTGCTGGCCATGGTCGCCTCGCTGGCCATGGCCGGCGTGCCGTTGCTCAATGGTTTTCTCAGCAAGGAAATGTTTTTCGCCGAGACCCTCGAGCAGCACCTGCTCGGCAGTTTCTACTGGATCATCCCGGTGGCGGCGACCATGGCCAGCGCCTTCTCGGTAGCCTATTCGCTGCGCTTCGTCCATGACGTTTTCTTCAATGGCGAGCCGGTCGATCTGCCCAACTATCCACCGCACGAACCTCCTCGTTACATGAAGATTCCGGTCGAGGTGCTGGTGCTGCTATGCCTGCTGGTCGGCATGCTCCCAGGGCTGACCGTGGCGCCATTGCTCGGCGCGGCGGTCGGGGCCAGCCTCAATGCCGAAGTTCCCGAGTACAGCCTGTCGATCTGGCACGGCTTCAACCTGCCGTTGATCATGAGCTTTATCGCCATGGGTGGCGGATTGATGATCTATCTGCTGCGTCGGCCGATGTTCCGCTGGTACGAGGGCATGCCGCAGCCCGATGCGCTGCGCTTTTTCGAGCAGGCCATGCATGGCTTTACCGCAGGCGCCGGCCGCCTGACCGGTGCGCTGGAAAACGGCTCGCTGCAGCGCTATCTGGCGCTTACCCTGATCAGCGCGCTGGTCCTGGTCATCGTCTCGCTGACGCCTTTGCAGTCGCTGGCCGGGTCGGTGGCGCTGACCTCATTGGATGGCATTACCGTGCTGGGCTTTGGCATTCTGGCGATCACCTCGCTCGGGACTGCGCTGCTCCATCGCCGGCGCTTGGTGGCGCTGATCGTGCTCAGCGCCGCAGGATTGATGGTGGCCCTGGCGTTCGCCCGCTACTCGGCGCCGGATCTGGCCCTGACGCAGCTGTCGGTCGAGGTGGTCACGGTCATCCTGCTGATCCTGGTACTTTACTTCATGCCCGAGCGCACGCCCGTCGAATCCAGCAGCGTCCGTACCTTCCGCGACATTTTGCTGGCAGCAGGGGGCGGCGTGATGGTGGCCCTGTTGGCATACGCGGTGATGACCCGGCCTTATGACAGCATTTCCGCATTCTTCCTGGAGAACAGCGTGTCAGGAGGCGGCGGGACCAACGTGGTCAACGTGATCCTGGTCGATTTCCGTGGCTTCGATACCTTGGGCGAGATCTCCGTACTCGCCGTTGCCGCGGTGGGAATCTTCGGCCTCCTTCACGGCCTCAAATTGCCCCATGCCCAGCACGATTACTCCGGCCGGGCCTGGTCGCCTGACCCGCACCCGATGCTGCTCGACGCCCTGACCCGTGTCCTGCTGCCGCTGGCGCTGCTGATTTCCGTCTTCATCTTCCTGCGTGGTCACAACCTGCCCGGCGGCGGCTTTATCGCTGGCCTGGTGACGGCCGTGGCACTGATCATGCAATACGTCTCCCACGGGGTGGTCTGGACTCAGGAGCGGCAGCGCTACAGTTATCACGGCATGGCAGGAGCTGGCGTACTGATTGCAGCGCTCACCGGGCTCGGCAGTCTGCTCTTCGACCACCCGTTCCTGACGACGGCGTTCAGCTATTTCTATCTGCCCCTGGTGGGCAAGTTCGAACTGGCCACGGCGATGCTCTTCGACCTTGGCGTCTATCTCACTGTCGTTGGCGCGACCATGCTGATCCTGTCCAACATCGGGCATGTCGGCCAGGACATCTGCAAGGAGTATGAGTGATGGAGGCGTTGTTCGCGATCACGTTGGGGATCATGACCGCCAGTGGCGTGTATCTGCTGTTGCGTGCCCGCATCTTCCCGGTGGTGATGGGGCTGACGCTCATTTCCTATGCGGTCAATCTGTTCATTTTTGCCATGGGTCGCCTGTCCACGGGGGTCCCAGCGGTCATTGCCGATAATGCCGAGTACGGTGATCCGCTGCCCCAGGCGCTGGTGCTCACCGCCATCGTCATCGGCTTCGCCATGACCGCCTTCGTCACGGTGCTGGCGTTGCGCAGCATTGGCGAATTCGGCACCGATCATGTCGATGGCCGGGAGCCGCGCGAATGAACCATGCGGTAATCCTGCCCGTCCTGATTCCTCTGTTCGCCGGCAGCTTGCTGCTGCTCGCGCATCGTCTGGGGTTGCACTCCAAGCGGTTACTATCGTTGCTGGCGTGCTGGTCGCTGCTGCCGATATCGGTGTTGCTGCTGATGCTTGCCGGGGACGGGCAACTTCGCGTTTACGCCCTGGGCAACTGGCAGCCGCCGTTCGGCATTGTGTTGGTGCTGGATCGGCTTGCCGCCTTGATGCTGACCACCACCGCGGTACTCGCGGCCTTTGCACTCCTGTACGCCGCGCGGGGCGATGATGCACGGGGACCCAATTTCCACGCCTTGTTCCAGTTCCAGTTGGTGGGAATCAACGGTGCTTTCTTGACTGGCGACCTGTTCAACCTGTTCGTGTTCTTCGAGATCTTGCTGATCGCCTCCTACGCGCTGCTGCTGCATGGCCATGGCGCGGGGCGTGTGCGGGCGGGGTTGCATTATGTGGTGCTCAACCTGCTGGGCTCCTCGCTGTTCCTGATCGGCATCGCCTTGCTATATGGACTGACCGGCACCCTGAACATGGCTGACCTGGCGGCGCGTGTCGCAGCGGCAGGCCCGGATGTCTCGCCCTTGCTCGCCGCAGGCGGGTTCTTGTTGCTGGTGGTGTTCGGACTGAAAGCAGCGATCTTGCCGCTGCACTTCTGGTTGCCCAGCGCCTATGCGTCGGCGACTGCGCCAGTAGCGGCCCTGTTCGCGATCATGACTAAAATTGGTTTGTACGCGATCCTGCGGGTGTTCACTCTGGTGTTCGGCAGCGAGGCGGGCGATCTCGCGAACATGGCCAACGCTTGGCT
The DNA here is from genome assembly GCF_042648805.1 of Stutzerimonas tarimensis. NCBI lineage: Bacteria > Pseudomonadati > Pseudomonadota > Gammaproteobacteria > Pseudomonadales > Pseudomonadaceae > Stutzerimonas > Stutzerimonas tarimensis. The sequence goes on along the minus strand of NZ_JBHRXZ010000024.1, from coordinate 173,619 downwards.
CTGGCCCCTGGCCCTCGTGACCTTGGCTCTAGGCGTGCTGGGTGCACTGGCGGCGCGTGATTTCCAGCGCATGCTGGCCTATCTGGTGGTGGTATCGGTGGGCACCTTGCTTGCTGGTATTGCCATGGGCAGCGCGGCAGGGCTCAAGGCGGCCCTGTACTATCTCATTCACAGTACCCTGGTTGCAGGCGGGCTCTTCCTGCTGGCTGACCTGGTCATCCGCCAGCGTGGCCCAGCAGGCGGCCAGATGGTGACTTATGCCAGCATCCGCCAGCCCCTGTTGCTAGGAACATTGTTTTTTGTTGGCGCTATTTCAGTGGTCGGACTACCGCCATTCTCCGGTTTCCTCGGCAAGGTCATGCTGTTGCGCGCCGCCGAGTCAGGCGTTTCCCAGGTGGCGTTGTGGGCGGTGGTGCTGCTCGGCGGGCTGGTGATGGTGATCGCCAGCAGCCGGACCGGAAGCTTGATCTTCTGGCGCGCAGCCGGTGAGCCCGCACCGCAGTGTCAGGCAGACAAAAGCGATCCGGTACGCCTGCTGGCCTGCGCGGCGCTGCTTTCCTGCAGTCTCTGGCTGGTGGTTGCAGCCAATCCTCTGCAGGCCTACATCAGTGCGGCGGTGGATCAGATCCTAGACCTCGGGCCTTACATGCAGATCGTGTGGGGAGGTGAACTGTGACGCGCTCTCGCTGGTTACCGAGCCCCAGCCTGACGGTGTTTCTCACCTTGCTGTGGCTGCTGCTCAACAATACCTTGAGCTTCGGACATTTGCTTCTGGGGGTATTCCTCGGCTGGGTTATCTCGATGTTATGCAGGGAGTTTCTGATTAGCGTGCCGGACGTGCGCAGTCCACTCAAGCTCATCAAGTTCTTCTTGCGAGTGCTCGGCGACATCGTCACAGCCAACCTGCAGGTGGCCAGGCTGGTGCTCGGGCCGACACACAAGCTTCGGCCCGCCTTTGTGGAAGTGCCCATGGAGATTGAGGACGAGTTTGTGCTCGCCGTGCTGACCAGCGTCCTGTCGCTGACGCCGGGAACGGTTTCCGCGGTGCTCAGCCCAGACCACAAGACCTTGCTGATCCATGCGCTGGACGCACCGGAGCCGGAAAAATTGGCTGCGGAAGTCAAGATGCGCTATGAGGCCCCGCTGCTGGAGATCTTCCAATGCTCAACGCCGTAATCCTGTTCTGTCTGGTGTTGCTGGGGCTGGCGGCAGTCTTGACGGTGGTCAGGCTGTTTCTGGGGCCCGACATGCCGGATCGAGTGCTCGCGCTGGACACGCTTTATATCAACGCCCTGGCCCTGATCGTCATTTTCGGCATCTGGCTGGGATCCGATCTGTTTTTCGAGGCCGCTCTGCTGATCGCGGTAATGGGCTTCGTCGGCACGGTAGCAGTGGCCAAGCACCTGCTCCATGGCGACATCATCGACTGAGGAGCTTGCGCATGCCCTTGCTGGTGGAAATTCTGGTGAGCCTGCTGCTGCTAATCGGTAGCCTTTTTATGCTGATCGGTGCAATTGGCCTGTATCGGTTACCGGACTTCTATACCCGTTTGCATGGCCCGACCAAGGCCACCACGCTAGGGGTTGGCGCCATCGTGATCGCGTCACTGCTGTTCTTCAGTGTCCGCGGCGACAGCCTGAGCCTGCATGAACTGCTGCTGACGCTGTTTCTCTTCATCACTGCGCCAGTCAGTGCCCACATGCTGGCCAAGGCGGCCATGCAGCTGAGGTTGAAGCAGAATGAGAAGACCCAGGGCAAACCCTGGGACTGAGTGGGCAGAACGCTGACGGCGCGAGGGCAGACGGACGGCTCAGTCGCTGCGCGCACCTCCGAGGTAGGCGCAGCCCCGATAGGACTGTCCACCCTGCTGGAATGTGGCGGTGAGGTGAGTGAGCGCGCCACTGGCGTTGTCTTCACAGCGCTGCGGCGCGATCCACAGCTCGAGCTGCTCGCCATCGGCCTCGCTGGAAAAGCTCAGCCTGCCCTCGGGCAGCTGTTCCTCGAGATAGGGCAGGGCGCGCGGTGCTTCGCCAAGGCGCTGCAGCAGCAGGCCCTGGCTGGAGATTTCGATCTGCCAACCCGGCTCATGCCCACCGGCACGCAGGATCATCTGTCTGAAGTTGGGGTCCGCGCAGCCAGGTCCCTCGTTCTCCAGCCGGTAGAGACGGGTGAAGGTCAGTCGGCCGTCGGCGCCGGTCGCATCGCTCGTCCCCAGCCGGGCACGCATGTCGAGAAAAAGCGGGAAACGACGCTCTGCCGCTTCCTGCAACAGGCTATCCAGGCCTGCCACCTCGAACCGGCGGCCATCTCCGCAGGGGCTGAACCAGAAGCGGCTGTCCTGTCGGATGACCTCACCCTGCCAGCGTTCGCCGGGGTGCTCGGGGGTGGGCAGGTCACGCCCCACCAGGGCCTGGCAGCCTGCCAGCAGCGGTAGCAGTCCGGCGAGCAGTAGCGGCGACTTCATGGTCAGCTTGCCAGGCATCACGGCTCAGCTGCCTTTGACGGTCTGGCCGTCGACGCTGCCGCCTTCGAGCATGATCTGGTAGGCCTTGCCGTCGCGCTCGACCTGATGCAGGCGGACGAGCAGGAAGTCCCAGTCCTTGGCGAACCAGAGAATGGTCTGGCGGTTGCTCTGGGTCGGATCACGGACACGCTCGACCTTGATCGCATCGAGCCGACCGGCACGGGTCTCTATGACTTCCTCGCCGAGCACCCGGAAGTCGTAGGTCTCGATCTCGTCGCCATCGAGCACCTGGTAGCTCATGCTGTGCTGTCCGGCGGCCACGTCATACTGCAGCGCCAGTTGATAGGTCGACTTGTCCAGCAGCCCCTGGTTGAGCGGCAGTCGCAGCTCGCTGTCCCGCTCCTTGCCGACTATCTGGCGAGCAGCCCAGTCGAAGTGGTGTTCGATCCGCTTCGCCTTGCCCAGGCCGCCGCGCTTGAGGCGGTAGTCGTGGGGCACGAAACGGTCGCCGTCCAGCGTGAAGGTGCTGCGTTCGCCGAAGCTCGCCACCAGCATGGAAGCCTCGAAGTCCAGTCGCCAGCGGTCATCGTCGAGCTTGCTCAGGCGGCGTTCGGCCGTGCCGCTCATGGGCACCTGTTTCCAGTCGGCCGTGTACTTGGCGGTGAAGGGCTTGAGCTCGACCGCCTGCAACGGCATGGCCAGCACGGCAAGGGCAAGCAGCAGGGCACGACGCATTCAAATCTCCTCGGATCTCACTACATGGCCATTGGCTGGCAGGGGCTCGCCGTCCAGCATCGCGCCTCGATCGCCCAGACGCAAGCGGCCTTCAGCAAACCAGCGCACTGCCAGCGGGTAGATCAGGTGTTCCAGAGCGTGAACACGGGCGGTCAGGGCGGCGATATCCTCGCCGGGATGGACCCCAATCGCAGCCTGGACGGCCACCGGCCCGCCATCCAGTTCCGCGGTGACGAAATGTACGCTGCAGCCATGTGCAGGATCACCGGCCGCCAGTACGCGGCGATGGGTGTCGAGGCCCTTGTACTGCGGTAGCAGGGACGGGTGAATGTTCAGTAGGCGCCCATGATAATGCTGGACGAATGCCTCGGTCAGGATCCGCATGAAGCCTGCAAGCACGACCAGTTGCGGCTGATAGGTGTCGATGGCCCTGATCAACGCATCATCGAAGGCGTCGCGGCTGGCATAGGACCGGTGATCGATCACCTGGGTGTCGATGCCGGCAGTCGCGGCACGCTGCAGGCCGTAGGCTTCGGCACGGTTGGAAATGACCGCGCGCACCTGCATGGGGTGGCTTTCGTCCTGGCTGTCGATCAGTGCCTGCAGGTTGCTGCCGTTGCCGGAGATCAGCACCACGACATTGCAGCGAGGGCGCATCAGTGGCGTTTCAGGTTGTTCAGCGCCACGCGTGGCTGATCGTCGGCACACAGGCCGATGTGACCGATGACCCATGGCGACTCGCCTGAACCCTTGAGGCTCGCCAGCGCGGCGTCGATCTGCTCCTGGGCCACGCAGATGACCATGCCCACCCCGCAGTTGAGGACGCGGTGCATCTCGTTTTCCTCGACGTTGCCTTGCTCGCGCAGCCAGTCGAATACCGCAGGGCGGTTCCAACTGGCGATGTCGATGACCGCCTGGGCGCCCTGGGGCAGGACGCGGGGAATGTTGTCCAGCAGGCCGCCGCCAGTGATGTGCGCCATCGCCTTGACCGCCCCGGTGTCGGCGATGAGCTTGAGCAGCGCCTTGACATAGATGCGCGTCGGCGCCATGAGCAGATCTGCCAGCGGCATGCCGTCGAGCTCGGTAGCGGCGACGTCGCTGCCGCTGACTTCGATGATCTTGCGGATCAGCGAATAGCCATTGGAGTGCGGGCCGGACGAGGGCAGGGCGATCAGGGCGTCGCCGGCCTGCACCCTGGAGCCATCGATGATCTCGCTCTTTTCCACGACGCCGACGCAGAAACCGGCCAGGTCGTAGTCCTCACCCTCGTACATGCCGGGCATCTCGGCGGTCTCGCCGCCCACCAGCGAGCAGCCGGCAAGCTCGCAACCTTCGCCGATGCCGGTGACGACCCGCGCGGCGATGTCCACGTTGAGCTTGCCAGTGGCGTAATAATCAAGAAAGAACAAGGGCTCGGCACCGCAGACGACCAGGTCGTTGACGCACATGGCCACCAGGTCGATGCCGATGCTGTCGTGCTTGCCCAGGTCCATCGCCAGTCGCAACTTGGTGCCGACGCCGTCGGTACCCGACACCAGTACGGGCTGACGGTAGCCGGCGGGAATTTCACAGAGGGCGCCAAAACCGCCGAGGCCTCCCATCACCTCTGGCCGTGCGGTGCGTTTGGCGACGCCCTTGATGCGTTCGACCAGCGCTTCGCCTGCATCGATATCGACACCGGCGTCCTTGTAGCTGAGGGAGGGTTGCTTGCTCATAGAAGATAGGGGCCCGTGAAGGAATTGCGAGTCGACCGGGTAGCGGGACCGGCCCTGAAAGGCTGGCGATTTTATCAGGCTTGCCCCACAGCGCCTATCCCGCCACGGCGGCTCCGGTTGCCCTGCCGGGGGTAGCTGTTTAAGGTAGTGCGTCTGCGTCCGCTCGCCCTGCCTGGCCTGCCCTTCCGAGAGATGATTCCATGCGCCCATTTGTTCGCTGTCTGGTCCTGTGCCTCGCGTCGCTGCCGATCCTGCCGGCGCTGGCGCAACCGCTGGAAGGCCTGTATCAGGTTCGCGAGCCGATTCGCGCTGACCAGGACGAGGCGCGTGAGGAGCAGTTGCGCCGCGCCTTCGATACCCTCGTGCTGCGCCTGACCGGCGATCCGCAAGCCGTCAGCAGCGACGCGCTCAAGGCCCTGCGCGATGAGCCGCGCGAGCTGGTCCGGCAGTTCGGTACCCGTGGCGAGGCGTTGCTGGTCGAGTTCGATGCGGCGTCGGTCCAGCGCGTGCTGCGCGAGGCCGGTCTGGGCATATGGGGGCCGGATCGCCCGGTGCTGCTGACCTGGTGGTTGAACGAAGACGATGTCGGCACGCAACTGATAGGTGATGGCCAGCGTCAGGCCGAGACGCTGAGGACCGCGGCACAGTATCGTGGTTTGCCGTTGCGTCTGCCGCTGGCTGATCTCACCGAGCAGTTGTCCATCACCCCGGAGGCGATCAGAGAAGGCAGTGATGAACTCGAGAGCCACGCCGCTCGCTACGACGCCGATGCCCTGCTGGCAGTCCATGCCCAGGGTGGCGACGAACAATGGCGTGCCGCCTGGCAGCTCTGGCTTGGTGACCGGCAGCAGCAGGGCGAGGTATCTGCCGACAGCCGCGAGGCGCTGGCCGACGAGGTGATGCGCGAGGCGCATGCTTTCATTGCGCCATTGTTTGTCAGCGCGCCAGGCCAGGCAGAGCCCATCCTGCTTGAAATTGAAGGCGCCGACATCTCCCGCTTTGCTGAGCTGAACCGTTTGTTGCAACCGCTGGGTGGGCAGTTGCATCAGATGGAGGCGGATCGGCTGATCTATCGGCTCGAAGCCGACCCCGAGCAGCTGCGCTCGCAGTTGGCGCTGGCACGTCTGTACGAAGTGCCGGTCGAGGCCGACCCGGTCGATGCCACCCAACCCTTGGACGAAGCAGATCAGGCCCTGGACGGTGCCGAAGAAAGCGTAGCCGAGACACCGTCAGTGCCAGAGCAGTCCGTCATGCGCCTGCGTTACCGCTGGTAGGGCATTGCCGCCGACGCGCAAAGGGTCGGCATTCATTTTCGAAGGGAGTCGAGACCTGATGTCCTCTGCTAACCGCTGGCTCTGGCTGGTCGGTCTGGTCCTGCTGGCCGGGCTCATCTACCTGCTCAGGCCGATCCTGATGCCTTTTCTGGTGGGCATGTTGCTGGCCTACCTCGGCGATCCGCTGGTCGATCGGCTCGAGCGCCTGGGGATGTCCCGGACGTGGGGCGTAGCGCTGGTGTTCGCGCTGTTCGCCCTGCTGTTCCTGCTCATGTTGCTGGTGCTGGTACCGCTGCTCGTTCGCCAGCTGAGCTACCTGTATCAGCTCACACCACAGGGCCTGGACTGGCTGCAACTTGTCGCGCTGCCCTGGATCCAGGCGCGCTTCGGGCTGGAGGAGGGCTTCTGGCATTTCGACCAGTTGCGTGTCGCGGTCGCCGGGCACCTGGGCAGCACAACCGATATCCTCGGCGTGCTGGTCAGTCATGCCACCAGGTCCGGCCTCGCCCTGCTTGTCTGGGTCGGCAACCTGCTGCTGGTGCCGGTGGTCGGGTTCTACCTGATGCGCGACTGGGACCTGATTCTCGCCCGGCTTCGCGCGCTGCTGCCGCGCCGTCGCGAGGGCCACGTGGTTCTGCTGGCCACCGAATGCCACGAGGTGCTGGGTGCCTTCCTGCGCGGTCAGCTGCTGGTGATGCTGGCCCTGGCGCTGGTTTACGCAGCGGGCCTGATGCTCGTGGGGCTGCAGCTTGGCCTGCTCATCGGAGTGCTTGCCGGCCTCGCCAGCATCGTCCCCTACATGGGCTTTCTGGTGGGTATCACCGCGGCGCTGGCGGCCACCTTGTTCCAGTCGGGATTCGATATCTATCCGTTGCTGGGCGTGCTCGCAGTCTTTAGCGTGGGGCAACTGCTAGAAGGGATGCTGCTGACGCCCCTGCTGGTGGGGGACCGCATCGGCCTGCATCCGGTGGCGGTGATCTTCGCGATTCTCGCCGGCGGGCAACTGTTCGGTTTCACCGGCGTGCTGCTTGCCTTGCCCGTCGCCGCGGTGATCATGGTGCTGCTGCGCCATGCTCATGACAGCTACAAGCTGTCGGAGCTGTACGGCGACTCGCCGCCCAGGGCATGAGTGCGGGCTGGCGCTGGGCACGTCCGTGACACCCCCGGAGGAAGGCTATAGACTTCCCAGCCTCCACGCGGCCCCGTTCGCGATGCCGGATGTCTCCCGACGCCCATGAAACCCATTCAGCTTCCTCTCGGCGTGCGGCTGCGCGATGACGCCACTTTTGCCAACTACTATCCGGGCGCCAACGCCGCCGCGCTGGGCTATGTGGAGCGCCTGTGCTCGCCGGAAGCCGGTTGGACCGACGAGCTGATCTACCTGTGGGGGCGCGACGGGGTTGGCCGCAGCCATCTGTTGCAGGCGGCCTGCCTGCGCATGGAGGAGCGTGGCGAACTGGCGGTCTACCTGCCGCTCGCCGAGGTCGCCGAACATGGCCCGGTCATTCTTGACGCCCTGGAGCAGAGCGAGCTGGTCTGTCTCGACGACCTCGATGCAGTGGCTGGCGACCGGGCGTGGGAAGAAGGGCTGTTCCACCTGTTCAATCGTCTGCGCGACAGTGGCCGGCGGCTGCTGCTGGCGGCGAGTGTGCCGCCCAGGGAGCTGGCCGTCCAGCTGGCGGACCTCAAGTCGCGGATGAGCCTCTCGCTGGTGTTCCAGCTTCGTGGTCTGTCGGATGAAGACAAGCTGCGTGCGCTGCAGCTGCGCGCATCGCGCCGTGGCCTGAGCCTGCCCGATGATGTAGGGCGATTCATTCTCAGTCGCGGTGTGCGCAGCATGAACGGGCTGTTCGAGTTGCTCGATCGTCTCGATCAGGCTTCGCTGCAGGCGCAGCGAAAGCTGACCATTCCCTTTCTCAAGGAAACCCTGGGCTGGTGAGCCTCAGCTTTCGCCGGCGGCCTTGCGCGCGTACTGCGAGGCCCAGCGGGTGTAGAGCAGGGCGGCGATGAAGAGGATGACGCTCAGGCTCGCGAGTAGCCAGCCGTAGGTCGATCGGGCCGGATCGGTCGCTGCCAGTACACCCTGGATGAAGTACAGGTTGACGATAAAACAGGCCCAGGCGTGCGCGCGCGGGCTGCCGGTGAACATGCCAGGCGCCACCAGCAGCAGCGGCACCAGTTGAATCGTCACCACAACCCAGGTGCGGGCGCCGTGCAGGTTGGCGAAGAACAGGTTCCAGGCAAGGATCAGCACCGCAAGCGCCACGAAGGCGACCAGGCTGACCCTGCGGCTGGCGAGCATGCGCGGCTTCAGCCACTCGAGGGCAGGAAGGGGCTTCGGCTTTCTAGCCACGGGAAGTCTCCAGGCGTGAAGCGGTAAGCGCCAGGCGTTGGCCAAGGGCGCGGCAAAGGGCGATCTCGTGCTCGTCCAGGGGGCGCTTGCCATCCTGACCGGCATGGTGACTGGGGCCGTAAGGGGTGCCCCCGCCTCGCGTCTCCAGCAACGCGCTCTCGCTGTAGGACAGGCCCATCACCAGCATGCCGTGATGCAGCAGCGGCACGAGCATGGTCAAGAGCGTGCTTTCCTGCCCGCCATGCAGGCTCGCCGTACTGGTGAAGGCCCCGGCCGGCTTGCCCACCAGTTCGCCGGTCAGCCAGAGGTCGCTGGTGCCGTCGAGAAAGTACTTCAGCGGTGCGGCCATGTTGCCGAAGCGGGTCGGGCTGCCCAGTGCCAGCGCCGCACAGTGGCGCAGATCGTCCGTGGTGACATAGACCGCCCCAGTCGCGGGCACGCTCGGGGCGACCGCCTCGCACTCGCTGGAGACCGCCGGTACGGTACGCAGGCGCGCCTCCATGCCGGCAAGTTCGACGCCGCGGGCCACCTGTCGGGCCATCTCCGCCGTGGCACCGTGGCGGCTGTAATAGAGCACCAGAACATAGGACGTGGTCATGGCAGGAGCTCCAGCACTCGTTCCGGTGGACGCCCGATGACTGCCTTGTCGCCGGCCACCAGGATGGGCCGCTCGATGAGTCGCGGATGAGATGCCATCGCCTCGATCAACTGCTCGTCGGTCAGCGAGGCGTCCGCCAGGTTGAGCTGCTTGTATTCCTCTTCACCGGTGCGTAGCAGTTGCCGCGCGGGCAAGCCGAGCGCCTGCAGCAAGACCTTGAGCTCGGCGGCATCCGGTGGCGTTTCCAGGTAGCGGACCAGCGTCGGTTGCAGGCCACGCGCCTGCAGGAGGTCGAGGGCCCCGCGGGATTTGGAACAGCGCGGATTGTGATACAGCCTGAGCTCGGTCATTAGTAGTCGCTTCATTGCGGAATAGACCGTTATTCTAACCCGGAGCGTGGCGGCGTGATCAGCGGCTTGCGCCAGAGCGTCGCGGGAGTGGTAATGCAACTGTTCAACAATCGATACCTGTCTTTCTGCCGGTTTCTGGTCAAGCGCTTCATTGTCGACCAAGGCCTCAACAGTGCGGCGGCCTTGACCTACACCACTCTGTTCGCGGTGGTGCCGATGCTCACCGTGACCTTCGCGATGCTCTCGGTCATCCCGGCCTTCCAGGGTGTCAGCGAGCAGATCGAGCAGTACATCTTCAGTAATTTCATTCCCTCCACCGGCGCGGCGATTCAGCAGTACCTGATCGGCTTCATCAGTCAGGCGCGGCAGCTCACCTGGGTCGGGGTTGGGGTACTGATGGTGACTGCCTTGTTGATGCTGCTGACCATTGAAAAGGCCTTCAACAATATCTGGCGGGTACACCAGCCGCGTCGAGGCATCTCGAGCTTTCTGCTGTACTGGGCAGTGCTCAGCCTGGGCCCGTTGCTGATGGGGGCCGGGTTCGCGACTACAACCTACATCACCTCGCTGTCATTGCTCTCGGGGCCCGATGCGCTGGTCGGCGCAGGGCTGGTCCTGCAGACCATGCCGCTGGCACTCAACGTGGCGGCCTTTACTCTGATCTATGCCGCCGTGCCCAACACCCGGGTGCCTATACTGCATGCCATGGTAGGCGGCGCCTTCACGGCGGTACTGCTGGAGCTGGCCCGCCGGGCGTTCGGCCTGTATGTGTTGTTCTTCCCGAGCTACGAGCTGATCTACGGAGCCTTCGCCGCGGTTCCGCTGTTCCTGCTATGGGTGTACCTGTCCTGGACTATCGTGCTGTTTGGTGCCGAGCTGGTCTGCGGATTGTCATCGTCCCACGAGTGGCGGCATCGCAAGGTGCCCAGGCTGCTGGTGGCGCTGACCTTGTTGCGGATCTTTCACGATGCGCAGCTCCTAGGGCGGCCGGTGCGTCTTAAGGATGTACAGCGTGCCGGGCTGCCGCTGCCCGATGACGAGTGGGTCGAAATCACCACCTTCTTCGAGCGCGAGAAACTGGCCTGCCGGACCGATGCCGGTGGTTGGATTCTCAGCCGGGATCTGAGTCGCTACAGCCTGTCGCAACTTCTCGCCAGCAGTCCCTGGCCGGTCATGGGGGCGGGCCAGCTGCCGGAGCGATTCAGCGAACGTTGGTACCCGCCGTTTCTAGAGGCCATGAACCTCTGGCAGGAAGAACGTGATCGGCTCTTTGGGGCCAGCCTGGCGGGCTGGCTGAACCGCGAGCAGGAGGCCGGATGAAGGCATGGTGGCTGGTGCTGGGCATGTTGCTGGCAGGTTGCAGCGAAAGCTGGGGGCCGGATCAGGCAGGGCAGGAGGTTTCTTCAGCAGACCTGGAGGGCCGCTGGCTATTGATCAACTACTGGGCCGAATGGTGTGCACCCTGTCGCGTGGAGATTCCAGAGCTCAACGCCCTGGCGCAGTCGCGTAGCGACCTGGTGGTGCTCGGGGTGAACTTCGACGCCTTGCAGGGCGAGGCTCTCGGTGAGGCGGCCAAAGCCCTCGACATCCGCTTCAGGGTGCTTGCCAGGGATCCTGCCGAGCGGCTGGGGATAGATCGCCCACCGGTGCTGCCGTCGAGTTACCTGGTCGATCCGCAGGGCGTGGTTCGTGCGACCCTGGTTGGCGAGCAGACGGCCGCATCCATCGAGCAGCGGCTGGCGACATTGCGTTGAATCCGCACCCATGGCGTTATCAGTCGCGCACGTACCAATGGTCCTGCCAGAAACCTATGACCTTCGCCGGATAGCCTGTCTGCCCCAGGCTGCCGTTGTAGCGGGCGAGGGCGCGGGTCATGTTGCCGTTTTCGCGCTTGAGGTAGTAGCTGAGGATGGTACAGCCGTAGCGCAGGTTTGTGGCGACATCGGTGAGGTTGTCCTGTGGGCGGCCCAGTTCGGCCTTCCAGAACGGCATCACCTGCATCATGCCCTGGGCGCCGACGCTGGAGATGGCGAAGCGATCGAAGTGGCTTTCCGCGTGAATCAGCGCCAGTACCAACTGTGGGCTGAGCTCGGCCCGGCGCGCCTCGCGATGGACCAGTCGCAGCAGGGTCAGTCGCTCGAGATCGTCCGGTACATAGCGTCGCAGCCGCGTCGACATGTCCAGTAGCCAGACTTCGGCATCGAAGCGATCCTCGAAACTGTCCGCCTCGCTCACCGCTTGCTGCAGCAGCGAACGTAGTTCTGGCTCCGGCGCCTGCCGCAATGTCGCCCCTGTCGGCAGGCTCAGCGCCAGACTGAGCATGAGCAGCAGCCAGCCAGCGACTCGCATGGCCTTACTGGCTTCCCTGGGCCACCGCCAGACGGCTGAGGCGCAGTTGATGGACGAACTCCTGCTGCAGCTCCGGATCATTGCGGGTCAGCTCGATGAGGCTCTGCTCGAGGCCGCTCGCTTCCTCTTCCAGGCTCAACTCCTCGAGTCGCTTGACGCGATACACCCAGCGCCGAACGTCATCACCTTCCAGGTCGTCGAGAATCAGGTCGTGGGCTTCGCTGAGGCGCTGGCGCAGATCACGGCTGACATTCAGCGTCGCCTCGGCATGGGCCTGGCCTCGAGGGTCGCTGATCTCCAGGCGAATCGTCCGGGTGTGGTTGAAGTCGTGGTCGGAAAAAGGCGCATCCAGCAGGTTCAGGCGCAGTACGCCATTGCGGTCGGTGCTCAACGGATAGCGATCCTCACCCGCTTCGACCATTACCAGGCGCTCGGACCAGGGTTGGCTGAGGTATTCCAGTCGGGGTTCGCTTCGATGCTCATGACGGTGGGCCAGACGCTGTTGCGAGCGGCGGTTGGATTCGACGTTGAGGAAGGGGTTGACCCCAGCAAAGCCGTAGTTGATCCAGCCGCGGGTCGCGCTTTCGGGCAACTGGCCGAGGGCGACCACGTTGGCCAGATTGGCGCCGACGCCAGCGACGATCGCCAGGCTGCCGAGCGGCGCTTCATAGAGTTCGCGCCAAGGCTGATAAGGGGTGAAGCGATCATAACGTCGCGTCACCTCGACGTCGGTGACCTCGAAGACTTTCTGGTCGCGGATGCGGATGCGACGTTGTGGCATCTCCAGCACCCTCTGTTCGCCGATATCGAAATGCAGGCTGTAGTCGATCAGCTTGCGCTCGGCGAGCGTTTCGTGCTCGCTGCGTTGCGGCAGGCTGTTGGCGCACCCGGCAATGAAAAGCGCCCCGCAAAGCAGGGCGCTGGAAGTGGCGATGGAGCGGTCGGGCATGATGGCGAAATTACCGGGCGACACGCGATTGCAGGAAGAAAAGGATCTGCTCGGCGGCGACCGTTTCGGTTTCCCCGGCCCGGCGATGCTTGTATTCCAGCGTGCCTTCCTTGAGGCCACGATCACCGACGACGATCCGGTGGGGTATGCCAAGCAGCTCCATATCCGCAAACTTCACGCCGGGACTGGTCTTCTTGTCGCGGTCGTCAAGCAGGACTTCGTAGCCTGCGGCGGTCAGCTCGGCATAAAGCTTGTCGGTGGCCTCGCGCACGGCCTCGCTTTCGTACTTCATCGGCACCAGGGCGATCTGGAAAGGCGCGAGGGCGTCGGGCCAGAGAATGCCGCGCTCGTCGTAATTCTGCTCAATGGCAGCCGCCACTACCCGCGAGACGCCGATGCCGTAGCAGCCCATGATCAGGTGGGAGGGCTTGCCGTTTTCACCGAGCACCTTGCAGTCCAGCGCCTGGCTGTACTTGGTGCCGAGCTGGAAGATATGTCCCACCTCGATGCCGCGCTTGATGACCAGAATGCCCTGGCCGTCCGGGCTCGGGTCGCCGGCAACCACGTTGCGCAGATCGGCCAGTTCCGGCAGCGGCAGGTCGCGCTCCCAGTTCACGCCGAAATAGTGCTTGCCGTCTTCGTTGGCGCCAATGCAGAAGTCGCTCATGAAGGCCACGGAACGGTCTGCCACGCAGGTCAGCGGCAGGTTCAGCGGGCCGAGCGATCCGAAGCCCGCACCGATCGCGGTCTGGATCTGGGCTTCGCTGGCAAACTCCAGGGGGCTGGCAACCTGCGGCAGCTGGGCGGCCTTGATCTCGTTCAGTTCGTGGTCACCGCGCACCAGCAGAGCGACCAGTTGACCCTCTTCGGCGCCCTTGACCACCAGCGTCTTCATGGTCTTTTCAATAGGCAGGCCGAACTGCTCGACCAGATCGGCAATGGTCTTGGCGTCGGGCGTATCGACCAGGCGCATGCTTTCGCTGGCGGCGGCGCGCTCGGTTTCCCGCGGGATGGCCTCGGCCTTTTCGATGTTGGCGGCGTAGTCGGAGCTGTCACTGAAGGCGATGTCGTCTTCGCCCGATTCGGCCAGCACGTGGAACTCATGCGAGCCGGTGCCGCCGATGGAGCCGGTGTCGGCCTGCACCGGGCGGAAGTCCAGCCCAAGGCGGGTGAAGATCCGGCAGTAGGCCTCGTGCATGCGATCGTAGGTTTCCTGCAACGACTCGGGAGTCATATGGAAGGAATAAGCGTCCTTCATGATGAACTCCCGTCCACGCATCAGCCCGAAGCGTGGGCGGATCTCGTCACGGAACTTGGTCTGGATCTGGTAGAAGTTGATCGGCAGCTGCTTATAGCTGTTGAGCTCGCTACGGGCCAGGTCGGTGATCACTTCTTCGTGGGTCGGCCCGACGCAGAATGCCCGGTCGTGGCGATCATGCAGACGCAACAGCTCGGGACCGTATTGCTCCCAGCGTCCCGACTCCTGCCACAGTTCGGCAGGCTGGATAGCGGGCATCAGGACTTCCAGCGCACCGGCATTGTCCATCTCCTCGCGCACGATGGCTTCGGCCTTGCGGAGCGCGCGCAGGCCGATCGGCAGCCAGGTGTAGAGACCGGATGCGAGCTTGCGGATCATGCCCGCGCGCAGCAGCAGCTGATGGCTGATGACGACCGCGTCGGACGGCGTTTCTTTCAGGGTGGAGAGCAGGTACTGGCTGGTGCGCATGGGCAGCGGGATCCGGTTGTGCACGTGGAATGGCCGGCATTGTACGGCTCAGGTTATGCCTCGTACAGGGCGCCCGGCAGGCTGGAGACAACACGGCCCGGGCGCTCGGCACGGGCTGCCGGGGCGCTGGCGAAACCTGTCTCAGAGGAGTTCGGGCGGATGCTCGGCGATCAGGCGAATCTCGTTGAAATCGTCGAACAGGGGCGGCGAGGGTAGGGGTATGGGGTCGGTGATAAGGCCCGCGTTGATCTGAAGGCTGTCGGAAGGCTTGGTATGCTTGGCATGTCTCTATATCGGGAGCTCTACGATGTTCAATCTCGACCCGCGCCTTCAGCAGGACACTTTGGTTCTCGGCGATTTCGCCCTGTGTCGGCTGCTGCTGATGAACGACGCCAACTATCCCTGGTTCATTCTTGTGCCCCGTCGCGAGGAGGTCACCGAGCTGTTCCAGCTGAGCAAGCAGGACCAGCGGCAGCTCTGGCAGGAAACCACTGACCTGGCGGAGCAGCTCAAGGACGTGTTCGTTGCCGACAAGATGAACGTCGCGACCCTGGGCAATCTGGTCAGTCAGTTGCACATGCACGTGATCGTCCGGAACAAGAAGGATCCGGCCTGGCCCGGACCGGTATGGGGTCAGCAGCCGGCCACGCCCTATCGTCCGGAGCAGGTCGAGACGATCAGGACCAAACTGCAACTGGTGTTGACCAACGACTTCCGGGCAGGTGCGCACGATGAACCATGAGACGCGAATCACCGAGCTGGAAACCCGCCTGGCCTTCCAGGATGACACCATCCAGGCACTGAATGATGTGGTGGTGGAGCAGCAGCGCACGCTGGATCTGCTCAGCCGGCAGCTCGAGTTGCTGGCGGGGCGTCAGGAGGAGTTGCTCAATCGTTTCGAGATCGAGAGTGACGTGCCGCCCCCTCATTACTGAGGCGGGCGGTTGCGGCGGCGCTCAGGCGGGCAACGGGACGACGTCATCGGCCTGAAGGCCGCGCTCTCGTTTCGAGACGGAGAATTCCACCCGCTGGCCTTCGGCCAGGAATCGGTGCCCTTCGCCGCGGATTGCACGGAAGTGGACGAACACATCCTCTCCAGTGTCGCGGCAGATGAAGCCAAAGCCCTTGGACGTGTTGAACCACTTCACGGTGCCGGTCTCCCGGCCCGAGGCCTCGATCGAGCCTGATGCAGGCGTTTGGGCGACCCGCCGGCGCTGCCGGGGCTTGCGCTCCATTGCCTCCGTCGCTGGCTTGCGTTGAGTTGTTGCCAGATGCAACGCCACGCCAACAAACACCAGCAGCAGGCTTGCCAGCATTGTCGGTTGGCCCGCCGGAGTCGGCAGCAGCAGGGCGCTGGCCGCGATGGCCGCTGCCAACAACAGCAGGGTTGATGCGCCCATCAGCAAAGGACGAATCGGCCCCGCTGTCTGCAGAGAGGGTACCAGTTGAATGTTCAGCAGACCGATAAAGAGTAGGGAAATAGCCTGGGGGTCGGCGAAAACAGACGTGGCGCCGCGAAAACTGAGGACAAGGGACAGGAGCAGGGCCAGGCTGCCTGCCAGCGCGTGGATGGTTTTCAACATAGATCGAACTCATATGACGGGGACAGATGCATGAGCAGGGAAAGTACTCGGCGGACAGCCGGGTCGAACGTCAGGCTCGAATGCGCTGCCTATTTAACCGCAATGGCGAATCGATCCACAAACCAGCCTGCACGGCCCGGGATTGGCATGTGCCGGGCATGTGCGGCAGGCGATGTGGGCGGATGCGGTGTGCATCCGCCCGGCGGGCGTCAATCGGCCAGCAGGCTACGCAGCATCCAGGCAGTCTTTTCATGGACCTGCATGCGCTGGGTCAGCAGGTCGGCGGTGGGCTCGTCACTCACCTTGTCCACCAGCGGGAAGATGCTGCGAGCAGTACGCACCACCGCTTCCTGGCCCTGGACCAGCAGCTTGATCATTTCGTCGGCGCTGGGTACGCCTTCTTCTTCCTTGATCGAGGACAACTTCACATAGGCCGCATAAGTGCCCGGCGCCGGCTTGCCCAGTGCGCGGATGCGCTCGGCAATCTGGTCGACCGCGAGAGCCAGCTCGGTGTACTGGGTCTCGAACATCAGGTGGAGCGTGTTGAACATCGGTCCAGTCACGTTCCAGTGGAAGTTGTGGGTCTTCAGGTAGAGCGTGTAGGTATCGGCCAGCAGGCGGGACAGGCCGTCAGCGATGGCGGTGCGATCCTGTTCTTCGATACCGATGTTGATTTCCATGAACATCTCCTTCTGTTGCGTTGGCTTGGCGAAACACGCGAGAAACGTCCTAGCATAGACCTTTACCGGTGTTCATTGACACCGGGCCACGTGTCGCATGGGGTGCGGTGCGTCGACCAGATTATCCCTATATAATCCCGCGCTTTGCCGCAGGCGTGGGCTTGCGGTGTTTTCGTTCCGTGAGCGGAGTGATTTCGATGCCTATCTACGAGTACCAGTGCGGGTCCTGCGGCCATCAACTGGAGGCTATTCAGAAGTTCAGTGATGCGCCGCTGGTGGATTGTCCCAGCTGCAACGCCCCGAGCCTTGCCAAGGCGATGTCCGTACCAGGCTTTCGCCTGAAGGGCGGCGGCTGGTACGAGACTGATTTCAAGACCGGCACGAAGAAGAATCTTGCCAGCGCCGACAGCGCCCCAGCCTGTGCGGCCGGTGGTTGTCCTGGCGCCGGCGCCTGTGCGGCGGCCGAGTAAGCGGCCACCACGAACCCAATCGAGAGAAGTCTGACACCATGATGCGCAGCCACTATTGCGGCCAGTTGAACGAAAGCCTGGACGGCCAGGAAATCACCCTTTGCGGCTGGGTACACCGCCGCCGCGACCATGGCGGGGTGATTTTTCTCGACATCCGTGACCGCGAGGGCCTGGCCCAGGTTGTGTTCGATCCCGACCGTGCCGAGACATTCGCCAAGGCCGACCGGGTGCGCAGTGAGTATGTGGTGAAGATCACCGGTCGCGTCCGTATGCGTCCCGAAGGCGCCCGCAACCCGAACATGACCTCCGGCGCCATCGAGGTGCTGGGCTACGATCTGGAAGTCCTGAACGCGGCCGAGACCCCGCCGTTCCCGCTGGATGACTATTCCGACGTGGGCGAGGAGACCCGTCTGCGCTACCGCTTCATCGACCTGCGCCGTCCGGAGATGGCCGCCAAGCTGAAGTTGCGTTCGCGCATCACCTCCAGTATCCGCCGCTACCTGGACGACAACGGTTTCCTCGACGTCGAGACGCCGATTCTGACCCGCGCGACCCCCGAGGGCGCTCGTGACTACCTGGTGCCCAGCCGCACCCATCCCGGCAGTTTCTTTGCCCTGCCGCAGTCGCCGCAGCTGTTCAAGCAACTGTTGATGGTGGCCGGCTTCGACCGCTACTACCAGATCGCCAAGTGCTTCCGCGACGAGGACCTGCGCGCCGACCGCCAGCCGGAATTCACCCAGATCGACATCGAGACCAGCTTTCTCGACGAGGCGGACATCATCGGTCTTACCGAGAACATGATCCGCAAGTTGTTCATGGAGGTGCTGGACGTGGAGTTCGGTGAATTCCCGCATATGCCCTTCGAGGAAGCCATGCGTCGCTACGGCTCCGACAAGCCGGACCTGCGCATCCCGCTGGAGCTGGTGGATGTGGCCGATCAGCTCAAGGATGTGGAGTTCAAGGTGTTTGCCGGCCCGGCCAACGATCCCAAATGTCGCGTCGCCGCGCTGCGCGTGCCGGGCGGGGCGAGCATGCCGCGCAAGCAGATCGACGACTACACCAAGTTCGTCGGCATCTACGGTGCCAAGGGCCTGGCCTACATCAAGGTCAACGAGCGCGCCAAGGGCGTCGAGGGTCTGCAGTCGCCCATCGTCAAGAACATCCCCGAGGCCAACCTCAACACCATCCTCGATCGCGTCGGTGCGGTCGATGGCGACATTGTCTTCTTTGGTGCCGACAAGGCCAAGATCGTCTCCGAGGCCCTGGGTGCACTGCGCATCAAGCTCGGCCATGACCTGAAGCTCTTGACCTGCGAGTGGGCGCCGCTGTGGGTGGTGGACTTCCCGATGTTCGAGGAGAACGACGACGGCTCGCTGAGCGCCCTGCATCACCCCTTCACCTCGCCCAACTGCAGCCCGGCAGAGCTTGAGGCCAACCCGTCCGCTGCGCTGTCCCGCGCCTACGACATGGTGCTCAACGGCACCGAGCTGGGCGGAGGCTCCATCCGTATCCACGACAAGGGCATGCAGCAAGCGGTGTTCCGCGTGCTCGGCATCAGCGAGGAGGAGCAGCAGGAGAAGTTCGGCTTCCTGCTCGATGCGCTCAAGTACGGCGCGCCGCCACACGGTGGCCTGGCCTTCGGCCTGGACCGCCTGGTGATGCTGATGACCGGCGCCAGCTCGATTCGTGAAGTGATCGCCTTCCCGAAGACCCAGAGCGCCGCAGATGTCATGACCCAGGCGCCGGGCGCGGTGGACCCCCGTCAGCTGCGCGAACTGCACATCCGCCTGCGCGAGCAGCCCAAGGCGGAATAACCTTGAACCTGTAGGAGCGAGCTTGCTCGCGAACGATGCGGCTCCATTGTTCGCAGCGCTTCGCGAGCGAACTTGCTACCGATAGAGAACACGACGGAGTACGTTATGGCTGGTCATTCCAAATGGGCCAACATCAAACACCGCAAGGAACGTCAGGACGCCAAGCGCGGCAAGATCTTCACCAAGCTGATCCGTGAACTGACCGTGGCGGCCAAGCACGGCGGCGGCAACCCCGCGGACAACCCGCGCCTGCGCCTGGCGGTGGACAAGGCGCTGACCGCCAACATGACCCGCGATACCATCGACCGGGCCATCGCCCGCGGCGCGGGTTCCAACGACGCGGACAACATGGAGGAGCTGAGCTACGAAGGTTACGCACCCAGCGGCGTGGCCATCTATGTCGAGGCCATGACCGACAACCGCAACCGCACCGCGGCCGAGGTTCGCCATGCGTTCAGCAAGCACGGCGGCAATCTGGGCACCGATGGTTCGGTGGCCTACATGTTCGAGCGCAAGGGCCACATCGCCTTCGCGCCCGGTCCGGACGAGGACGCACTGATGGAAGCGGCGCTGGATGCGGGCGCCGACGACGTTGTCGCCAACGAGGACGGCTCCTTTGATGTCTACACGCCGTTCCCGGACTTCCATGCGACCAACGAGGCGCTGGCAGCGGCCGGCTTCAAGGGTGACGAGGCGGACATCTCGATGATCCCGGGCACCACCTCGCCGATCACCGATGTGGAGACGGCGCAGAAGGTGATTCGCCTGATCGACGCGCTGGAAGACCTGGACGACGTGCAGAACGTCTACCACAACGCCGAGATTCCCGACGACGTGATGGAACAGTTGGGTTGATCGAAACCGCTTGAAGCCTGAAGCCTGAAGCCTGAAGCTGGCGGTTTTCCAGCTTTCAGCTTCCAGACTATGACCCTCATCCTTGGTATCGACCCCGGTTCGCGCATCACCGGTTACGGCGTGGTGCGCGACACCGGACGCGTCTGCGAGTACGTGGCCTCGGGGTGTATCCGCACCGGCACAGGCGAATTGCACGAGCGGCTGCAGGCGGTGTACCGCGGCGTCTGCGAGGTAATCCATGAGCATGGGCCGGTGACCATGGGCATCGAACAGGTATTCATGTCACGCAACGCCGACTCGGCATTGAAACTCGGCCAGGCGCGGGGTGCCGCCATTGTGGCCGCGGCCGAGCAAGGGCTGGCAATCGCCGAATACACCGCTACCCAGGTCAAACAGGCCATCGCCGGCAGCGGCGGGGCGGACAAGCAGCAGGTGCAGTTGATGGTGATGCACCTGCTCAAGCTGGTGCAGAAGCCCCAGATCGACGCTTCCGACGCCTTGGCCATCGCTCTCTGCCACGCTCACCACCGCCAGACCCTTATCCCGCATGGCCTGGCCGCAGCCCGGCGCCGCAGTGGGCGTTTGCGGTTGTAGCATCGATTCGCCCATCGTTTATGGAGCAGTACCGTGATCGGACGTTTGCGTGGCACCTTGGCGGAAAAGCAGCCGCCGCACCTCATTCTTGACATAAATGGCCTCGGCTACGAGGTCGAGGTCCCTATGACCACCCTCTATCGGCTGCCCTCTGTGGGTGAGCCGGTGACGCTACACACCCACCTGGTGGTTCGTGAAGATGCACATCTGCTCTACGGATTCGCCGAGAAACGCGAGCGCGAGCTGTTTCGCGAGCTGATTCGCCTCAACGGTGTAGGGCCAAAATTGGCGCTGGCACTGATGTCCGGGTTGGAGGTGGACGAACTGGTGCGTTGCGTCCAGGCGGGGGACACCTCGGCACTGGTCAAGGTCCCCGGGGTGGGCAAGAAGACTGCCGAGCGCCTGCTGGTGGAACTCAAGGATCGCTTCAAGGCCTGGGAAACCATGCCGTCCATCGCGCCGCTAGTGGTGCAGGCAGCGCCAGGTGTGGCAGTCTCCAGCGCCGAAAGCGACGCGGTGAGTGCACTTGTTTCGCTGGGATTCAAGCCTCAGGAAGCCAGTCGCGCCATCGCCGCAGTCCAGGAGCCCGATTTGAGCAGTGAAGAGTTGATCCGCCGTGCCTTGAAGGGAATGGCCTAAGTGATCGAAGCAGACCGTCTGATCACCGCATCCGGTCGAGACCGCGATGAGCAGCTCGACCGCGCCATCCGTCCCCTCAAGCTGGCCGACTATATAGGTCAGCCGGTGGTGCGCGAGCAGATGGACCTCTTCATTCGTGCCGCCCGCGGACGCGGAGAAGCGCTCGACCACACACTGATATTCGGCCCCCCAGGCTTGGGCAAGACCACCCTGGCCAACATCATCGCGCAGGAAATGGGCGTCTCGATCAAGAGCACTTCGGGACCGGTGCTCGAACGGGCAGGTGACCTGGCCGCGCTGCTGACCAATCTCGAGGCGGGGGATGTGCTCTTCATCGACGAGATTCACCGTCTTTCTCCGGTGGTGGAAGAAGTGCTCTATCCGGCGATGGAAGACTTCCAGCTCGACATCATGATTGGCGAAGGCCCGGCGGCGCGCTCCATCAAGCTCGATCTTCCGCCCTTCACCCTGGTTGGTGCCACCACCCGCGCCGGGATGCTGACCAACCCGCTGCGTGACCGCTTCGGTATCGTCCAGCGTCTGGAGTTCTACAGCACCGCGGACCTGTCCACCATCGTGGCCCGCTCGGCGAAGATCCTCGGGCTGCCCATCGATCCCGATGGTGCGTTCGAGATCGCCCGGCGTGCGCGGGGTACGCCACGTATCGCCAACCGGCTGCTGCGGCGGGTCCGCGATTACGCGGAAGTACGCGCCAGCGGCGAGATCAGTCGCCAGGTCGCCGACCTCGCGTTGAACATGCTGGATGTCGACGAGCGCGGGCTGGACCACCAGGACCGCCGCCTGATGCTGGCCTTGATCGAGAAGTTCGACGGTGGCCCGGCCGGATTGGACAACCTGGCGGCGGCTATCGGGGAAGAGCGTCACACCATCGAGGATGTGCTCGAGCCGTACCTGATTCAGCAGGGCTACATCATGCGTACCCCGAGAGGCCGAATGGTCACCCGCCATGCCTATCTCCACTTTGGCCTCAACCTGCCAAAACGACTGAGCGAGGGGCCGATAGCCGATCTCTTCGACAGCAACACAGACTGACAAAAAATTTCTTTGCCGACCCGATTGGCAATCCTTCAGCCGAGCTCTAGAGTATGCCCGCGTCGACCGAAGCCCAGCCGTTTTTCCATCGCGCTCGTGTCTATTACGAAGACACCGATGCGGGCGGCGTCGTCTACTACGTCAATTACCTCAAGTTCATGGAACGAGCCCGCACCGAGCGGTTGCGCAGCCTGGGATTTTCCCAGTCGCAACTGGCCTGTGAGGACTTGCTGTTTGTCGTGCATGGCAGCGAAGCGCGTTATCTGGCGCCCGCGCGGCTCGACGACGAGTTGCTGGTGACCGCCGAAGTGGTCGAGGTCAAGCGTGCCAGCCTGCGGTTCGTCCAGCAGGTCCGGCGTGCGGCTGACGGGTGCCTGCTCTGCGAAGGGCGGTTCCAGATTGCCTGTGTACGTGCCGAGAGTTTCAAACCCCGAGCCATTCCCGAGGTGATGCGAGACGCGTTCAGGTGCTCGGGTCTACCTGCAGTAGGAGAGTAAAAAGCGTGGAACCCAACGTCGATCATATGTCCATGTGGAGCCTGATCAGCGCCGCCAGTATCGTGGTACAGCTGGTCATGCTGATTCTTGTTGCCGCCTCGGTGGCTTCATGGGTACTGATTTTCCAGCGCACCAATATGCTGCGCGCAGCCAAGCGGTCGCTGGATGCTTTCGAAGAGCGCTTCTGGTCGGGCATCGATCTGTCCAAGCTGTATCGCCAGGCGGGCAGTAACCCGGACCCGGACTCGGGCCTTGAGCAGATCTTCCGTGCCGGCTTCAAGGAGTTTTCCCGACTGCGCCAGCAGCCGGGTGTCGATCCCGATGCGGTGATGGACGCGGTCAATCGCTCCATGCGGGTCGCGATCTCGCGCGAGGAAGAAAAGCTCGAAAACAGCCTGCCTTTTCTCGCCACCGTGGGTTCCACCAGTCCGTATATCGGCCTGTTCGGCACCGTCTGGGGGATCATGAATTCCTTCCGCGGCCTGGCCCAGGTTCAACAGGCGACACTGGCCACTGTCGCTCCGGGTATTGCCGAAGCGCTGATCGCCACTGCCATCGGCCTTTTCGCCGCGATTCCCGCCGTCATCGCCTATAACCGTTTTTCCGCGCGGGGCGAGATGCTCATCGGTCGCTATTACACCTTCGCCGACGAGTTCCAGGCGATCCTGCATCGCAAGGTTCACACCTCGGACGAATGACCCACTGTCAGGTCGTCTGATC
The DNA here is from genome assembly GCF_042648805.1 of Stutzerimonas tarimensis. Classification (NCBI taxonomy): domain Bacteria; kingdom Pseudomonadati; phylum Pseudomonadota; class Gammaproteobacteria; order Pseudomonadales; family Pseudomonadaceae; genus Stutzerimonas; species Stutzerimonas tarimensis. Next base: position 150,201 of record NZ_JBHRXZ010000024.1, on the reverse strand, counting down.
CTCAACCCGGGTCCGTCGAGCGCACAAGGGTATGGCTGGTTACAGATAGGTTTTTCCCATGGCTAGGATTCGCAACAGACGCAAGCCCGTCTCCGAGATGAACGTGGTGCCCTACATCGACGTGATGCTGGTACTGCTGGTCATCTTCATGGTGACGGCACCCATGCTGAACCAGGGCGTCAAGGTGGACTTGCCCCAGGTAAGCAGTGAAGCGCTGCCTCAGGACAATAACGCCCGGGTGTTGACCATTTCGATCAAGGCTGACCGCACGTACTACTGGAATCTCGGTAGCGAAGTGGACGTGGACACCCAGCAGGAGACCGCGGTCCAACTCGACCAACTGGTTCAGGCCGTGAACGGCATCGTGGCGCAGAATCGCAGCCAGGGGCAGCAGGTCCAGGTGTTCGTTCGCGGCGATCGGGCGGTGGACTATGGTGCTGTCATGGCAGTCATGGGCGGGCTACAGCAGGCTGACGTGGGCAACGTCGGACTGATCACCGAGGCGCCGTGATGCAGCCGCGTGATCGTTCCCCTTCGGAGAACCTGTTCTGGCCGACGGTGATCGCCACGGGGATGCACATCCTCATTTTTGGCATGCTCTTCGTCAGCTTCGCCAGCACGCCGGAGCTGCCGCCAGCACGGCCGGTGGTGCAGGCGACGCTTTATCAACTGCGCTCGGAAAGCCAGGCGACTACCCAGACCAATCAGAAGATCGCGGGTGAGGCGCAGAAGACCGCGGCTCAGCAGTTCGAAATCGAGCAGATGGAGCAAAGAAAGCGCGAGCAGGAGCGTCAGGCGGCTGCGGCGAGAGCCGCCGAACAGAAGAAGGCCGAGGCCGCGCGGCAGGCCGAAGCGGCCAGGGCGGCTGAGGCGCAGAAACAGCAGGAGGTAGCCAAGGCACGCGAGGCTCAGAAGGTCAAGGAACAGGAAGCGGCTGCTGCCAAGGCCCAGAGCGAAGCCAAAGCGGCCGAGCAGAAGCGGCAGGCCGAGATTGCCAAGAAACAGGCTACCGAAGAGGAGGCCAAACGCAAGGCTGCCGAGGCGGAGGCGGCCAGGAAGAAGGCCGCGGAGGAAGCCGCGAAAAAGCAGGCTGCCGAGGAAGCCGCCAAGAAGCGTGCCGCTGAAGAGGCCGCCAAGAAAAAGGCAGCCGAAGAAGCTGCTCGCAAGAAGGCTGCCGAGGACGAGGCGAGGAAGAAAGCCGCTGCCGAGGCTGCTCGCAAGGCGCAAGAAGACAAGAAGGCCCAGGCGCTTGCCGAGTTGCTCGCCGATGACGTGCAGCGCCAGCAGGCGATGGCTGACACCCATGGAAACAACGTCGCCGGCAATCTTGACGATCTGATCATTAATCTTGTCAGCCAGCAGTGGCGTCGTCCGCCGTCGGCACGCAACGGCATGAGCGTCGAGGTGGCTATCCAGATGCTGCCTGATGGCACCATCACCAATGCGTCGGTGACGCGTTCGAGCGGCGACGCACCGTTCGACGCCTCGGCGGTCGCGGCGGTGCGCAACGTCGGGCGTATCCCGGAAATGCAGCAACTCGACCGCGCCACCTTTGATCGTAGCTACCGGCAGCGTCGTATCATCTTCAAACCGGAGGACCTTGGTCTGTGAGTATCCTGAAGCGTATCGTCCTCATTGGGCTGTTCATCCTCGCCGGCCCCCTGCAGGCCGCCGATCCCCTTGTCATCACCTCCGGCACCGACCGGGCCACGCCGATTGCAGTGGCGCCGTTCGGCTGGCAAGGCGCTACCGTACTACCCGAGGACTTGGCCAACATCATCGGCAACGACCTGCGCAATTCCGGCATGTTCGAGCCCATCAACCGGCAGAATATGATCAGCCTGCCCACCCGTGTCGGGGAAGTGCTTTACCGGGACTGGAAGGCGCTGGGTGCGCAATACCTCATGGTGGGCAACATCACGGCTCAGGCCGGCCGTCTGCAGGTGCAGTATTCGCTGCTGAACGTCACCACCGAGCAGGAAGTGATGACCGGCAACGTCAGCGGTAGCACCGAGCAGCTGCGCGACATGGCCCACCATATTGCCGATCAGGCCTACGAAAGGCTGACTGGCGTCAAGGGCGCCTTTTCCACGAAGCTGCTCTACGTGACAGCCGAGCGCGCCTCACCGACCAACACTCGCTATACCCTGTTCCGCTCGGACTACGACGGCGCCCGCGCGGTCACGCTGCTGCAGTCTCGCGAGCCCATCCTGTCGCCGAGCTTCGCTCCGGACGGTCGTCGCATCGCCTATGTCTCCTTCGAGCAGAGGCGCCCGCGGATCTTCGTTCAGCACATCGATACCGGGCGCCGCGAGCAGATCACCAATTTCGAAGGCCTCAACGGCGCGCCAGCCTGGTCGCCGGATGGCAATCGCCTGGCCTTCGTGCTGTCCAAGGACGGCAATCCCGAGATCTACGTAATGGACATGAACACGCGGCAGATCCGTCGCGTGACCAACCACATGGCCATCGACACCGAGCCCTTCTGGGGGCGTGACGGGCAGACGATCTACTTCACCTCCGACCGTGCGGGACGGCCGCAGATCTATCGAATGAACATCAATGGCGGTGCGGCCGAACGGGTCACCTTCGTCGGCAACTACAACGCCAATCCGAAGCTTTCAGCAGATGAGAAGACCCTGGTGATGATCCACCGCCAGGAAGGTTTCACCGTGTTCAGGGTGGCGGCGCAGGATCTCCAGCGCGGCAGCCTGCGGGTGCTGTCGGACACCAGTCTCGACGAGTCGCCCACTGTTGCGCCCAATGGCGCCATGTTAATCTACGCCACCCATCAGCAGGGGCGGGGAGTCCTGATGCTCGTGTCCACCAACGGGCGCGTGAGGGTTCCTCTACCGGCTGTCCAAGGCGAGATCCGTGAGCCGTCCTGGTCCCCTTTCCTGAACTGACAGGCAATTGATTCTTCAACGACCGCAACACTACTTACACCCTGGGGTACATCATGGAAATGGTTAAATTCGGTAAATTCGCTGCGCTGGCTCTCGCCTTGGCAGTTGCTGCCGGTTGCTCGTCCAAGGGCGGCGACGCGGCTGGTGCAGGTGCAGGTGCAGGCGCAGGTATCGATCCGAATGCTGGCTACGGTGCCGAAACCGGCGCCATCGACGGCAGCCTGAGCGAAGAAGCCGCACTGCGCGCGATCACCACCTTCTATTTCGAGTACGACAGCTCCGACCTCAAGCCGGAAGCCATGCGCGCCCTCGACGTTCACGCTCGTGACCTGAACGGCAACGGCGCTCGCGTCGTGCTGGAAGGCCACGCTGACGAGCGCGGCACCCGCGAGTACAACATGGCTCTGGGCGAGCGTCGCGCCAAGGCTGTCCAGCGTTACCTGGTGCTGCAGGGCGTTTCCCCTGCTCAGCTGGAGCTGGTGTCCTACGGTGAAGAACGTCCCATCGCCATGGGCAGCGATGAGCAGTCGTGGGCTCAGAACCGCCGCGTTGAACTGATCAAGTAAGTCGCCATGCAAAAGCACCGCTTCATTCTGACCCTTTTCACCTTGTCGCTGTCTGGACTGGCCCTTGCGCAGGCGCCTATCATGGACAGCTCCCAGGTCGAGAACCTGAACCGCCCGCAGGTGCAGGCGCCGGATCAGCGTGACGGCGGTGCCTTCGCCGAGGGAGGAGTCAGTACCCCGCCTTCGGCGCAGGGCATGTTGTTCATGCAGCTACAACAGATGCAGGAAGAGATCACCGCCTTGCGAGGCATGGTCGAAGAACAGCAGAACCACATCCAGCGCCTGGAGCGCGAAGGCCTGGAGCGTTATCAGGACCTCGATCGACGCTTGTCCAGTGGCCCGGCGGCAGGTGCTATGTCCCAACCCGATTCTCGAGGCGCCGGTGCTGCCGGCGCAACACCGGAAGCGGCTGCCGCTCCGGTTGGCAACAATGCTCAACCCGGCGACCCGGCCAATGAAAAACTGTACTACGACGCCGCGTTCGATCTGATCAAGTCGAAGGATTTCGACAAGGCCAGTCAGGCTTTTACCGCCTTCCTGCGCCGGTACCCCGACAGCCAGTTCGCCGGAAACGCCCAGTACTGGTTGGGCGAGGTGAATCTGGCCCAGGGTGATCTGCAGGCGGCTGGCCAGGCATTTGCCCGTGTGAGCCAGGCCTATCCTGACCATTCGAAAGTCCCGGACTCGCTATTCAAGCTGGCCGACGTGGAACTGCGCCTGGGCAATCGTGATCGCGCCCAAGGGATCTTCCGCGAAGTGATCGCGAAGTATCCGAATACGTCCGCAGCCCAACTCTCCCAGCGACAACTGGACCGCTAGTTTCAGCGCCATGCCTGAACCCCCCGCCTCGGTAGGGGGCAGGCTACGGCTGGCATCGCGCGACGAGTGATTTTTCCAGTACAATCGCGTTCCTTTTCCGCAACGGAGGCGGATGGCCTGTTTCGCCGTCACGCCCGTGGCTACAGATGCTAGATACCCTGCGTATTACCGAAATCTTCTTTTCGCTGCAGGGGGAAACACGCACCAGCGGCTTGCCGACGGTGTTCGTGCGCCTGACCGGGTGCCCCCTGCGCTGCCAGTACTGTGACACCGCCTACGCCTTCACCGGTGGAGCGCCCATGACCCTGCAGGCCATTCTCGAGAAGGTCGCCGCATTCAACCCGCGCCATGTCTGCGTGACAGGCGGCGAGCCGCTGGCACAGCCAAACTGCATTCCGCTGTTGCACAGTCTGTGCGAGGCTGGCTATGAGGTTTCACTGGAAACCAGCGGCGCTCTGGACATCGAAGCGGTCGACTCCCGAGTGAGCCGAGTGGTGGATCTGAAGACGCCGGGCTCGGCGGAGTGCCACCGCAACCGTTACGAGAACATCGCTGCGCTGCAGCTCAACGATCAGGTCAAGTTCGTCGTTTGTTCCCGCGAGGACTACGAGTGGGCCAGATCCAAACTCATCGAGTACGGCCTCGAACGTCGAGTCGATGAAGTGCTGTTTTCTCCGAGCCATGGCCAGGTCGATGCGCGGGCGCTGGCGGAGTGGATCATCGAAGACAACTTGCCGGTTCGCTTCCAGTTGCAACTGCACAAGTTGCTCTGGAATGACGAGCCCGGACACTGATGGGGGGCATATGAACAAGGCGGTGGTACTGCTGTCGGGTGGTCTTGATTCGGCCACGGTTGTTGCGCTGGCGCGTTCGGAAGGTTACGACTGCTACAGCATGAGTTTCGATTATGGTCAGCGTCATCGGGCCGAACTTCAGGCAGCCGAGAGGGTTGCTCTGCAGATGGGGGTAGTGGAGCACAAGGTCATCGGTCTTAACCTCGATGGTATTGGAGGCTCGGCTCTGACCGACTCGCGTATTGCAGTCCCCGAGGCACCAACGGCCGGGATCCCGGTAACCTATGTGCCGGCACGCAACACGGTGTTTCTTTCGCTGGCCCTGGGTTGGGCCGAGGTGCTGGGCGCCCGGGACATCTTCATTGGCGTGAACGCGGTGGACTATTCCGGATATCCGGATTGCCGGCCCGAGTTCATCGAGGCTTTCGAGCGCACTGCGAATCTCGCCACCCGCGAAGGCGTCGAGGGGCAGGGGTTCAGGATCCGTGCTCCGTTGCAGATGATGAGCAAAGCGCAGATCATCGAGTCCGGTACGCGGCTCGGTGTGGATTATGCCCTGACCGTATCCTGCTATCAGGCGGACAATGAAGGCCACGCCTGCGGGAAGTGCGAAAGTTGCCGGCTGCGCGCCGAGGGTTTCGCTGCCGCTGGCGTAAAGGATCCAACGCGTTATTTCTGAAATTTTCACTTAGGGAGTTGATATTCCCTGGAAAATCAGTATCATGCGCCCCCGTTGGGTCGTTAGCTCAGTGGTAGAGCAGTTGGCTTTTAACCAATTGGTCGTAGGTTCGAATCCCACACGACCCACCACTACAACGGAAAAAGCCGGATACCATAAGGGTCCGGCTTTTTTTATGGGTGCCATTGAGAGGTGGCGTTGGCCTGCCTCGGCGGATCTTGCAGGAGAGGCTGATGGTTTGCGCCGTCGGTGCTCCATGCTCTTCGGGGAGGGCTTCTTGCCCTGGCCAGTCCGCCTCGGCGTAGAGGTGGCATCAGGCCGTCTGTAAACGCCCTGTTCCTCGTATGGGTGGGTGTATAATCTGTGCCCGCCCTCAGCATTTGCAGGTGTCGCAACTCCATGACGCAGATTTCCGAACGCATCCTTGTCCAGGCTCATCTCGCAGGCCAGCAGGCAAGGCAGTTGACGCCCGCGCAGGAAGCGCAGTTGCGCGGCGAGATTGCGGCGGAACTGGGACGCCAGGATGCAGTACTGGTCGCACACTATTACACCGATCCGGTGATCCAGGCGTTGGCCGAGGAAACCGGCGGGTGTGTGGCCGACTCGCTGGAGATGGCCCGATTCGGCCGTGATCATCCGGCGCAGACGCTGTTGGTGGCGGGTGTGCGCTTCATGGGCGAGACAGCGAAGATTCTCAGTCCGGAAAAGCGGATCCTGATGCCAACGCTCGAGGCGACCTGCTCGCTGGACCTGGGATGTCCGGTGGATGAGTTCTCGGCGTTCTGCGATCAGCATCCCGAGCGCACAGTCGTGGTCTACGCCAATACTTCCGCTGCGGTGAAGGCGCGCGCTGACTGGGTCGTCACCTCCAGCTGTGCCGTGGAGATCGTGGAGAGCCTGATGGATAACGGCGAAAAGATCATCTGGGCGCCTGACAAGCATCTGGGTCGCTACGTGCAGCGTGAAACGGGCGCTGACATGCTGTTATGGGATGGCGCTTGTATCGTGCATGAGGAGTTCAAGTCCAAGCACCTGGCCGACCTCAAGGCGCTGCATCCCGAGGCGGCGGTTCTGGTTCATCCCGAGTCGCCTGAGGCGGTCGTCGAGCTGGCCGATGCGGTGGGTTCCACCAGTCAGTTGATCAAGGCGGCGCAGACAATGCCCAATCCGCTGTTCATCGTGGCGACCGACAGGGGCATCTTCTACAAGATGCAGCAGCTCTGTCCGGACAAGCGCTTCATCGAAGCGCCTACCGCTGGTAGCGGAGCCACCTGTCGGAGCTGTGCTCACTGTCCGTGGATGGCGATGAATACGCTCGACAGCACCTTGCAATCGCTCCGTACTGGCAGCAACGAAATCTTCGTGGAGCCGGCGTTGATCCCGCGCGCAATCAAGCCCCTCCAGCGGATGCTCGATTTCACCCAGCAGGCTCGCCTGAGCCATGCGGGCAACGCCTGAGGCAGGTGGCTCAACGCAGCATCTGATCCACCATGCGTTTTTCCTCACGTAGCTGGCCCAGGCGAGCGTCGAGTCGAGCCCCGGTCTGGAAGTTGGTGGAGCGCCGCTTGGCATAATCCAGCTGCTCGAAGGCCTGTTCGTAGTTGCCGATAAGCGCGAAGTATTCCGCTCGGGCCTGGTGCAGGCCCACAAGGTCGCCCGTCAACCCGCGGATTTCTGCGACCTGGAACCAGATGTGCGGATCCTTCGAACGCCTGGAAACCAGTTGGCCAAGCAATTGTGAAGCCTCTTCATGCTGGCCGCGCTTGATCAGCAGGTCGACCCTGCTCTGCTGTACGGGGTAGCTTCCGGGATAAAGTCCACTTAGCCGGGCCATACGCTGCTCGGCCTGGGCTATGCGATTGGCGGTGATGTCCAGTTCGATCCTGGCCAGGTTGTAGATCATGTGATCCGGCTCGCTCGCAAGCAGGCGATCCAGGTGTTCAGCGGCCTCGTTCAGTTGCCCCGAGCGGAGTTGAGCCAGTGCCAGGCCATAACGGGCGGCGTCGCGGCTGTCGTCTTCGTCCAGCAAGGCACGAAAGCGTTTCGCGCTCATGCCAGGGGAACGCTCGAATTGACTTTGCAGCCGGGCGCGAATGAGCTGGTAGCGCAAGGTGTCCTGGGTGCCGCCAGTCGGAAGCTGTTCGGCTCGATTTCGGGTGTCGGCCACTCGCGATTCGTTGAGCGGGTGAGTGAGCAGAAATTCCGGAGGGCGCTGGTCGTGGCGATACTGGCGCATCAGGCGTTCGAACATCGAAGGCATGGCGCGCGGGTCATAGCCGGCGCGGGCCAGATTGGCCAGGCCGATGCGGTCGGCCTCTTGCTCGTTCTGCCGCGAAAAGCTGCGCTGGGCCTGTATGGCGGCGGCCTGGCTCGAGGCGATGGCCGCCATGCCGGCATCGCCGGCACCTGCTGCTGCGGCCACTACACCGGCGAGCAGGGCCGCCATCATCGGCAATTGCAGGCGCTGCTGCGCTTCGAGGCCGCGGGCGTAGTGGCGCTGCGACAGGTGGGCCAGTTCGTGGGCCATTACCGAAGCGTACTCCGCTTCGGTCTGGGCGTGCAGAAACAGGCCACCATTGACACCAATGATGCCACCCGGTGCGGCAAAAGCGTTCAGTTGAGGGCTGTCGAGAATGACGAACTCGAGTCGCCGGTCCTGCACCTGGCTGGTTTCTGCGAGGCGGTACACACTGCTCTCGACATAATCTTTTACCAAAGGGTCGGCCAGTTGCTCTACTTGACCGCGCAACAGGCTGAGCCAGGCCCGTCCAAGCAGGTACTCTTGCTCGGGGGAGACGATCCCCGAACTGGCGTCGCCCAGTGACGGTAGATCATTGGCCGGAAGGGGGTGGGTTACCAGGCAGGCCATCACCAATAATGCAGGGCGCAGCAGTTTCATCAGGTACCACTCGCAAAGGCAGAAACCTACTGTAGCGCCCAGGCGGCTTGGCTGGCCAGGGTCCCGGCTGTATCGGTATGCTGCGTCCTTTATAAACAGGGGTTTGAGATGACAAACGGATCAGCGTCCATCGTGGTGGATGCAGAGCTAGACGCCCGAGGCCTCGATTGCCCGATGCCCTTGCTGAAAACCAAGCTGGAGCTCAGTCGAATGGTCAGCGGGTCGGTGATAAAGGTCCTCGCGACCGACCCCGGCTCGCAGCGGGATTTCCGCAGTTTTGCCCAGCTGGCCGGCCATGAACTGCTGCATGAAGAGGCGGAGCAAGGCCTTTATCGTTACTGGCTGCGCAAGGTCTAGGCGCAATGGCCGATGCCCAACAGGGAACAGGTATCCATAACGAGTGGTTCGGCAGTAGGAACTAGTCATGATCAAGGTATTTCGCAACTGGTTTCATCGTTACTTCTCAGATGAACAGGCAGTGCTGCTGGGCGTGCTGCTGGTGTTGGGCTTTACGGCTGTTCTGACCCTGGGCGGCATGCTCGCGCCGGTGCTGGCAGGCCTGGTGCTGGCGTTCCTGATGCAGGGCGCGGTGAATGGGCTGGAGCGAATAGGAGTGCCTCACACCGGTGCCGTGTGGCTGGTCTTCCTCATCTTCATCGGCATCCTGATGGCGATCCTGCTGGTGCTGTTACCGCTGCTCTGGCAGCAGCTGTTTACCTTGTTCAACGAGCTGCCGCGCATGTTGCGCGATTGGCAGGACCTGTTGCTGCTTCTGCCGGAGCGCTATCCGCAATTGATCACCGACGAGCAGGTGTTGCGTGGAATCGACTCGGCGCGCGGTGAGCTCGGGCGGCTGGGCCAGGTGATGCTGTCCTTTTCCCTGTCCAGCCTGCCGATTCTGATGAATGCGGTGATCTATCTGGTGCTGGTGCCAATTCTGGTGTTTTTCTTTCTCATGGACAGAAAGCAGATCGGGCGCTGGTTTCGCAGTTACCTTCCTCAGGAGCGCACGCTCATTACCCAGGTGGCGCTGGAGATGAACCGGCAGATCGCCAACTACATCCGTGGCAAGGCCATCGAGATCCTGATCTGCGCCGTCGTGGCTTATTTCTCGTTCGCCCTCATGGGCCTGAACTACGCCATGCTGCTGGCATTGCTGGTGGGTTTTTCGGTGGTGGTGCCTTATGTCGGGGCTGTGGTGGTGACCGTTCCCATCGCCTTGATAGGTTTTTTCCAGTGGGGCTGGGGAGATCAGTTCATCTACCTGATGGTGGTCTACGCCATCCTCCAGGCGCTCGATGGCAACGTACTGGTTCCGCTGCTCTTCTCCGAGGCGGTGAATCTCCACCCGGTGGTGATCATCTGTGCGGTGCTGCTGTTCGGGGGGCTGTGGGGCTTCTGGGGAATCTTCTTTGCCATTCCCCTGGCCACGTTGTTCAAGGCTGTGCTGGACGCTTGGCCGAGGGGGAATCCACAGATCGAGACGGCAGACTCGCTCTGAATCCAGCCCTCGATGGTCGTGCCGCTCCAGTCGGCACGACTGATGCGTCAGTTGGCGGCGTTCAGCTGGCGGGCGGCTTCCAGCACCGCATCGACATGCCCGGGGACCTTCACACCTCGCCATTCACGCTGCAGTACACCCTTGCGGTCGATGAGAAAGGTGCTGCGCTCGATGCCCATGTATTCCTTGCCATAGAGCTTTTTCAGCTTGATCACTTCGAAGAGCTGGCAGAGTGCCTCGTCGCGGTCCGAGATCAGCTCGAAGGGAAAGCCCTGCTTGGCCTTGAAGTTCTCGTGGCTCTTGAGTCCGTCTCGGGAGACGCCGAACACCAGCGTGTTGGCGGCTTCAAAGGCCGCATGCTGATCGCGAAAGCCCTGCCCCTGGGTCGTGCATCCCGGCGTGCTGTCCTTGGGGTAGAAATACAGGACCACCTGCTTGCCTTCGAGTGCGTCGAGACTGACCAGCAGCCCGCTGGTGGCCTGTGCGGAGAACGAGGGGACCTTCTGCTCCAGCGCAATCATTGTTGGATACTCCATGTCAGGGCGTCTGCGGACGCCAGGGCTCGATCAGTGCGTCCAGGTTCAGCGCATCGGCGAAATCGAGGAACTGGTCGCGCAGCCAACTGATCTGGGTGTTCGGCGGGAGGATCACCGTCAGCGTCGCGTTAAGCATGGTGCCGCCGGTTTGCGGGGCGAGGTAGGTATCGCTGGTAATGCTCTCCAGCTCGACCTGATGGTCGTAAAAGAACTGGCACAGCTCGCTGATGATGTCGGGCCGGTACACTGCGCTCACATAGGCGACATAGGGGAGCGATTGGGGGCGATGCTCTACGCCCGCGCTACGGATGACGCTGGTGCGCAGGCCGTGCTTCTTCGCCAGCACTGGCACGGCAGACTCCATACGTGCCAATGCATCCCAGCTACCCGACACCTGCAGTACCAGCGCGCTGTATTCGCCATGGCGGGTCAGGCGGGTGCTGTCCACGGCACAGCGATGCTCGGCGCAGGTGCGAGACAGCACTGTGGCGAGCTCCATGGGGTTCGGTCCCAGGGCGCTGATGACGAGGAACTGTTCGCGAACGGGTGGGGTAACCATGCATTGTCCTATTGAATCGATTCGGCGGGCGGAGCGACAGCAGGAGAGGGTATCGAAATTGCTCGGCCGAGGGAATTTGCCTTTTCGCCCGGACATGGCAAAGGTCCCGTGCGCGCCGTGGTCATGCCCTTCTGGCGCACTCGCAAAGCGCAAAGGAGCCTTGTACCATTACGCCTCTCTTTTTCGGCAGAGGTAGCGGGGATGATTGCGGGCAGTATGGTGGCACTGGTCACGCCCATGGATGCGCAAGGTGGCCTGGACTGGAGCAGCCTGGCAACGCTCGTGGATTTCCATTTGCAGGAAGGAACCCATGCGATCGTCGCGGTCGGTACCACTGGTGAGTCGGCTACGCTGGACGTGGCTGAGCACGTCGAAGCGATCCGTCGGGTGGTGGACCAAGTGGCTGGCCGTATTCCGGTGATTGCTGGAACCGGTGGCAACTCCACGCGCGAGTCGGTCGAGCTTACCCGGGCGGCCAAGGCTGTCGGTGCGGATGCCTGTCTGCTGGTCACTCCCTACTACAACAAGCCTACCCAGGAAGGGCTCTACCAGCATTTCCGGCATATCGCCGAAGCGGTCGCCATTCCGCAGATCCTCTATAACGTGCCGGGCCGTACGGTCTGCGACATGTTGCCCGACACTGTTGTGCGCCTCTCCGAAGTTCCGAACATCATCGGTATCAAGGAAGCAACCGGTGACCTCGACCGCGCTCGGGAGATCCTGGACCGCGTTGCGCCGGAGTTCCTGGTCTATTCCGGGGATGATCCGACCGCCGTGGAGCTGATGCTCATGGGTGGCAAAGGAAACATCTCGGTGACCGCGAACATAGCGCCTCGGGCAATGAGCGATCTGTGTGTCGCCGCCATGGCCGGGGAGGCAGAGAAGGCCCGTGCGATCAACGAGCGGCTGATGCCGCTGCACAAGACCCTCTTTCTCGAATCCAACCCTATTCCGGTCAAGTGGGCGCTGCACCAGATGGGTTTGATCCCGGAAGGCATCCGCCTGCCTCTGACCTGGCTGAGCAGCCCATGCCAGACACCCTTGCTGCAGGCGATGCGTGAATTCGGCTTGATCATTAAGGAAAACGCATGAAGCGACTGGCCGGACTCTCAACCCTAGCTGTCGTTGTCTCCAGTCTTGGCGGCTGCGGCTGGCTGTGGGGTGGCGATGGATATTTTCGCGATCGTGGCAGTGACTACCTGGCCGCGTCCCAGCGCCCTCCCATGCAGATTCCCCAGGGCGTCGAAGTTCGTCCGCTGGAGCCCCTGCTGCCGATTCCTCATCAGGTGGCTGATGCCCGCTCGAACGGTGGACGCTTCGAGGTGCCGCGCCCGCAGCGCCTGCAACTTGCCGATGCCAGCGATTTCAGCCTGGAGACGTCCGATGATGACCGCTGGCTGGTGGCCTTGCGGGCGCCTGCCCAGATCTGGACCGCCACTCGGCAGTTCCTGCAGGACAACGGGTTTCGCATCGCTGAAGAGCATCCCGAGACAGGTGAGCTGATCACCGCCTGGCAGCCAGCCAGCGAGCTCAACCCGGCGTTGCGCCAGGTCGCGCCAGCAGACCGCGAGTCGCGAGTCCGGGTGCGTATTGAGCCGGGCGTTCAGCGCAACGCCAGCGAAATCCATGTTCTGAGCGCACAGCGCCCTGTAGGCAGCGATGAGGCACGGTCCTGGGCGGAAACAGCCGGACATCAGGGCTTCGATACTGCAGTCCTTGACGAACTGCAAGTCAGCCTGGCGCGTAGTACCGACCTGGGCGACTCCGTGTCGCTACTGGCCGAGCGCCAGTTCGACGCGCCGAGCCGCGTGCATATGGTGAGCGACGCCAGCGGTAACCCTCTGCTGCAACTGGACTCCGACTTCGATCGTGCCTGGTCGAGCATCGGCAGGGCGCTGCAGAGCGCCGACGTGCGCGTCGACGACCTCAATCGCAGCCTGGGTGTGTACTACCTCAATCTGGCAGAAGGTGCTGAGGATCCGGGTGCACGACCGGGCTTTTTCCGCCGACTGCTCGGAGGCGGCCGCACCGAAGCCGAGGCGGAGCGTGTCCAGGTTCGTCTGGTCGAATCGGCCGAAGGCGTTCAGGTCTCGGTTCAGGATGATCTCGACACCCTGGCACCTGCCGAGGTGTCTCGGCGCGTCCTGCAGCTTATCCAGCAGAACCTCGGCTGACTCGCTCCCTGACAGGCGAGCCTTTGGTTCGTCTGTCCTTTCCTGATCAATGCGGACCCCCTTCATGACCACGCCAACCGCCCTCAGCTTGAAAAAACTCTATTCCGGCAAGGTTCGTGACCTTTACGAGATCGATGACAAGCGGATGCTGATGGTGGCCAGTGACCGGCTCTCGGCATTCGATGTCATCCTGGACGAGCCGATTCCAGAAAAAGGCAAGATCCTCACCGCTATTTCCAGCTTCTGGTTCGACAAGCTCGCCGGGCTGGTGCCGAACCACTTCACCGGTGACCGGGTCGAGGACGTCGTCTCGGCGGCTGAGCTTCCGCTGGTCGAGGGACGGGCGGTGGTTGCCAAGCGTTTGAAGCCCGTGGCAGTTGAAGCCATCGTGCGAGGGTATCTGGTCGGCTCCGGCTGGAAGGAGTATCAGAAAAGCGGCACCGTCTGTGAGATTCCCCTCCCGCCCGGCCTGCGTGAGGCTTCGAGGCTGCCTGAGCCGATCTTCACGCCTTCGACCAAGGCCGCGGTTGGCGATCACGATGAGAACATCAGCTACGAGCGCTGCGAAGGCATCATCGGTGCTGAGCTGGCTGCCCAGGTGAAGGACGCCTCGATCGCCCTGTACAAGGCCGCGGTGGAATATGCGGCCTCCCGCGGCATCATCATTGCCGATACCAAATTCGAATTCGGCCTGGACGAAGACGGCACCCTTACACTCATGGATGAAGTGCTGACCCCTGATTCGAGCCGCTTCTGGCCCGCTGACAGCTATGTCGAAGGTCGGAACCCGCCTAGCTTCGACAAGCAGTTCGTGCGTGACTGGCTGGAGTCTACCGGTTGGAACAAGCAGCCCCCGGCACCGGCTGTGCCAGAGGAGGTTGCCAAGCGAACTGCCGACAAATACCGCGAAGCGCTGGAGCGCCTGACAGCCTGATCTTCAGTCGCAACCCTTTGAGCAGGGAAAGAAATTTTGCCTTATAGGGTTCGACAAAACCCATCGACCTGATATGATGCGCGCCGCTGGAGAGATGCCGGAGTGGCCGAACGGGACGGATTCGAAATCCGTTGTACCTTCGCGGGTACCTAGGGTTCAAATCCCTATCTCTCCGCCACACACAGAAAAGCCCCGTGGACGCTGTCCCGGGGCTTTTTGCTGTGCGCCAGGTATCTGGGTCTCTCGCTTTAAACAAGATGCCGACTAGCGGCTGATCTATTAGCCAATATATTGGCACTCTAGGTTTGTCTTTCTTTCTGGATCGCCATGGCTTCAGCGGCCACACGAGAGCGTTGAGGTGACTTTTCATCGCTTGAAAGCATTTCGTCGTCTGGTTGGCGTCAGAGCCCCTAAATCGCGTTTCCATTCGTTTTATGCGCCTTTACAATGCGGCCGATCAAGCCCAGCCGGCGCTCTCGCCGCCGATCCCATTTCAGCCCCTACTTTCGCTCTCGGAGACCATGTGGACATCGCCACACTCATTGGCCTGCTTGGTGCTATCGGCATCATCACAGCGGCAATCCTGCTGGGCGCTTCTTCCGATACCTTCGTCAACGCGCCGTCGCTGCTGATCGTGCTGGGGGGAAGCCTGTTCGTCGTGCTTGCCAAATTCAGCCTGGCTCAGTTCATCGGGGCGATAAAGGTGGCAGGGCGAGCGTTTTTCTTTCGTTTGCCGGATACCGAGGCGACCATCAACGAACTGATCGAACTCTCCAATGTGGCGCGCAAGCAGGGCCTGCTGGCCCTGGAAGACAAGGAGATCAGTTCGCCATTTCTCAAGACGGGCATCCAGTTGCTCATCGATGGCCATCCCCAGGAAACGGTGAGGTCGATCCTGGAGAAGGAGCGCCTGATGACCCTGGACCGCAACCGGTGGGGCGCGAAGATCTTCACCGCGCTTGGCGACGTGGGTCCGGCGATGGGCATGATCGGGACCTTGATCGGCCTGGTTCAGATGCTCTCGAACATGGAGGATCCCAAGGCCATCGGTCCGGCGATGGCGGTGGCCCTGTTGACCACCCTGTACGGTGCGATGCTGGCAACCATGATATGCATTCCAATTGCCGACAAGCTCAACCTGCGCATGACCGAAGAGGCGCGCATGCAGGCGTTGTGGATCGACGCCGTGCTGGCCATCCAGGAGGGCATCAACCCAAGGGTGATCGAGCAATTGCTCGGCAGTTACCTGCCGCCAGACAAGCGTGAGAAGGCGGGCGCCGCGGCGGCGGAGCAGGCGTGATGGATCTGCCGGAGGAAGAGAAGCCGGGCATGCCCGCCTGGGTCATGACCTTCGCGGATCTGATGTCACTGTTGATGTGCTTTTTCGTATTGCTCCTGTCTTTCTCCGAAATCGACGCGATGAAGTTTCGACAGATTGCCGCTGAGCTCTCCAAGGCATTTGGTGTGCAGAGGGAGGTTCCGGCAATGGAGGTGCCCATGGGCACCAGTCCGATCTTCGACAAGTTCTCCCCTGGCAAGCCGGAACCCACGCTGGTCGACAACGTGCTGCAGGATACGACCGAGCAGGCACCGCAATTGGATACGCTGCGAGGGCGCACCGAGACCGACATCGAGAGCCTGGTCGAGCAGATCACCCGCGAGCAGATCGAGGTCAGCCTCGAGGTGCTGCAACAAGTGCTGGCGGAGGAACTGCGCGAAGGGTTTCTCCAGCTCGATCACGACCGCAAGCGGATCATCATTCGCGTGGAAGAAAAGGGCGCTTTCCCGTCCGGTTCGGCGGACATGACCCACGCGTTTTACGACATGCTCGATCGCATTGCCGATGTGCTGGCCCAACTGCCTGGGGAAATCTCCATCGAGGGGCATAGCGACAACATGCAGATCAATACACCTCGATTCCGCTCGAATTGGGATCTTTCCGCGGCGCGTGCTTCATCTGTCGCCAACGCGTTGCTGGCCAGCGAGCTGGTAGAGGCAAACCGGTTGCGGGTCCAGGGTTTCGCCGATACGCGACCGCGAGCGAGCAACGATACGCCTGAAACCCGTGCCGTCAATCGGCGGGTCGAGATCATCCTGGACTTGACCGGGCCGGCCGAAGAGTATGAAAAGCAGTTGCGCGATCTGATCGAGGAAAAGCGGGTAGAGGCAGTCCAGGGGGGCTGGCGAACTGGCGATGCCTAAGGGGGCGGGCGAGGGCAGCGCGCTTGCGCTGCCAGAAATCACCCGCTTATCAGCGGTACTCGCACAGGTAGGCGGTGTCGGTGGCGACCTTGAGCTGGAACTTGCTTTCGGCTGGTACCGTGAAGTGATTGCCTGCTTCGAAGGTTTCCCAGTTTTCGCTACCGGGCAGCTTGACTTTCAGAGCGCCAGCAACGACATGCATGATCTCCAGCTGGCTGGTTCCAAACTCATATTCGCCGGGGCCCATGACACCGACTGTGGCGGGGCCGTTGGTCATGTCGAACGCGATGGATTTGACGGTGCCGTTGAAGTATTCGTTGACCTTGAACATCAGGGGATCCCTTCAGGTGAGAAAGGCGGCAAGTATGCCGAAGTGCTTGGTCTCGCGGTAGATGCGCTTCGCCAGGCGCGTTTATAGTACCGCCCTCGAATTTTGCTGGAGTTGTGATGGATTGCCGTCTGGGTTGTGGCGCCTGCTGCATCGCCCCTTCGATTTCTTCCCCATTGCCGGGTCTGCCACTGGGCAAGGCTGCAGGCGTTCGCTGTCGGCATCTGACCGAGGCTAGTCTCTGCGCACTGTTTGATTCGCCGGAGCGGCCTCAGGTTTGTCATGCCTTCAAGGCTGATGCGCTGGTTTGCGGCTCGAGTCACGACGAGGCGATGCAGATACTTGTCAGGCTGGAGCAGGAAACGGCTTGATCCTGCCGCGGTCGTTCGGCGTGGGCGGTTAAGTGAGGACAAGACCCGCCTGAGCCTGTGTCAGGCGCTTCGATTGCAGCCCTCCGTCGCCAAGGACGAATCATCCGGCCTTCTATTCGTGGGGTTCAATGAAAAGGGCTGCCCAATGGCAGCCCTTTCTGTCGGCATCGAAGCTTAGATGTCGCGCTTCGGGTGGCCGGTATACAGCTGGCGCGGGCGACCGATCTTGTACGGGCCGGACAGCATTTCCTTCCAGTGGGAGATCCAGCCGACGGTGCGGGCAAGAGCGAAGATCACAGTGAACATGCTCGTCGGAATGCCGATGGCCTTGAGGATGATCCCCGAGTAGAAGTCGACGTTCGGGTAGAGGTTGCGCTCGGCGAAGTAGGGGTCGCTGAGGGCGATTTCCTCAAGTTTCATGGCCAGTTCGAGCTGCGGGTCGTTGATGCCGAGCTCGCCAAGAACTTCATCACAGGTCTGCTTCATCACGCGGGCGCGTGGGTCGAAGTTCTTGTAGACGCGGTGTCCGAAGCCCATGAGCTTGAACGGATCGTTCTTGTCCTTGGCCTTGGCCAGGAAGGTCTCGATGTTGGAGACGTCGCCGATCTCGTCCAGCATGGTCAACACGGCTTCATTCGCGCCACCATGTGCCGGTCCCCACAGTGCCGCGATGCCGGCGGCAATACAGGCGAAGGGGTTGGCACCGGTCGAGCCGGCCAGGCGCACGGTCGACGTCGAGGCGTTCTGCTCGTGGTCGGCGTGCAGGATGAAGATCTTGTCCATCGCCTTGGCGAGTACCGGGCTGATAGGCTTCTCTTCACAGGGGGTGTTGAACATCATGTGAAGGAAGTTTTCGGCATACCCGAGGTTGTTGCTCGGATACATCAGCGGTTGACCGATGGAGTACTTGTAAACCATTGCAGCAATGGTCGGCATCTTGGCGATCAGGCGAATGGCCGAGATTTCGCGGTGCTGCGGGTTATTGTTGTCCAGCGAATCATGATAGAACGCGGACAGGGCGCCCACCACGCCGCACATCACGGCCATTGGGTGAGCATCGCGGCGGAAGCCGTTGAAGAAGGTCTTGAGCTGCTCGTGCACCATGGTGTGGTTCTTCACGGTGTCGACGAATACGGACTTCTGCTCGGCAGTGGGTAGTTCGCCGTTCAGCAGGAGGTAGCAGGTATCCAGGTAGTCCGCTTTTTCGGCGAGCTGCTCGATGGGGTAGCCGCGGTGCAGCAGTACACCCTTGTCACCGTCGATGAAGGTGATTTTCGACTCGGTGGACGCGGTCGACATGAAGCCGGGGTCGAAGGTGAAGTGTCCGGTGGACAATAGGCCGCGGACGTCGATCACGTCAGGCCCCATGCTGCCGGTTAAAACGGGCAGCTCGACGGGGGCTGCGCCCTCGATGATCAACTGCGCTTTCTTGTCAGCCATGTACGGCCTCCTGTGTTTGCTTGGAATCATCAGAAGCCCCCCATGCAGGGCCCGCGTCACTATAGTTCGATAAAAAACAATGTCAATTTGGCCAAAAGCATAATGGTAGGGGCTTCGGACGGGGTTCCGGGCGGGCCGTGGCGGCCCTGTTACGCCTTTTACAGGGATGCCGCAATGCCAACTTGGTGGCAATTGACCACATTGTCATTAGTAACCTACCTGTCTATACTCGGCGACCGACCGGCAGGGGCCTACAGCTATAACTCTGAAGGTTTCACCTGGGTAGCGGGCGCTTTCTGGCGCTCTTCCCAACAACCTTGCCCTGCGCAACAGGGCTCTCGAGTGTGAAAAAGAAGCCGTGAAAAGCCAACGACCTGTAAACCTAGATCTTAGGACAATAAAACTTCCGATAACCGCCTATACCTCCATCCTGCATCGGATCTCCGGGGTTATCCTGTTCGTGGGTGTCGCCTTGATGTTGTTCGCATTGGATGCCTCCCTGTCTTCGCCAGAAGGCTTCGAGCAGGTCAGGGATGTGATGGGCAACCCATTGGTGAAGCTGATCACCTGGGGTTTGCTGTCCGCTCTGCTCTATCACCTGGTGGCTGGTATTCGCCATCTCATCATGGATTCGGGACATGGCGAAACGCTGGAGGGCGGCAAGCTGGGCTCGAAAATCGTTCTCATCGTTTCCGCGGTGCTGATCGTTCTGGCAGGAGTTTGGGTATGGTAACCAACGTCACCAACTTTTCCCGTTCAGGTCTCTATGACTGGATGGCGCAGCGGGTTTCCGCGGTCGTTCTGGCTGTCTATTTTCTGTTCCTGCTGGGTTACCTGATGTTCAATCCAGGCCTCGAATACGCCCAGTGGCGTGATCTGTTCTCGACCAACTGGATGCGTATCTTCAGCCTTCTGGCGCTGGTTTCCCTCGCCATTCACGCCTGGGTCGGCATGTGGACCATCTCCACTGACTACATGACCAGCATGGCCATCGGCAAGTGGGCTACTGCTGTGCGTTTCCTCTTCCAGGCTGTATGTGGCATCGCAATGTTCACATTCTTCGTCTGGGGTGTGCAGATTCTTTGGGGTATGTGATCCATGGCTAACCTTCGTACGCTTTCCTTCGACGCCATCATCATCGGTGGTGGTGGCGCCGGCATGCGCGCTGCGCTGCAACTGGCTCAAGGCGGTCACAAGACTGCCGTGGTCACCAAGGTGTTCCCGACCCGTTCGCACACCGTATCCGCTCAGGGCGGCATCACTTGTGCCATCGCCTCGGCTGACCCGAACGACGATTGGCGCTGGCACATGTACGATACCGTCAAGGGCTCCGACTACATCGGTGACCAGGACGCGATCGAGTACATGTGTTCCGTGGGTCCAGAGGCTGTGTTCGAGCTCGAGCACATGGGTCTGCCTTTCTCGCGTACCGAGCAGGGTCGCATCTACCAGCGCCCGTTCGGTGGCCAATCCAAGGACTTCGGCAAGGGCGGGCAGGCCGCCCGTACCTGCGCCGCCGCTGACCGTACCGGTCACGCGCTGCTGCACACGCTCTACCAGAACAACCTGAAGAACAACACGGTGTTCCTCAACGAGTGGTTTGCAGTGGATCTGGTGAAAAACCAGGACGGCGCCATCGTTGGCATCATCGCCATCTGCATCGAGACTGGCGAAACCGTGTACATTCGTTCCAAGGCAACGGTACTGGCCACCGGTGGCGCTGGTCGCATCTATGCATCCACCACCAATGCCCTGATCAATACCGGTGACGGTATCGGCATGGCGCTGCGTGCCGGCGTGCCGGTGCAGGACATCGAGATGTGGCAGTTCCACCCGACCGGTATCGCCGGCGCAGGTGTACTGGTCACCGAAGGCTGCCGTGGTGAAGGTGGCTACCTGATCAACAAGCATGGCGAGCGCTTCATGGAGCGTTACGCACCGAATGCCAAGGATCTCGCCGGTCGCGATGTCGTTGCACGCTCGATGGTCAAGGAAATCATCGCTGGCAACGGATGCGGGCCAGACGGCGACCACGTCATGCTCAAGCTCGATCACCTGGGTGAGGAAGTGCTGCACAGCCGCCTGCCGGGCATTTGCGAGCTGTCCAAGACCTTCGCCCATGTCGATCCGGTCACTGCGCCGGTTCCGGTGGTTCCGACCTGCCACTACATGATGGGTGGTGTCGCCACCAATATTCATGGCCAGGCCATCACCCAGGATGCCAGCGGCAACGACAAGGTCATCGACGGCCTGTTCGCGGTAGGTGAAGTGGCGTGCGTTTCGGTCCATGGGGCCAACCGCCTTGGGGGCAACTCGCTCCTCGATCTGGTTGTGTTCGGTCGTGCGGCCGGTCTGCACCTGGAAAAGGCGCTCAAGGAAGGCATCGAGCACCGCGGCGCTACCGAAAGCGATCTCGATGGCGCCCTGTCGCGTCTGGCCGGTGTCAACGAGCGCGCTACCGGTGAAGACGTCGCTCCGCTGCGCAAGGAGCTGCAGAGCTGCATGCAGAACTACTTTGGTGTATTCCGCACCGGGGAGTACATGCAGAAGGGCATCGCCCAGCTGTCCGATCTGCGCGAGCGCATCGCCAGCGTCAAGATCGCTGACAAGAGCCAGTCCTTCAATACGGCACGTATCGAGGCGCTGGAACTGCAGAATCTGCTGGAGGTTGCCGAGGCTACCGCGATCGCAGCTGAAGAGCGCAAGGAGTCGCGTGGCGCTCATGCTCGGGAGGATTACGAGGATCGTGACGACCAGAACTGGCTCTGCCACACCCTGTACTTCCCGGGTGACAAGCGCGTGACCAAGCGTGCCGTAAACTTCGCTCCGAAAACCGTGCCGGCCTTTGAGCCTAAAGTCCGGACTTATTAAGGGTCGACGATATGTTGCAAGTCAGTGTTTATCGGTACAACCCCGATCAGGACCAGAAGCCCTACATGCAGGAGTTCCAGGTCGACACTCAGGGCAAGGACCTGATGGTGCTCGACGTACTGGCTCTGATCAAGGAGCAGGACGAAGGCTTCTCCTACCGTCGCTCGTGCCGCGAAGGCGTGTGCGGTTCCGACGGCATGAACATCAACGGCAAGAACGGCCTGGCCTGCATCACTCCGCTGTCCGCGGTAGTGACCGGTGACAAGCTGGTGCTGCGCCCGTTGCCAGGCCTGCCGGTCATTCGTGACCTGGTGGTCGACATGGGCATCTTCTACAAGCAGTACGAGAAGGTGCGTCCGTTCCTGATGAACGACACCCCGGCACCGGCCATCGAGCGGCTTCAGAGCCCCGAAGAGCGTGAGAAGCTGGACGGTCTGTACGAGTGCATTCTGTGCGCTTGCTGCTCGACCAGCTGCCCTTCGTTCTGGTGGAACCCTGACAAGTTCCTGGGCCCCGCCGCGCTTCTGCAGGCCTATCGTTTCCTGGCCGACAGCCGCGATACCCTCACCGAGGAGCGTCTGGCTGCCATGGATGATCCGTTCAGCGTGTTCCGTTGCCGCGGCATCATGAACTGCGTGAGCGTCTGCCCGAAAGGGTTGAACCCGACCAAGGCGATTGGTCACGTGCGTAGCATGCTGCTTCAGAGCGGTACCTGATATGCACCCCCGGTCGGTGTACGGCTCGCCGGATACCGACCGTGTTTTACCTCTGCGGCGCCGGAGTTTCTCCAGGGCGCCGTAGTTTTAACAGGAATCCCAGCCCAATAAAGCGGGGTTTCCCCACGGAATCTTGTAGACCAGCAGGGGACGAACCGGGCTGGTGTCCGGGCTATCTGCGGGCCCGTCGCGATTTGCCGAGCACACTAGAAGGCTCGGATGTCGGTGCACGCCGGTGGTGTCCCCTTATCGAGGGTGACAAAGCATGCAAGACAGTCCAATGCAGCGTATGTGGGACAGTGCCCACCTTTCGGGGGGTAACGCTGCATATGTGGAGGAGCTCTTTGAGCTCTATCTGCACGACCCGAACGCTGTGCCGGAGGAATGGCGCAGCTATTTCCAGAAACTGCCGGCCAATGGCACTCCGGCCAGCGACGTGTCGCACTCATCGATTCGCGAGCACTTCATATTGCTGGCGAAGAATCAGCGCCGTGCGCAGCCAGTATCTGCAGGTAGCGTCAGCACTGAGCACGAAAAGAAACAGGTCGAAGTTCTTCGCCTGATCCAGGCCTATCGCCTGCGTGGCCACCAGGCCGCTCAGCTTGACCCGCTCGGTCTGCAGCAGCGCTCCGTCCCCGCCGACCTTTCCCTGAACCACTATGGCCTGACCGATGGCGACCTGGACACCGTGTTCCGCACCGGTGACCTGGCGATCGGCACGGACGAAGCCACTCTGCGTGAAATCGTCGACTCGTTGAAAGCGACGTATTGCCGCAGTATCGGTGCCGAGTTCAGTCATATCGTCGATTCCGAGCAGCGCACCTGGTTTCAGCAGCGTTTCGAAAGCGTTCGTGGCCAGCCTGATTTCTCTCCCGAGGTCAAGGCTCACCTGCTCGAGCGCCTGACCGCGGCCGAAGGTCTGGAAAAGTATCTGGGCACCAAGTACCCAGGCACCAAGCGCTTTGGCCTCGAGGGTGGCGAGAGCCTCATCCCGCTGCTCGACGAGATCATCCAGCGCACCGGCTCGTATGGTGTCAAGGAGATCGTTCTGGGCATGGCCCACCGTGGCCGTCTCAACGTGCTGGTCAACACTCTCGGCAAGAATCCCCGCGACCTGTTCGATGAGTTCGAAGGCAAGAAGGTCGAAGGTCTGAGCTCCGGTGACGTGAAATATCACCAGGGTTTTTCGTCCAACGTGATGACGCCGGGCGGTGAAGTCCACCTTGCCATGGCGTTCAACCCGTCCCACCTGGAAATCGTGTCGCCGGTCGTCGAAGGCTCGGTGCGCGCTCGCCAGGATCGCCGCCAGGACGAGGTGGGTGACAAGGTACTGCCGATCACCATCCATGGTGATGCCGCGGTAGCCGGGCAGGGCGTGGTGATGGAAACCTTCCAGATGTCCCAGACCCGGGCCTACAAGACCGGTGGGACCATCCGCGTCGTGGTGAACAACCAGGTCGGCTTCACCACCAACAAGCAGGAAGATTCCCGCTCCACGGAGTACGCCACCGACGTGGCGAAAATGATCCAGGCGCCCATCTTCCATGTGAACGCCGATGACCCTGAAGCGGTGCTGTTCGTCAGCCAGTTGGCTGTCGATTACCGGATGCAGTTCAAGCGCGATATCGTCCTTGACCTGATCTGCTACCGTCGTCGTGGTCACAACGAAGCGGACGAGCCCAGCGGCACCCAGCCGCTGATGTATCAGAAGATCGCCAAGCAGCGCACCACGCGCGAGCTGTACTCCGATTCGCTGATCCAATCCAAGGTCCTGACGTCCGAGGACGTCCAAGCCCGCATCGATGAATACCGCGATGCGCTAGATAACGGCCTGCATGTGGTCAAGAGCCTGGTCAAAGAACCGAATCCGGAGCTCTTCGTCGACTGGCGTCCATATCTGGGTCATGCCTGGACCGCTCGCCATGACACCCGTTTCGACCTCAAGACTCTCCAGGATCTGTCGACCAAGCTGCTGCACGTACCGGAAGGTTTCGTGGTTCAGCGGCAGGTCAACAAGATCCTCGAGGACCGCTCGAAGATGGGCGCCGGGGCGATGCCGATCAACTGGGGCTACGCCGAGACCATGGCCTATGCCACCCTGTTGTTCGAAGGCCATCCGGTTCGCATCACCGGTCAGGACGTGGGACGCGGCACCTTCTCGCACCGTCATGCCGCACTGCACAACCAGAAGGATGGCAGTACCTACCTCCCGCTTCAGCACCTGTACGAAGGCCAGCCGAGCTTCGCCCTGTATGACTCCTTCCTCTCGGAAGAGGCCGTACTGGCGTTCGAGTACGGCTACGCCACCACCACGCCCAACGCGCTGGTGATCTGGGAAGCCCAGTTCGGTGATTTCGCCAACGGTGCTCAGGTCGTGATCGACCAGTTCATCACCAGCGGCGAGCACAAGTGGGGCCGCCTGTGCGGCCTGACCATGCTCCTGCCGCACGGTTATGAAGGCCAGGGCCCGGAACATTCCTCCGCCCGTCTGGAGCGCTACCTGCAGCTGTGCGCCGAGCACAATATCCAGGTCTGCGTACCGACCACGCCGGCACAGATCTACCATCTGCTACGTCGTCAGGTGATCCGTCCGTTGCGCAAGCCGCTGGTGGTGCTGACGCCGAAGTCGCTGCTGCGTCACAAGCTGGCGATTTCCACGATCGAGGACCTTACCCAGAGCTGCTTCCAGACCGCCATTGGCGAGATCGATCAGATCGATCCTGCCAAGGTCGAACGCCTCGTGCTGTGCAGTGGCAAGGTCTACTACGACCTGCTGGAGAAGCGTCGTGCCGAAGGGCGTGAAGACATCGCCATCGTCCGGATCGAACAGTTGTATCCGTTCCCCGAGGACGATCTGGCGGAGATCCTCGCCCCGTACCAGAACCTCAAGCACATCGTCTGGTGTCAGGAAGAGCCGATGAACCAGGGGGCCTGGTATTGCAGCCAGCATCACATGCGGCGTGTGGCGATCGCGCACAACAAGGAGCTGGTCCTTCAGTATGCGGGGCGTGATGCCTCCGCTTCGCCTGCCGCCGGGTATGCCTCGGTGCATGCAGAGCAGCAGGAAAAGCTACTCCAGGACGCATTCACCGTTTAAATCCCAGCAGCAAGAGGCCGCGCATGTCGCGGCCTCGATGTAAACACCGAATCAATAGGACCCTGAAATGGCAATCGAGATCAAAGCCCCTACCTTCCCGGAATCGGTCGCCGACGGCACCGTCGCCACCTGGCACAAGAAGCCGGGCGAAGCGGTCAAGCGCGACGAGCTGATCGTCGACATCGAGACCGACAAGGTGGTGATGGAAGTACTGGCAGAGGCCGACGGCGTGCTCAGCGAGATCGTCGCTGACGAAGGCGCCACCGTTCTCAGTGGCGAGCTGCTGGGCAAGCTGGAAGCCGGGGCTAGCGCAGCGGCGCCTGCTGCGGCACCGGCCACCGCAGCCGCGCCTGCCGAAGCACCGGCCGCCGAATCGAGCGAGGAGCCCATGCTCGCTCCGGCCGCACGCAAGCTGGCCGAAGAGAACAGCATCGATCCGAACAGCGTGAAGGGCACCGGCAAGGGTGGGCGAGTGACCAAGGAAGACGTGGTCGCTGCCATCGAGGCGAAGAAGGGTGGTGTTGCCGCGCCGAAGCCGGCTGCTGCTGCTGCAGCTGCGCCGTCGATCCCGGTAGGCGACCGCGTCGAGAAGCGTGTCCCGATGACTCGCCTTCGCGCCAAGGTGGCTTCGCGTCTGGTCGAAGCCCAATCCTCCATGGCCATGCTGACCACCTTCAACGAGGTCAACATGAAGCCGATCATGGAGCTGCGCGCCAAGTACAAGGATCTGTTCGAGAAGACTCACAACGGTGTGCGTCTGGGCTTCATGTCCTTCTTCGTCAAGGCGGCGGTCGAGGCTCTGAAGCGCCAGCCGGGCGTCAACGCCTCCATCGACGGCAATGACATCGTTTACCACGGCTATCAGGACATCGGCGTCGCAGTGTCCAGCGACCGTGGCCTGGTGGTGCCGGTACTGCGCAACGCCGAGCACATGAGCCTGGCCGAAATCGAAGGCGGCATCAACGAGTACGGCAAGAAGGCCAAGGCTGGCAAGCTGACCATCGAAGAGATGACTGGCGGCACCTTCACCATCTCCAACGGTGGGGTATTCGGCTCGTTGCTGTCCACTCCGATCGTCAACCCGCCACAGACCGCGATCCTGGGCATGCACAAGATCCAGGAGCGCCCAATGGCGGTCAACGGCCAGGTGGTCATCCTGCCGATGATGTACCTGGCCCTGTCCTACGACCATCGCCTGATCGATGGCAAGGAAGCGGTGACTTTCCTGGTGACCATGAAGGACCTGCTGGAAGATCCGGCTCGTCTGCTGCTCGACATCTAACGCGCGGCCGCAACTGCAAGCCACCGGCCGTCCGACGGCCGGTTTCGCGTTTGCAGCTTGGGCTTGCAGCTCGAAGCTAGAGAGGAATTCAAATGAGTGACAAATTCGACGTTATCGTCATCGGCGGCGGCCCTGGTGGCTATGTGGCTGCCATCCGGGCTGCGCAACTGGGCCTGAAGACCGCGGTCATCGAGAAGTACCAGGGCAAGGAAGGCAAGACCGCAATGGGTGGGACCTGCCTGAACGTAGGTTGCATTCCCTCGAAGGCACTGCTGGACAGCTCCTACAAGTTCCACGAAGCCCATGAGAGCTTCAAGGTCCACGGTATCAGCACCGGTGAAGTGGCCATGGACGTTCCGACGATGGTTTCCCGTAAGGACCAGATCGTCAAGAATCTCACTGGCGGCGTCGGTGCGCTGATCAAGGCCAATGGCGTGACCCTGTTCGAGGGCCATGGCAAGCTGCTGGCCGGCAAGCAGGTCGAAGTTACCGGCCTGGACGGGAACATCCAGGTGCTGGCCGCCGAGAATGTGATCCTCGCATCGGGTTCGACCCCGGTGAACATTCCTCCGGCCCCGGTGGATCAGGACGTCATCGTCGATTCCACCGGTGCGCTGGACTTCCAGAGCGTGCCGGGCAAGCTCGGCGTGATCGGCGCCGGTGTGATCGGTCTCGAGTTGGGCTCGGTATGGGCTCGCCTGGGTTCGGAAGTGACCGTCATCGAAGCCATGGACAAGTTCCTGCCGGCCGCAGACGAGCAGATCGCCAAGGAAGCGCTGAAGGCGCTGACCAAGCAGGGCCTGAAGATCCTCATGGGTGCGCGTCTGACCGGTAGCGAAGTGAGCAACGGCCAGGTGACCGTCAGCTATACCGATGCCAACGGCGAGCAGAAGGCTACCTTCGACAAGCTGATCGTTGCCGTCGGCCGTCGCCCGGTTACTGCAGACCTGCTGGCTGCGGACACCGAAGTGAACCTCGACGAGCGCGGCTTCATTTATGTCGACGACTACTGCGCAACCAGCGTACCGGGCGTGTATGCCATTGGTGACGTGGTGCGTGGACCGATGCTGGCGCACAAGGCCTCGGAAGAGGGTGTGATGGTTGCCGAGCGCATCGCGGGACACAAGGCGCAGATGAACTACGACCTGATTCCGTCGGTCATCTACACCCATCCGGAAATCGCCTGGGTCGGAAAGTCGGAACAAGTGCTGAAGGCCGAGGGCGTCGAAGTCAACGTCGGTACCTTCCCGTTCGCTGCCTCCGGTCGCGCCATGGCCGCCAACGACACCGCCGGTCTGGTGAAAGTCGTTGCCGATGCCAAGACCGACCGCGTGCTGGGTGTGCATGTCATGGGCCCGAGCGCTGCCGAGCTGGTTCAGCAGGGTGCCATCGCCATGGAGTTCGGCACCAGTGCCGAGGACCTGGGCATGATGGTCTTCTCGCACCCAACACTGTCCGAGGCGCTGCACGAAGCGGCGCTAGCGGTGAATGGCCACGCCATTCATATCGCCAATCGCAAGAAGCGTTGATGTAAGCGGGGCGGCCGCCCGCGGTCCCTGCGGGGAATCGCGGAACGCTGCCCAGCCGCCCCGAAAGGGCGGACCTACTCAGGCTACCGGACCACATAGCCGTTCGTGCCCGGTGGCCTGCAGGCGGCGCGGCAGTGATGCAGCGTCAATTGCAGACTATAAAAAAGACGGTAATTGCATGAATCTTCACGAATATCAGGGTAAGCAACTCTTTGCCGAGTACGGCCTTCCGGTGTCGAAGGGCTACGCGGTGGATACTCCAAAGGAGGCCGCCGAGGCCTGCGACAAGATTGGCGGTGATCAGTGGGTGGCCAAAGCCCAGGTCCACGCTGGCGGTCGCGGCAAGGCCGGCGGTGTCAAACTCATCAAGAGCAAGGACGAGGCCTACGCCTTCGCTCAGCAGTGGCTGGACAATCGTCTGGTCACCTATCAGACCGATGCCAACGGGCAGCCGGTCAGCAAGATTCTCGTGGAGTCCTGTACCGACATTCACAAGGAGCTCTACCTGGGCGCAGTGGTCGATCGTGGCTCGCGCCGGATCGTCTTCATGGCCTCGACCGAAGGCGGCGTGGATATCGAAAAGGTCGCCCACGACAGCCCGGAAAGGATTCTCAAGGCCACCATCGACCCCCTGGTTGGCGCGCAGCCTTTCCAGGCGCGCGAGCTGGCGGTGAAGCTTGGCCTGGAAGGCAAGCAGATCAAGCAGTTCGTGCACATCTTCACCGGCCTGGCAAAGCTGTTCGAGGATTACGACCTCGCGCTGCTTGAGGTCAATCCGCTGGTGATCACCAGCACCGGTGACCTGCACTGTCTCGATGCGAAGATCAACATCGACAGCAATGCGCTCTATCGCCAGCCGCGGCTTCGCGACATGGCCGACCCTTCCCAGGATGATCCTCGCGAAGCCCATGCGGCGATCTGGGAGCTGAACTATGTGGCGCTCGACGGCAACATCGGCTGCATGGTCAACGGCGCTGGCCTGGCGATGGGCACCATGGACATCGTCAACCTGCACGGTGGCAAGCCTGCCAACTTTCTCGACGTCGGCGGCGGCGCCACCAAGGAGCGGGTGACCGAGGCGTTCAAGATCATTCTCTCCGATGCCAATGTGAAGGCAGTGCTGGTGAACATCTTCGGCGGCATCGTTCGCTGCGACATGATCGCCGAAGGCATCATCGGTGCGGTGCAGGAAGTAGGGGTCAAGATCCCGGTCGTGGTTCGCCTTGAAGGCAACAACGCAGAACTGGGCGCCAGGACGCTTTCCCTGAGCGGGCTGAACATCATTGCAGCGACCAGTCTCACCGATGCCGCTGTGCAGGTAGTGAAGGCCGCGGAGGGCGCACAATGAGCATCCTGATCGACACGAACACCAAGGTCATCTGCCAAGGGTTCACCGGGAGCCAGGGCACCTTCCACAGTCAGCAGGCGATCGAGTACGGCACCCAGATGGTCGGTGGCGTGACGCCGGGCAAGGGCGGCACCACTCACCTTGGCCTGCCGGTGTTCGATACCGTGAGTGAAGCCGTGGAAGCGACCGGCGCGGATGCCTCGGTCATCTACGTGCCGGCGGCGTTCTGCAAGGACTCCATCCTCGAAGCGGCGTTTGGCGGTATCAAGCTGATCGTCTGTATCACCGAGGGCATCCCGACGCTGGACATGCTCGATGCCAAGGTAAAGTGCGATGAACTTGGCGTGCGCCTGATCGGCCCGAACTGCCCGGGGGTGATCACCCCAGGACAGTGCAAGATCGGCATTCAACCGGGCTATATCCACCTGCCGGGCAAAGTGGGCATCGTTTCGCGGTCCGGCACCCTGACCTATGAAGCGGTCAAGCAGACCACCGACGCCGGCTTCGGACAGTCCACCTGCGTGGGCATCGGCGGCGACCCGATTCCGGGCTCTACCTTCGTCGACATCCTGGCGATGTTCCAGGATGATCCGCAGACCGAGGCGATCGTGATGATCGGTGAGATCGGCGGTTCGGCGGAAGAGGAGGCAGCGGCCTTCATCAAGGCCAATGTGACCAAGCCGGTGGTGTCCTACATTGCTGGCGTCACCGCGCCGCCCGGCAAACGCATGGGTCATGCTGGCGCGATCATTTCGGGCGGCAAGGGCACTGCGGCCGAGAAGTTCGCTGCATTGGAAGATGCCGGGGTAAAGACCGTCCGTTCGCTCGCCGACATCGGCAAGGCCTTGGCGGAAATTACCGGCTGGCAATCCACGCAGCGCTGATCTGGCGTCGCTATCGGTAAAAGGTCGCCCTGGGGCGGCCTTTTTCATGAGCGAAGATAATCGCTGAACCTCTGCCGAGGCGCGAAGTTCGGAAAGAAGTGCGCAAGCGGCTATCCTTTCATTTTCTGACGCGCCCCCTTCCTATGCATCGATTGAACGCGCTTGACCAGTTGGCCATTGGCTTCATGACCTTCGCCCTGTTTCTCGGCGCCGGGAATATCATCTTCCCGCCCAGTGCGGGCATGGCTGCAGGCGATAACCTGTGGCTTGCGGCGCTGGGTTTTCTGCTGACCGCGGTAGGTTTGCCGCTGTTGACCGTGGTTGCGCTGGCGCGTGTTGGCGGTGGACTTGACCGATTGACCGCGCCGCTTGGCAAACTGTCCGGCCTGGCGATTGCCGTGGTGGTCTATCTGGCCATTGGCCCCTTGTTCGCCACGCCCCGGACGGCAGTGGTTTCCTTCGAACTCGCTGTCGTGCCCTTCGTTGGCGAAAGCCGTTGGGTTCTGTTGCTCTATACCCTCATGTATTTTTCCGTCGTGCTGTTTCTCTCGCTCGACCCCGGCCAATTGGTCGACCGGATTGGCAAGTTCATCACCCCGGTGCTGCTTGTCGCGCTGGTGCTGTTGGGTGGGGCAGCGATCTTCGCACCCGCGGGCGACATCGTCGCGCCTTCGCCCGCCTACAGCGACGCACCTGCATTACAGGGTTTCCTGGAGGGCTATCTGACGATGGATACCCTCGGTGCGCTGGTGTTCGGCATTGTCATCGCCACGGCGATTCGCAGTCGTGGGGTCAGCGAGCCGGCGCTGGTGACGCGCTACACCATGGTCGCGGGCTTGGTGGCAGCGCTCGGGCTGTCGCTGGTCTATCTGGCGCTGTTCTACCTGGGCGCCACCAGCAGCGCCGTCGCGGCGGGTGCGACCAATGGCGGGCAGATCCTTGCGGCCTATGTACAGCATACCTTCGGCACGCCAGGTAGCCTGCTACTGGCGCTGGTCATCACCCTGGCCTGCCTGACGACGGCCGTCGGCCTTCTCAGCGCTTGCGGCGAGTTCTTCAGCAAGCACTGGAAGGTCTCCTACCGGACCGTGGTGGTCACGCTGGGGGTGTTCAGCCTGGCGGTGGCCAATCAGGGTCTGACGCAGTTGGTCAGCGTCTCGATACCGGTGTTGGTGGCGCTCTATCCTCTGGCGATCGTACTGGTCGCGCTAAGCCTGCTCGACCGATGCTGGAAGCATCCTCGGCGGGTGTTCCGGCCGGTCATGGCGATCACCCTGATTTTCGGTATCGTCGATGGTCTCGCTGCGGCAGGGCTCGAGCGTTTTACTCCAGGCCTGTTCAGCCAGCTGCCGTTGGCGGGTCAGAGTCTCGGCTGGCTGGTGCCGGCACTGCTCGCTCTGCTGCTGGCAGTGGTGATCGATCGACTCCGGCCGGCAGACCGCACCGGCGTCTGAGAGGCCGACAGCGTATGGGCCGCTCGGGCCCATCTATACTGGTAGGCAGTTGTCTCGAGGCTGACATGCATCTGATCGATCCCTTCTACGACAATCTCATCGCGGTGATCTGGTTTGTCTTCTGCTGGGCGGGCTACACCCTTTACGCCCGCTGGCGCGGTCGGGATACGCCCTGCCTGGCAAGTGTGCTGCACCTGTACCGGGAAGACTGGATGCGACGCATGCTGATGCGCGACAACCGCATCGCCGATGCCAACGTGATCGCCAACCTGGAGCGCAACGCGTCGTTTTTCGCCTCCAGCACGCTGATCATCCTCGCGGGCGTGCTGACCGCACTGGGTGCGTCGGAGCGGGCGGTGTCCCTGCTGGCCGACTTGCCGTTCGCACAGCCGGTCAGCCGTAGTCTGTCCGAACTCAAGCTGCTTGGCCTGGCGGTGGTCTTTGTCTATGCGTTCTTTACCTTCAGCTGGTGCATGCGCCAGTACAACTTCGCAGCGGTGCTGGTCGGTTCGGCGCCCATGGTGGGCGAGCGCAATGTCAATGATCTGGAGCGCAGGGGTTTCGCCGAACGTGCGGCACGCGTCATGTCGATGGCTGCCAACCAGTTCAACTATGGCCTGCGCGCCTATTACTTCGGCATGGCGACTCTGGCCTGGTTCGTCAATCCCTGGGTCTTCATGGGCATCACTGCGGGGGTGGTACTGGTGCTCTACCGCCGCGAGTTCCACTCGGGGGTGCTCAAGGTGATGACCTCCACGGAGACCCATGTTTCCGACCTGCCGCCGAGGGATCCGCCCACCTGAATCTGCGTTCGGCCCGGGAATTTTCCCTCGCCCCTTGAAATTCAATGTCTTGTCTCCATATCGAGGCCATCGCCGCGCAAGCGGTCCGTGCCATTGACGACGTGGAGTTCGAGACGATGAGTGTGGAATCTCAAAAAGAAACCCTGGGCTTCCAGACCGAGGTGAAGCAGCTGCTGCACCTGATGATCCATTCGCTGTATTCCAACAAGGAAATCTTCCTCCGTGAGCTGATTTCCAATGCTTCCGATGCTGCAGACAAGTTGCGCTTCGAGAGCCTGTCCAGCCCCGAGCTGCTCGGCGGCGACAGTGAGCTGAAGATCCGCCTCAGTTTCGACAAGCAGGCCGGTACGGTCACCCTGGAAGACAACGGCATCGGCATGAGCCGCGACGAGGTCATCCAGCACCTGGGGACCATCGCCAAGTCGGGTACCGCAGATTTCCTGAAGAACCTGAGCGGCGACGAGCGCAAGGATTCCCGTCTGATCGGCCAGTTCGGCGTTGGTTTCTATTCCGCGTTCATCGTGGCTGACCAGGTGGAAGTCTTTACCCGTCGTGCCGGTCTGCCTGCCGTTGAAGGTGTGCACTGGGCTTCCAAGGGGGAGGGCGAGTTCGAAGTCGCTACCGTCGACAAGCCCGAGCGCGGCACCCGCATCGTCCTCCATCTGAAAAAGGGTGAGGAGGAGTTCGCCGATGGCTGGCGGCTGCGCAATATCGTCAAGAAATATTCCGATCACATTGCCCTGCCCATCGAACTGCCCAAAGAGCAGCTCGGCGAGGAAGCGGATCAGCCGGCGGAGCTCGAGTGGGAAACCGTGAACCGCGCCAGCGCGCTCTGGACCCGCTCGCGCAGCGACGTCAAGGAGGAGGAGTACAAGGAGTTCTACAAGCACGTCGCTCATGACTTCGAGGACCCGCTGGCCTGGAGTCACAACAAGGTCGAGGGCAAGCTCGAATACACCTCACTGCTCTACGTGCCGGGCCGCGCGCCTTTCGATCTCTACCACCGCGAGGCGCCCAAGGGCCTGAAGCTGTATGTGCAGCGTGTCTTCATCATGGACCAGGCCGAGCAGTTCCTGCCGCTTTACCTGCGCTTCATCAAAGGTGTGGTGGACTCCAACGACCTGTCGCTGAACGTCTCGCGCGAGATCCTGCAGAAAGACCCGGTCATCGATTCCATGAAGACCGCGCTTACCAAGCGTGTGCTGGACATGCTGGAGAAGCTCGCCAAGAACGAGCCGGACCAGTACAAGCAGTTCTGGAAGGCTTTTGGCCAGGCGCTAAAGGAAGGCCCGGCGGAGGACTACTCCAATCGCGAGAAGGTCGCGGGGCTGCTGCGTTTCGCCTCCACCGAAGAGGGGGCCGGGGAGCAGAGCGTCTCGCTCGCCGACTATGTCGCCCGCATGAAGGAAGGGCAGGACAAGCTCTACTACCTCACCGGTGAGTCCTATTCGCAGGTCCGGAACAGCCCGCATTTGGAGGTGTTCCGCAAGAAAGGCATCGAGGTGCTGCTGCTGACCGACCGCATCGACGAGTGGATGATGAGCTACCTGAGCGAGTTCGACGGCAAGCAGTTCGTCGACGTTGCGCGTGGCGACCTGGATCTCGGCAAGCTCGACAGCGAGGAAGACAAGCAGGCTCAGGAAGAAATCGCCAAGGCCAAGGAAGGTCTGCTCGAGCGCCTCAAGGGCGCACTGGCCGACCAGGTCGCCGAAGTGCGAGTGTCGCACCGACTCACCGATTCGCCGGCCATCCTGGCAATCGGAGAGCAGGATCTGGGGCTGCAGATGCGGCAGATTCTCGAGGCCAGCGGGCAGAAGGTGCCGGATGCGAAGCCTATCTTTGAGATCAACCCGCAGCATCCTCTGATCGAGAAGCTGGACGCCGAGCCCGACGAAGATCGGTTCAAGGATCTGGCGCACATTCTCTTCGATCAGGCCGCGCTGGCAGCGGGCGACAGCCTCAAGGACCCGGCGAGTTATGTGCAGCGCCTGAACAGGCTTCTGGTGGAACTCTCCGCCTGATCCCAAAAGCCCGCCGCCCGGCGGGCTTTCTCGTTTCTGGAACCGCGACAGCTCGCCTGTAGTCAATGTCCCGTGTTCCCGAGCGAGTGTTTCCGTGAGTAGTAGAATTCTGTTGGGCCTTGCCCTTGCCCTGGCCGTGATGGCCACGCAGGCGAGGGAGTATCGATACAGTGATGCACACGTCCATTACGTGGACTTCTTCCAGGAAAGCGAGGGCATGGACAGCCTGATCGAGGTCATGGATGAGGTCGGCATCGACCACGTGATGATCAGCGGCGTGGCGGTCGCCAAGAAGTGGGACGAAAATGAACCGAAGCGTCCACGCTACTATGCTGGCGACGACGCCAGCCTTTACTGGTACAGCGCCACCGACAATCTCGTCATCGAGGCGGTGCAGGGCTTGCCCGCCGAGCTGCGTCAGCGATTCCATCCCTTTCTCAGTGGCTTCAACCCCAACGACAAGAATGCCGACGCGCATATTCGCCGGATGCTTGAAACCCATCCGGGCTTCTGGCAGGGGATCGGCGAGGTCTTCACCCGTCATGACGATCTCACTGCCTTGACCCACGGTGATGCGCCGAGAGCCAATAACGAAGCGCTTCACCGGGTCTACCGACTGGCCGCCGAGCATGACCTTCCGGTGTTGTTGCATGCCAACATAACCTCAAAGCGTGAACGTAACCCATTGTATCTGGGCGAGGTCGAAGGGGCGCTGAAGGAACATCCGGACGTTCGCTTTATCTGGGCCCATGCCGGTACCAGCATGGAAATCCACCGCCACCAGCAGCGGCTGGATTTTCTCCGACCCACCCTGGAGCGTCTCCTGGCCGAGTACCCCAATCTCCATATCGACTTGTCGTGGACGCTGCTGCGTCCTTACCTGCTGGACGGCAAGGGCAAACCTCGTGAAGGCTGGCTGGAGCTGGTCGAGGCCTATCCCGGGCGTTTCATGATGGGATCGGACGTGGT
This sequence comes from Stutzerimonas tarimensis, assembly GCF_042648805.1. Taxonomy (NCBI): domain Bacteria; kingdom Pseudomonadati; phylum Pseudomonadota; class Gammaproteobacteria; order Pseudomonadales; family Pseudomonadaceae; genus Stutzerimonas; species Stutzerimonas tarimensis. The sequence continues at coordinate 114,519 of NZ_JBHRXZ010000024.1, read as the reverse complement.
GGGCCGCTTTGGTGGAATCGGTGAGAAGCTCGATGCTTTCCGGCCATTTCTCGATGCGCTGCCCGAGGCGGTCGCTCGCCGAGTGGCACGGGATAACTTCCTGTCGATCCTCCCGGGGCCTTCAAACAGCGGTAAAGCGGGGGGCCTTAAAGAAAACGGCCCAGAGGCCGATGACCCTTGAGTGGATTCTGACGCCAGCGCTGGGCTGGCGGCGGTAATGTTCCATGTAGGGAATCGGCATGTTCAGAAATATCACCATCGCGCCACGAGCCGCCCTGGGCTTTGGCATCCTTGCCCTGATTGTCTTTCTTCTCGGAGGGCTGGCGATCACGGAAATGAAGAAGTTGCGCGGCGCGAGCCTCGACGTGGACCAGAACTGGTTGCCCAGCGTGGTCTTGCTGGGCGAACTGAACCAGAACTTCCTGCGTATCCGGGCCACCACCTTGCGTCTGCTGGTGAACCGCGAAGAGGCATCGATGCAGGCCGATCTGGCCCGCCTGGACGAGTTCCGGCAGGTCCTGGAACGCGAGCTCAAGACGTACGAGGCGCTGGTCAACTCGCCTGAAGAGCGCGCCCTGTACAGCCGGTTCGCTGACGCCCTGGGTAATTACTTCAGGTTCCAGCAGCAGATCGTCGAGCATTCCCGCCGCGGTTGGCTGGAGGCGGCGGTGGAGATCACCAATGGTGAGCTCAACGATCATGCCAACGCTGCCTCGGATGCGCTCCAGGCGCTGCAGAAACTCAATCAGCGAGGCGCTGAAGCCGCAGCCAATTTCTCCGGGGAGGTGTACGAGGGGGCGCAGGGACTCGTGATCGGCGGCCTGGTGGCCGCGGCTTTGGCGACCGTTGCGCTCGCCATGCTGTTGACCCGCAGCATCGTGCAGCCCCTGGCCCAGGCCGTGCAGGTGGCCGAACGCATCGCGGCAGGTGACCTGACCCAGGACTTCCCGGTCGAGGGGCGTGACGAGCCTGCGCGTCTGCTCGGTGCCCTCAAGGGGATGCAGCAGAACCTGCGCGACACGCTCCAGCGGATCTCCGACTCATCCAATCAATTGGCGTCCGCCTCCGAAGAGCTCAGTTCGGTTACCGAGGATTCCAGCCGCGGACTGCACCAGCAGAACCACGAGATCGAGCAGGCCGCCACGGCCGTGAACGAGATGACCACGGCGGTCGACGAGGTGGCGCGCAACGCAGTCAGTACGTCCGAGGCCTCGCGGCAGACCGACCAGACCGCGCGTCATGGTCGCGAGCAGGTGATGCGCGCAGTGGACTCGATCAACGGGCTGGCCAGCGACGTGACCGGCACTGCCGAGCAGGTCGAGCAATTGGCACACAGCGTGCGCGACATCAGCAAGGTACTGGACGTGATCCGTGCCATCGCCGAGCAGACCAACCTGCTGGCGCTGAACGCGGCCATCGAGGCAGCCCGGGCGGGAGACGCGGGCCGCGGTTTCGCAGTGGTCGCCGATGAGGTACGGGCGCTGGCGCACCGTACCCAGCAGTCCACCGAAGAAATCGAACAGATGATCGGAGGTATCCAGAGCGGCACCGATCGTGCCGTCGGTGCGATGCAGAGCAGTAATACCCGCGCGCGCTTGACGCTTGAAGTCGCCCAGGCTGCCGGGCAGGCGCTGGACCAGATTACCCAGGCCATCGGCGAGATCAACGAGCGCAACCTGTTGATCGCCAGCGCTTCCGAAGAACAGGCTCAGGTGGCGCGCGAGGTGGACCGCAATCTGATCAACATCCGCGATTTGTCCATGCAGAGTTCGGCAGGTGCCAACCAGACCAGCGCGGCCAGCCAAGAGCTGTCGCGCCTGGCCATCGACCTCAACGGGCTGGTGGCGCGCTTCAAGGTGTGATGCATGAATGAGCGCGGCCCTGGCGGGCGCATTCGCAGTGGCTGGAAACAAGAACGGCGCCCTGGGGCGCCGTTTCTGCTAGCCAGAAATCATCCCTGCCAGCGCTTGAGAATCAGCGTGGCGTTGGTGCCGCCAAAGCCGAAGCTGTTGCTCATCACGGTATTCAGGGTAACGTTCTCGCGGGTCTTGGTGACGATCGGCAGGTCGGCAACCTCTGGATCGAGCTCGTCGATGTTTGCCGAGCCGGCAATGAAATTGCCTTCCATCATCAGGATCGAATAGATGGCCTCGTGAACCCCGGCGGCGCCGAGCGAGTGGCCGGACAGGCTCTTGGTGGAGCTGATCGCGGGTGCCTTGTCGCCGAACAGGGTACGCACTGCTCGGGCTTCGGCCGCGTCACCAACCGGCGTGGAGGTACCGTGGGTGTTCAGGTAATCGATCGGATCGCTGACCGTGGCCATGGCCTGCTGCATGCAACGGATGGCGCCTTCGCCGCTGGGGGCGACCATGTCGTAGCCGTCCGAGGTGGCACCGTAGCCAACCACTTCGGCATAGATCTTCGCACCGCGGGCGAGGGCGTGCTCGAGTTCCTCGACCACCACCATGCCGCCGCCGCCGGCGATGACGAAACCGTCACGCTTGGCGTCATAGGCACGCGAGGCCTTTTCCGGGCTCTCGTTGTACTGGGTGGACAGCGCACCCATGGCATCGAACAGGCAGCTCTGGCTCCAGTGCTCTTCCTCGCCGCCACCGGCGAACACCATGTCCTGCTTGCCCATCTGGATCTGCTCCATGGCGTGTCCGATGCAGTGGGCGCTGGTGGCGCAGGCCGAGGCGATGGAATAGTTGACGCCCTTGATCTGGAACGGCGTAGCCAGGCAGGCCGACACTGTGCTGCTCATGGTGCGCGGCACGCGGTATGGGCCGATGCGCTTGACGCCCTTGGAGCGCAGGGTGTCGATGGCTTCCATCTGGTTGTTGGTGGATGCACCGCCGGAGCCGGCGATCAGGCCAACACGGGGATTGGAAATCTGCTCCGGCGTCAGGCCGGCGTCCTGGATCGCCTGCTCCATGGCCAGATAGGCGTAGGCCGCAGCGTCGCCCATGAAGCGCATGACCTTGCGGTCGATCAGCTCTTCGAGATTGAGGTCGACGGAGCCGGAAACCTGGCTGCGCAGGCCCATGTCTGCGTATTCCTGGTTGAACCGGATACCGGGACGGCTGGCGCGCAGGTTGGCGGAGACGGTCTCTTTGTCATTGCCCAGGCAGGAAACGATGCCTAGGCCGGTGATCACGACGCGACGCATGCGGAAGTCCTTCAAAAACTATCGGTAGAGGTGAACAGGCCGACACGCAAGCCTTCGGCGCTGTAGATCTCGCGGCCATCGACGTGGACGGTGCCGTCGGCGATGCCGAGGACCAGCGAGCGGTTGATGGTGCGCTTGATATGAATGTTATAGGTGACCTTCTTGGCGCTGGGCAGTACCTGGCCGAAGAATTTCACTTCGCCGGCGCCCAGCGCTCGGCCACGGCCGGGGTTGCCCTGCCAGCCCAGGTAGAAACCCACCAGTTGCCACATGGCATCCAGGCCGAGACAGCCCGGCATGACCGGATCGCCCTCGAAATGGCAGCCGAAAAACCACAGGTCAGGGTTGATGTCCAATTCGGCGACCAGTTCGCCCTTGCCGAACTTGCCGCCGACCTCGCTGATGTGGGTGATGCGATCCACCATCAGCATGTTGGGGGCGGGCAGTTGCGCGTTACCCGGGCCGAACAATTCACCGCGACTGCAGCGCAGCAGATCTTCCCGGGAAAAGGCGTGTTGCTTGGTCATGCGTGCTCCTCAATGGACCCTGCTGTCAGGGCGGGCATACTACAGGCCTGTCCCGCAGGCAGAGTGCTGGAGGCCTTGGTCATAGACTGATGAGTCGGGGTGAAAGTCACAAGGTCGACTGTCTGTCGTCATGAACACCGGTGCAGGGCCATCCCCAGGCCCGCAATGGCGAGCGCGGATTTTCGCGCACTTTACCGATCATGGCTACCGGTTCAGCGGCCAAGGCGACGATTGCCCCATCGAAAACAGGGACTTGAACCGTACGGGGTGGCAGCCTCGGCCGTTGCGTTGCAAGGGTTTCAAGACATGTCCTGGCGGGCGCCGGGCGCGTTGGCAGCAGGTGCTCTGCCTGCCCTGCTGTTTTCCTGCAGGATGAGCTCGAGGATAAAGGTCGATCCGACACCGGGCTGGCTTTCAGCCCGAAGCGTGCCGTTCATGTGGCGGGTGAGGTTCGAGGCGATGGTCAGCCCAAGGCCGGTTCCACCGTAACGCCGGGAGATGGAGCTGTCGGCCTGCTGGAACGCATCGAACATATGATCGAGGCGGTCCGCGGGGATGCCTATGCCGGTGTCGGCCAGTTCGCAGGTCAGTCTGACCCACCCATCGCCAAGCACCTTCCAACGGGTGGAAAGACGAATCGACCCCTCCTCTGTGAACTTCAGCGCATTGCCAAGCAGGTTGACCAGAATCTGCCGCAGACGGGTCGGGTCGCCGCGCAGTTCCAGCTTTTCCAGATCAGGCTGGGTATCGAGCAGGAAGGTGAGTCCGCGCATCTGGGCGCCGTGCTGGAATACCTGAACCGAATTGCGGATAAGCTCGGCGGGCGAGAAGGGAATTTGCTCGAGGTCCAGCCCGCCGCGCTCGATCCGCGAAAAATCGAGGATATCGTTGATCACCTTGAGCAGATGTCCTGTGGACTCGCTGGCGAGCTCGGCGTATTCGTTCTGCTCCTCGGTCAGTTGGGTGGTCTGCAGCAGCTGAAGCATCCCGAGCACGCCATTCATGGGTGTGCGCAGCTCATGGCTCATCATCGCCAGAAAGTCGGACTTGGCGCGGTTGGCCTGCTCGGCATCCTCGCGCGCGGCGATCAGCTGCGCAATGGTAGCGCGCTGCGCATTGTCGGCCCGCTCCAGCGCCCGTGCCATTTCATTGATATGCCGGGCCAGGTCACCGAGTTCGCCATCATCGACTTCCGGTATCCGGGTACGGTAGTCACCGTCCTCGATCGCCTTGACTGCTTCGCCCATCTGGCTGATCGGCCGCGATAGTTGTCCCGCCAGGCGCCGCGCAAGTATGAAGGTGACCAGCAGCGCAAGCGAGGCGAGTACGCCGGCCTTGAGCAGGATGACTTGTTGTTGTCGGGTGAAGGCCTCGTCCGAGAGCGTGACGATGACCCGGCCCAGATACTGTTCTTCGGCCTGCTCAGCGATATCGACGGGCAACGCGTCGTCTTCGAGCGCAATGCGTTGCAGCAGAATCGGGCTGGTATAACTGGTGACGGACGCCTCGCGATGCGAAACCCTGTCGCGCATCAGCGCGAGCAGCAGAAGATCTTCGTGGTCGCGTATCTCCAGATGGCGTACGTGTGGTGTGCTCAGGGACGCCTGCAAGAGGTTTTCCAGGACCTGGATGTTACCGGAGATCACGCCGTACTCGGCGGCCGGTGCGAGCTGATCGGCAATCAACTGCCCGGTGTTGTCCAGCTCGTCGCGTAAGTCCTGCAGTCGTGAAAAGGTCAGGAAACTGGTCAGCAACAAGGTGATCAGGAGCGCGGGCCCCACGCTGATCAGCAGTGTGCGGGTGCGAATGTCCTGACCCGAATGAATCATCGACGCTCTCCTTCGGCGAGACTCTGCGCGGCCAGTCTTTCGTCGATCAGTCTGATGCCCAGCGAGCGGGCGACCTGCCGGTTGCCGACGACCTTGAAGCGGGAGGGATAGAGGGTTCGGGGCCAGGTGGACGAGGGACGGTCGAGCAGTTCGTCCAGCGTGTCGAGCCAGTCCTGCTGGTCGCTGTAGCTGGTGGTGAGGCTTCCTGCCTTGACGAAGGCCGCGGTGGGACCCACCAGCGGGCGGCCCTTGGCATAGCTGGTCAGCAGCAGGCTCTTGGCAGTCGCCGCGTTGTAGATCGCCGGATCGTCTATGCCAAGTAGGACGTCGCTGGAGAGCAGCACCTGCTTGAGGGTGTCAGTGTCACGTGGGTCCGCCCATTCCCGGGCCACGATACTCAGCTGTAGTTTCGCTGCGGCTTGCCGGGCTTCTGGCAGCAGGAACGCAGCCTGTGCGCTGTGGGGAAGCCCGATGCGGGTGACGTTGGGCAGCAGGTGCTTGATCAGGCGCAGTTGGCGCTCCAGGGGGGCATCGCTCCAGAGCAGGCTCAGCGTGCGCGGGCGACGGTCCCCCAGCAATGGCTGGGCCTGGATGCGACTGACCAGCAAGACCAGCGTGGGTGGTCCTGCTTCGCTGTGCAGGCGCCATCTGAGCGCCTTTTCACCCAGGGTGATGACCCGCACGTCAGCCGCCAGACGGTCAGGCGCAGGCGCTGCGTCCAGCGCGACAAAGCGGACCCGTTCCTGCGGGCGGCGCTGGCCCAGCGTGTCGGCGAAGGCGCGGGTCGCGACGGAATCCTCGGCCACCAACAGGATCTCGCCAGCCCAGGCCGCCTGCGGGGCAGCCAGGAGCCACAGCAGCCAGGCGAGGGCACTGATCCAGCGGTAGATCCGGCTCCTCCGTGAGGCGGTTGCGTTCATCAGAAGGACAGATCTACCGTCAGGTAGAAGAGGTGACGGTGTTCGTAGTGGTTGTCTGCACCCGATAGCGGTTCGTCGTCAAGCCGCTGTTGCAGCACTCCGGCGAGTTCCAGCTCGGCAGTGCCCATACGCACCCGCTTGGCCAGACGCAGATCCATGCGCTCGAAGCGGTAGCCATTCAGGCCATCGGCACCGTAATAGATCAGGCTGCTGTTCCAGTTGCCGCCCCAATCGCGTAGCCAGGCCAGCGAGCCACTGTGACGCGGAGTGATGACCTGGTCGAGTGGATGACTGGCGTCTGCCTGGATATAGGCGTAACCCAGGCGCAGCCGATCGCTGAGCCCCAGCTGCCAATCGATTTCCGTTTCCACGCCTTCGAGGATCAGACGGCTGCGGTTATCCGGGTCGAAACGGTAGATTTTCGGCTCGTGGGAGATGAGATCGCTGATCTCGTCGTGGAACAGCTTGACGTCTAGGTTCAGTCCGAGCCGCTGGAAGCGCCCGTTATAGCCCAGCTCATGGGAGTGAATGCGTTCCTGGCGGAGATCCCCCGGCCCCCGTGCCGACATGAAGTAGTAGGCGTCGCGCTGTCCGAGCGCAGCCGGCCGCAGGTCAGTCACCCGATAGTTCCAGTCCGCGTCGTTCTCGAACATGTCCGGTGAGCGCACGGCCTCGGTGTACACCGCCCGCAGACCGTGGGCTGGAGTGATGAGATAGTTCACCGCCACACGGGGTGACAGAGAGCGCCCGACATTGCTGTCGTACTCGCCCATGGCGCCCGCCTGCAGCAGCCAGCGCTCGCTCAGGTACCACTCCAGATGACCGAACAATCGCCAGACGTCGCGGTTCTGCCGGTCGTTGAGGTGCGTTTCGCTATAGGCGGCGTCGTAGCGGTAGCTCGCCCCACTGACCAGGCGCAGGTCGTCGTTCAGGCTGAGGGTACTCTGGGCCTCGATGTCGACGCGGTTCTCGCGGATGTCCTCGTTGATCACGCCGCAGGTGTGGGCCTGTAGGCCCGTGGCTGGGTCAGTGAGCGAGATTAGCTGAGGGATGACTCCATCGAGGTAAAGCTCCCTTTGCCTGGGCGTTTGAGGTGTGAAGATGCCGCTGGCAAGAAAGGCATCCCGCTGCGGCTGGCTGGCCAGGCTCCACAACTCCCGGAGTTCGGGGCTGAAGATGATCTGGGCATCGCAGGCACGCCAACTGCGCAAACGCTCCCACTGCTGGAGATTGGCCTGCACCTGCAAGCTATGCCGGCTGCTGGGCTCGAGGCTCCAGCGCAGGCTGGCCGCGAAATCGCGGGCGGTGACGTCCGAGTCCGCGTCTGATTCACTGGGTTGAGGGGCGATGGGCAAGATCGACTGATAAGTGTTGTTCATCTGGCTGCTGCCCTCCTTTAGCGCCAAATGTCCTTCTAGCGTCTGCCAGGCACCGAGGCTGTGGTCGGCGCTCAGGTGGAAACGGTTCAAGCGCCGTCCGTCCCGCTGATCGGTGCCATCGCCACGCTGGTAAAAACCCTCCTCCTGCCGTCCTGACAGCGACAGTCGCAGGTCTCCACCGTCCCAGTGCAGCGCCTGACTGGCGTACCAGTCGGATATGCCCCGACCACCGGCACCGTACTTCAGCCGGGTGCCCTCGCTCTCGGCGGGTGGCACCGTGATGATGTTCACCACGGCCATCAACGCATTGGCGCCATAGCTCACGGTATTGGGCCCGCGAAAGACCTCGATCCGTTCTATGTCTTCGATGGCCACCGGGATGTCATGCCAGTCGACCTGGGCGAAGCCCGCGCGATACACCGAGCGCCCATCGACCAGCACCTGCAGCCGGCGCGCTTGCCGAGCGCTGCTGCCGTGGTAGTTGACGGTACTGATATTGCCGTTGGGAACGACCAGCATCCCGGGCACGAGGCGCAGCAGTTCGGGTAACTCGCGGGCGCCCGAGGCGCGGATAAGGGCACGGTCGACCACGCTGATGCTGCCCGGTACGGCCGCTGGCGCCTGGCGTAGGCGAGTAGCAGTGAGGACTTCGGGAACAGGCTGATTGTTCAGGAACAGGTCGCCTTCGGCGGCCCAGGCGGCAGGCGCTGCGCCGATCAGGGCACCCTGTAGCAACACCATGGTACATGTACGACGGAACAAGGCAGAACCTCTCTGCCGGCGGAGGGGTAAATGCCGCGCATCTTAAACGAGGCGTGGAGGAATGCCAGTATCGATTCAGGCCGGCCGCCGACTGGCAGCCAATGATCTTGGCCCAACACTGAGGCGTCACTGCATTCGTGTTGATAGCATTAAGGCATCATGTGCATGTTTCCCATCGGGGGAGGCGAAGCAGTTAGCGTCTAGTCGGGGACACCAGCATTGGAAGATATGAAGCGCTCGTTCGGTATCGTGTGGGTCAGCCAGACACTAGTGATTTTTTCTGTAGTGCTCGTCGTGTTCACTGCCGGCATTTTGACCTATCAGCACACCGATTCCCTGATCAGTTTCAGCCTCGTTATCCTCTGCGGCTATCTACCGGAGCTTTTCGTCATGCCGCTGGCAGGGCCCTGGATCGATCGCTGGCCCCGAAAGCGCATCCTCCTGGGGTGTTGCTTCATCCAGTGTTTGGTGTTCAGCACTTACTGGCTCAACCTCGCGGCTGACGAGCCGAGTATGCCGCTGGTCTATGCCGTGCTGTTGCTCAGCTCTCTTGTCGGCGGTGTTCATCGGTTGGCTTACAACGCATCACTGACGTTGTTCACTCGTAACGATCGCGCCTACCCTCGACTGAACGGAGTGGCTCAAGCGGGCTTGGCATCGGCTCATGTTTTGGCCCCGCTTGTAGCAGGAACCCTGTTGACGCTCACAGAGGGCTGGTTGGTAGCCGCAGTGGCCGCCACGGCATGCCTGCTAGCCGGGCTAGTGATGCTGCGGGTCGATTTCCCGGAGTTGCCTTCTACTCGGCGTTGGCGGTCGAGCAAGCGGGACTTCTGGGTCGGTGCGCGCTACCTCGCCCGCGCGCGCGGATTGCGGCTGTTTCTCCTCATGCATGCTTTCGCCAATCTGGCCCGCGGTGCCTCGGTAGTCCTTTTTACTCCCTTCATCCTCGAGTTCGCCAGCGAGGCGGTGTTAGGCACGCTGCGCTCGGTTGCGGGGCTGGGCATGGCTTTGGGAGCGGTTTTTATGGTCGTCTGGGGCGGTCCGGTCAGGCAGCTTCGTGGCGTAATTGTATCTCTGACAAGCTGTGGCCTGTTCATGGCGCTGATCGGCCTGACTCGCGCACCATTGGTTATCGGTTTGGCCACTTTTGCGCTTTTCGTCGCTACCCCCATTCTGGCGGCGCTAGCGCATTCGATCTGGCAGCGACGCGTGCCAGCTTCAGTCCAAGGGCGGGTCTTTGGCCTTCGTGACAGTCTGGCCGGGGCGGCGCTCGCTTTGGGGTACGTGGCCTCGCCCTGGGTCGCCGCCGGTCTTTTTGAGCCGCTTGCCGGGTCACGAGTCGCGGGCATCGCCGCACTGTACGTGACGATGGGGCTGGCGACTGTGGCATTGGCGGTCGTTGTGGCCAACCATCGTGCTGTTCGCCGCCTTGGACCTCAGGATTGAGGTGGTGGCGCCGGGTTCGCGCCTTATAATGCGGCCCAAAGTTGCGTATGGGAGAGGCGGGATGACTACAACACAACCGATCGCGGTGCTCGGAGGTGGCAGCTTCGGAACCGCCATCGCCAACCTGCTGGCTGCCAACGGCCACTCGGTTCTGCTATGGATGCGTGACCCCACGCAGGCTGAAGCGATTCGCGTCACACGGCATAACCCGCGCTATCTCAAGCACGTCGAAATCGACGCCCTGGTGGAGCCGGTAACCGATCTGGCCTCGACTCTCGATAGCTGCCAGCTGGTTTTCGTGGTGTTGCCCTCCAGTGCCTTGCGCAAGGCGCTGCAGCCCCATGCCGACAAGCTGGCCGGAAAGTTCGTGGTGAGCACCACCAAGGGCATCGAGGCGGAAACCTTCATGCTGATGAGCGAGATCCTCGAGTCCATCGCCCCCGAAGCGCGCATCGGGGTGATTTCAGGCCCCAACCTTGCGCGTGAGATTGCCGAGGGTGCCCTGACCGCCACCGTGGTCGCCAGCGACGACCAGGCACTCTGCGCCGAAGTGCAACGGGTTCTGCACGGGCGTACCTTTCGCGTCTACGCCAGCCCCGACCGCTTTGGTGCCGAGCTTGGCGGTGCACTCAAGAATGTGTATGCGATCATGGCCGGGATGGCCGGTGCGCTGGGGATGGGCGAAAACACCAAAAGCATGCTGATCACCCGGGCGCTGGCCGAGATGACCCGCTTTGCGGTGCGGCTGGGTGCCAATCCCATGACCTTTCTCGGGCTGGCGGGTGTCGGCGACCTGATCGTGACCTGCACCTCGCCAAAGAGCCGAAACTATCAGGTGGGCTATGCCGTGGGCGAGGGCCTGAGCCTGGAGGAGGCCGTCTCGCGTCTCGGCGAAGTGGCCGAGGGGGTGAATACGCTGAAGGTGCTACGCTCCAAGTCCGAAGCGCTGGGCGTCTACATGCCCCTGGTGGCGGCGCTGCATGCGATCCTGTTCGAAGGTCACGGCATGGATGAGGTTATCGAGATGCTGATGAGCGGTGAGCCGAAGACCGACGTGGATTTCATCGCGTCGACCGGCTTCTAGACACTACGGAGACACCATGAACGACCTCAAGCAGGCACCTGAACGTGAAACGCTGATCCTGCGCATCATCTGGATGGTGCTGTTCTTCTTTGTCTGGCAGTTCGCCGAAATCCTTCTGCTGCTCGTGGTACTGCTGCAGTTGCTGATGCGCCTGATTCGCGGTGAAGTGCACACGGGGGTGCAGCAGTTCGGCGACAGCCTGAGCCAGTACCTGGCGCAGATCGGCCGATTCGCTACCTTCAACACCGAGCAGAAGCCCTGGCCCTTCTCGGACTGGCCCGCTCCGCGCCCGGCCGAAAGCGAGCGCATCGTCGAAGTGCCAGGTAACGGGGGTGTCCAGCCATGAAGCTCTGGCTGCTGCGCCATGGTGAAGCCGAGCCGCGTGCCCGCAGCGACGCCGAGCGGGCGCTGACCGAGCGGGGTCGCCTGGAAACGCGAGCCAGCGCAGCGCATCTGGCGGATGTCCGGTCGATCCTGGCAAGCCCCCTGGTGCGGGCGCAGCAAACTGCCGCGCTGGCTGGAGAGATCCTGGCCTTTGCTGGTGAAATCCAGACCGTTCCCTGGGCCACGCCCGATTCGGATCCGCTCGCCGCGATGCGCTATCTGGACCGCTTCGAGGGCGAGTCGGTGTTGCTGGTCAGTCACATGCCGTTCATCGGCGAGCTGGGAGGGTTGCTGGTGCATGGGCATCGACGTGATCCGCTGTCGATGCGCACCGGAAGCCTGGCCGAGCTGGACGGTGAGGCGATGGCCGCGGGCTTGATGCGTCTGGCCTCGCTTCGCCATCCCCGGCCGGTCTGAGTGGGGATGGCCGGCAGCAGCCAGCCACCGGCGCCTGAGCCCTTGGCCGAGTCCCTGAGCCTGGCGCTGCCCCATGTGACGGTCGCGGCGCAGTTGCACGGGCCGCGCGATGGTGTGCCGGTGGTGGCGCTGCACGGCTGGCTGGACAACGCGGCAAGTTTCTCCCGGTTGGCGGCAAAGCTGCCCGGCCTGCGGATCCTGGCGCTGGATCTGCCCGGTCATGGGCTGTCAGGGCACCGGCCGCCAGGGCTCGGCTATCACCTTTGGGAGTATGCGCACGACGTGCTGATGGCGGCCGAGGCCCTGGGCTGGCAGCGGTTTTCACTGCTCGGCCATTCCATGGGCGCGATCGTCTCGGTTCTGCTGGCAGGCTCGATGCCGGAGCGGATCGCACGGGTCGGCCTGATCGATGGTGTGCTTCCGCAGACCGGGGCTCCCAGCCGGTCCCCTGAGCGCCTGGGGCAGGCGCTGCGCCGGTCTTTACGCAGCCGCGAGCGAAAACCACTGTACCCGAGCATTGACGACGCCGTGCGCGCGCGCATGGGCGCAGGTTATCCGGTCAGCCGTGAGGCTGCCGAGCGGCTCACCGAGCGGGGGCTGGTGGCTATCGAAGGGGGGTTTACCTGGCGCAGCGATCCCCGGTTGCTGGCACCCACGCCGATGCGGCTGAGCGATGAGCACGCCAAGGCCTTCATTGCGGAGGTGCGGTGCCCGGTCAGGCTGATACTGGCCGAGCAGGGCATCTATGCCGATGCGGCCGAGCAGATGGCAGCCTTGCCATTTGAGTGCTGCTGGCTGCCGGGCGGGCACCACCTGCACCTGGACGACGAGACCGGCGCGGATGCGGTCGCCGCGGCGCTGCTCGGCTTCTTCAGCGACTGACCTGTCTCGATACCGGGGCGCCTAGCAAGATGGTGTCGCAAAGCGCGCCTTGACTTGCGGCGATCTTCTGACGAGCCTGAAGCGCATGCAGCCGGAGCCAGGCATGATCGATCTCCATACCGCGGCCACACCCGACGGTCGCAAGGTCTCGATTGCCCTGGAAGCCCATGTGTTCCACCGCTACTTTCCCGAAAGGATTCCAGTCGTTACAAAGCGCTACCAAAAAGAAATCCGCCGACAGTACGAAGTGCTCGATACCCGGCTCGGCCAGGCACAATACCTGACGGGCGACTACAGTATCGCCGACATCGCCACCTGGCCCTGGGTCGCTCTGCATGCCTGGGCCGGCGTTTCGCTCGAAGGGCTGGACAACCTCCAGCGCTGGATTGCAGCGGTCGGTGCACGACCTGCCGGTAGGCGCGGGCGCGCCATTGCACCAAGAGAAGCCGGACATGCCCTGAGCACCGGCCAAGCCATGCTGATACGTTGAGGTGCTTAGTGAGGTTGCCATGGATTGTGGGACTTGCTGTGTTCGCCCAGACCGCCTGGGCCGTGGATGTACCGGGAAGTGAGGACCTGCCGACCCTCTCGCGTTATCCGCAGGCGGAAATCATCGATTACAGCCGCGAGACGGTGGCCGAGCGGCTCTATCCGATGGGGTCGCTGCAACGTATCGGTGGCCGCTTGCGAATGAACGATCAGGTTGTCGTCGGGGGCGAACTGACCGGCATCACCTACCAGTTGCCACGCATCCATAGCGGCCTGGAAGCCTTTACCCTGACCCGTCAGGCGTTGCTGGAGCAGGATGCCGAGCTGTTGTACTGGTGCGAGGCGCGAGAGTGCGGATCCAGCAGCCTCTGGGCCAATTCGGTGTTTGGCAAGGCGATGCTCTACGGCCCTGAGGCGGGGCAGGGCTACCTGCTGGCACGACTGGCCGAGGAGGGGCGCGGGGCAGACAGTCTGATTGCGCTCTACGCCATCACCCGCGGTAATGGGCGCGCCTACCTGCAGGTGGAACGGCTGCAGCCCGACGCGCCCCTGGGCAGCGTCCTTCCGGCGCCGGCCACCTTGCTGCGGCAGTTGCGCGAGACTGGCGAGTTGCACCTGACCCGGCTTCCCGATGAGCCGGGCGGCGAATGGCTGCGAGTCTTGCAGCGTGCCTTCCAGCAGGAAGCGCACATGCGTGTGAGCCTGTCCGGTGCCGAGGCGACGGAGTGGCGTGAGGCGCTGGTGGCCCTGGGCATCCGTGCCGGTCGCATCGAGCAGGATCGCTCCGATGAGCCGGGGTTACACATCAGACTACTGCGCTGATCACCCGGGCGGCGTCCTGCCGCCCTGTTGCCGGAAATCGCGATGCTCAACAACGATCGTCTGCTCGTGCAGATACTGCTTCTGGCGCTGCTCGGCGCCTGTCTGTGGGTGCTGGCGCCCTTTGTCTCGGTCCTGTTCTGGGCTGCCGTGCTGGCGTTCGCCAGTTGGCCGCTGATGCGTCTGCTCAGTCGCTGGCTAAACGGCAACCAGACCCTTGCGGCCGGCATCCTCACGGGTGGATGGATGCTCTTGGTCGCGGTGCCGCTGGTGCTGCTGGGGCTGAACGTCGCCGATCATATCCGCGACCTGAACATCCTGATCCGCGATCTGCAGCTCGTTGGCCTGCCGCCACCGCCCGCCTGGCTGGCCAACTTCCCGCTGATCGGCGACTGGCTGAGCGATTTCTGGGAGACCCTGGACGAGCAGGGCACGGCGTTCTTCGTCAGCATCCGCCCGCAAATCGGCCTCGTTGGCAACTGGCTGCTGATGCGTAGTGCGCGGATCGGTGCCGGCGTGCTCGAACTGGCCCTGAGCCTGGTCCTGGTGTTCTTTTTCTACCGCGACGGCCCGCGCCTGGCCGCCTTCGTCCATAGTCTTCTGCATCGCTTGATTGGTGCGCGTGCCGACCATTACCTGGAGCTGGTGGCCAGCACCGTGCAGCGAGTGGTGAACGGGGTCATCGGGACCGCGGCGGCACAGGGCTCGCTGGCCTTCATCGGCTTTCTGATCGCCGGGGTGCCTGGCGCCCTTGTGCTGGGACTGCTTACCTTCGCCCTCAGCCTGATCCCGGTCGGTCCACCCCTGGTCTGGCTGCCAGTCACCGCCTGGCTGGCCTGGCAGGGCGATTACGGCTACGCGATCTTCATGGGCATCTGGGGAATGTTCGTGATCAGCGGGGTGGACAACGTGCTCAAGCCCTATCTGATCAGTCGAGGCGGCAACTTGCCCTTGGTGGTGGTATTGCTCGGCGTGTTCGGCGGCCTCTTCGCGTTCGGCTTCATGGGGCTGTTTCTCGGCCCGACCCTGCTGGCGGTGGCCTACAGTCTGCTCAATGACTGGGTCAGACAGGAAGTGCCGCATCCACCCTCGGCCAGCGAGCCGATTCTGGCCTCGCCCGAATCCAAACACGAACCGGACACGCAGAGAGAGCCTCCCACTTTCAGTTAGCTCGCTGAGTGTTCGGCTTCGTAATGCTCCAGCGCATCGCGGGCGATCAGCCGACCCAGCTCGATCAGTGCCGTGGCCTTGTAGAACTCGAAGAAACGGCAGGCGCGTCGTGGAATGTTCACCAGCACATCCGGTGGATAGCCGGCGATCTTGTATTGCGTCAGCGCATTCTGCATCACCTCGAAGCTCTGGTTGACGAGCTCTAGCATCGAGGCAGGGCCGGCGATATCCACGACCTGGGAGCCCTCCGCCGATCGGGGTGGGGCTGGCTCGGGGCCCTCGTCCAGTCCGGCGTCCAGTGACACCGATAACGGACTGGCTCCCTCGGGCTCGCGTCGCCAGAAATGCAGGTGCGAACTCAGTGAACCCACCAGATTGTCGAAGCGGCCCTTGGCGGGAAGCGTTCGGTCACCCGGTAGCGGGCAGTGTCGGTTGGCCGGGCCGCTCAGATTGACCGCGACCACCAGGTCGCAGTGGCTGGAAACCACCGGAACGATGGGCAGCGGGTTGAGGACCCCGCCATCGACGAGCACCCGGTTACCAAGCGTGACCGGGGTGAACAGGCTGGGAATGGCGGCCGAGGCGCGCATGGCCTGATGCAGGCAGCCCTCCTGAAACCACACCTCCTTGTGGTGCGTCAGGTCGGTGGCAACCGCCGTGAAGGGGATGGGAAGGTCTTCGATATCGATCTCGCCGAGGATGTCGCGGATGCGGCCGAAGATCTTTTCGCCGCGAATGGCGCCGAGGCTGAACGAGACGTCGAGCAGACGCATGACGTCGAAATAATCGAGCTGCTCGACCCATTCACGGTATTCCGCGAGCTTGCCCGCGGCGTAGATGCCACCCACCACCGCGCCCATGGAGCAACCGGCAATGCAGCGGATGTCGTAGCCCCGCGCCTCGATTTCATCGATGACGCCGATGTGCGCATAACCACGCGCACCGCCCGAACCCAGCACCAGGGCGACCTTCTTGCTCAAGACGGATCCCTCATCGACATGGCATCGTCCCGCCTGCGGGGCGTGCGCCTGGCTCGATGGTAACGCAGCCGGACGGGCGATGCAGGGGCGGCGGTGGCCAGGCTGCTAGAATCCACCGAGACATGAGAGGGGAGTGCAATGGAGCAGCAGGAGCAATTGCTGGCTGAAGTACAGGACGCCTTCGGCACCATCAAGGTGGTGCAGGCGGGGCCGTATCGGTTTCTCGAGTTCGGTGACGCCATCGAACAGAGCTGCGTCTTCATGCCCGATCCGACCTGGCTCGAGTACGACTACACTCGCGCAATGCTGCTTGGCGCGCTGCTCCACGAGGCGCCGCAATCCGCGCTGTTTCTCGGGCTCGGCGGCGGGAGTCTGACTCAGGCCTGCCTGCGCTTTCTGCCTCTGGTGGACGTGGAAGTGATCGAGCTGCGCCCCGACGTACCGCGTCTGGCCGAGTCGCTGCTGGGGTTTCAGTCGGATCCCCGCATCACCTTGCGCATCGGCGACGCCCTGGCGCTGCTGCCTGCGGCGGAGCCGGCCGACCTGATCTTCATTGATCTGTACACCGACACCGGGCCTTCGGCCGGCCATCTGGCCTGGTCCTTTCTCGAGCAGTGCCAGCGCAAGCTCAATCCCGGCGGCTGGCTGATCATCAATCAGTGGGGTACAGAAGGTGGCCAGCCGCTTGGCGCCGCCCTGTTACGGGGGCTGTTCTTGCGCCACTACCTCGAATGCCCTCTGGCGGAGGGCAACGTGGTGCTCATGGTTCCGGCGGATCTGGACCAGTGGGTCGACTTCGAGCGCCTGGCTGTGCGGATCGAGGCGCTGGCACCCCGGCTCGGTTATTCCCTGGCAAAACTGGCGCAAGCGCTGCGCAGGGCCACATGAGGTCCCAGTTGGCGGAAATTCCTTATTGAAATCAAGGTAGTGCGATAAGATCCCGGCCCTTTTCCGCATTCGCAGGTCGTTTGCCGTTGGCCTCTTCATTCTGCTTGGCCGGGGGCGCTCTTTACCGTCATGACAGCACTCCGTAGCAACAGTATGAACCTCAGCGCTGCCGAGCGCCGCTGGTTGCCCTGGTCGGGGCATACCGGGAAATTGGCCATGGGATGGTCCTGCTGGCTCAACCGCTCGGTCTATCCGATGATCGAGCAGACCTTCGACGATATCGCCACCACTCGCGTGCGCCTCCTCACGGGCTGGGCGAACACCCACTGGGAACATCTCACCGAATTGGCCGCTTCGGTCGGCGAAGCCTTCCCGGCGATTGCCGAGGGATTGCTCGAACGCAAACGTGCCGAGCTTCCCGACTGCACGGAGCTGTTGGTGGTGGATGAGCGCGGCCGGGTACTGTCCTCGACCCACGCAGCGCATGTCGGTCATCAGGATCTAGCCGCTCGCGCCATCGAGCAGGGGCTCAAAGCGCCGTTCCTGCATGGCCCCTACATGGATGCGCTCACCGAGCGCTTGGGTCGGAGCACCTCGCGTTTCCATGACGCGGTCACGCTGATGTTCTATCAGCCGATCGTGGTGGATGGCCAGGCCGTCGGCTGTCTCTGTGCCAGGGTACCGAACGATGTGCTGGGCGACCTGATCCAGCGAGAAGCAGGGCATGTCTATCCGGAGTCCGGCGACAACTATCTGTTCATGGTCCGGGCAGGATTCGACAGCGACATCACGCCCGGTACGGCCCTGTCTCGTTCGCGCTTCGAAGACGCTACCTTCAGCCATGGCGATAATCTCAAGTCAGGCGTCCCCACCGCGTGGGGGACGGTTCGGGTCAAGCAGCACACCGAGCTTGAATTGCGCTTCGTCGATCCAGCCACTGGCCAGCTGCACCCGGGCGTGCGGGAAACCATTGCCCGGGGTACCAACCTCTTCGTCACCTACCCGGGCTATTCGGACTACCGGCATATCCCGGTGGTCGGTGCGGGTGTGACCTTTCAGATGCCGGGGTCGCTGGATCGCTGGGGGCTGATGTGCGAGGCGGATCTCGAGGAGGTCTATCGGCGCCGCTCGTTGGCCCTTGGCTTGATGAAGACCTATTTGATCACCGTGACCAGTCTGTTCGCCGCGGGTGGTCTGCTGCAATCGTTCACCGATCTTCCTCCAGCCGCGATCAATCTCGCCAACGGCGTGTTGCTCTTGCTCGGCGCCTTGTGCTTCGCCCGCTTCGGACCCCGTCGGCTGGCTCGGCGAATGGACGAGATGAGCGACCTGGTGCGTACCCTGGCCGAAGGGCAGGGCAACCTGGCCCAACGGCTTGACGTTTCAAGGATGCCCAAGGACGAAACCGGCGACATGGCTCGCTGGATCAACAGCTTCATGGACAGCCTGGACGGCGTGGTCGGCCAGGTCACCCTGGCCTCCAGGCAGATGCACCAGAGCAACGAGCTGATGCTGCACAGCAGTGGCCTGGCCGGGCGCACCACTGGCGAGGTGGCCGAGCTGGTACATCATCTACTTTTGATGGTCGAGGAACAGCTGGGCAAGATCCAGCAGGCCTCGGCTGCTGCCGAGGAAATGAAGGGCGCCATGGACGAGATGCTGGCGCTCGCCGCTGAACGCTTTGAGACCGCTCGCCAGGGCACGCAGTCGATACGCGACGTGGTCGATCGGTCGGCCTCCAGCGTGCAATTGCTCGACAGCCGCATGGGTGAAATCGACCAGATCGTCGGACTGATCAGCGAGATAACCAGCCAGACCAACCTGCTGGCGCTCAACGCGGCCATCGAGGCCGCACGAGCCGGTGAGCACGGCAAGGGCTTCGCCGTGGTGGCCGGGGAGGTGCGCAGTCTCGCCAGGCGCACCGCGGCGGCCACCGAGGACATCCGGGGGATGGTCGAAGGGCTGCAGCGGGAAACCCAGCAGGCGGTGGCCTTCATGGAGGGCGGTGTGCGCGATGTCGATGCCAGCTTGCGCGAGGCGGAGGTCTCGTCAACCGACAATGGGCGCCTGCAGGTGGCGGTTGAACAGATGTTCGAGGTGATCCAGCAACTCAACGAGCGCAGCCTGCAGCATGGCCAGGCCGTGCGCGGGGTCGATGATGCGTCGAGTGACATGAAGCAGACCCTCGGCGTGCTGCATCGCAGCGCCGAGCAGGTACGGCATACCGCCGGTCGGCTGCAGCGGCTGATGAGCCGGTTCAGGATCAGTGGCGAGCCACTTTCTGACCGTTCGGCCAATCCGGATCGTTAAAAACCCGCGCAAGGGCGGCCGCTTTGGGATATACTGCGCGCCCTTGCCACGGCAGGTCAGGTTCAGGTTGTACTTCCCCCTATAGCCGGCCATCGGCACTCGGTCCGTCCTGCGGACATCTTTCGCTTCAACCCATCTACATTTAAACGCGCTTTTCGCAAATCCTCGCCGACCAGGCTGCCAGGGTGATCCGCAAGGGTCTGTCAAGGCATGCGCAGTTCTGGCTCATGGGTGTTTGCGGATACATAGAGGCAGACCCATGACTCCAGAAATCGGCACTTTTGCCGCACTTGGCCTTCACCCTTCCGTGCTCGCTGCCATCAGCGCAGTCGGTTATGAAGAGCCGTCCCCGATCCAGGCCCAGGCGATTCCGGTGATTCTCTCCGGCAACGATATGATCGGCCAGGCGCAGACCGGCACCGGCAAGACCGCGGCCTTCGCGCTGCCGATCCTGACCAAGATCGACCCGGCGCGCCGCGAACCCCAGGCGCTGATCCTCGCGCCCACCCGCGAACTTGCGCTGCAGGTCGCCACGGCCTTTGAAACCTACTCCAAGCAGATGCCCGGCGTGGGCGTGGTCGCCGTTTACGGTGGTGCGCCCATGGGGCCGCAGCTCAAGGCGATTCGTCAGGGGGCGCAGGTCATCGTGGCTACCCCCGGTCGTCTGGTCGACCACCTGAGCCGCAACGCCGAGCTGCTTTCGACCATCCGCTTCATGGTCCTCGATGAAGCGGACGAAATGCTCAAGCTGGGTTTCATGGATGATCTTGAAGTCATCTTCGAGGCGATGCCTGAATCCCGCCAGAGCGTGCTGTTCTCCGCCACGCTGCCGCACTCCATCCGCGCCATTGCCGAGAAGCACCTGCGCGAGCCGCAGCACATCAAGATCGCCGCCAAGACCCAGACCGTCGCTCGCATCGAGCAGGTACATCTGATGATCCATGCCGATCAGAAGATTTCTGCCGTGTTGCGCTTGCTCGAGGTGGAAGATTTCGATGCGCTGATCGCTTTCGTGCGCACCAAGCAGGCCACTCTGGACCTGGCTGCCGCGCTGGAGGCCAAGGGCTACAAGGCCGCCGCGCTGAATGGCGATATCGCGCAGAATCAGCGCGAGCGCGTCATCGATTCGCTCAAGGATGGTCGCCTGGACATCGTCGTCGCCACCGACGTCGCTGCCCGCGGCCTGGACGTTGCGCGTATCACCCACGTGTTCAACGTGGACATGCCCTACGATCCGGAATCCTACGTGCACCGCATCGGCCGTACCGGCCGTGCCGGTCGTGAGGGGCGCGCCTTGCTGCTGGTCACGCCGCGTGAGCGCCGCATGCTGCAGGTCATCGAGCGCGTGACCAACCAGAAGGTCGCCGAAGCACGCCTGCCCAACGCCCAGCAGGTGCTGGAAGCGCGCATCAAGAAGCTCACCAACAGCCTCGCGCCGTTGGTGGCCGATGCCGAAGCCAGCCATGGCGAACTGCTCGACAAGCTGGTCGCCGATATCGGCTGCAGCCCGCGCGCCCTGGCCGCCGCGCTGTTGCGCAAGGCTACCAATGGCCAGGCGCTGACCCTGGCCGAAGTGGAAAAAGAGCAGCCGCTGGTTCCGGCCAGCGGCCCGCGCGAGCGTTCCGATCGCCCGGAGCGCAGCGGTGACCGCGAGCGCCGTGCGCCGATGCCGCTGGCCGAAGGCCGTGCCCGCTGCCGCACCCCGCTGGGCGCCCGCGACGGCATCGCCGCCCGCAACCTGCTCGGGGCGATCCTCAACGAGGGCGGTCTGGCCCGCGAGGCCATCGGTCGCATCCAGGTCCGCGACAGCTTCAGTCTGGTGGAGCTGCCCGAGGATGGTATCGACCGTCTGCTGGGCAAACTCAAGGACACCCGCGTGGCTGGCAAGCAGCTCAAGCTGCGTCGCTACCGCGAAGACTGATCGGTCGCGGTGGTCTCCAGCGCTTCGCCGAGTTAGGCTCTCAGGCGCCGTCGCATCGCAGGGTGCGACGTTCGTCAGGAGCCGCCCATGCCGCGAATCGTCACCCTTACCCTGAACCCCACCGTGGACATCTCCACTCGCACCTCGCGGGTGGAGCACACCAGCAAGCTGCGCTGTGAGCTTCCTCGGCGTGATCCTGGCGGTGGCGGCATCAATGTCGCCAGGGTGGTCAATGCCCTGGGTGCCGACGCGGTGGGGGTGTTTCCCGCTGGCGGGCCTTGTGGCGCCATGCTGTGCCAATCCCTCGATGAGATGGGCGTGCCCCATCGTGCAGTGCCGATCACTGGTGAAACCCGCGAGAGTTTTACCGTGGCCGAGGCGGAAACCGGTCTGCAGTACCGCTTTGTGATGCCGGGGCCTTCGCTATCCGAAGCCGAACTCCGTGGCTGTCTGCACGCCATCGAAACCCTCGATCCAGCGCCTGACTGCCTGGTCGTCAGCGGCAGTTACCCTCCTGATGTTCCCCTCTCGTTTCATGACCAGCTGCTGGCCCTCAGCCGGCGACTCGATATCCCTATGGTGCTCGATTCCTCCGGTGAGGCGCTGCGTCATGCCGTGCGTACCGGAGGGCTGTTCCTGATCAAGCCAAGCCTTCACGAGCTGGCCTACCTGCGTGGTGAGTCGGTCCGCACGGCCGAAGAGCAGGACGCCGCGGTAGCTGAGCTGGTTGTTGCCGGTGTGGCCGATATCGTGGTGCTGTCACTGGGCGAGAATGGCGCAGTGGCGGCGACCCGTGACGGTGTCCGCCGGTTTCCCGCGATTCCCGTGAGCGAGGGCAGCGCCGTCGGGGCCGGAGATACCATGGTGGCAGCGACCACGCTGGCGCTGCTGCAAGGCTGGGAGGTCTGGGATGCGGTGCGCTACGGCATGGCCGCTGGTGCCGCGACCGTGATGAGTCCGGGCACGGCGCTCTGTGCTGCCGAGGATGTCGAACGGCTGTACCGGATATCCGCGCTTGGGGCGTAACGCCCGGTCCATCGCCCCGTTGCCGTTCAAGACACACCTGTTGTCCACTCGTGTGACAATGCCCGCTTCGCAGGATCGGGACCGAAACGATGGGTGACAGGCAGGAACTGACGCCGGGCTTGATGGTATTGCACGGCAACCGCATGGAAGAACTGCGCGAACTGGTGGTCGCCTGGATGCGCCGCTATCCGCTGGCGCCGCTGGAAAACGAAGTGGTGCTGGTGCAGAGCAACGGCATCGCCCAGTGGCTCAAGCTGGCGCTGGCCGAGCAGGACGGTTGCGGCATCGCCGCGGCGTTGCAGCTGGAGCTGCCGGCGCGCTTTCTCTGGCAGAACTACCGCACCGTGCTGGGCAGTGAGGCGATTCCCCAGTCCTCGCCGCTGGACAAGGCGCCGCTGACCTGGCGGCTGATGCGCCTGTTGCCGTCCTTGCTGGCGGGTGAGGCGTTTGAGCCCCTGCGCCGGTTCCTTGCCGACGACAGCGACCTGCGCAAGCGTCACCAGCTCGCCGAGCACATTGCCGACCTGTTCGACCAGTACCAGGTCTACCGCGCCGACTGGCTGTCCGACTGGGCCGAGGGGCGCGATCAGCTGCGCACCTCGCGCGGGGGCGCCCGTCCGCTGGATGCCAGCGCCCTCTGGCAACCGGCGCTCTGGCGGGCGCTGCTGGACGATGTCGGCCCCGATCAGCTGGCCGGCAGCCGCGCCGGGGTCCACCCGCGTTTCGTCGCCCGGCTGCGCGAGCTGGAGCAGGCGCCCCGCGGCTTGCCGCGGCGGGTAGTGGTGTTCGGCATTTCGTCGCTGCCGGCCCAGGCGATGGAGGCGCTGGCCGCCATGGCACGCTTCAGCCAGGTGCTCTTGTGCATCCACAATCCCTGTCGACATTATTGGGGCGACATCATTCCCGACCAGGACCTGCTGCGGCACCGCTACCGCCGTCAGCCGCGTAAGGCCGGCATGGCGGCGGACCTGTCCGAAGAGGAACTGCACCAGCACGCCCACCCGCTGCTCGCCGCCTGGGGCAAACAGGGCCGCGACTATATCAACCTGCTGGACGCCTACGACGAGCCGGAGCACTACCGGCAGCGCTTCGCCGCCCTGGGCCAGCGCATCGACCTGTTCAGCGAGGGCGACACCGGCTGTCTGCTGGGCCAGTTGCAGGACGACATCCTGAATCTCCGGCCGCTGGCCGAGACCCGCGAGACCTGGCCGCCAGTCGATCGGGCCGCTGACCGATCGATTCGCTTCCACATCGCCCACAGTGCCCAGCGGGAGGTGGAGATCCTCCACGACCAACTGCTGGCCCGCTTCAGCGCCGATCCCGAACTGCGTCCGCGGGAGATCATCGTCATGGTCCCGGACATCAACCGCTATGCGCCACATATCCAGGCGGTGTTCGGCCAGATCGCCCAGGACGACCCGCGCTACATTCCCTTCACCCTCGCCGACCAGGGCCAGCGCGGTTTCGATCCGCTGCTGATCGCCGTGGAGCAGCTGCTCAAGTTGCCCGAAGGCCGTCTTGGTGTCAGCGAAGTACTGGACCTGCTGGACGTACCGGCGCTGCGCGCCCGCTTCGGCATTGAGGAAAGCGACCTGCAGACCCTGCACCGCTGGATCGAGGGCGCCGGCATCCGCTGGGGCCTCGACGGCGAACGCCGCGCTGCCCTCGGCCTGCCGGCGGCGCTGGAGCAGAACACCTGGCGCTTCGGCCTGCGGCGGATGCTTCTGGGCTACGCGGTCGGTGCCGGGCAGAGCTGGGGCGAGATCCAGCCCTATGACGAGATCGGCGGGTTGGAGGCGGCGCTGATCGGCCCGCTGGTGCGCCTGCTGGATGCCCTCGACAGGCTGGACCGTCAGCTTCGCCATGACCTGCCGGCAGTCGGGTGGGGCACACTGCTGCACGGCTTGCTGGATTTCTTCCAGCCCCGCAGCGAGCGTGACGAGGTATTGCTCGGCGCCCTTGGCGATGCCCTGGACGGCTGGCTGGAACTCTGCAGCACGGTCGGCCTGGACGAGCCGCTGCCGCTTACCGTGGTCCGCGAAGCCTGGCTCGCCGCACTGGACCAGAGCCGCCTGAGCCAACGCTTTCTCACTGGGGCGGTCAACTTCTGCACCCTGATGCCGATGCGGGCGATCCCGTTCCGGACGGTCTGCCTGCTCGGCCTGAACGACGGCGACTACCCGCGCAGTGTGCCGCCGGTGGACTTCGACCTGATGAGCGGTGACTACCGCCCGGGCGACCGTTCGCGCCGCGAGGACGACCGCTACCTGCTGCTGGAAGCCCTGCTGGCCGCCCGCGAGCAGCTCTACATCAGCTGGGTCGGGCGCAGCATCCACGACAACAGCGAGCGCCCGTCCTCGGTGTTGCTCGGCCAGCTGCGCGATCACCTCGAGGCGGGCTGGCGCCTGGCCGGGGAGGGCGAACTGCTCCATGCGCTGACCACCGAACACCCGCTGCAACCCTTCAGTCGCCGCTATTTCGAGGGCGGCGGGCTGTTCAGCTACGCCCATGAATGGACCCACCCGCACCGCCCGTCCGCCGCGGTGGCGGACGGCGCGCTGCCACCGTTCGAGCCCGATGACAGCCTCAGCCTTGAAAGCCTGCAGAGCTTTTTGCGCCATCCGGTCCGGCAGTTCTTCACTCAGCGCCTCAAGGTGCATCTGGACGAAGAGCTGCAGGCCCAGCTGGACGACGAACCCTTCGTCCTCGACGGCCTGCAGCGCTACAGCCTGCAACAGGAGCTGCTGGCCAGCGCCAGCCTGGCGATGGATCGCGGGGCCGACATCGGCGAGGCGCTGGAAACCGGTGCGCGCAAACTGCAGCGCAGCGGGCGGCTGCCCCTGGCCGGGTTCGGTGACTGTCTGCGCCAGCAGGTGCTGGCCGCGCTACCCGCCCAGATGAGCCACTACCAGGCGCTCTGCGAAATCTGGCCCGAGCGCCTGGAATCACCCTGTGCACTGAGCTTCACCCATGCCGGTGTCGAGCTGGAAGGCTGGCTCGGCGGCCTGCGCCGCGGCCAGGGCGAGGCCCTGCAGCGCATCGTGCTGCAACCGGGCGACCTGACCCGTGGCGAACGTCCGAAGTGGCGCAGCCTGCTGCGGCCCTGGTCTGTGCAGGTGGTGGCCGCGGCCTGCGACCTGCCCCTGGTCACCGTGCTGGTGGGCGAGGACGCCCGTGTCCAACTGCACCGGTTGGCTCCGGACCAGGCCCGGCGCATCCTGCAGGGCTGGCTGGAAGCCTGGCGCGAGGGCATGAACGCACCGCTGCCGGTGGCCATGGAGACCGCCATCGCCTGGCTGACCGCCGATGATGAGGAGCGCGCCGAAAAGGCCGCCCGGGAAACTTACGAGGGTGGCTACAACCGCCCCGGCGAGCTGGCCCGTTGCGCCAGCCTGTGCCGCCAATATCCCGACTTCTCCCGGCTGGTCGCCGACGGTGACTTTGCCGAGTGGGGCCGGCAACTCTACGGCTCGCTGCTCAGGGCCGAGCTTGAAATCATCAAGGACGAGGACTCCGCATGACCGCTCAACGTCCCCTCGCCCTGCGTTTTTCGCTGCACGGCAGCCGGCTGATCGAGGCCAGCGCCGGCACCGGCAAGACCTTCACCATCTCCGCCCTGTACCTGCGCCTGGTGCTCGGCCACGGCGGTACCGAGGGTTTCGCCCGCGAGCTGCTGCCGCCGGATATCCTGGTGGTGACCTTCACCGATGCTGCCACCCGCGAGCTGCGCGACCGCATCAGGGCGCGCCTGGTGGAAGCTGCCCGGGTGTTTCGCCAGGAGCATCCCGGCGATGACCTGCTGCGCCGGCTGCGCGACGATTTCGAATCCGAACGCTGGCCGGCCTGTGCCCGCCGCCTGGACATCGCCGCCCAGTGGATGGACGAGGCGGCGGTGTCCACCATTCATGGCTGGTGCCAGCGGATGCTGCGCGAACACGCCTTCGACAGCGGCAGCCTGTTCAGCCTGACCCTGGAAACCGACCACAGCGAGCTGCTCACCCGGGTCGCCCGCGACTACTGGCGCCAGCATTGCTATCCCTTGCAGAGCGCCTCGCTGGACTGGGTGATCGACCGCTGGAAACACCCCGACAGCCTGCTCAGGCAGCTCAAGCCGCTCTTGGCCGAGTCCCATGGTGCCTGCGACAGTGGCCTGGACAGCTTGCTGAACGAGGCCCTCACCGAGCAGGCCGACGCCCTGGCGGCGCTGAAAAAGGACTGGTGCCAGTGGGCCGACGAGATCGAGCGCCTTCTGGACAAGGCCGTGGCCGACAAGGTGGTGGAGGGGCGCAAGCTCCAGGCCCGCTACTACCAGCCCTGGTGCGAAAAGCTGCGCGCCTGGGCCCGGAGCGACGAGACCGAGTTGGACCTGGGCACCGGTTTCACCCGCCTGACGCCGGACGGGCTGGCCGAGTGCTGGAAGAAGGGTTCGCCACCGGAGCACGCCGCCTGGGAGGCCATGCGCAAGCTACCTGGCCAGCTGAAGAGACTCGCAGGCCCGGACGAAGTGGCCTGCTACCATGCCGCCGCCTGGATCTGCCAACGCTTCGAGCTGGAAAAGCGCCGCCGCGCCGAGATGGGCTTCGACGACCTGCTCACCCGCCTGGATGCCGCCCTCCAGGGCCCCAACGGCGAGCGCCTGGCCGAGGTGATCCGCCAGCAGTTCCCGGTGGCGCTGATCGACGAGTTCCAGGACACCGACCCGCTGCAGTACCGCATCTTCGACCGCATCTACCGCATCGAGGCGAACGACCCGGCCACCGGCCTGTTCCTCATCGGCGACCCCAAGCAGGCGATCTACGCGTTCCGCGGCGCTGACATCCACACCTACCTGCGGGCACGGCGGGCCATGGCCGGACGTCTGGCCGACTTGGACACCAACTTCCGTTCCAGCCAGGCGATGGTCGACGCGGTGAATCGGGTGTTCCAGCAGGCCGAAGCGCGAGCGAGCGGGCAGGGCGCCTTCCTGTTCCGCCATGGCGGCGACAACCCGCTGCCGTTCCACCCGGTTTTCGCCCGGGGCCGTGCCGAGCGCTGGCAGGTGGAAGGCGAGCACCCCGCCGCGCTGACCCTCTGGCAACTGGACAGCGTCGGGCCGATGGCCATCGGCGAGTACCGGCGGGAAATGGCCGCCCGTGCCGCCAGCGAGATCACCCGTCTGCTGGAGCTCGGCCAGCAGCGCCAGGCCGGGTTCGCCAAGGGCGGAACCCTGATGCCTTTGCAGCCGAGCGACATCGCGGTGCTGGTGCGTGATCGCGGCGAAGCCCAGGCGATCCGCCGTGAATTGGCCCGGCGTGGGGTGCGCAGCGTCTACCTGTCGGACAAGGACTCAGTGTTCGCCAGCGGCGAAGCCAGCGATATGCTGCTGTGGCTGCGCGCCTGCGCCGAGCCGGATGCCGACCGACCGCTGCGGGCGGCACTGGCCAGCCGCAGCCTGGGGCTGCCGCTGAGCGAGCTGGAACAACTGAACCAGGACGAACGCATCTGGGAACGGCGGGTCATGCAGTTTCGCGACTACCGTCAGCGCTGGCAGCGCCAGGGCGTGTTGCCGATGCTGCGTCAGTTGCTGCATGACTTCGACCTGCCGCAGCGCCTGATGGGCCGCGACGATGGCGAGCGTTCGCTGACCAACCTGTTGCACCTGGCCGAACTGCTGCAGCAGGCCGCTGCCGAACTGGACGGCGAGCAGGCGCTGATCCGCCACCTGGCGGCGCTGCTGGTTGGTGAGGGGCTGGCCGCCGACGAGCAGGTGCTGCGCCTGGAAAGCGACGCCGCGCTGGTGCGGGTGGTGACCATTCACAAGTCCAAGGGCCTGGAATACCCGCTGGTGTTCCTGCCCTTCATCTGCAACTACCGGCCGGTGGAAAAGGGCAAGCCCCTGCGCCTGCAGGACGGTGACAGCCGCCGGCTGGTGCTCGATCCGGATCAGGACACCGCCGAGCTGGCCGACCGCGAACGCCTCGGCGAAGACCTGCGCCTGCTCTATGTCGCCCTGACCCGCGCCCGCCATGCCTGCTGGCTGGGCATTGCCGACCTCAGGCGCGGCAACGGCAAGAGTTCGGTGCTGCACGGCTCCGCACTGGGTTATCTGCTCGGTGGCGGCGAGCCGCTGGCAGGCCCCCTGGCCGCCTGGCTGGAGCCGCTGGTGGCCGACGGCGAATGCCAGCGCCTGCCCGCACCGGAACCGCGCAACCTGCGCCTGCGCGAAAGCGGCGAAAAGCTGCCGGAGCTGGCCTGGCCGCGGCCGACCCGGCGCGCCGCCGAGCACTGGTGGATCGCTTCCTACAGCGCCCTGCGCACCGGCGACAGCCACGAGTCGCCGGCGGAGCGCTTCGAGGACGCGGCGCCGGAAAATCCTGCCGCGCAGAAGGCCGGCGACGACGAGCGTGAGGTCCAGCCCCAGCGTGTCACGGGTGTGACGGGCGCCAGCCTGCACCTGTTCCCCCGCGGGCCGAATCCCGGCACCTTCCTCCACGGGCTGCTGGAACTGGCGGGCGTGGAGGGTTTCGGCGCGTGCGTCAGCCATCCTGACGAACTGCGCGAGCAGATCGCCCGGCGCTGCCAGCGGCGCGGTCTCGAAGGCTGGATCGAACCGCTTTCAGCCTGGCTGCTGGGATTGCTACAGACGCCGCTGCCGCTGGGCAACGGCGAATCGGTGGCGCTGTCCGAGCTGGAAGTCTACCAGCCGGAGCTGGAATTCTGGTTCGAGGCTCGTAGCGTCCAGGTGCGACAGGTCGATGCGCTGGTGCGACACCATGAACTGCCCGAGCTGCCGCGGCCGGCGCTGGCCCCGGATCGCCTCAACGGCATGTTCAAGGGCTTCGTCGACCTGGTGTTCGAGCACGGCGGCCGTTACTACGTGGTGGACTACAAGTCCAACTGGCTCGGCGAAGGCGATGGCGACTATACCGCCGAGGCGATGCAGGCCACGGTCGCCAGCCACCGCTACGACCTGCAGTACGTGCTCTATCTGCTGGCGCTGCACCGCCAGTTGCAGCTGCGCCTGCCGGACTACAGCTACGAGCGCCACGTCGGCGGCGCGCTCTACCTGTTCCTGCGCGGCAGCCGGGCGCCCGGTGCCGGCGTCTACCATGCACGCCCGGCGCGGACGTTGATCGAGGCGCTGGATGCGCTGTTCAAGGGCGAGACGCTGGAGAGGCTCCCATGAGCGAACAACTGTCCCTTTTGATCGAACCTGTCGCCGATGCTGACGAACTGCAGGACGCCAGCGCATTGCTGACCCTGCTGGATGCCTGGGTGGAGCGCGGCTGGCTGCGCGCCCTGGACCGGGCCCTGGCAGCGTTCTGCCTGGAGCTGGACCGCTCCGCCGAGCCTTTGCTGCTGTTCTCTGCGGCGCTGGTCAGCCATCAGCTCGGCCACGGCCACATCTGCCTGGACCTGCCGGCTACCCTGGCCAGCCCGGACTTCGCCCTGTCCCTGCCGCCGGAAGGCGAGGAGGGCAGCCGTGCCCGCCTGCCCTCGGCGTTGCTGGCCGGGGTGACGCTTGGGACCTGGGGCGAAGCCCTGCGCCGCAGCCCCTTGGTGGAAACCGACGGAACGACCCCCCAGGCGCCGCTGGTGCTGCTCGGGGACCGGCTGTATCTGCGTCGCTACTGGAACCACGAGCGGACCGTCGCCAGCAGCCTGCGCACCCGCCTCGCCGACCGGCCCCCGCTGCCTGCCGGTCTGCCTGGGACTCTTGCGCAACTGTTCCCCGAGCCCCTGCGGGTCGAGGGGCGCCAGGTCACCGACTGGCAGAAGCTCGCCTGTGCCCTGGCCGCCCGCGGCAGCTTCAGCCTGATCACCGGCGGCCCCGGGACCGGCAAGACCACCACCGTGGTGCGTTTGCTGGCGCTGCTGCAACAGGCGGCGATGGCGGGCGGCCAGCCGCTGCGTATCCGCCTCGCCGCGCCCACCGGCAAGGCCGCGGCGCGGCTGACCGAATCCATCGGAGCCCAGGTGGACTCGTTGCCGGTGGCCGATGCGGTCAGAAAGGAAATTCCCAGCGAGGTCACCACCCTGCACCGGCTGCTGGGCAGCCGCCCCGACAGCCGTCACTTCCGCCACCATGCCGGCAACCCGCTGGCGCTGGACGTGCTGGTGGTGGACGAAGCCTCGATGATCGACCTGGAAATGATGGCCTGCCTGCTGGACGCCCTGCCGCGCCACGCCCGGCTGGCCCTGCTGGGCGATAAGGACCAGCTCGCCTCGGTGGAGGCCGGCGGATTGCTGGGCGACCTGTGCCGCGACGCCGAAGGCGGCTATTACAGCGAAGAGACCCGACGCTGGCTGGAGCAGGTCGCCAGCGAACGCCTCGACGATCCACAGCTCCGGCCCGGCGATGAGGCGCGCCGGCCACTGGCCCAGCGCACTGTGATGCTGCGCCACTCCCGACGCTTCGGCAGCGATTCCGGCATCGGCCGCCTGGCCCGGGCGGTGAACGCACTGGACGCCGGGCGTGCCCGCGAGGTCCTGGCCGAAGGCCACGACGACCTGAACCTGCTGCGCCTTCGCGGCGAGCACGACGGCGCGCTGGAGCGGCTGCTGCTGGACGGTCTGCCGGGCCGCGCCGAAGGCTACGCCCACTACCTCGAGGTGCTGCACGAGAATCGCCCGGCTGCCGAGCTCCCGGCCGACGACCCGGCCTGGCCAGGCTGGGCCCTGGGCGTGCTCCGTGCCTTCGACCGCTTCCAGCTGCTCTGTGCCGTGCGCCGCGGTCCCTGGGGCGTGGAAGGGCTGAACCCGCGCATCGCGAGCATGTTGCAGCGCCGCGGCCTGCTGGAGAGCGATCAGGGTTGGTACGAAGGACGCCCTGTGCTGGTGGTGCGCAACGACTACAGCTTGGGTCTGATGAACGGCGACATCGGCATTGCCCTGCACCTGCCGGAGCCTGCCGACGTCCCCGGCGAAGCCCCGCGCCAGGTGCTGCGCGTCGCCTTCCCCCGCAACGACGGGTCGGGCGGCCTGCGCTTCATCCTGCCCAGCCGTTTGAGCGCGGTGGAAACCGTGTTCGCGATGACCGTGCACAAATCCCAGGGCTCGGAATTCACCCACACCGCGCTGATCCTGCCCGATACCCTCAACCCGGTGATGACCAAGGAGCTGCTTTACACCGGCATCACCCGCGCCCGCCACTGGTTCAGCCTGATCGAAACCCGCCCCGCAATATTCGACGAAGCCGTCACCCGACGGGTAGCCCGGCGCAGCGGCCTGATGGACGCGTTGGAGGTAGAGGGGCCGGCATGAGCCACAGGATGGATCGAACTCTACCGATTCATCCCGCCGGGCCGGGCCGGTAATAGGGTAGGGCAAGGGGCTCAGCGATGCGCTGTCACCTTGTGCTGCTGCAGGGCGCTGGCGAGTTTTCCGCCAGGCAGTTGGTCGCTGACCAGATGCTCCACCTGCTGCCAGGAGGCGTAGCGGGCTGGGAAGGTGCTGCCGAACTTGGAATGGTCGGCCACCACGACGGTGCTGCTGGAGCGTTGCAGCATGGCACTGTAGACCACGCCGCAGTCGATCAGCGCGTCGGTCGGGCCGTCGCTGCACAGCCCGCTGGCGCCGAGCACGGCGTAGTCTGCCGACAGGGTGTTGAGAAAGGACACGGCATGTGCCCCGACCATCGCGCCCTCGGTGGCGTGGTAGTCACCCGGTATCACGATGACCCGGATGGTGGGGTTGATCGACAACACCGTGGCCACCCCGAAGGAATGGGTGACCACGGTGATGTCCTTCATTACCGAGGCGATCCGGCGTGCCACGTGAACCGTGGTGGAGCCTGACCCGATCATCAGGATGCGGGCGTCGCTCACCAGCTCGGCGGTGGTGCGGGCGATCTGCTCTCGTTCGGCGATGAACAGCCGGTGGCGCTCGGTCACCGACGGCTCGCTGGTGATCGCCCGCACCGCGCCGCCGTAGGTGCGGTTGAGGTGGCCGCTCTGGGTCAGTTCGTCCAGGTCGCGGCGGATGGTTTCGCTGGATACCCCATGCAGTCGGGCGAGGTCGGCGATGCGCAAGCTCGGGGTGTTGTTGAGTTCGGCGAGGATCTCGGCCTGGCGAGCGGTCTTGGCTCTGGACATGCTGTCTGACGCTTCCTGGAACGGCATTCGTGGATGTGGTGAATGCCACAAAATGGTGAGGCCTGCATGGTAGTGCAGTCTTTTGGTTCAAACCACCCGCAGTGGTCTGCTCGCTCGGCCAGCGATGAAAGGACTGCCAGGCAGGGATGTGGCAAGCGCAAAATCCGGTTTGTGGTTGTTGCTGCAAAATGTTGTACTTTGCCCGACGCTCGTGTGGGGTGTGACAATGCTCTATCAACCTGACTTTTTGCATAAGCTGGAGGCGGGCCTGCGTGCCGTGCTTCCGGAGTGGGGCTGGCCGGCCGATGCCGGGCTGACCCTGCTGACCATTTCCGAGAACGCTACCTATCTGGTGGACGAGCCTGGTAGCGACCGGCGTCTGGTGCTCCGGGTGCAGCGGCCCGACTATCACAGCCTGGCTGAGATCGAATCGGAGCTGGCCTGGATTCGCGCCCTGCGTGAATCCGGCATGGTCCGCACGGCAACGCCGGTGCCGACCCTCGATGGGCGCCGGCTGACCCGCTTTGCCGATGGCGACAGCGTGCGGCATGTGGCGGCCTTCGAATGGATGCCGGGCCGCGAGCCGCACCCGGGCAGCGAGCTGGCCCAGTGGTACCGGGCCCTTGGCCAGACCAACGCCCGGTTGCACCAGCACAGCCGCAGTTGGGTCCGTCCGGAGGGTTTCGTGCGCAAGGTGTGGAACTTCGACACCATCCTCGGTGAGCAGGCCTACTGGGGTGACTGGCGCGAGGCGCAAGGGCTGACCGCCGATGGCCGTCAGGTACTCGAGCAGACCCATGCGCTGCTCCGTGAGCAGACCGCCACCTACGGCATGGCGCCGGAACGGTTCGGTCTGGTCCACTGTGACATGCGCCTGGCCAACCTGCTGGTGGATGGCGACCAACTGACGGTGATCGATTTCGACGATTGCGGCTTCAGTTGGTACGTCTATGACTTCGCCGCCTGCCTGAGCTTTCTCGAGGAAGACCCGAGGGTGGGTGAATTCCTTGCCGCCTGGCTCGAGGGCTATCGCAGCGTGGCGCCGCTGCCTGAAGAAGACGAACGGGCAATTCCCATGTTCCTGTTGCTCAGGCGCATGCAGCTGACCGCCTGGATCGCCAGCCACGCTGAAACGCCCACCGCCCGGTCCATGGGTCCCGACTACACCCGCGGCACCGTCGCCCTGGCAGAACGATACCTGCGTGCCTGCGAGGCAACCCCATGACCGAAACCAAGCAGATCCTCGCCTTGAACCGTTTCGATGCCGAGCGCGCCAGGGGCCTCGACGGCCGACTGGGGGAACTGGTGGCCCGGCGTCAACGGGCGTTCGGGGTGTCCTCGGTGCTGTTCTACGAACAGCCGCTGGAGATCGCCCGCGCCGAAGGGGTGTTCATGTTTGACGCCAGCGGCAAGCCCTACCTCGATGTCTACAACAACGTGCCGGTGGTGGGACACTGTCATCCGGCGGTGGTGGCGGCGATCGCCCAGCAGGCGGGCCGGCTGAACACCAACACCCGCTACCTCTATGAGAGCCTCACTACCTATGCCGAGACCCTGCTCGGCACCTTTCCGGCGGCCCTGTCGAACCTGTCGATGACCTGCACCGGCAGCGAGGCGAACGACATCGCCCTGCGGATCGCCCGGGCATGGACCGGCGGCAGCGGCTTCGTGGTGACCGAGACGGCCTACCACGGCAACACCAGCTTGGTGATGGAGGTCTCGCCCTCGTCCTACCGCAAGGGCCGCGAGTTGCCGCCGCACATCCGTACCATTCCGGCACCGGACAGTTATCGCCTGGCGCCGGGCGAGGATCTTGGCGAGGTGTTCGCCGGACATCTGCAGCGGGCCATCGACGATCTGGAAGGCTCGGGTATCCGCTTCGCCGGGCTGATCCTGGACACCGTGTTCTCCAGCGATGGCGTATTCGCCGACCCGCCGGGCTTTCTTGCCAGGGCGGTGGAGAGGGTGCACCGCGCCGGCGGGCTGTTCATCGCCGACGAGGTGCAGCCGGGCTTCGGCCGCACGGGTGACGGCTACTGGTGCTTCGGACGCCACGGCATCGAGCCGGATGTGGTGACCCTCGGCAAGCCCATGGGCAACGGGTTCCCCATGGGGGGCGTGGTGACCCGCCCCGAACTGCTGGAATGTTTCTGCGCCGAGACCGGTTACTTCAACACCTTTGCCGGGAACCCGGTCGCCGTGGCGGCGGGGCAAGCGGTGCTGGATACCCTGCAGCGTGAAGGCCTGATCGCCAACGCCAACAGCGTGGGAGGCTACCTGCGGGACGGCTTGTGGCGCCTGGCCCAATCGGATGCGCGGATCGGCGACGTGCGCGGGGCGGGGCTGTTCGTCGGCCTGGAGTTCATCGGCGTGGACAGGGCGCCGGATGGAGCGCTGGCCAGCCATGTGATCAATGCGATGAAGGAGCGCGGCATTCTCATCGGCGCCGCGGGTGCCTATGGCAATGTACTGAAGATCCGCCCGGCGCTCTGCTTCAGCCAGGCCAATGCGGACCAGTTCCTCACCACCTTGCAGGCGGTGCTGGATGTGGGCTGACACCCTCCTGGCCTGGCAGCAACTCGGCTCGGTGGGATCGGCTCACCGGGCCCGATGCACGGGCGGCCTGCTACCGTTGAGCGGATCGTTGGATGATGCGACGAACGGACTGGCTCGCCACAAACGCCGCCCCGCTGGGCTTCAGCGGGTCTGGGAGTGGTGCGGGATCGGTTGGCTTACTGGATTTCCGGGCATTGATGGCACAAGCTGCTGGCATATCGAATGAGCGAAGGCGCCCATGATTCCGTCTCGAAAGATCCGCCCCTTGAGGCATGAGTCATTTCACCCGAATGTTCTGCTGCTGCCCGCCAGTGGCGATGAGCGGGACATTGTCGAGGCTTCGCTGGAGCGGTTGATGCGCTCCTCGCTGCGTGTGGTACATCGCGACGGCTCGCGGGGTACCGTGTTGATCCTGCAGAGCTGGCGCAGCACGCCGGAAGGCTTTTCGGTCACCTTTACCCCGGGGGTGCTGGACGCAGTGGGACGACAGCGCGAGCCCTTGGAGGTGGTCGAAGTGCTGCTGGCGCAGGCGTTCTGAGCTTCCTCCCGGGTGGCTGAGAGTCAGGCGCTGCGGGCAAGGCTGACCATCGTGTCCATGCCTTGCGCGGCGACCTCGCCGATGACCAGTACTGCCGGGCTCCGCAGGCCGAACGCGGCGGCATCCAACAGCATGGCGTCGAGCCGGGAGCGGCATTCGCGCTGCTCGGGCAGCGAGGCGTTCTCGATCATCGCCACCGGCGTAGAGGCGGGCAGGCCGCCTTGCAGCAGCCCGGCCTGTACCTGATCCATGCGCGTCACGCCCATGTACACCACCAGTGTGGTGCCGGTCTGGGCCAGGGCCTGCCAGTTGAGGCTGGAGTCGTCCTGGGTATGGGCGGTGACCAAGGTCACGCCCCGCGCCACGCCGCGGTGGGTCAGCGAGATGCCGCAGCGGGTGGCACCTGCCAGCCCGGCGGTAATGCCATTGACCAACTCCGCCTCGACGCCATGCCGGGCCAGCCATTCGGCTTCCTCGCCGCCGCGGCCGAAGATGCACGGGTCGCCGCCCTTGAGCCTGACCAGGGTCTTGCCCTGGCGGGCGTAGCGCAGCATCAGCCGATGAATGAACGCCTGGGGCGTAGAGCGGCAGCCGCCACGCTTGCCCACCGGGATGATCCGAGCCACGGGGCAGTGCTCCAGCACCGCCGGGTTGACCAGATCGTCGATCAGCACCACGTCGGCGTTGTTCAGCGCCCTGACGGCCTTGAGGGTCAGCAGTTCGGGATCTCCGGGACCTGCACCGACCAGCCAGACTTTTGCGTTCATCTCGATATTCCTCGTTCAACAGTTGCCAGGCGGGTGTGTGGCGCCCTGCCGTAGATAGGGTTCAGGCGACCGACGCTTGCTGGGCCAGCAGCCGCTTGATTTCCGGGACACAGGAGCCGCAACTGGTGCCACAGCCGAGGCTGTCTTTCAAACCTTGCAGGTCGAGCCCCTGGCTGATGCCTTCGCAGACGGCGATCTCGCTGACGTTCATGCAGTTGCACAGGGTCTTGCTCGGCAGTTGCCCGCTGCCGCCGGGCGGGGCGCTGAGCGGGGCCAGCAGCCAGCGGCGCAGGGAAGCGTCGGCC
The DNA here is from genome assembly GCF_042648805.1 of Stutzerimonas tarimensis. Classification (NCBI taxonomy): domain Bacteria; kingdom Pseudomonadati; phylum Pseudomonadota; class Gammaproteobacteria; order Pseudomonadales; family Pseudomonadaceae; genus Stutzerimonas; species Stutzerimonas tarimensis. Next base: position 77,878 of record NZ_JBHRXZ010000024.1, on the reverse strand, counting down.
TCGCCGTCGAGCCAGAGGCTCTTGAGCCATTCCCGGGCCAATGTTTCGCCGGCCAGGCGCAGCGACTGGATGCGCCCGTCTTCGATGCGGACCCGCTTGCCCACCGAGCGGCGCGGGTCGTCGTAGGCGAGCACCGGGCCGCTGTCCAGGCCGAGGAGGCGATCGATCTCGGCCAGGGCTTCGCCGCCCAGGGCTTCGGCGCGAGCAGCACGGATCACCAGGGCCGGGCGGTCACGCCCGGCCAGGCCCAGGCTGGCGTAGTCGAAGTCTTCGAAGAGCGGCCGCAGGGCCTCGAAGCGGCGCTGCACGTCGCCCTCGACCAAGGCATAGAACTGCCAGGGCAGCGTGACGGCTTCCACCGCCACCGCCGAAAGCTTCAGTTCCGGCTGCTTGGACAGCGGGTCGTAGGCGGGCTGGGTGAGCACGTTGATGCCCAGGCCCTTGAGAAAGCGATCGCCCCAATGCATTGGTACGTAGGCTTCACCCGGGCGCAGGCTGGGGTCGGCCTTGGCCGGCAGCACAAGGCTGCCGCGACGGCTGCTGATGCGCACCAGGGCGTTGTCCTTCAACTGGCGGCGTTGCATATCGTCCGGGTGCAGCGAGAGGATGGGTTCTTCCACATGGCCGAACAGGCGGGCTGCGGTGCCGGTGCGGCTCATGCCATGCCACTGGTCCCGCAACCGGCCGGTGTTCAGGGTCAGCGGGTAGCGAGGCTCGCGCTTTTCCTGGGGTGCTCGGTACTGTTCGGCGACGAAGCGTGCACGGCCGTCGGCGGTGGGAAACTCACCATCGGCATACAACCGGGGGGTGCCCTGATGAGCGCCGGTGGGAAAGGGCCATTGCTGCGGGCCGATCTCGTCGATCACGGCATGGCTGAGGCCGGTGAGGTCGAGATCGCGGCCTTCGGTCAGCCACTTGAACTCGTCGAAGATCTGCGCCGGGCCGGTAAAATCGAACAGGCTCGGCTGGCCGGGGCGCAGGTGCCGCTCCAGGCGGCGAGCGAAATCCGCGGTGATCGCCCAGTCCGGGCGTGCCTCGCCGGGGGCCGGCACCGCCGGGCGCACGTGGCTGATGCGTCGCTCGGAGTTGGTCACCATGCCTTCCTTCTCGCCCCAGCTGGCGGCGGGCAGCAGCAGATCCGCGTAGCGACAGGTCTCGGTGGTGAAGAAGGCTTCCTGCACAACCACGAAGGGGCAGGCGGCCAGGGCTTGGTGCACCAGGGTCTGGTTCGGCACCGACTGGGCTGGGTTGGTGCAGGCGATCCACAGTGCCTTGATACGCCCATCGCGCACTGCCTCGAACAGCTCGATAGCGGTAAGGCCGGGACTGTCCGGCAGCTGGCCCACCTGCCAATATCGGGCCACTTCGTCGCGATGCTCGGGATTGGCGGCGTCGCGGTGGCCTGGGAGCAGGTTGGACAGGCTGCCGGTTTCGCGCCCGCCCATGGCGTTGGGTTGTCCGGTGAGGGAGAAGGGTCCGGCGCCGGTGCGGCCGATCTGTCCGGTGGCCAGGTGAAGGTTGATCAGCGCGGTGTTGTTGCCGCTGCCGTTGCTGGACTGGTTCAGCCCCATGCACCACAGCGACAGGAAGCTCGGCGCGTTGCCGATCAGCCGGGCGCATTCCTGTAGCTGCTCGACCCGCAGCCCGCAGATGTCGGCCACCATGGCCGGGGTGTAGTCGCGCACGGTGCGCTTGAGCTCGTCGAAGCCGCTGGTGTGGGCGTCGATGAAGGCGCGGTCGATCCAGCCTTCCCAGAGCAGAATGTGCAGGAGCCCGTGGAACAGAGCGACGTCGCTGCCAGGTTGCAACTGCAGGTGCAGATCGGCCAGCTCGGCGGTGTCGGTGCGCCGTGGGTCGATGACGATGACCTTCATCTCCGGGCGGCGCGCCTTGGCTTCTTCCAGGCGGCGGAACAGTACCGGGTGGGCGTAGGCCATGTTGCTGCCGGCGATCAGCAGGCAATCGCTCTGCTCGATGTCCTCGTAGGAGCAGGGCGGGGTGTCGGAGCCGAAGCTGCGCTTGTAACCCACTACTGCCGAGGACATGCACAGGCGCGAGTTGCTGTCGAGGTTGTTGGTGCCGACCAGAGCGCGAGCCAGCTTGTTGAAGGCGTAGTAGTCCTCGGTGAGCAACTGTCCGGAGATGTAGAAGGCCACCGAGTCGGGGCCGTGCTCGGCAAGGGTGTCGGCGAATACCTGAGCGGCATGGTCCAGCGCGGTGTCCCAATGGGTACGGGCCCGGGCCAGGCCTTTACCCAGTCGAAGCTCGGGGTACAGGCCGCGGGCGGTGAGGTCGCCGGTCAGGTGCAGGGTCGAGCCCTTGCTGCAGAGCCTGCCGAGGTTGGCTGGGTGGCTTGGGTCGCCGGTCACGCCGTGGATGTGTTCGCCGTCGTGTTCGATCAGCACGCCGCAACCAACGCCGCAGTAACAGCAGGTGGACGGGGTGACTAGGGTGGTCTGGGACATGGCGTTCGGTCTCGGTCGATACGGCGTTGTACGGGCGCGGGGCTGGATTACACCGCTAAGGCAGCAGGCTCAGATAGACCCGGCCGTTTTCAACCTTGGCCGCGTGGCGGTGGGCACAACCCACATCGGGAGCCAGGGCGTCGCCGCTGGCCAGGTCGATCTGCCAGTTGTGCAGCGGGCAGGCCACGGTATTGCCGTAGACGATGCCCTGAGACAGCGGGCCGTCCTTGTGCGGGCAGCGGTCATCGAGAGCGAAGACCTCGTCCTGGGCCGTGCGGAACACCGCGATGTGGCCCTTGGGGCCTGCGACGATGCGGGCGCCCAGGGGGTTGATCTCGTCCAGTGCGCAGATGTCGAACCAGTTCATGAGTGCTCCTCGAGCCGTGTAGGTGAGCGACCTGCAGCCCACCAGGGGGAATGGGGCAAGCCGCTCGAAAGGGGATGTCAGACGCTTTCAGGAAGGCGGATGGTCTGGTATTCCTTGTTCAGTTTCTGTTCGGCGATCTGCGCCTTCCAGCCGTCGCCCTCGAAGGACAGCGCGTAAAGCAACTGCTGGTGCAGTGCCTTGCGCCGGCTTTCGTCCTCGAGGATGGTCTTCTTGAGGTATTCCAGCCCGACCCGCTGCATGTAGTGCACGGTGCGTTCGAGGTAGAAGGCTTCCTGGCGGTACAGCTCGATGAAGGCCAGGCTGTATTCCATGACCTCTTCGGCGGTCTTGACCTTGGTGAAGAATTCGCCGGCTTCGGTCTTGATTCCGCCGTTGCCGCCCACGTACAGCTCCCAGCCGGAATCGACGCCGATGATGCCAACGTCCTTGATGCCGGACTCGGCGCAGTTGCGCGGACAGGCGGAGACCGCCAGCTTGACCTTGTGCGGCGAATACATGCCGAACAGGGCCTTCTCGATATCGATGCCGAGCTGGGTCGAGTTCTGGGTGCCGAAGCGGCAGTACTCCTTGCCAACGCAAGTCTTCACCGTGCGGATGGACTTGCCGTAGGCGTGGCCGTCGGGCATGTCCAGGTCCTTCCAGACGGCTGGCAGATCCTCCTTCCTGATCCCCAGCAGATCGATGCGCTGACCACCGGTGACCTTGACCAGTGGCACCTGGTACTTGTCTGCCACGTCGGCGATGCGCCGCAGCTCGGCGGCGTTGGTGACACCACCGAACATCCGCGGAACCACCGAGAAGGTGCCATCCTTCTGGATGTTGGCGTGGGCCCGCTCGTTGATGAAGCGCGACTGCGGGTCATCCTTGGCCTCGCCGGGCCAGGTGGAGATCAGGTAGTAGTTCAGCGCCGGGCGGCAGCTGGAGCAGCCGTTGGGGGTGCTCCAGCCCATCGCCGACATGGCCTGAGCAATGGTCAGCAGCTTCTGCTCGCGGATCGCCAGGCGTACCTGGCCGTGGTTGAGCTCGGTGCAGCCGCAAACGGCCTTCTCGCTTTTGGGTTTGACATCGGCCGCGCCGCCCACAGTGTTGAGCAGGATCTGCTCCACCAGACCGGTGCAGGAGCCGCAGGAGCTGCCAGCCTTGGTGTGCTTTTTCACGTCATCGACCGAAAACAGCCCATGGCTCTGGATCGACTTGACAATGTTGCCCTTGCACACGCCGTTGCATCCGCACACCTCCATGTCGTCGGACATGGCCATGGCCTTGTTCTGGCCCAGGTGCCCCGAGTCGCCCAGCGCATTTTCGCCGAACATCAGGTGGTCGCGGATTTCCGAGACGTTGTGGTTCTCGCGGATCTGGCGGAAGTACCAGCCGCCATCGGCGGTATCGCCATACAGGCAGGCGCCCACCAGCACGTCGTCCTTGACCACCAGCTTCTTGTACACGCCACCGATGGGGTCGGACAGGGTGATGGTCTCGGTGCCTTCGCCGCCCATGAAGTCGCCGGCGGAAAACAGGTCGATGCCGGTGACCTTGAGCTTGGTGGAGGTCACAGAACCCTGGTAGCGGGAAAAGCCCAGCATCGCCAGGTGGTTGGCGCAGACCTTGGCCTGGTCGAACAGCGGCGCCACCAGCCCGTAGGCGATGCCGCGATGGCTGACGCACTCGCCGACGGCATAGACCCGAGGGTCGTAGGTCTGCAGGGTATCGCTGACGAGAATGCCGCGGTCACAGGGGATGCCGGCGCGCTCGGCCAGTTCGGTGTTCGGGCGGATACCCGCGGCCATCACCACCAGGTCGGCCGGAATCACCGAGCCGTCGCTGAACTGCACCGCGCAGACCCGCCCCTCGCCGTTGTCCATGAGGCTCGTGGTGTTGGTGTTCAGGCGGAACACCAGCCCGCGGCTTTCCAGCGCCTGCTGCAGCAGCCCCCCGGCGGTTTCGTCCAGCTGACGCTCCAGCAGCCAGTCACCGCGGTGTACCACGGTGACGTCCATGCCGCGCAGCTTCAGGCCATTGGCCGCTTCCAGGCCCAGCAGCCCTCCGCCGATCACCACGGCATGGCGGTGGGTGAGGGCGGTATCGATCATCGTCTGGGTGTCGGCGATGTCGCGGTAGCCGATCACGCCTTCGAGGTCCTTGCCGGGAATCGGCAGGATGAACGGGTTGGAGCCGGTGGCGATCAGCAGGCGGTCGTACTCCACCTCGCTGCCGTCCGCGCCGATCACCACCCGCCGGGCGCGGTTGATGTCCACCGCCTTGCAATTGGTCAGCAGACGGATGCCGTGCTCGGCATACCAGTCGAGCGGGTTGAGGACGATCTCGTCGAAGGTCTGCTCGCCGGCCAGCACCGGCGACAGCAGGATGCGGTTGTAGTTGGGATGGGGTTCGGCACCGAACACTGTGATGTCATAGAGGTCCGGGTTCAGCTTCAGCAGCTCTTCCAGGGTGCGGACCCCGGCCATGCCGTTACCGATCATCACCAGCTTGAGCTTGTTCATACCGTCTCCCGCGTCGCCGACTCGCCAGCGCTGCCGTTGATTGGATAAAGGCGAAAAACAAAAAGGCGCCGCACTGACAGGTCAGTGGACGCCTTTGTCCTTTCCGTATTCGGGAGCACCGCTTCCGGTTGGAAGGCGTGCTCTATGTCTGCAGTTTCCATAGCAGGGTTTGTGCCATGTGATTCGCCCCCCATGTTTCGCGGGCTCCGGGCCAGGCAGGGGCTAAACGAGCAGCCTTGATTTGCACCCCTACTGTGCGTCTTGCACCGTCGCGGTGCGCTCAGCGCAAAGACAGCAGGATCAACAGCAGGAGATTTCCCAGCAGCGAGGCGATAGCCAGGGTCCGCCATGCCCCGAGCGGGTTTCGCTCGAACCAGGGGCGATGGCGTTGCGGTGCGCTGTCGCGTTGCTCACCCTGGTCGAGGGCGAGAAGCCACTCCTCGGCCGTCTCGAACCGCTTGCCGGGTTCGGCGCAGACCGCCCGTGCCAGGCATTCGTCGAGCCAGGCAGGGACATCCGGGCGGTAGCGGCTGGCCGGCACCGGTGTGCCGAAATGCGGTCGCTGAAAGGCTTCGATCTCTCCATGTGGATAATGCCCGGTGAGCAGGTAGTAAAGCGTGACCCCTGCGGCATAGAGGTCCTGTTCGCGGCTGGGTGGCGCCCCGGAGAAGGCTTCCGGGGCAATGAAGCTGGGGGTGCCTGGCACGCTGCCCAGGGCATCCCGCGAGAGGCCGGGGCAGTAGGCGAGACCAAAGTCCAAGAGGCGCAACTCACCCTCGTCGTCCAGGTGCAGGTTCTCCGGCTTGACGTCGCGATGAAGGATGTTTCGCCGGTGCAGCATGCCCAGGGCGCGGATCAGCCGGGGGGCGAGCTGTTGCCATTGCGCAAGCGGCAGCGGCCCCTGCTGGCGAAAGTGCTCGTCCAGGGTGCGCCCCGGGTACTCGCGCTGAACGTAGTAGAGGTGCTGGCGCTGGGGCAGCGGATGGACTTCGGGGAAAAAGCGACCGGCGACCCGGCGCAGGAACCACTCCTCCTGCAGCAGCGCCGGGCCGGCCTCTGCCTCCTGCCGCCGAGCAGCCGGGAGGGTCTTGAGCAGCCAGGGACGACCAAGCGGGTCGCTGACCCGGTAGACCAGCGACTGACGGCTTTCCGAGCGCAACGATTCCACCTGCCAGCCTTCGAAGGTCTGCCCGGCCCTGAGCCTGGCGGGTAGCGGCCAGTTGTGCAGCTGCGCCAGGCTATCGGCAAGCGCTGCCTCCGGCAGCGACTCCACCCGGACCAGCACGGCGCTGGCGTTATCCTGGCTGCCGGCGCGATGGGCGAGCGTCACCAGCCGTTCCGCGACTTCCTGCAGATCATCCGTTTCGCGCAGCGCCCTGGCCAGTTCCTGCTCGGCCAGGCTTGCCCAGACCCCGTCGCTGAGCAGCATGAAGCAGTCGCCCAGGACAAGCTCATCTTCGAGAAAGTCCATCACCAGGTGCTGGTCCAGCCCCAGCGCCCGTTTGAGGACATGCTCCATGCCGGTCTGGGTCCAGACATGATCCTCGGTGAGTCGCTGCAGCCTTCCGTCCCTCCAGCGATAGGCGCGACAGTCGCCGACGTGGGCGAGGGTAAAGCGCCGGCCGCGAAGGATCAGCGCCGTAAGTGTGGTCAGCAGCGGCTGGCCACCACCGTTGGCCTGTAGCCAGCGGTTGTGGGCCACCAGCAAGCGGTCGATCGACTGCGAGACCGTCCAGGTTTCGGGGGTTGAGTAGTAATCCAGCGCCAAGGCCTGCAGCGTCGAGAGCGCCGCCAGCCGCCCGTCCGCGCACTGGCTGACGCCATCGGCAAGCGCCAGCAGGTAGCCCTTGCTGGCCGCCAGGGCTGGTGCTGGCGTGACCACGCGAATGGCATCCTGATTTTCGCGCCGCGGGCCGGTGGCGCTGGCCTCGCCGATGGACAACTTGAAGTTCACGAGGCTGGACATCCCTGGCGGTGGGGGCTGCGCTGAGGCAGCACCCGGTTGCGGCTAGATGCGTGCGGAGGTGACGGCCGCCGAGCCCCAGGTGGTGCGCCAGCGACGCTTGACACTGTACAGGCCGATCCAGGCGAAGATGCCCATCGAGGCAAAGAACCAGAGCCCCAGTTGATAGTCGCCGGTGGTTTGCTTGATCGAGCCCAGCCCCGCGGTGAGGAGGAAGCCACCGATGCCGCCGGCCATGCCGATCAGCCCGGTCATCACGCCCATCTCCCGGCTGAAGCGCTGGGGTACGAGTTGGAACACCGCGCCATTGCCGGCGCCGAGGCAGAGCATGGCGCAGACGAACAAGGCCAGGGCCGCGAGCGCGCTGGGCAGGTTGAAGCCCACTGCAGCGATGCAGATAGAGGCGGCGGTGTAGACCATCAACAGCGTGCGGATGCCTCCGATGCGGTCGGCCAGGGCGCCGCCCAGGGGGCGCATCAGACTGCCGGCGAAGACGCAGGCGGCGGTGTAGTAACCCGCCACCACCGGATCGAGGCCGTACTGGTCGAAAAAGTACCCGGGCAAGGTGCTGGCCAGGCCGAGAAAGCCGCCAAAGGTCACACAGTAAAAAAACATGAACCACCAGCTGTCGCGATCACCCAGGGCCCGCAGGTAGTCGGCGGTGGACTTGGGTGCCGGGCGGTTGGGGGCATTCTTCGCCACCGAGGCGAAGATGATCAGCGTCAGCACCAGCGGGATAAGGGCCAGGCCGAACACGTTGTTCCAGCCGAACAGTGCGGCCAGGCCGGGGGCGAAGAGTGCCGCCAGCACAGTACCCGAATTGCCCGCGCCAGCGATGCCGAGGGCCTTGCCCTGATGCTCCGGTGGATACCACTGCGAAGCCAGGGGCAGGGCGACGGCGAAGGAGGCACCGGCGAACCCGAGACAGAGGCCCAGCAGCAGCGCCTGCTCGTAGGTATGGATGCCCATCAGCCAGGCGACGCTGAGCCCGACGATGACGATCACCTGGCCGATGATGCCGGCCAGCTTCGGGGAGGTGCGATCGGCCAGCATGCCCATGACGAAGCGCAGTACCGCTCCGGCGAGAATCGGCGTGGCGACCATGAAGGCGCGTTGCTGGGTCGTCAGGCCGAGATCGGCAGCGATCTGCACCCCTAGCGGCCCGAGGACGTACCAGATCATGAAGCTCAGGTCGAAATAGAGGAAAGCGGCGAACAGCGTAGGGGTGTGGCCGGCTTGCCAGAAACTCTTGTTCATTAGAACGCACCTCGAAGGATTCATGGAATCTGGACACCCTGTCGCCGGCATGGAGACGGCAGGATGGCCTGATCACAGGGCTGGATGGATCGCATCCGCGCCCAGCGGCAGGGCCGCTACGGTTGCAGTAAAAGCGGGTGGCCCGGATAGGGCGACCTGCCTCCCACCGTTGCCGGCGGAAACGAAAAAGGCGCCACGCACCGGCCGATACTTTTCGGAGGTGACGCGACGCCTTTGTCGTTGAGCAGTCATGCTGCTTGCCTAATCCCTAGCACAGCCCGTGCCATAATATAAATCTGAGTCTAATCAGCGAGTTGCAGCGATTTCTAGTGATTATGGATGCCAATCAAGGTTTATGTAGGGCGTGTCGTGCCTTGTTTTGGGGCAATTGGGGCGTTGCATGAACCATAAGAGCTCACCCTTGGGCTCGCCTCGGGTCACAGGCCGATCAGCGGCTGGATGAAGTGCTCCGGGAGCCAGGCTGTGACGTACCGGGCTGGCCTGCTGATAAGCTGCACCCAAGAATCGAGGAGCAGGCAAATGGATGCAGGGTTCTGGCAGGCGAGGTGGCAACGAGGTTTGATCGGCTTTCACCAACCGGAGGTGAATCCATACCTGACGCGGCATTGGGGCAGCCTATGGCTTGACCGGGGTGCCCGGGTACTGGTGCCACTCTGTGGCAAGTCCTTGGACATGTCGTGGCTGGCTGCGGAGGGGGCACAGGTGCTGGGCATCGAGTTGTCCGAGATTGCCGTCCGCGACTTTTTCGCCGAGCAGGGTATGGCGGTGCAGGCAGAGTCTTCCGGTGCCTTCCAGCGCTTTCGGGCTGGTTCGGTGGAGATTCTCCAAGGCGATATCTTTGCCCTGGAGTCGGGAGACGTTCTCGGCCTGTACGACCGCGCCGCGTTGATTGCCTTGCCCGGCCCGATGCGAGCAAATTACGCCGGCCTGTTGAACAGGCTGCTGCCTGTCGGCTGCAGGGGTTTGTTGATCACCCTGGATTACGACCAGTCGAAAATGGAAGGGCCACCCTTTGCGGTCGGCGACGACGAGGTGCGCCGGCTGTTCGCCGGTCACTGGCAGATCGAGCCTCTGGAAGCGCGGGACATTCTCGGGGAAAGCCCGCGCTTTGCCCAGTGCGGGGTCACCTGCCTCGAGGAACGGGTGTATCGGCTCGACAAGCAGCGCTGAGCCTGTTCATTCGGCGCTCTGCATGCGCCGGATGAACAGGTCGGCTTCGTCGATGGCCCGCTGCATTTCCGCGACGAGCTCGTCGACGTTGGCCGACAGGGTTCGATATTCACCTTGCAGCGCACCGATGGCGCGAGCGTTGAGGTTGTGCTTGAGAAACAGCACCTGGTCGCGCAGCACGCCCAGCACCGGCTCGATCCGCTTCTCTGCTGCCTTCATGCGCTGAATCAACGCCTCGTACTGCTGCTCGGTCCGTTTGAGCTCCCGTTCGCTGGCGGCGCGCAAATCACGATTGGTGTAGTCCCGCAGCTCACGTCGCCACTCGCGGAACAGCGCGTTCGCCACGTCTTCGACCCCTTCGATCCGGTTGCGCACGTTGCGGGCGGCACGCTCACTGGCCTGGTATTCACGATCGAGCGCTTCATAGCGGACTTCCAGTTCGCCGCCCTCGACTTGCACCACGCTGCGGTAGCGTTCCAGGGCATCGCGGAACTGCTGTTGGGCTTGCTGCTGGGAGTCGCGGGCATCACCGACCCGGTCGACGAGGATGTCCCGCTTGTGGATGCCGGCGCGTTCGAGCGCGGCGTAGTAGGTGCTCTGGCAACCTGCGAGGAGGAACAAGGTAATCCAGAAGAGGCAAAGCTGGCGCATGGGCAATCCTTTACGAGGAGGCGATACGCCTTGGAAAACAAAAAAGGGCCACTTACGTCGCCCTCTCTTGTGTTTCGCTCGATCAGCCGCGCTGACGGAGCGCCGCGATACGGTCTTCCAGCGGCGGATGGCTCATGAACAGGCTCGCCAGGGCGCTCTGCTTGGCGGAACGGATGCCGAAGGCGGTCAGGCTGTCGGGCATCTGCGCCGGAAGGTTCTGCTCGGCCTGTAGCCGCTGCAGGGCGCCAATCATAGCGCCGGTGCCAGCCAGCCGGGCGCCGGCATCGTCGGCACGGAATTCGCGCTTGCGCGAGAACCACATGACGATGGTGGTGGCCAGGATGCCGAGCACCAGTTCAGCGACGATGGTCGCGACGTAGAAAGCGATACCGTGACCGCTTTCGTTCTTGAAAATCGCCTTGTCGACAAAGTTGCCGAATATCCGCGCGAAGAACATGACGAAGGTATTCACCACGCCCTGAATCAGGGCGAGCGTCACCATGTCGCCGTTGGCCACATGCCCGATCTCGTGGGCCAGGACCGCGCGCACCTCATCGGGGGAGAAGCGTTCCAGCAGGCCCTGGCTGACCGCGACCAGCGCGTCGTTCTTGTTCCATCCAGTGGCAAAGGCATTGGCTTCGTAAGCGGGGAAAATACCCACCTCGGGCATCTTGATACCGGCCTCGCGCGACAGCTCCTCGACGGTCTGCATCAGCCACTGCTCATGGCGAGTGCGCGGCTGGCTGATGACCTGGGTCTTGGTGCTCATCTTGGCCATCCACTTGGAAATGAGCAGCGAGATGATGGAACCGGAAAAACCGAACACTGCACAGAAGACCAGCAGTTGCTGGAGATCCAGGTTGACCCCCGCTGCGTCCATGTAGCCGGTGAAACCGATGAGGCTCAGGGTGATGCTGGCGATCAACAAGACGGCCAGGTTGGTGGCCAGAAACAGCAGGATGCGCATCATGGAAGGGTTCAGCTCCTCAGCGGAAATCAGTGTCAGCGGGCTATATAAGGTAGCGATAGAGGCTATTCAACGACGCGACTATTTCAAGCTGTGTCGCAAGTAGCATGCCAGGGTGCCCGCGGGGGCGGTTCGAAGATCAGGCGAGCCAGGCGAGCGATTCTTTCGCTGTCGCCCAGGCGCATGCCCTCCCGTAATTGATGGGCAAGGCTACCCTGGACACGCCCGACACTGGGTGGCAGGTTCGGATCTTCCATGATGGGGCAGGTCATCCGCAGAAACCCTTTTTCGGTCAGTACCGCCTGGTCGAGCGCGAGAAACTGGAGCCTGGTGTCGTAGCGGATGTAGCCCTCGTCGGCGAGCCACACCAGGGCACTCAGGCAGCCCTGGTGGCGCTTGCTCGGCAGACCGAACTCGTCTGGCTCCTCCAGGCCGATCAGATCCTCGACATAGAGGGGGACCTTGCGTGGGAATGCCTGGTAGAGGGTCAGCAACCCCTTGGCGGCGTCCTTGTAGAAGTCGTCGATCTGCAGATCCATGGCTACTGGCTGTAATTGCGCAGAAAGCCGCCGATACGGCCGATCGCCATTTCCAGGTCATCGAGGCGGGGCAGGGTGACCACGCGGAAGTGGTCCGGCCAGGGCCAGTTGAAGGCAGTGCCCTGAACGATCAGCAGCTTCTCGGACAACAGGAGATCGAGCGCGAACTTCTCGTCGTTGTGGATCGGGCATACTTTGGGGTCGATCCGCGGAAAGGCATAGAGCGCCCCCATGGGTTTGATGCAGCTGACGCCAGGGATGTCGTTGAGCAGTTCCCAGGCGCGGTTGCGTTGTTCCAGCAGGCGGCCGCCCGGCAGCACCAGGTCGTTGATGCTCTGGTAGCCACCCAGTGCAGTCTGGATCGCGTGCTGAGAAGGCACGTTGGCGCACAGGCGCATCGAGGCGAGGATGTCCAGTCCTTCGATATAGCTCTTGGCCTTGTGTTTCGGACCGGAAATCGCCACCCAGCCAGAGCGGAAGCCGGCCACCCGGTAGGATTTCGATAGCCCGTTGAAGGTCAGGCAGAGCACGTCCGGTGCCAGCGAGGCGGTGGAGATGTGTTCGGCGTCGTCATAGAGGATCTTGTCGTAGATCTCGTCAGAGAACAGCACCAGGTTGTGCTGGCGTGCCAGCTCGATGATCTGCTCCAGCACCTCCTTCGGATAGACGGCACCGGTGGGATTGTTCGGGTTGATCAGCACGATCGCCCGGGTGTTCCCGGTGATCTTGCCGCGCATGTCCTCGATATCGGGATACCAGTTGGACTGCTCGTCACACAGGTAGTGCACGGGTTTGCCGCCGGACAGGCTCACCGAGGCGGTCCAGAGCGGGTAGTCCGGAGCCGGGATCAGCACCTCGTCGCCGTTGTTGATCAGTGCCTGCAGCGCCATCACGATCAGCTCGGACACGCCGTTGCCGAGGTAGATGTCTTCGATCGTGACCCCTTCGACCTTTTTCTGCTGGTAGTACTGCATAACCGCCTTGCGCGCGCTGAACAGGCCCTTGGAGTCGCTGTAGCCCTGGGCGGTCGGCAGGTTACGGATCACATCCTGGAGGATTTCCTCGGGAGCCTCGAAACCGAACGGCGCCGGGTTGCCAATGTTCAGCTTGAGGATGCGGTGGCCTTCCTCTTCCAGGCGCTTGGCGTGCTTGAGCACTGGCCCGCGAATGTCGTAGCAGACGTTGGCGAGCTTGTTCGATTTGTTGACCTGCATGATCCTGACTGTCCCGAGGGTAAGGCGCCGAAGCCGGAGAAGACGGGGCCTCGGAGGGCAACGCCTTGGCAGAAGTATGGCCCGCTGCCAGACTTGGCCGGAGAAGGAACGCATCATACGCTTGGCTCCGATCCATGGAAAAGGTGAACGAACCCTTTTTTCCCTACGCGAGGTGCAACATGAACAAGGTCGAAAAGTCACTGGATGCGTGGCGTGAAGAGCTGTCCGACGAGCAGTTCCACGTGTGTCGCCTGGGCGGCACCGAACGGGCTTTCACCGGCCGCTACCACGACACCAAGACTCCTGGCGTCTACCACTGCGCCTGCTGCGGCGAGCCATTGTTCGACTCCGACACCAAGTACGATTCCGGCAGTGGCTGGCCCAGCTATTTCCAGCCGGTAAGCGACGCTGCGCTGGCCAGTCATGACGACAGCAGCCATGGCATGCGTCGGACAGAGGTGCGTTGTGCCCGCTGCGACGCTCATCTTGGTCATGTATTTCCCGATGGTCCCGAACCGACCGGGCTGCGTTTCTGCATCAATTCGGCTTCGCTGGAACTGCGTCCGCGAGAAGCCTGAGTCACGCTCTAACCGACGCCTCCCACTGGATGTATCTGATGGATCTCGAGTTGAAAACCTTTTTCGAGCGCGCCGACCGTGTACTGGCGCGCCTGGAACCCCTGCTTCCCCCGGAGCGTGAGATCATAGACTGGAGCCTGACGCTCGCAGCTCGCTGGCAGCACGAGCCGCGGGGAGGCTACCTGCAGCCGCTCAAGGTGAATCTGGATCTATCGCTGGACGATCTGCTGGGCATCGATCGCCAGCGCGATCTGCTCACAGCCAACACCCGACAATTCGTTGAGGGAATGCCTGCCAACCACGCCCTGCTCTGGGGCGCGAGAGGCACTGGAAAATCGTCGCTGGTACGGGCCTTGCTGGCCCGCTTCGCTCCGCTGGGGCTGCGTCTGATCGAGATCGAGCGTGATCACCTGGCCGACCTGCCGCGGGTGGTTCAGCAGCTCGCTGACTCGCCGCAGCGCTTTGTGCTGTTCTGCGATGATCTGTCATTCGAGGCGGGGGAGGGCGACTACCGTGTGCTGAAAAGCGTGCTGGATGGCTCCCTGGAGCAGGCGCCGGACAATGTGCTGCTCTATGCCACTTCCAACAGGCGGCATCTTGTACCGGAGCGTCAGAGCGACAATGACAATTGGGAGCGGATCGACGGGGAATTGCACCCGAGCGAGGCCGTGGAGGACAAGATCGCGCTTTCCGACCGTTTCGGTCTCTGGCTGTCGTTCTATCCGTTCAGCCAGGATCACTTCCTGAGCGTGGTACAGCACTGGATAGACAGCCTCGCGCAACCTGCAGGGTTGCGCTGGGATTGGGACGAGACCTTGCAGAAAGAGGCCATCCGCTGGGCCCTGGCCCGCGGCAATCGCAACGGACGCTGCGCCTACCAGTTCGCCCGGCAGTGGGTGGGCAACAGGCTGCTGGACGCCTAGCTCAGGAGGCCGCGCCGGGGCGCGCGGCCTTGTCCCGTAGCTTCTGCACGATCCAGAGTTCGCTCTGCAGGATGGCCCGCACGGTCGGCAGCCCTCGAATAGCCTGGTCGTGCCGTGCGAGGTTGGGCCAGCGCCTGGCATCCAGCGGCTCGTCACCGTAGTCCATGTTGATCCACTGGGTGACGATTGCGATGTCGGCCATGCTCAGCCGCTCGGAAACGAAAAAACGCCGGTTGCCCAGCTCCTGCTCCAAATAGTCGAACAAGGGTGGCAGCGCAATATCCAGGGCATGCCTGACCTTGGCGTCATCGCATTGCTGTCCGCCGCTGGGAAGCAGCAGCCGCTGACCGAAGACCGTGAACGTGGCATGCGGCGCGACTTCGTAATCGGCGTACTTTTCCAGCCAGCGAACCCGTGCCCGATCGGCAGCGCTCTCGCCGTAAAGACAGGTAGTCGCAGGGTAGGCGTCGTCCAGATACTGGCCGATGACGCTGGAATCGGCGAGGGTGATGTCGCCGTCCTTGAACGCGGGGATACGTCCCAGCGGATTGAGATCGAAATACCAGTCGGGTGGCGAGTACGGCATCACCATCTCGAGCGCGTGGTCGAGGTCCTTCTCCTGAAGGCTGATACGAAGCTTGCGGACAAAGGGGGACAGCGGCGCACCGTAGAGTATTCGGCTCATGGATTTCACTCGTAGAGGTTCTTTTTCTTCCAGGCGTCCTGCGCTTCGACTTCCTCTTCGACGGCTGCAGTCAGCTCGCTATCGGAGCGGCTGCCCGGCTGCAAGGCCAGTACCATGGCGTTGGCGCGCTCAAGACTGGCTTCGAGCTGACGAAGTCGGGCCGCATAAGCCGAGACGTCGGGCTGCTTGCGCAAGTATTGCACGGCACGTTCGTAGGCAAGGCGGGCCTGGGCGGGCTGGTTCTGCTGAAGGGACCGCTGGCCAAGGTTGCTGAAGTGTTCCAGATGCATCAGGACGAGCAGGCGCCGGATCTCCGTTTGCCAGCGTTTTGCCTCGGCTGCCGGGATCAGGCCGTCACGGGCGCCGCGGGCGAAGATCTGCAGGATGTCTTCCAGGTTCAGGCTGGTCTCGTCAGCCTGCGCCTGGGTGGTGATCGGGCGTACCGGAAGGTCGAGCTTTAGGGTTTGGGCCTGGGCAATCAGGCCGGCCAGTCCGCTGATGCGCTCCCGAAGCCTGCTGTTGCGCTTGTCCATCGCCTGCAATTGCTGACACCACTTGAGTTCGAGTTCCGCCAGCGCCAGCCTCAGCTCGACGCTCATCAGCTGGCCGGGCAATGCGTCGGCCAACGAAGCACAGCGCCGGGCCTGATCCTGCAGGTCGGCGCGCTTGCGAGCAGTCTTGAGCTTGTTGCCCTCGACGATATGGTTGATGTAGGCGATCGCCAGCAGCAAAAACAGCCCCGCCACGATCAGGCCTGCTATGAGAGTAGTAGACATGCCGCACACCTCAAGACATTCATGCCAGAAGCTGACTATGGCCGAAGGGAGGGATGAAGTCATTGATTCGAAAAATATTCTCGAGAGAGGCTTGACGACCCCTGCGGCCCTCCATAGAATGCGCGCCACTTCCACTGCGAAGCTGAAAGGCGAAGCGGGGAAGTCAGGAAGTTTACACAATCTGTTGTAAGTTCCGGGCCGCGTCCCCTTCGTCTAGTGGCCTAGGACACCGCCCTTTCACGGCGGTAACAGGGGTTCGAGTCCCCTAGGGGACGCCATTGCGGGAATAGCTCAGTTGGTAGAGCACGACCTTGCCAAGGTCGGGGTCGCGAGTTCGAGTCTCGTTTCCCGCTCCAAATTATGGCACTGCTGATCTTCTGATCAGTCAGGCAATCGAGAAAGGGGCTTAGGCCCCTTTTTTTCGTGCTTCTGTTTTTCCTCCCCTGGCCATGTGCCGTCTCGATCCTTCAGGGCCGTTACGCCGCCTCCTCTGGCAGGCGGGACAGGAACCAGCGTTCGTCTGTCGCTGGCCGCTGAGGCTACAATCTCACCGTTGCTGGCGCCGGAACCTGGATGAATCTCGACAACCGCATCAAATATCGCCACCTGCTGTGCTTTCTCGAAATCGCCCGGCAGGGGAGCTTCGCGCGTGCGGCCGATGGGCTGGCGGTGACGCAGCCGGCGGTATCCAAGACCCTCAAGGAGCTGGAGCAACTGCTGGGAACCCAGCTTTTCGAGCGTGGCAAGACGGGCGTCAGCCTCACTGCAGCGGGCAGCGCGTTCTTGCGCTACGCCGGGCCGAGTGTTCAGGCTCTGCGCGAAGGCGTGCGCAGTCTGCGCGAGGGTGAGCACGAGGCCGGCATGGTGCGCCTGGGGGCACTATCGACGGTGGAGAGCTCCCTGCTGCCCGAAGTGGTGGCCAGGCTTCATGACCAGCATGCGGCGCTGGTGGTCAGTGTGGCCACCGGGCCGGGCGCTCATCTGCTTGGTCAGTTGCGCGCGGGAGAACTCGATCTGGTGATCGGTCGCATGACCGACAGTCCGCAGATCGAAGGGCTTGCATTCGAACACCTGTACAGCGAGTCCATGACTCTGGTGGTACGTCCGGGGCATCCCTTGCTGCAGAGCGGCGGGCCGGAGCGTTTGAGCGATTTTCCGGTGGTCTTGCCGCTGGCGGGAACCACCATTCGGCGGCATGCCGACAGTCTGTTCATTCAGTTGGGCATCAGTCCTCCACAGCGTCGGCTCGAGACCCTCTCCATAGCGGTCAGTCGCCAGTACGTGTTCAACAGTGACGCTGCCTGGGTCGCCCCGCTGGATGCGGTACATCGCGACCTGGCCAGCGGCGCGCTGGTGGAGTTCCGCCTCGGCATCCAGGAGCCTGGCGGCTCGGTGGGCGTCTGTAGCAACCCCTCGCTGGCACCCACTCTGGCGATGCAGTGGTGCATCGAAGCGCTGCGTGAGGTGGCGGCCGGATATCGCTGAGAGCCATGGTCTCGCTGGGCTGTTTGGGCGGGGTGTGGCGATTATCGATTTGATGGTCGATAATCGAACTAACTCCCTGTGCAGATCCGAGGCGAAGCCATGCACGACGACAGCCGTCCTCACCCATCGCCGATGGCACCCCCCATCATCGCATCGCCGTCCAAGCGTATCGAAGCCTTCACCGGCGACCCGAACTTCATGACCTCACTGGCCCGCGGGCTGGCGGTGATCCACGCCTTTCAGGAGCGCAAGCGCCATCTGACCATCGCCCAGATCAGCCACCGCACCGAGATTCCCCGGGCGGCGGTGCGTCGGTGCCTCTATACGCTGATGAAACTGGGCTACGTCACCACTGACGGCCGTACCTGGTCGTTGCTGCCGAAGGTACTCACTCTGGGTCACGCCTACCTGTCGTCGACCCCGTTGGCCGTCACCGCCCAGCCGATCCTCGACCGCCTCAGCGACCAGCTTCACGAAGCCTGCTCCATGGCCACGCTGGAAGGTGATGAAGTGCTCTACGTAGCGCGCTCGGCCACCCCGCAGCGCCTGATCTCGGTGGATCTCTCGGTGGGCAGCCGCCTGCCGGCGTACTGCACGTCCATGGGCCGCATCCTGCTTGCCGCCCTGGACGACGCCGCGCTGGACGACTACCTCGACCACGCCGATCTGCAGGTCAAGACCAGCCGAACCCTGCACACGCCCGACGCCCTGCGTGCCAACATCGACGATATCCGCCGCCAGGGCTGGGTCATCATCGACCAGGAACTGGAAGTCGGCCTGCGCTCGCTGGCCGTGCCACTGAAAGACTCTGCCGGCCAGGTTCTCGCCGCCCTCAACGTCGGCACCCACGCCGGGCGGGTATCCAAGCAGGAGCTGGAAACACGCTTCCTGCCGGTGTTGCTGGAGGCCAGTCGGGAGTTGAGTACCAGGTTGTTTCATTGAAGGCAGCGGGAAGCCTGAAGCCCGGCGGTCGAGCGTGGCTCAATGTGTCCTCGCTTCCGGCTTCCGGCTTCCGGCTTCCGGCTCACCTTTCTTTCGTTTCGTGCGATAATCGCCCATATAACCGATTAACGAATTGCGTGCCACCCCGGGTCTCGTTACCGTTTCTCCAGTGCAACTGCGTACCGAAAACCACACGAGATTCGACCATGGCTGAATTGCTCTCGCTTCACGACGCCATCGAGCGCTTCGTCCAGAACGGCGATACCGTCGCGCTGGAAGGCTTCACCCACCTGATTCCCACCGCCGCGGCCCATGAGATCGTACGCCAGGCGAAGAAAGACCTGACGCTGGTGCGCATGACGCCGGATCTGGTCTATGACCTGCTGATCGGCGCCGGCTGCGCGAAGAAGCTGATCTTTTCCTGGGGTGGCAACCCCGGTGTCGGCTCGCTGCACCGGCTGCGTGATGCCGTGGAGAAGGACTGGCCGCAGCCGCTGGAGATCGAGGAGCACAGCCACGCCGATCTGGCCAACGCTTACGTCGCCGGGGCCTCGGGGCTCCCGTTCGCGGTGCTGCGCGCCTATGCAGGTTCCGACTTGCCGAAGGTCAACCCGCTGATCAAGTCGGTCACCTGCCCGTTCACCGGCGAGGTGCTGGCGGCGGTGCCGAGCGTGCGCCCGGACATCACCGTGATCCACGCACAGAAGGCCGACCGCCAAGGCAACGTGCTGATCCAGGGCATCGTCGGCGTGCAGAAGGAAGCAGCGCTGGCGGCCAAACGCTGCATCGTCACTGTCGAAGAGATTGTCGATAACCTCAACGCGCCGATGAACGCCTGCGTGCTGCCGACCTGGGCGCTGACCGCCGTCTGCCTGGTGCCGGGCGGCGCGCATCCGTCCTACGCCCACGGCTACTACGAACGCGATAACCGCTTCTACCAGGCCTGGGACCCGATCGCCCGCGATCGCGAGAGCTTTACCGCCTGGATCGACCAGTACATCCGCGGCACGAAAGACTTCGCCGAATTTCAGGCGAAACTGCAAGGGGAGGGCAAGTGATGAGCGACTATTCCACCAATGAAATGATGACCGTCGCCGCTGCCCGCCGCCTGGGCAACGGTAGCGTCTGCTTTGTCGGCATCGGGCTGCCGTCCAAGGCCGCCAACCTGGCGCGCCTGACCCATGCGCCGGAGGTGGTGCTGATCTATGAATCCGGCCCCATCGGCGCCAAGCCCTCGGTGCTGCCGCTGTCCATTGGCGACGGCGAGCTGGCCGAGACCGCCGATACCGTGGTACCCACCAGCGAGATCTTCCGCTACTGGCTGCAGGGCGGGCGCATCGACGTGGGCTTTCTCGGCGCGGCGCAGGTCGACAAGTTCGGCAATATCAATACCACCGTGATCGGCGATTACCTCAAGCCCAAGGTGCGCCTGCCGGGCGCCGGTGGAGCGCCGGAGATCGCCGGCAGCGCGAAGAAGGTGCTGATCATCCTCAAGCAGTCCCATCGCACCTTTGTCGAGAAGCTCGCGTTCATCACCTCGGTCGGTCATGGCGAGGGCGGCGACCACCGCCAGCGGCTGGGCCTGCCGGGCGCCGGCCCAGTGGCGATCATCACCGACCTGTGCATCATGGAGCCGGAGGAGGGCACCAATGAATTCATCGTCACCGCGCTGCACCCGGGCGTGACCCGCGAGCAGGTGGTCGAGAACACCGGCTGGCAGATCCGCTTTGCTGACAATCTCGGTACTACCGAAGCGCCCCGGGCCGAGGAACTCGAAGCCCTGCGCGCCCTCGAGGCCCGCACCGCCGCCGCCCACGGCGGGCAAGGGGGTGAAGAATGACCCGCGAAGTATTTATCTGCGATGCCGTGCGCACGCCCATCGGCCGCTTCGGCGGCGCCCTGGCGGCAGTGCGGGCCGATGACCTCGCGGCGATCCCGCTCAAGGCGTTGCTGGAGCGCAACCCGGAGCTGGACCCGGCGGCCGTCGAGGAGGTCTTCATGGGCTGCGCCAATCAGGCCGGCGAGGACAACCGAAACGTAGCGCGCATGGCCTCGCTGCTGGCCGGGTTGCCGGCCACGGTGCCGGGCGTGACGCTGAACCGCTTGTGCGCCTCGGGGATGGACGCGGTGGGTACCGCCTTCCGCGCCATCGCCGCAGGCGAAATGGAGCTGGCGATTGCCGGGGGCGTGGAGTCCATGTCCCGCGCGCCCTTCGTCATGGGCAAGGCGGACGCGGCCTTCTCGCGGAACATGAAGATCGAGGACACCACCATCGGCTGGCGCTTCATCAATCCTCTGATGAAGCAGCAATACGGTGTGGACGCCATGCCCGAGACCGCCGACAACGTGGCCGAGGATCATCAGGTTTCCCGCGCCGATCAGGATGCCTTCGCCCTGCGCAGCCAGCAGCGTACCGCCGCGGCGCAGCAGGCTGGGTTCTTTGCCGAGGAGATCGTCCCGGTGGTGATCAGGACCAGGAAGGGCGAGACGGTGGTGGACACCGACGAGCATCCGCGCCCGGATACCACCGCCGAGGCGCTGGCCAGGCTCAAGCCGGTCAACGGCCCGGACAAGACCGTCACCGCTGGCAACGCCTCGGGCGTGAATGACGGTGCAGCGGCGATGATCCTGGCCAGTGCCGAGGCGGTCGAGAAGTATGGCCTCAAGCCCCGCGCCCGGGTGCTCGGCATGGCCAGCGCCGGCGTGGCGCCGCGAGTGATGGGCGTCGGCCCGGTGCCGGCGGTGCGCAAGCTGTGCGAGCGGCTGGGCAAGGCGGTGGACGACTTCGACGTGATCGAGCTGAATGAAGCCTTTGCCGCCCAGGGCCTGGCGGTCACTCGTGACCTGGGCCTGCCGGACGACAGCGACAAGGTGAACCCCCAAGGCGGCGCCATCGCCCTCGGCCACCCGCTCGGCATGAGCGGCGCACGGCTGGTCATGACCACGGTCCATGCCTTGGAGAAATCCGGCGGCAAGCTCGGCCTGGCGACCATGTGCGTGGGCGTCGGGCAGGGCCTGGCCCTGGCGGTGGAGCGGGTCTGATCCTCTTGGTGGATAGGCTGCGCCGTTTTCACCCTACGGACCGTGTAGGGTGGACCGCGCTTCACCTATCCAGCAACCGGCCGCAAGGCCGGCTGGGTAGCACTGATTGCTATCCTCGAGTTTTGCCGGGCGGGCGTTCCGCTCTGGCCACCGTTTGGACACACTGAAGCCTCGAACAACAGACAAGGAGCCAGGGCTTGAACCGGCCGAGCAATCGACTCTTCGATGTCTACTTCACCGCCGCGCCGATGCGCGAGGTGTTTTCCGACCGCGGGCGGGTGCAGGGCATGCTGGATTTCGAGGCTGCCCTGGCTCGGGCCGAGGCCCGTTGCGGGCTGATCCCGTCATCCGCAGTGGGGCCTATCGAGGCTGCCTGTGACGCCGACGGCTATGACCTCGACGCCCTGGCCGTCGCCATCGCCACCGCCGGCAATTCGGCCATTCCGCTGGCCAGGGCGTTGGGCGAGCGCATCGCTGCCACGGATGCCGAGGCCGAGAAATACGTTCACTTGGGTGCCACCAGCCAGGACGCCATGGACACCGGGCTGGTGCTGCAACTGCGCCAGGCCATCGACCTGATCGAGGCCGATCTCGCTGAGCTGGCCAACGCCCTGGCCATTCAGGCCGAGCGCCATGCCGGCACGCCGATGACCGGCCGAACCTGGCTGCAGCACGCCACCCCGGTGACCCTCGGCATGAAGATCGCCGGCTGGCTGGGCGCTCTCACACGTCATCGCCAACGCCTGAACGAAATCAAGCCGCGCCTGTTGTGCCTGCAGTTCGGCGGTGCGTCCGGTTCGCTGGCGGCGCTGGGCGAGCACGCCTGGCCGGTCTGCGAAGCTCTGGCCGAGGAGCTTGGGCTGCAGCTGCCGGACCAGCCCTGGCACACCCAGCGCGACCGCCTGGTGGAATTCGCCGGCCTGCTAGGGATGATTGCCGGCAGCCTCGGAAAGCTGGGCCGCGACCTGTCGCTGTTGATGCAGACCGACGTGGGCGAGGTGTTCGAGCCCTCGGCGCCGGGCAAGGGCGGCTCGTCCACCATGCCCCACAAGCGCAACCCGGTGGGCGCCGCGGTGATGATCGCTGCTGCCACCCGGGCGCCCGGGTTGGTCGCCACGCTGCTGTCGGCCATGCCCCAGGAGCACGAGCGCAGCCTCGGCCTCTGGCATGCCGAATGGGACAGCCTGCCGGAACTCTGCTGCCTGGTTTCCGGGGCGTTGGCCCAGGCGCTGATCGCCGTGCCGGCGCTGGAGGTGGATGCCGAGCGCATGCGCGGCAACCTGGAGCTGACCCGTGGGCTGGTGTTGGCCGAGGCGGTGAGCATTGCCCTGGCCCAGCGGGTCGGCCGCGAAAAGGCTCATCATCTGGTCGAACACTGCTGCAAGCAGGCGGTAGCCCAGGGGCGTCACCTGCGCGGCGTGCTGGGCGACACACCCGAGGTGCGCGCCGAGCTGAACGATGCCGAGCTGGATCGCCTACTGGATCCGTCCTTTTATCTGGGCCAGGCGCGCCGCTGGGTCGAGCGTGCGCTGGCCGAACACCATGCCTTGAACAAGTGAGAACAGCGATGCCGAGCGTACAACTGGCCGATGCCAGCCTGAACTACCGATTCGACGGCGCCGACGACGCGCCGGTCCTGGTGCTGTCCAACTCCCTGGGCACCAGCCTGGGCATGTGGGACGAGCAGATTCCGGCCTTCGCCGAGCAGTTTCGTGTGCTGCGCTACGACACCCGTGGCCATGGCGATTCCAGCGTTACCCCTGGCCCATACAGCATCGAGCAACTCGGCCGCGACGTGCTGGGGATGCTCGATACGCTGGGGATCGAAAAATTCTCGTTCTGCGGGCTGTCCATGGGCGGGCTGATCGGCCAGTGGCTGGGCATTCATGCAGGACCTCGCCTGGAGCGGCTGGTACTGTGCAACACCGGGGCGAAGATCGGCGCCGACCAGGTGTGGAACGACCGTATCGCCCTGGTTCAGGGTGGCCGGGAGCAGGCCATGCGTGACATGCGCGATGCCTCCATCGCCCGCTGGTTTACCCCGGGCTTCGCCGAGGCACAACCTGACGCCGCCAGCCGTATCACCAGCATGATCGCCAGCACCTCGCCGGACGGTTACGCCGCCAACTGCGCGGCAGTACGCGATGCGGACTTCCGCGAGCAGATCGCCGGCATTTCTGCACCGACCCTGATCGTCTGCGGCCGCCAAGACGCGGTTACCACCGTGGAACACGGCGAGTTCATGCAGCAGCGCATCGCCGGCGCCGAACTCGTGGCCTTCGAGGCCGCGCACCTGTCCAATGTCGAGGCGGGGGAAGCCTTTACCCTTCAGGTACTGAATTTCCTGCGGAGCTGAGAGTCCAGGGCCCGGCGAGCGAGCGGATCAACCCGACGATCACCAAACTGTAGGCTGGGCGGGGTTGCGCGGTGGGTGGGCTGAAGCCACCCTGCAACGCAGTCTCAGCCTCCAGCACCTTTCGAAGAGAGCAGGATATGGACGAGAAAGACCGCTACGAAGCCGGCATGCAGGTGCGCCGGGCGGTGCTCGGCGATGCCCATGTGGATCGCAGCCTGAAGAGCATCAACGAGTTCAACGCCGAGTTCCAGGAAATGATCACCCGCCATGCCTGGGGCGATATCTGGACCCGGCCGGGACTGCCCCGGCATGCCCGCAGCCTGATCACCATTGCCATGCTGATCGGCATGAATCGGGAAGGGGAACTGAAGCTGCATCTGCGTGCGGCGAGGAACAACGGCGTTACCCGCGACGAGATCAAGGAAGTGTTGTTGCAGAGCGCTATCTACTGCGGTATCCCGGCGGCCAACGCCACCTTCCACCTCGCCCAGGAGGTGTACGACGAACTGGGCGTCGAATCCCTTGGCGAGTCCTGAAAACGAGGTGGCCCGGCCCGGACTGCGGCATCGATCGGGCCCGCGCGCCCTGTGTCTGCAGGACCCGTTTCGACCGAGAGTCTGGCTTCAAGTGGCTGAGGCCAGCATTCCTGCGGTAGCGATGCGGATTCTCGAAGCCCCTGCGTCAGGGACGAGCGATGCGTAGCTTCTCGGGAGACGCTCGGGTGGAACCCGCCTCGTAGAGCGACCAGCTTGTCACTGATTGCCAGCGCTCCAGATAGTGCCTTGCATCGTCGCCCGTCAGGTTCAGCGGGTAGGCGCCCATCCCGGCCAGGAAGGCCTGGAACTGCTCGTCAGCCACCGCTGCGGAGAAGGCCACAGAGAGGCGCTGCTTGGCATGTTCAGGGACTTCCTTGCGCACCCAGACACCCCAGAACGGCCCCCAGGGTAGGTATTTCTCCATGCCAGGCAGCGTGTCGGTGATGGGTGCAACGCCCGGTAGCGCGGAGACTTCCTTCGTCGCAACGACCGCCAGTCCCTTGAGACTGCCGCGGCGAATCAGATCGCGGCCAGCTACCAGGCTGAGCGGCATGAAGTCGAGATGACCCGCGAGCATGGCCTCGATCCCCGGGCGATCGCCGGCAAAGGTGATCTCGCGAACCTTGAGCTCATCGACAGTTTCAATCAGGGCCCGCACCAGGCTGGGAAGGCCTCCGGTTCCAGTGACTCCCATGCGCAGGGCGTCCGGATTCTCCTTTGCCGCCGCCAGCAGTTGTTCAAGGTTGTCGTAGGGGCTATTGACCGGAGCGGCGATAACCGCGACGCCCTGGCCAATGATGTTGATCGTATGGAAATCGCTGTAATCGAAATTGGCCAGGCCGAGCAACGGATAGAGTTGCGCGTTCTCTGCAGCGAGCAGCAGGGTATGGCCGTCCGGGGTCTGTTGCAGGACGTGAGTACTGCCGATGACACCAGTACCGCCGGTACGGTTGCTGATGATCAAGCGCCGGTCGAGCGCTTCTTCCACCAGTGGAACCAGTTGGCGCATGACCAGATCGGTCGCACCACCCGCGGCCCAGGGCACCACTGCCTGAATATCGCGCTCCGGATACTGGGCCAGTGCGGGCATTGCCAGCCCAGCACCGGCAACCGCCAGGCTGGCCATGAGTTTCCTGATCATCTCGCTGACTCGGTTTGCGGGCAAAGCCCGGAGTCGCGGCTGCTTTCGCAGGACTTGGCCCCCTCAGTGCGCGGCGCCTGGCTCCTGACCAGACAGGCTGAGTATCTGCTTCTCGCGATTCCAGTCGAACGGCTCGTCATTCCGCTCGGCCTCGTAACGGCGCTCTTCGAGCACCTGAAAGATGGCAATCTCCTCGTCGGGCATGTAATGCAGGCAATCACCACCAAAGAACCACAGCAGATCACGCGGGACCATGTGGGCGACTTGAGGGTAGCGGTGAAATACCTGACAGATCAGGTCCTGTCCGAGGTGACGCTCTTCCGGAACATCGGGTAGGCGCATGAGCAGGTCGTCGAAGCGTTCGACAAACATTTCGTGGCTTTCTTCGGATACCTGCTCCGACTCGCCCATGGCGATAAGGATGCCACGAAGGTGGGCCAGCAGCGCCAGGTTGTAGTCGATATAGGGGTTGGCCATGTTCTTACCTGTAGAATGACGGGGCAGGATTATAGTCCTGCATCCACGAAAGGGGCTGAAGTTCGCTGTCTGGTTGACTCGACAGCGGGGGGATGAGTTCTACCCGGCGTCAACGGCCCGTCGGGGCGTAGTCCCAGGCGAGCGTTGCGCTGCCTTGTATTTGGCCAATTCCGCCCTTACGTAGGCTGCTCCTGACGAGGTCTGACCGGGCCAGGGGCGCGGCGCCGAATCTTCCCGGAACGGCCGCGTCTTACGCTTCACTTGATGCCATTAGGGTTCACATGACTTCGGCTTTGTCCATCCGACAACTTACCAAGACCTATCGCAACGGCTTTCAAGCACTCAAAGGCATCGACCTTGACGTCGCCGAGGGCGATTTCTTTGCCTTGCTCGGCCCCAACGGGGCCGGCAAATCCACCACGATCGGGATTCTGTCGACGCTGGTCAACAAGAGCAGTGGCAAGGTCGAGGTCTTCGGACATGACCTGGATCGGGATCCGGCCGGCCTCAAACGGTGCCTGGGCGTCGTACCGCAGGAGTTCAACTTCAGCCAGTTCGAGAAGTCATTCGACATTCTTGTCACGCAGGCGGGCTACTACGGCATTCCGGCACGCACCGCCCGGGAAAGGGCGGAGCAGTACCTGCAGCAGTTGGGTCTCTGGGACAAGCGTAACGAGGCCACTCGCATGCTCTCGGGCGGCATGAAGCGGCGCCTGATGATCGCCCGCGCGCTGATTCACCATCCACGGTTGCTGATCCTCGACGAGCCGACTGCGGGGGTGGACATCGAACTGCGTCGTTCGATGTGGACCTTCCTGACCGAGCTCAATCGCCAGGGCATCACCATCATTCTCACCACCCACTACCTTGAAGAGGCCGAGCAGCTTTGCCGGAACATCGGCATCATCGATCATGGCCAGATCGTGAAGAACACCAGCATGCGTGATCTGCTGACGCAGCTGCATGTGGAAACCTTTCTGCTCGACCTGAAAGTGCCCAGGCAGAGCGCTCCGCCGCTGAACGGTTACCCGTCGGCGCTGGTCGATGACCATACGCTCGAAGTACAGGTGGAGAAGAGCCAGGGGGTCAACGCCCTGTTCAGTCAGTTGGACGAGCAAGGCATCGAGGTGTTGAGCCTGCGCAACAAGACCAACCGGCTCGAAGAACTGTTCGTATCCCTGGTGGAAGCGAACCTCGACAAGGGGTCGAAATGAAAGCCGAAGTGTCCGCCAACCTGGTCGCCTTGCAGACCATCGTCCACCGGGAAGTGCGCCGGTTCATGCGTATCTGGCCTCAGACGCTGTTGCCCCCCGGCATCACGATGGTGCTGTACTTCGTCATTTTCGGGCAGTTGATCGGTAATCGCATCGGCGAGATGGATGGCTTCGCCTACATCGATTACATCGTGCCGGGCCTGATCATGATGACAGTCATCACTAACTCCTACAGCAACGTGGTGGCGAGCTTCTTCAGTACCAAATTCCAACGATCCATCGAGGAGCTGCTGGTTTCGCCGATGTCACCGCATGTGATTCTGGTTGGCTTCGTTACTGGCGGGGTCTGCCGGGGGCTGAGCGTCGGCCTGATCGTGACCCTTTTGTCGTTGTTCTTTACGGATCTGAGCGTGCACCACGTTGGGGTGACGGTACTGGTGGTATTGATGACCGCGACGATCTTTTCCCTGGGCGGATTCATCAATGCGGTGTTTGCGAGAAATTTCGACGACATCTCTATCGTTCCGACCTTCGTGCTGACGCCGCTGACCTACCTTGGCGGGGTGTTCTTCTCGATCAACCTGCTCTCGCCGGCGTGGCAGACGCTGTCGTTGGTCAATCCGATCCTGCACATGGTGAACGCCTTCCGGTATGGCATTCTCGGGGTGTCGGACATCAGCATTGGCGTGGCGCTGGTGCTGATGCTGGTGGCGACGGTACTGCTCTATGGAGTGAGCATCCATCTTCTGAAAAGCGGGCGTGGCATGCGTCAGTAGGCTGCAACGGGGCGTGCGAGGGGCTACACTTCCGCGCCCCTTTTTTCTTCAGGTGATCAGATGCAACATCCGGCCGAACTCTCGCCGCTGGGCAAGGCCAGCGCCTACCTCGATCGGTACAGCCCGGAACTGCTGTTCCCCATCCCGCGCTCGCCAAAATGGGCTGAGCTTGGTTTGACCGCCGAGACACTGCCGTACCAGGGATTCGATGTCTGGAATTGCTATGAGTTGTCCTGGTTGCTGCCGACCGGCAAGCCTGTGGTGGCGATCGGCGAGTTTGTGATCCCGGCTGATTCGCCTTCGATCATCGAATCCAAATCCTTCAAGCTCTACCTCAATTCGTTCAACCAGACCGTGTTCAGCGATTTCGACGAGGTCGCAAGGACCTTGCGGCAGGACCTATCGGATGTCGCCGGCAAGCCAGTGGCGGTACGCATCCGGACGCTTGGCGAAGTTG
This sequence comes from Stutzerimonas tarimensis, assembly GCF_042648805.1. Classification (NCBI taxonomy): domain Bacteria; kingdom Pseudomonadati; phylum Pseudomonadota; class Gammaproteobacteria; order Pseudomonadales; family Pseudomonadaceae; genus Stutzerimonas; species Stutzerimonas tarimensis. The sequence continues at coordinate 49,354 of NZ_JBHRXZ010000024.1, read as the reverse complement.
AAGGGGAAGAGATGAGGGCGTTGCCAGGACAGTGCATCGATGAACTGGACCTGACGGTAAGCGCCTATGAGGCACCGGATGCTTCGTTGTTGCGCTGCGATCCCGAGCGGCGGGTAGAGGCCTGTTTGCACAGCCACCTGCTCAAGTCCAATTGCCCGGTCACCGGGCAGCCGGATTGGGGCAGCCTGGTGGTGGACTATCATGGAGCGGCGCTGGTACCGGATAGCCTGCTGGCCTACCTGATCAGCTTTCGCCAGCATGCCGACTTTCATGAGCAGTGCGTCGAGCGGATCTTTCTGGATCTGCGCGAAAGGCTCCAGCCCGAGCGCCTGACTGTATATGCGCGCTACGTGAGACGCGGTGGGTTGGACATCAACCCGTACCGCAGCACGCACCCGCTGGAGTCGTCCAACCTTCGCCTGGCGCGCCAGTAGGCGATATAACGCGTTCAGATACCCATGCTGGCGAGGCTTTGCATGATGTTGCGAAGGGTAATGGCCATGTTCGGGTGAGAGACTTCGAAACGCTCCACGGCGAGATGCACGCCGTCCACCAGCGAGTCCTCGGTCTGAGGTTGGGTGCGCTCGCTGGCCAGGCGGATCTCGATCTCCTGGGCAAGGGCGTGCAGCGAGGCGCGTTCCTCTTCGGACAGCGGCGTGCCCTGGTCGAGCTGGTCGCGCAGCTCCTGAAGCTGTAATTGCAATGCTTGTGCAGCCATGGTGAGAACTCCCTTGTTGCGGATACGCTCAGGCGCTGTGCGCCTGCAACAAGCATATCGCTGGCGGACGCGGCTGTCTCCCATAGGGATTCGACCGGGTACTGCTGCAATGGACCCTGATGGCCTTATACTCGTTTCTTTTTTCCAACTTGGCACAGCGAGGAGCCTGATGGGCAGCTTGGGACATAGATGGCCGGTGAAAGGCATGCTGCTGGTCGCTGCGCTGGCCGGCAGCGGAGCCGTACAAGCAGATACCGATCCCTTCGAGCCGTTCAATCGAGCCGTTTTCCGGTTCAACGACACACTGGACACCTACACGCTCAAGCCCCTGGCGCAGGGCTACCAGCGGGTGACCCCGGAGCCGGTGCAGCAAGGCGTAGGCAACGTGTTCAACAACCTGGGTGAAGTGATCAATCTGACCAACAACCTGCTCCAGGGGAAGTTTCACGATGCAGGCGTGGACACCAGTCGGTTCCTGTTCAACACCACCTTTGGCGTGCTGGGCGTCTTTGACGTCGCCACTCGCATGGGGCTTGTGCGAAACGACGAGGATTTCGGCCAGACTCTGGGCGTCTGGGGCCTGGGCAGCGGTCCCTATCTGGTGCTGCCGCTCCTGGGGCCAAGCTCGGTACGCGACGCTGCGGGGCGTATCCCGGATACTTTCCTGCAGGTCTATCCTTACGTGGATACCTCCACCCGCAACGTACTCTGGGCCGGCAACGCGATCGATAGCCGGGCCGAGTTGCTGACGGCCGAGCGTCTGATTCGCGGCGACCGCTACATCTTCATCCGTAACGCCTACCTGCAGAATCGCGAGTTTCGTGTTCGTGATGGCGAAGTGGTGGATGACTTTTGACGTCACTGGCTCGATCTAGCGTAGTGACAGAATCGTAAGACCGATAGATTGGCGCTCACCGTCCAACGAACTGACCCGAACCACCTCTGCCTCCGCATCGAGCCCCCTAAGACTATCGTGTCCGGACTCGATCCGGACGCCTACCCGGTCGCCCACCTGCAGTCTGGCGTTCGCTTCGATCTGCATGCCGGTCGCCGAAAGGTCGAGGCAGATGATCGGGATGGACTTCGCTCCATGGATCAGCGTCCCAGGAGTTTCGACGCGCATGCGGATGTAATCGCGTTTCTCTGAGTAACTACGGTCTATCTGGCTCATCTCTGCTTCCGTGGTGAATTGCCTGTGCCACTTGTTCATGCGCGGCGTACCATCGACGCCTCCAGCGGGTGCGCTTGAAACGCTGTTCGTATGGGAGTACCGTCTGCGCCTTGTAACCAGCCGCCCGCCAAACGGGTAGCGCCATCGCCATCCTGGCGTATTCGCCTGGTAGGAACATGCCCAACGATAATGCCACGCTGCTGATCATAGACGACGATGATGAAGTCCGTGCCAGTCTGGCGGCCTATCTTGAAGACAGCGGTTTTCGTGTGCTTCAGGCGGGGACCGGGGTCCAGGGGCTCGCCCTGTTCGACACCGAGCGTCCCGATCTGGTTATTTGCGATCTGCGAATGCCGCAGATGGACGGACTTGAGCTGATCCGGACCCTGGGCGAGCGTCAGTCCGACCTTCCGGTCGTCGTGGTGTCCGGCGCCGGCGTCATGAGTGACGCGGTCGAAGCCTTGAGACTGGGCGCGGCCGACTACCTTATCAAACCTCTGGAAGACCTCGCGGTGCTCGAGCATTCGGTGCGCCGTTCACTCGATCGCTACCGCCTGCGCATCGAGAACCAGCATTATCGCAGTGAACTCGAAGCCAGCAACCGCGATCTCCAAGCCAGCCTGAATCTGTTGCAGGAAGATCAGGATGCGGGTCGCCAGGTTCAGCTCAATATGCTGCCGGAAACGCCCTGGCATGCAGATGGCTACCGCTTCGAGCACAAGATTATCCCTTCGCTCTACCTGTCCGGAGACTTCGTCGACTATTTCCGCGTGGATGAACGCCGCATCGCGTTCTATCTGGCGGATGTCTCGGGCCATGGAGCCTCTTCGGCCTTTGTCACGGTGCTGCTCAAGTTCATGACCACACGCTTGCTCTATGAGTCGCGTCGGCACGGAACGCTGCCCGAGTTCAAACCCTCTGAAGTGCTCAGCCACATCAACCGTGGGCTGATCAATTGCAACCTCGGCAAGCACGTGACGATGCTCGGCGGCGTGATCGACCTTCAGCGCCATTGCCTGCATTACAGTATCGGTGGCCACTTGCCCATGCCTGTACTGATGGAGCAGGGCGGAGCGCGCTATCTCCAGGGGCGGGGGTTGCCGGTCGGGCTGTTCAAGGATGCGGTCTATGAGGACCACGAGATCGTGCTGCCAGAGGCGTTCAGCCTGACCTTGCTTTCAGATGGCATTTTGGACCTTTTGCCGGGTGACACGCTCAAAGACAAAGAGTCCGCGCTACCTGGCCTCGTCGCTCAGGCCGAGGGCAAACTGGACGGATTGCGCCAGGTGTTCGGCCTGGACGGAGTGGCCGAGATGCCTGATGACATTGCCTTGCTGGTGTTGAGCAGGAACCTTGAATGACTACTGGTAAAATCCAGTTCGCCGAGTGGGATGGGACCTTTGTCCTCAAGTTCATCGGCGAGATCCGGCTGACACTTTGCTCGGCACTGGATGGCACGATCGAGCAGATGTTCACGGCGGTGAATTTCTCCTCGATCGTGATCGATCTGACCGAGACACGCAGTATCGACAGCACCACCCTGGGTCTGCTGGCCAAGCTGTCGATCCTTTCCCGGGAGAAGGTGGGGCTGTTGCCCATGCTGGTGACCACCAACCCGGATATCACCCGGTTGTTGCAGTCCATGGGGTTCGATCAGGTTTTCAATATCGTCGACAGCCCGCTGCCGCAGGAGGATGACCTGACCGACCTGCCGGTGCAGGACCAGTCCGAAGAAGTGGTGAAGGCCAAGGTCATCGAAGCGCACCAGATACTGATGAGCCTCAATGAGTCCAACCGTGAAGCCTTTCGGGATCTGGTGAGCGCCCTGGAGCGCTCCTGATCAACCCAGCGCCTTGAGCTGGGCTTCGAGTTTTTCCTGGTCGCGTGCGAACTGACGGATACCTTCGGCGAGCTTTTCCGTAGCCATCGGATCTTCGTTGAGTGCCCAGCGGAAACCGCTTTCGCTGATTGCCACCTTGGGTTCACCTGGATTGCCTGGCTTCAACCGCCGCGCCAGGAGGCCCTGCTCTTCGTCCAGCTTGCTCAACAGCTCCGGGCTGATGGTAAGCCGGTCGCAGCCGGCCAGTGCCTCGATCTCTCCCAGATTGCGGAAGCTCGCGCCCATCACCACGGTGTCGTAGCCGTTGGCCTTGTAGTAGTCGTATATACGGGTGACCGACTGCACGCCTGGGTCTTCGGCACCGACGAAATCGCGGCCTTCGTGCTTCTTGTACCAGTCATAGATACGGCCGACGAAGGGCGAGATAAGGTACACGCCGGCATCGGCGCAGGCCGCCGCCTGGGCGAAGGAAAACAGTAGCGTCAGGTTGGTCTGAACGCCGGTTTTTTCCAGCTGTTCGGCGGCGCGAATGCCTTCCCAGGTCGAGGCGATCTTGATCAGCACGCGCTCACGGCCTATGCCGGCCTGCTCGTACAGGCCAATCAGTCGCTCGGCGCGTTCCAGGGTGGCGCCGGTGTCAAATGACAGCCGCGCATCCACCTCGGTGGAAATTCGTCCGGGAATGAGCTTGAGCACTTCCTGGCCGACCGCTACGGCAAACAGGTCGCAGGCCAGGCCGATATCACCCTGACAGCGTGCCATGGCCTGGTTCAGATGCTCGCTGTAGCCGGGCAGTGCGGCGGCTTTCAGCAACAGGGAAGGGTTGGTGGTGGCGTCCACCGGCTTCAACCGAGCGATGGCGTCCAGATCGCCGGTATCGGCCACCACGGTGGTGAACTGCTTGAGTTGTTCCAGCTTGGATGTCATGGGAGTGCTCTGTCCTGTGAGTTGGCATGACTTTACTAGCCTGGCGCTCGCACGGCGATAACACAGGCTAACGAAGTTGGACGCTGGTGGGGTAGGTCGGGTTCCGGGCGCGTCGGCTCAGCGGCCGTCCAGTAACGCCGCTGCCTTGTCGAACAGCTGCAGCGGCTCGGTTGTCCTGTGCACGTCCACCGACAGCATCTGGCGGAAACGCCTGGCACCAGGAAAGCCCTGGGCCAACCCCAGCACATGGCGGGTGATGTGATGCATTGAACCGCCTTCGGCCAGGTGGCGGGCAATATACGGACGTAGCGCAGCCAGTGCCTGGCTGCGGGTCGCCACGGGCGTCTGTTCACCAAACAGGCGCTGGTCCACTTCGGCGAGCAGGTAGCTGTCATGATAGGCGGCGCGGCCGAGCATGACGCCGTCAAAGGTCTGCAAATGCTCGATGCAGGCGTCGAGGTCATGAATGCCGCCATTGAGGATGATTTCCAGCTCGGGAAAATCCGTCTTCAGCTGTGCCGCCACATCATAACGCAGCGGCGGTACTTCACGGTTTTCCTTGGGGGATAGTCCTTCCAGTATGGCGATTCGCGCATGAACCGTGAAACTGCGGCAGCCTGCATCTCTGACTTGGCCGACGAAATCGCGGAGTTCAGCGTAGCTCTCGCGTCCGTTGATGCCGATGCGGTGCTTGACGGTAACCTCGATACCCACGGCATCACGCATCGCCTTGAAGCAATCAGCGACCAGAACAGGATGCGCCATCAGGCAGGCGCCGATCATGTTGTTCTGTACGCGGTCGCTGGGGCAGCCGACATTAAGGTTCACCTCATCGTAGCCGGCCTGTTCGGCCAGCCGAGCGCAGGCGGCCAGTTCTGCCGGCACGCTGCCGCCGAGCTGCAGAGCCAAAGGATGCTCGGCCTCATCATGCCGTAGAAAGCGAGCGGCGTCGCCATGCAACAGCGCACCGGTGGTGATCATCTCGGTGTAGAGCAGCGCGCGCCTGGACAGCAGACGGGCGAAGTAACGGTAGTGGCGATCCGTCCAGTCCATCATCGGCGCGACGGAGAAGCGCCTTTGTGAAAAACATCTTAAATCAGTCACTTAGGATCCGTGTTTGTAGGCCTTGGGTAGCAAATTCGGCTTCATGGGCACATTTGGCGTAACAACTGGCTAGTAAAAAGCACAATGGCAGAGCCCGCCTGCAAATCCAAGCGGGCGCTATCTTCCTGGCGGTCAAGCTGAGCCGTTGAAGATCATCTGTCTATTCATGAAGGAAATACTGCTTATACGAGTTGCTGTATTTATCAATGTCTCCCGCGCGCCCATGATGGATTTACTCCAACAACAACATCAAATGAGTACGAACATGACCACAAAGCCTGCGTTGCGTATCGGGATCATCGGCGGCGGTATTTCTGGCGTTGCCCTGGCACTGGATCTGTGCCGTCACTCTCATCTGGACGTCCAGCTTTTCGAATCTGCGCCTGCCTTCGGTGAAGTGGGCGCTGGAGTTTCCTTTGGTACTAACGCTGTCCGGGCCATCGCGGGTCTTGGCATTGCCGGGCCTTACGCTCAGGTTGCCGATCGGACCCCCGAGCCCTGGCAGGACGTGTGGTTCGAATGGCGCCGCAGCGGTGACGCCGGTTACATTGGCGCGAGCGTGGCTCCTGGCGTGGGCCAGTCTTCGGTGCACCGGGCTGACTTTCTCGATGTGCTCGCCAGCCGGCTGCCAAAGGGCATCGCCCGTTTCAACAAGCGCGCCGTGGAGGTTGAGCAGCACGGCGATGAAGCCTGCGTGCGCTTTACCGACGGTAGCGAATATCGCGGTGACTTGCTGATTGCCGCCGATGGCATCAAGTCGGCTATTCGAGGTCATGTCCTCGAGGGTATCGGAGCCCCTCCCGCTGTGCCGCGTTTCAGCGGTACCTGCGCCTTCCGTGGGATGATCGATAGTCTGCAACTGCGCGAGGCCTACCGCGCCGCGGGCGTCGACGAGCATTTGGTGGACGTGCCGCAGATGTACCTGGGACTGGATAGCCACATCCTCACCTTCCCAGTGAAGCAGGGCCGCATCATCAACGTGGTGGCCTTCGTATCTGATCGCAGTCAGCCCAAGCCCTCCTGGCCGGAGAATTCGCCCTGGGTTCGTGAGGCCAGCCAGCGTGAAATGCTCGACGCCTTTGCCGGTTGGGGCGATGCCGCGCGAATCCTGCTCGAATGCATTCCTTCGCCAACCTACTGGGCCCTGCACGATCTGGCCGAACTACCCGGTTATGTCCACGGCCGGGTGGCGCTGATCGGCGATGCGGCCCACGCCATGCTGCCGCACCAAGGCGCTGGAGCGGGGCAGGGGCTCGAAGACGCTTACTTCCTTGCCCGCCTGCTGGGCGATGCTCAGGTGAGCCGCAAAAACCTGGATGAACTGCTCGCTGGCTATGATGCCTTGCGCCGTCCACGCGCCTGCCGCGTGCAGCGTACTTCCCGAGAAGCCGGTGAGCTCTACGAGTTGCGCGACCCGCAAGTCGGTGATGACCAACAGGCGCTGGGATCTACCCTGGCTAGCCGCTTCGACTGGTTGTGGAACCATGACCTCGAGGCCGACGTGCGTGACGCCCGCGCTCGGCTCGGCTGGTCGGTCCTGAGCCACTGCGCCTGATTGCGCGTCGTTCTACCGGAATCGGCCACGATGCCGGTTCCGGCTCTATAACAATGACAAGAAGAGCCATGCCATGCGTGATATCGACGTTTCCGCCTTGCTTGACGGGGCCCGTTTCAACGCTTTCCACGGACGCGTGCTGTTCTGGTGCGCCCTGATCATTATTTTCGACGGCTATGACCTGGTCATCTACGGTGTGGTGCTACCGTCGTTGATGCAAGCCTGGGACCTTTCTGCGCTGCAGGCCGGTCTGCTCGGCAGCTGTGCGCTGGTGGGCATGATGCTGGGTGCGCTGTTCTTCGGACCGCTGTCGGATCGGATCGGGCGGCGCAAGACCATCATGACCTGCGTGATCATGTTCAGCGGCTTCACCGCGATCAATGGATTCGCGCGCACGCCCGAGGAGTTCGCCATCTGCCGCTTCCTGGCCGGACTGGGTATCGGCGGGGTCATGCCCAATGTGGTGGCGCTGATGAACGAGTACGCGCCGAAGAAAATCCGCAGCACCCTGGTGGCGATCATGTTCAGCGGTTATTCGGTGGGAGGCATGCTCTCCGCCGGATTGGGCATGGCGATGATGCCCAACTGGGGCTGGTCATCGGTGTTCTTCGTGGCGGTGATTCCGCTTGTGCTGCTGCCGTTTCTGGTGCGCCAGTTGCCGGAGTCGCTGAACTTCCTACTGCGCCAGGGGGAGGTCGAGCGCGCCAAGGTCCTGCTGGCCAAGGCCGCGCCGGATTACGTGCCCAGCTCCAACGACCGCCTCAACCGGGCGACGGGTCAGGCAAACAAGGTAGCCATTTCGCAGCTGTTCGAGGATGGCCGCGCACTGAATACGGTGATGCTCTGGGTGGCTTTCTTCTGCTGCCTGTTGATGGTCTACGCCCTGAGTTCCTGGCTGCCCAAGCTTATGAACACCGCCGGCTACGGCCTCAATTCCAGCCTGGCGTTCCTGCTGGTATTGAACTTCGGTGCCATCTTCGGGGCGATTGGCGGTGGCTGGCTGGGAGACCGCATAGGCCTGGGCCGTGTGCTGCTGGGGTTCTTTGTCACCGGTGCACTGTCGCTGAGTCTGCTGGCGCTGAAATCACCGCTGCCGGTGCTCTATCTGCTGATCGGTGTGGCCGGGGCCTGCACTATCGGTACGCAGATTCTTGCCAATGCCTGCGCTGTGCAATTCTACCCCGCGCATATCCGCTCCACTGGCCTGGGTTGGGCCATGGGAATCGGCCGCATCGGCGCCATCATCGGCCCGTTGCTGGGCGGTGCGCTACACGCCGCGCAGATGCCGCTCCAGGCGAGCTTTCTGGCCTTCGCGCTACCGGGGCTGGTGGGTGCCGCCGCCATTCTCATGTTCATCTGGCACCGCCCGGTTCAGCTTCTAACACCGGGCGTGAAACCCATGGAGTCGACTTCCGGCTGATCGGCCATCGCTCGCTTCTCGGCCACCACGCCGCACCGGGCGTGGTGGTCGATGGTGCTGCTACCAGGGGCCTCGGAGTTCATTCGGTTACCGTTTTCGTCAGTTCAAGGGTTGCTGGAATTCCGAACAGATAGCTGTCCATTGCCAGAACGCCGTACGTCACGCCCCCTTCCATGAGTTGCATGGCATAAGCCTCGCCTGCAGCGCCAAGCGCCACGAACAGCGGGAGCAGATGGTCTTCGCTGGGGTGTGCTCGAGCGGCCTCGGGTGCAAGGCGTCGATAATCCAGTAAGGATTCGATCTCTCTTTCCCGGAGCTTTTCCGCGATCCAGTCGGAAAAGTCTGTGACATATTCTGCGGTGGGCGCATGGCCGGCTCGAAACTCATACAGGTTGTGAGTAAGGCTTCCGGAGCCAACGATCAGCACACCGGATTCGCGCAGCGGTTGCAGTGCCTGGCCTAGACGCAACGCCCCCGCGGGGTCAAGCGGTGTCGGCAGAGATACCTGCACAACCGGTACGTCAGCCTCGGGCAACAGGTGGAGCAGGGGCACCCACGCCCCGTGGTCCAGGCCGCGCTGGGTGTCGACCTCCGCCGGCCACCCGGCAGTAGTCAGCAGCCCTTGAATTCGCGATGCCAGTTCAGGTTGGCCGGGTGCTGGATAGTCCAGCCGGTAAAGGGCCTCCGGAAATCCACCGAAGTCATGGATGGTTTCCGGGTTGTCGCCGGCGCCGATGCGCACTGTTGTGCGCGTCATCCAATGAGGGGATACCACCACAATCGCTGTGGGGCGGGGTAACGCTTTACCCAGAGCCGCCAGCTTCGCGCCGGCCAAGCCCGGTTCGATGGCAAAGGTAGGGGCTCCGTGGGAGACGAATAGAACGGGATAGGTAGTGCTCATGGTTCAACCTCAGGTGCTGGTTCTTCGTGGACCCAGGTCGGGGCATAGATATTCTTGTGGATCCATTTGTTGAGATAAACTGCTTATATTGTAATTAATAGTTCCGATAAGTGAGACAAAATGGACAGGGCGCTGGAGATGCAAGTGTTCTGCACGGTCGTGGAAAAGGGCAGTTTCACGGCTGCGGTCGATGCGCTTGAGATGTCCAAGGCCGCGGTGTCCCGCTACGTCAATGCACTGGAAGCTCGCCTGGGGGCTCGGCTCCTGCAACGCACGACTCGTCGTATCTCCCTCACGGAGGAGGGACGGCTGTTCTATCAGCAGGCACGGGAAATACTGGGGCTGATGGAAGTGGCTGAGGGCGCTGTGGCATCGGGAGCCCAGGAGCCTACCGGTGTGCTGCGCATCAATGCGCCTGTCAGCTTCGGGGTGGAGCACCTGGCGCCACTCTGGGCGGACTTCCTGAGGCGGTATCCCAAGGTGGAGCTGGACCTCAACCTCAATGACCGAGTGGTTGATCTGGTTGAGGAGGGGTATGACATGGCGGTGCGGATCGCCCGCCTGGAAAGCTCCTCGCTCATAGGACGTCGTCTCGCCAGCACGCGGATGCGCCTTTGCGCCGCGCCAAGCTACCTGGCCGAGCATGCGCCGCTGGCCACACCAGGGGATCTGGCAAGGCACAAGGTGATCGCTTACAGCAATCTCGCGACGCGGAACGAGTGGAGCTTTACCGGACCTCAGGGCGATGTGACGGTGGAGACACGCTCTGTGGTGCGCTGCAACAACGGCGACACCTGCCGCTCGATAGCCCTGGCCGGTGGCGGCATCCTGCTCCAGCCAAGCTTCATGCTCCATCAGGATATCCATCGAGGGGACCTGGTTGAGCTGCTGCCTGGCTACCGCGCTGTGGAGCTGGGAATCTACGCTGTCTACCCGTCTCGCAAGCATCTCGCGTCCAAGGTGCGCGCGATGGTCAACTATCTGGTGGAGCGATTCGCGGAAGTCGACTGGGGCGATTGACTGTCTGCATGTTTCACAAAAGCCTGCTCCCAGCTTCGCTACTGCCCTGTGGGTTCGTCAGAGAACAGCTCGACCATTAGCGCTCTCAACCAGCGATTGGTTGGATCCTTGTTGAATTTGGCGTGCCAGAAGAGATTGATGTTGATCTCTGGCAGCTCAAAGGGGAGGGGCGTGGAAACCAGGTCAAATGGCGCTACGCAGCTGTCGGCAAACCGTTGCGGAACTGTAGCGAGCATATCGCTGTGCTGCAGTATGTGCCCCACTGCCACAAAATGGGGAACCTCCAGCTTTATCCTTCGTTCGATGTTCGCCCTCTGCATGTAAGAATCCGCCTCTCCGTGCCCTGTGTTTGAGGCAATCACACGAACATGATCCCACTGGCAAAAGGACGCGAGAGAGAGCGGTTGCAGCGTAACAGGATGCCCGCGGCGGCACAGGCAAACGTAGCGATGCTCGAAAAGCCTCCGTTGAAAAAAGCCTGCCTGTAAATATGGGAGCAGGCCGACCGCCAGATCCACAGCACCGCTCTGAAGCAATTCGGCGAGATTTACCGCATTTCCTCGAACGGTACTGACGGTGCAGAGAGGTGCTCGTACTGCCAAGGCTTCCATGAGCGGTGGCAGGAAATAGATCTCGCCAATGTCGGTCATCGCGATTGTGAAGGTCCTGGCGGCAGTCGCTGGGTCAAATTGGTCTTCCCGACGAAAAGCGTCGCCTAATGTCTGGATCGCGAGCGCCACAGGTTCGGCCAGCTGTTGCGCGTAGGGGGTAGGTTCCATTCCTTGATGGGTTCGCACGAACAGCTCATCGTTCAAGGTGCTGCGCAGGCGTTTGAGCGCGTTACTCATGGCGGGCTGCGTCAGCCCTAGGTTGTCAGCCGCGATAGAAACCCTGCGATCGATAAGTAACTGATTGAAAACGACCATCAGATTCAGGTCGATATCCCGCAGGTTCATGGGTGAGTCTCCAGATTCATTCACAACGAGAATATTGTCTATTCTGATTAGTGCATTTATCAATATTGCTGTATCGCCCATCATCCGTCGGACTCAAAGCATATGAATCATGGGGCACCCAGAATCGTGAAAGAATCTGGCCTGCGTAGCGGAATTGCCGGTGTCGAGATTACCGGTGTTGCCTTGGCCCCGGCATCTGAGCGGTGCCCTGCTCGTGCATGGCCTGCACGCTGACAGCTTGCCCCCTGGCGATCATTCTCTGGGGGCGATACCCAGGGTTCGTTTGCCCATGACCGCCAAATCAGCGGCGCTCATCGGCACACGTCCTGATAGTTCCCCGGATGCTGCAAGCCCGCTCAAGAATCTCACATTGAGTCCGCTGGCCAAGCGGCGGCGATGCTCGATCAAGTAATCTATCGGAGGTATGAACATGAATGCACAACTGTTGATTGACAATGCTAAGCAGGGCGCACTGGGAGGCAAGACGGTCCAGCGCATCGATCCGGTTACCTCCAAGGTAGTGAGTACCGCCGCAGCCTGTTCTGTCGAGGATGCGAAACGGCTGGCCAATTCTTCCGCGCGCGCGTTTCGTGGGTGGTCCAGGACCGGGCCGACCGAGCGCCGCCGTCTCCTGCTCGCTGCAGCTGACGCACTGGAAGCCAAGATGGCGGACATTTGCCAGGTCATGGCCGAGGAAATCGGCGCCTCGCAACTCTGGAGTCAGTTCAATGTGGCCGCATCGGCAAACCTGATACGCGAAGCGGCGGCGCTCACCACGCAAATCAAGGGAGAGACCATCCCCACCGACAAGCCTGGGACGTTGTCGATGACACTGCGACAGCCAGTCGGGAGCGTATTAAGCATTGTCCCGTGGAATGGTCCGGTCATTCTTGGTGCGCGCGCCATTGCCTATCCGCTCGCCTGCGGGAATACGGTGATCTTCAAGGGCTCCGAAAACAGTCCCCGCACCCATGCACTGCTCATCGATGCATTCATCGAGGCTGGCCTGCCGGAGGGCGTCTTGAACTTTCTGATCACCGCGCCCGAGGACGCTGCGGCCGTGACCGAGGTGCTCGTCGCCCACGATACTGTGCGTCGAGTGAACTTCACCGGCTCCACGCACGTCGGGCGCATGATCGCCGAGACCTGTGCCAGCCATCTCAAGCGTTGTCTGCTGGAGCTGGGAGGGAAGGCTCCGTTTGTCGTTCTAGACGACGCGGATATCGAGGGTGCAGTAAACGCTGCCGTCTTCGGCTCCTTCCTCTATCAGGGTCAGATCTGCATGTCGACCGAGCGATTTGTAGTCGACGAGACGGTGGCAGATGCGTTCGTCACAAGATTTGCTGAGCGCATCGGCCAACTTGAGGTGGGCAACCCGATGTCCAGCCCCTCGTGTATCGTCGGCCCGATGATCTCTCAGGGCTCAGCGCAGCGGATCAATCAGCTGCTGGACGATGCAATCGGTAAAGGCGCAAAGATCGTCGCAGGTGGCCTCGCCGAAAGTGCTCTGATGGGGCCAACCCTGGTCGATCATGTCCGCCGTGACATGGCGATTTATGATGAAGAGACTTTTGGTCCGGTCACCACGGTCATACGCGTCAAGGGGGCCGAGCAGGCGCTGGAGACTGCCAATGACACCGCTTACGGCCTGTCCGCTTCGATCTTCAGTGCCAATGTGACACGTGCGTTGGAACTGGCCAATCGTCTGGATGCCGGCTGCGTTCATATCAACGGCGCCACTGTACAAAACGAGCCCCAGGCCCCCTACGGCGGGATGAAAAAGAGTGGATACGGTCGCTTCGATGGCAGCGCCGTGATCGACGAGTTCACTGAAGTCAAATGGGTCACGGTCGAGCAGTCTGACCAGCCTTACCCGTTCTGACGTCATGGTTGGTATAACTGGAGCGTGAGTCAGCCGATGGTCGTTTGGCGCCTTCGCAATTATGCTGAGTTACTTCAAACGACTGTCAATCAACGCTTGTGCGATGGCGGGCGCGTTTTTTACACCTGGCCATGCAGCTTCAATAGTTCATCAACCAGATAACGAATTTTAGGCCGCAGGTGATTGCTCTTGGACCACAGGGCATGAACTTCTACCGGGGCGGGCTCGAAGAGTTCGAGCAGCGGCACGACCGCCTGCGTTTCGATATCTTTTTCAAACAGGCATAACGGCATCTGGCAGATCCCGAGCCCCGCTCGGGTGGCCTCGATCATGGCTTCCGCGTCGTCGAACTGGTATGTCGGCGGCGGCGAGAACTTCACGGCTTGCCCGTCCTTGGTCATTTTCCACGGCATCAGACTGCCGCGGCGATAGCCCACGATGCCGCGATGCCGGGTCATGTCTTCCAGCGTCAAGGGCGTGCCGTTTTGTTCCAGGTAACCCGGCGACGCACAGGTTACCCATCGGTGTGCGGTAAGGCGTCTGGCGACCAAGCCGGGCACGCTGTCGACGCTGCCAAAGCGAATGGCCAGATCGATGCCTTCTTCGGTCAGGTCCACCAGCTGGTCGCTGAAGGTCAGGGTCAGTTGCAGCTGTGGGAAGCGTTTGCTCATGTCCAGCAGAATCGGCAATACCACCTGTTTACCGAAGGCTACCGGCATATCCACGCGCAGGCGCCCCGCCGGCACGCCGAGCTTGTTGCCGAGGTTGCTCTCGGTGGCCTTGATCTCCTCCAGGGCAGCGGACCATACCGTGAAGTAGGCTTCGCCGTCGGGGGAAAGGGAGAGTCGTCTCGTCGACCGATAGAACAGGCTGGCGCCAACCCTGGCTTCCAGACGGGCGATCGCCTTGCCCACGGCGGACTTGGAGAGGCCCAACCGCTCGGCTGCCTCGGTGAAGGTCGCGGAACGAGCGGTGGCCAGAAAAATGTGGATGCCGCTGAACGAGTCTTCTGAAGTCATTGCAGCTTCCTGGTAGCCATGAAGGCTACCTATCTGTGATCTACAGGCTGTTTATCAGCGTGAGGGTCTACCTTAGCATGACGTCCAGCCCAGCCGCGCGCTCGTGACAGGCGTTGGCTTATTCACGACAGAGGACAAACCATGAAAGACGAAGTCATCAACATCTTTACCCTCAGCCTGGCGCCGGAAAACTTCCCGGCGTTCAAGCGACTGGTTGCCGAAATCGTGGCCGCGACCAGCCAGGAGCCGGGCACGCTGATGTACGAATACAGCGTCAACGACGACCACACGGTTGTGCACATCATCGAGCGCTACCGAGCGGACGCGGTGGTCAGCCATATCGAGCAGACCTTCGCGCCGTTCGGCGAGAAGTTTCTCGAACTGGTGACGATCACCAGCCTTCTGGTTTATGGCAGCCCGGACGAGCCCACCCGTAAGCACCTGGACGCCTTCGGGGCGGTCTACATGAACTCGTTCGATGGCTTTACCCGCACCTGAGACGGTGGTTCAGGCAGTCGGCGGATGGTCCGCCGGCTGCGAGGCCATCGATAGAGTCGAACCGACCTGCCGGGCAATAGCCGGCGCTACAGGGGAGCGAGCATGCATATCAATCTTTCAGGCAAGACCGCGCTGGTTACCGCCTCCACTGGCGGCATCGGCTTTGCCATCGCCAAGGGTCTGGCGCTGGCGGGCGCCGAGATCATCATCAACGGCCGTAGCGACAGCTCGGTTGAAAAGGCGCTGGCGCGCCTGCGCGAGGCGGCGCCGCAGGCCAAACTCAGCGGTATCGCGGCAGATATTGGCAGCGCAGAGGGCGTGGGCGTTCTCACGGCAGCGCTGCCTCCGGTCGATATTCTGGTCAACAACGCCGGGATCTATGGTTTGGCAGATTTCTTCGAAGCCGATGACGACTGCTGGGATGGCCACTGGCAGACCAACGTGATGTCCGGCGTACGGCTCAGCCGCGCACTGGTCCCGGCCATGGTCGAGCGGGGGTGGGGCAGGGTGGTGTTCATATCCTCGGAGTCAGCCCGGAACGTGCCTGCCGATATGGTTCATTACGGCGTGACCAAGACCGCGCAACTGTCGTTGTCGCGTGGCTTGGCCAAGCGCTTGGCGGGCAGCGGCGTAACGGTCAACAGCGTATTGCCGGGCCCCACGCTCTCGGACGGGCTGGCCGAGATGCTCGAGGAAGAGCGCGCTCGAACCGGCAAGACGCTGGAGGCGGTCGCGGCGGAGTTCGTGATGAGCCACCGTCCGACCTCGTTGATACAGCGCGCGGCAACGGTGGACGAAGTCGCCAACATGGTCGTCTACGTCTGCTCCATCCAAGCGTCTGCCACCAGCGGCGCCGCACTGCGGGTCGATGGTGGGGTAGTGGACGATATCCTCTGACGCCTTGCCAGGCGGCTATGGGCGCTGCGGAGGACGACCTTTTAGGCCGCGCCTCCGCAGGGCCGTCAGCGAGTCAACAGGTCTTCAATCGACTCCGCCGCCAGTTGATAGGAGCGGCAACGCGCGACCGGATCGTAGATGCGCGCATCGATCATCAGTTCGTCCGCGCCGGTGGTGGCGATGAACTGCCGCAGCCAGGCGCCGACTTCCTGCTTGTCACCGATAGCGGTACAGGCCATGGCCTGATCCAGTCCCTGTCGATCCATGGGCGTGACCGTTGCCAGGTAGCCTTCTTCCGGAGCCGGCAGCAACCCTGGACGGCCGGCGTGCAGTTTCACTACCCATTGCTGATGGGAACTGGCCAGGTACTGCGCCTCGGCGTGGGTATCGGCGGCAATCACGTTGACCCCCGCCATGGCGTAGGGCTTGTCCAGGTAAACGGAAGGGCGGAAATTGTCCCGGTAATGCGCCAGTGCGTGCATCAGCATCTGCGGGGCGAAGTGTGAGGCAAAGGCGTACGGCAGGCCCATCCGCGCAGCCAGATCAGCGCCTTGCAAACTCGAGCCCAATACCCAGACCGGCACATCGTGCCGACCCGGCAGCGCGCGTACCGGTTCCTTGCCATTGTCCTCCAGGTAATCGAGCACCCGCTGCACGTCCTGGGGGAAGTCCCGCTCCTGGCTGATGCCACGAATGGCGCGTACGGTCGGGCCGCCACCGCCCGGTGCGCGTCCGACGCCAAGGTCGATGCGGCCAGGGAATAACGTATGCAAGGTGCCAAACTGTTCGGCCACGATCAGCGGCGAGTGATTGGGCAGCATCACGCCGCCCGCGCCCACGCGCAGCGTGCTGGTCGAGGCGGCCAGGTGTTGAATGATCAGCGGCGTGGCCATCGAACCGATGCCGGGCAGATCATGGTGCTCGGCGATCCAGTAGCGGTTGTAGCCATGCTGTTCGACATGGCGGGCCAGTCGACGAGCGTCTTCAAGGGTATCGGCGAAGCCTTTGCCTTCGCCGATCATCATGAGGTCAAGCACGGACAGTGCGGTCATAAGAACTCCAGTTGGATAAAGCGCGAGGGCTGCGTCAATCGCAGCGCCGTCCCAGGGTTAACGCTTGAGCGGGAGGTTCGCCCAGCTCGGGTGAGTCGCCAGGCGCTGCTGGATACCGTGCATGGCATGCAGGGAACGCTGCAGTTTCAGGTAGACGTCGCCGCCGTAATCCCAGCCGAGCACGCCGATTCGCCCGGTGTAGCCCATGCGTGCCAAGGCGCCGAGCAGGGCGAAATTGTCCAGCTCGCCACGATCGGGCGGCTCCATGGTGGCCACGCCGCCCCAGCCCAGCGGCGAGAGCGCCGAACCTGAGGTGGTGACCTGCATCAACCAAGGGCGCATGGCATCCAGCCGGCCCTGCAGATCACCTTCCTGACTGGCGTACCAGTGGTATCCGTTGAACACTGCGCCCAGCTGCGGGTGGCTGTAGTAGTTGCACAGCTCCACGACCTGGGAGGTGGTTTGCGTGATGTGGTTGCGATGCGGGTAGAGGGCCAATCGCAGGCCGCGGCGCTCGACGATGGGCAACAAGCTGTCGATCACCTTCAGAATCGCCGGCACGCCGTTGACAGACGTCTGCACCGCCAGTTCGATCAGCTTCACGCCCTCGACGGACTCGACGAGTCGCCGAACCACATCATCGTTGCGCCCTTCATGCAGTACCAGGTACAGCGCTGCGATATCCAGGCCATGCTTGGCCTTGACGTGCTTCAGTTGCGATAGATCGGTCAGCGGCTGCCCGCCCCAGGCGGCGACGGTGATGGCGTCGTAGCCTATCTCCGCGACCATCTCGCATTGGGCCTGGAAGCTGTAGACGCCCATGGAGGTGTAGAAGAACGAGTCCAGGGCATGGATGGGGTTTCTCATCGGCGTATCCATTGCTGCGGTCTTCAACGGGGGAAATCCGTCATCAGCGCCCAATGAGGATTGCGCGCCAGGCGCTGCTCCATGGAACGGAAGGCGGTGAGGGAGCGATGAAGGTTGCCATGCACATCGCCGCCCATGCTTTCCCAGCCGAGGAAGCCGACATGCCCGGTATATCCGCGACGTTCGAGCGCGCCAAGCAGCACGAAATTGTCCATTTCACCTTCATCGAGCGGCTCTATGGTCGCCGCGCCACCCCAGCCCAACGGCGAGAGCCGGCAGCCGGCGATGTTCACCTGTTTAAGCCATGGCCAAAGTGCGTCCAGCCGCTGTTCCAGCTCGCCTTCCTGGGTGGCGAACCAGTGATAACCATTGAACACGATGCCCAGGCGCGAGTGGTCGAAGCGCTTGCACAGCTGCACCGCTTCGGTAGTGGTCTGCATGCCGTAGCGGATATGGGGGTACAGCGCGATCTGCAGGTCGCGACGCTCGCAGATCGGCAGCAAGCGCTCGAGCATCCGGAGGTCCTGCTGCTGAACCTTGTCGCCGGAATGCAGGGCCAGTTCGATGGTGCTGCAGCCTTCGATGGATTCGAACAGCGTGACAAGCCAGTCCTCCAGCCCTTGGCGGTAGATGGCATAGATGCCGCCGACATCGAGGCCCCAATCCGCCTTGACCTTCGGCAGCTCGTTGAGCTCCGGACTCCAGGACGAAACGGTCATGCCCTGGTACCCCAGTTCGGCGAGCATTTCGCACTGCACCGCCAGTGGGTAGGTGCCGAGCTTGGTCTGGAAAATGAAATCCATGGCGTGAGCTGCATGTGGCATGTCAACGACTCCGTTGTGCGGATGGGGGCGTCAGGGACGGCGCCAGGCTGGGGAAATGCGGCAGGATGTACTCGCCCATCTCGTCGATCACCTCTGAGGCGGGGCGGCGCTGCGGCTTGAAGTTCAAGGCTACATGCGCGACGCCCTGGTCCTGCTGGCGACGCCACAGGTCGATCAGGGTGTTGCGCCCGGCCCGCATCACGCGGCCGGGTTGCAGGGGCAGGTCAGGGTCGGCGTCCAGATCGAAGAAGGTGCCGTAGCCGTAGGGCTTGAAGGGTTGCCCCTGGCTTGCCAGGTGCCAGCGGTTGACGATGTCGGGAATCTTCGCCGGATCGGTGAGGTACCACAGCACGCCGTCGGTGTTCTGCGCGATCCACTCCATGGTCTGGCCCGCCATGCCGACCACCACCGTCGGCAGGCGCGGCGCCGCGGGCTTCGGTACCAGGTCCAGGTTGCCGGTCAGTTCACCGTAGTAGGCCGAGCCATGAACGGGCCAGGCGCGCTCGGTGGCGGCACGCACCACCGCCAGGGCATCGCGGAAGCGCTCGGCGCGGTTATCGAAATCACTGCCGAATGCCGGGTATTCGATCGGGCGATCGCCAGTGGCCAGGCCGAGAATGAAACGGCCACCCAGTAACTGGTCCACGCTGGCGGCCTGCTTGGCGACAATCAAGGGGTCGCGCAGTGGTAGAACGATGCCGGCGGTGCCGATGGCGATGTTTTCCGTGATGGCGGCCAGGTAACCGGCATACACCATCGGGTCGATTATCTGGCCGACGTCACCGAAGTTGGGATCGTAGAACGGCACGTCCCGCAGCCAGATGGCCGAAAAGCCGGCCTGGTCGACCTTGCGCGCCATGGCGCCATGATCCGCCAGGGTGGGACCGGGGCTGTCGGGGTAGCTTTCCAGTGGCGCGATGAAACCGAAGGTGAGGTGCCCGGGTTGGAACACGCGGGCATACCCGCGGTGTTCGGCAAGCTCCTTGGGTAATGCTGGATAGGAAGCGGTGGACGGCATGGAAACCTCGCAAGAAGAACGAGCGACCCACGGTAACGCGGCCGCGGATCAGGATGCCGGGGACTATAGGCGGCTAGGCAGAAAAGAAAAATAAGCTAGAATTCCAAACATTGAGGAACAAAAGGATGTAAACCATGAGCGCCAAGATGGACCAGCTCGGTGCGCTGTCCGCCTTTGTTCATGCGGCCGAAGCGCGAAGCTTCACCGAGGCCGGGCGGCGGCTGGAGCTGTCTTCATCGGCCATCGGCAAGGCCGTGACCCGTCTCGAGGAACGCCTCGGGGTGCGGCTTTTTCATCGCTCGACCCGGGCGATCACCCTCACGGCCGAGGGCGCCTTGTTCCTCGAGCGCTGCCACCGCATCTTTGCCGAGCTGGAAGTGGCTGAGCGCGAACTGACTCAAGCAGCCGGCAATCCCCAGGGCAAGCTGCGCATCAGCCTGCCGCAACTGGGCATGCGCTTGATGCCGCATCTGATCGCCTTCCAACAGGCGTATCCCGCGGTAGAACTGGAATTGGATTTCAGCGACCGCCTGGTTAATGTCATCGAGGAAGGCTTCGATGCGGTGATGCGCATCGGCGAAGTGCAGGATTCCCGCTTGATGATGCGCAGGCTCAATGGCTTCAGCCATCGGTTGGTCGCCACGCCGGACTACCTCGCGCGCCGTGGCGAGCCCACGGTCCCTGCAGACCTGGCAGCGCATGCCTGCCTTCACTACCGCTACCCGTCCAGCGGCAAGCTGGACGCCTGGCCCCTGTTCGCCGGCGACAAATACTTGAATCTGGATCTCCCGCAGACCGCCGTCACCAATGCGGTGGACCCGCTGCTGGCGATGGCTGAAGCCGGGCAGGGCATTGCCTGCCTGCCGGACTTCATCGTAGCCGAGGCCATCGAGCAGCGGCGGCTGGTCCCGTTGTTGGATGGCCATATCCGGGACCGACGTACGCTCAGCATTCTGTGGCCCTCCAGCCGCCAGCCGCTGCCCAAAATCAAAGCCTTTGTAGACTTTATTGCAGCGCGGCTGGCTTCCAGCTCGAGCTGAGGCAGATTCGTCTACTAGCGCTGCGCTTCGCGGATCATGTTGCCCCCAATGGAGGCGCCGCCTTGCGCTGTATGCCGCCCGGCTCAGACGGCCCGGCGGATATGCTCCTGCCAGTAGCGGCGAACGGCGAAGAACAGCGACAGCGCGGTGAGCGCGATGAAGATCCAGGTAATAGGCCCACGGAAGAAGATCATCGGGTCGCCGCGGCCAATCAGCAGCGTGCGCCGCAGGTTGTCCTCGAACATCGGGCCGAGGATGAAGCCGAGCAGGAAGGGAGCGGTGGCAAAACCGGTGCGATTGAAGATGTAGCCCACCACCCCGAACAGCAGCATCAAGCCGATATCGAACACGCTGTTGTTCACCGCGAAAGAGCCGTAGACGCAGAACATCAGCACGATCGGCAGCAGGATGGCCTTGGGGACATCGGCGACCAGCGAGAAGTACTTGATCACCCCTTGGCCGACGAACAGCAACACCGCCGAGCTCAGCATGATCCCGCAGAACAGCGCATAGACCAGCGTCAGGTTTTCCTGGAAAAGCACCGGCCCGGGCGTCAGCCCATGGATCATGAAAGCGCCAAGGATGATCGCCGTGATCACGTCTCCCGGAATGCCGAGCGACAGCAGCGGAATCAGCGTCGCGCCGGCCACCCCGTTGTTGCCTGACTCGGACGCCGCTACACCCTCCAGCTCACCCTTGCCGAAGTTGTCGCGGTTGCGCGAGCGGCGCTTGGCTTCGCTATAGGAAATGAACGAGGCGGCAGTGGCGCCGGTGCCAGGTACGGCACCGATGATCACGCCGATGAGCGAGCCACGAACGATGGTCTTCAAGCTCGCCTTGAGCTCCTTGAGGGTCAGCCCGACTCCACTGGAGGCGGCGCGCACGTGCGGCGCAGCCTTCTTCAGGTAGAAGTCGATGACTTCCGGCACGGCGAACAGGCCGATCAGCAGCGGCACGAAGGAAACGCGGTCCATCAGGTTGTAGCTGTCGAAGGTCAGCCGCTGGCTACCGTAGACCACATCCATACCGATCGAGGCGACGATCACCCCGAGCGCCGCAGCGATGAGGCCCTTGATTGCCGACTCACCGGCAATCGAAATGATGATGGTCAGCGAGAAGCAGATCAGCCAGAAGAACTCCGGTGGGCCGAAGTTCAGAGCGATCTTTGCAAGATACGAGGCGAACAGAATCAGTGCCAGGTTCGACAGTACATCGGCGATGCACGACGAGTAGAGCGCCATCTGCAGCGCCTTCTTCGCCTTGCCCTGCTGTGCCAGGGGATAGCCGTCGAGCAACGTACAGGCTGCCGCAGGCGAGCCGGGGGTATGGATCAGGATGGCTGTGACAGAGCCGCCGTACATGCCCCCCTTGTAGATGCCTACGAGCAGCAGGATGGCGGTCACCGGCTCAAGGCTAAAGGTGAAGGGCAGCGCCAGGGCGACGGCCATGGTGGCGGTCAGCCCCGGAATCGCGCCGACCACTACGCCGATCAGCACGCCGATGCCGATCGCAATGAAGTTGTCGACGCTGAGGAACAGGCTCAGGACTTCGGAAAGGTGTTCCATTCGGTCACTCGCGAAAGGGGGAGGTGGGTCAATCCCACAGCGTGCCGGACGGCAACGGGACGTTCAGCACGTAAATAAACAGCAGGCTCACCAGCCACGGAAGCGCGATCGCCAGCAGGTAGAGCCAGGGTTTGCGTACCGGGTGGGCGGCAAACAGTAGCAGGGTGCCGAGAATGCCGGCCGCGATGGCGCCAAGTGGCTCGAACAGCAGCCAGTAGGCTCCCAGCCCAGCGAGCATCATCATCCAGCGCAAGGGCGGGGCCGATTGGCTGTCGTCGTCCGCGGAGGACGGCGGTGGTGGGCGCAGGCAACCTTCGAGAATCAACGCCAACGAAAGCACTGCAACCAGCCAGCCAGCCACGCTGGGTAGCCAGCGCGGCGACTGCATGGGGTTCTGCACCATGGGCGCCTCATCGATATGGTTCGGCACCAGGTAGAACAGAAACACCAACGCTGCCATCAGCCAGAACGCGCCGAGCAGGGTGTTGAGATTGGTCCAGCGCGGGCGGCTGGCGGTGGCGGCAGCGGTCATGGACTATTCTCCGGCTTACTGCAGGTCGGCCTGGCCAGCGACACGCTGCCAGCGCCGAACGTCCTGCTCGACATAGTCACGGAACGCCTCGCCTACCTGGGTGGCCGGTTCACCGCCGATCTGCGCGGCGAAGTCCTTGAAGCTCTGGTCTTCCATCGCCTTGTCCAGCGCGGTCTGCAGTGTCTCGATGGCCTGGTCCGACATCTGGTCGTCGGCGATCAGGCCAAACCAGGCGGTGGTCACGAAGTCTCCAAGACCGAAATTGGCGCCGATCTTCGAAAGCGGCTCGATGCCCGGCAGGTACGGCGACGGCTCGGCCGAGGTCACCGCCAGGGCCTTGAGTTTGCCGGACTGGATATGGGACAGCACGGTGGGCATGTTCTCGAACGAGACGTCGACATCGCCGCTGAGCAGCGCCGGCAGCGCTTCGCCGCTTCCGCGGAAGGGCACGTGGGTCATTTTGGTGCCGGTCATGGTCTTGAACAGTTCGCCGGACATATGGATCGAACTGCCGACGCCCGAGGAGCTGAAGGTCATTTCCTGGTTTTTAGCCGCTTCGACGAATTCCTCCACCGAGTTGTAGGGGCTGTTGGCCGGCACCACCATCACATTGGGAATATCAATGACATTGCGGATGAATCTGAAATCCTTCACCGGATCGTACGGCAGGTTCTTGTAGATCACCGGGCCGATGGTGTGGCCGGGCGATGCCATCAGTATCGTGTGGTTGGCTCCGCGTCCGCCACGTGCGAGCTGCCCGGTGGCCATGGTAGAGCCGGCGCCGGGGCGGTTCTCGACTACCACATTGCCGATCTGCTGCTGCAACAGGTCGGCGACCTTGCGCGAAAGGATGTCGGTGGTACCGCCGGGTGCGTAGGGCACCACTAGGCGAACGGTGTCGGTGGGCCAATCCGCAGCCTGGCTGACGGACGCGAGCGGTAGCGTCGCACTCAGGGCGAGCAGGCTCAGAGCGCGCTTGAAAGTTGAGATCATCGATTGCATTCCCGTTTTGTAGTTATTGTCGTACGTGTTTCTGATGAAGGCCCCGCCAGCAGGGAAACCCCCGTACCGGGTCTATGATTTGCTAGCGGTTAGTTAAGTATCCTAGAGTATGGATACGGTGATTAGGTCCCTCTGCCTGCTAATGTTGTTCGATTACCGCACACTTGTGCGGTAATCGAGGTTGTGGTTTGGAGCTGAGGGCGATAACCATGCTGCCGCGCGACCTTGGCGATGGTGCGCTCCGGCTCATATATCGACCACGCCCACCGTCATTCCACCGCAGACATAGAGCGTCTGGCCAGTAACGAAGCCGCTACGCTCGTCGAGCAGGTACGCCACGGCGTGGGCTACATCGTCGGCCGTGCCGACGCGCTTGACCGGCACCGAGTCGATGATCTTCTGCGTGCGCGCCGCGCCGGGTGGGTTGGCGCGATCGAATAGCTCAGTACGGATCGGGCCGGGGCCGACCGCATTGGCGGTGATGCCATGTGCGCCCAGCTCCAACGCCCATACGCGGGTCATGCCGATCAGCGCGGCCTTGCTCGCTGCATAGGCGGTGCGCAGTTCCTTGCCCAGCGCGGCTCGCGAGGCCATGTTGACGATGCGGCCGAAGCCGGCTTCCTTCATGCCCGGCAGCAGCGCCTGCATGCACTGCATGGCGCAACGCAGGTTGAGCGCCATGACCCGGTCCAGCTCGGCGAGCGTCTGTTCGTCGGCCGGCGCTGGGCAGACCATGCCGACATTGTTGACCAGGCGGGTGATCGGGCCGCCGGACAAGGCCTCGCGCAGCGCCTCGGCGGTGGCCTCCGGGTCGGACAGGTCGGCGCGAATGCCGTCGCCCTCGCGGTCGATGACGATCGGCTCGTAGCCGTCTTGGCGGCAGCGCTCGGCAGTCGCGGCGCCGATGCCGGCGGCACCGCCGGTGATCAGGACTCTAGGTAGGCTCATGAATGTTCTCGCAGGCAGAAAGTCAGACGGTAGCCACCGGGGTCAGCGGCGAACCGACGGCGCCCGGCAGCCGCAGCGGCGGGGCGGTCAGGAAGAAACGGTAACGGCCCTGGCGACGCAGGTATGAGGCCAGCGGGCCGAGGTGCCAGAGTTCGCCGAGAGGGACGCCGAGTTTGAACAGACAGTGCTGGTGCAGCGGCAAGGCTGCACAACAGGCGTCACCACCTGCGGCCGGATAGGCCTCGACGGCGTAGTTGTCGGCGGCAAGGGCCGCCAGTTCACTGTCGGTGATCCACTGCAGCAGCTTTTCATCGCGCCCGTCAAGCACCGCGCAGCTCTGCATCAGGGTCTGCGGATCAGGCTGTTTGCCCATGGCCAGGACCGCGTCGGCGAACCCGGTGTGCAGGCAAACAATGTCGCCGCGCTCGATTTCGACCCGGTCGGCCTCGAGTACTCGCATCAGCGTGTCGTAACCGACCAGCGTCCGCGTATCGCCCAGATGGGCGTGCAGATCGACCAGCGCGGCGCGGCCTTGCACGCCGGTTTCGGCCATGCGCTCGATGCCCAGCGCCCCCGCATGCGACGTACTCTCAGGACGCATGTGCGCCTGCATGCCCGCATCGTCCGGGTGTTGCGGGCCGCAGATCCGCTCGCCGGCGGCGAAGCCGTTGTAGTACACCGGTTCTGGAACGCCGTCGCCATTGACATCGAACAATGCGCCGACGTGGGCCAGGCTGTCCCATTGGGTCGAGTACTGCAGGTGCAGAATTGCCAGGTCGTCGCTGAGGACGTCTGGCCGTCCGGCCTGCAGGTTGCCCAGGAGGAAATTGAAATTGACGCTGCCCTGGCGCAGTGTCGGGCGCAACACGGGTGGGTGGCGATTGGCGTTCAACTGGCTGCCGCCGGGGTAATCGAGCGGCAGGCTGAGACAGAACGTCTTGCCATCACGCACCTCGGCGATCCCTTGGCGCACCTTCTCGGCGGTGATCAGGTTCAGCCTGCCCAACTGGTCGTCGACACCGAAATCGCCCCAGTTCGAACCCGGCGGGCGATGCTTCCAACGAGGGTTGGTCATGTTGCGCTCCGTGGCGGGCGAAATGTCATAGGTAGCACTCGCCGGCAAGGTAGGCCTTGCGCCAACGGGTGATGGTGACACGTTCGAACAGTTCGACACGGCTGAATGGATCCTCGGCGATAAAGCGTTCGGCTTCGGCGCGCGTCTCGAGATCGACCACATACAGGCCGCCGCCGAGGTCGCCGCCGTCGTCGGCGAGCTTGGCGCCACAGGCCAGCAGCAGCGTCTTGTTCGCCTCGAGAAAGCGCAGGTGTTCATCACGCGTATCGCGCCGCAGTTGCTGGTGGCCGGGCTTGTCGAAGGTTTCGATCAGGTAGGGCATGTCAGACAGGCCTCGGTTCGTGCCAGCGGAAGGGTGCTGGGTCAGGGGAATGACTTCCAGGCGCGGGGCCGGGTAAAGCGGCAGTCGTGTAGCTCGTTGTTGCCGTACACATCAAATACGCTGTCGTTGGCGGAAGCAATTCGGTAGTCGGAGAGATGTTCGTTAATCGAACGGTATATCGATTAACGAATTGTCCGAATCCTGCGGGCTCGCTTACTGTTCCTTGCCTTCTGCGCCCGTGTTTGCTTTCAGCCGAGGCAGTGAGCGGGCCACGAAGCCTAGCCGTGGAGCGTCCCCTGCCTGCAAGCCAGGCGACGAAGAAACCGTACCGGTCCGGACGGATAACAAGAACAATGATCAGGAGACGCCATGAACGCGCTGGCCGATTTCTTTACACGCCTCGTCAATCGTTACATGCCCGACCCGCTGGTGATCGCCATTGGCCTCACCGTGCTCACGCTGATCCTCGCGGTAGTGGTAGAGGGCACTAACCCGCTCGACGCGACCCGCTACTGGGGCGACGGATTCTGGAACCTGTTGGCGTTCAGCATGCAGATGACCGTGATCCTGCTGGCCGGCTACATCCTGGCGCGTACGCCCTTGGTCGATGGTTTGCTCGACCGCATTGCCGGCACTGTGCAGACGCCGTTCGCCGCCATCGTCGTCGCCACGCTGGTCGGCACCATCGGCAGTTGGTTGAACTGGGGGTTCGGCCTGGTGATCGGTAGCCTCGTCGCGCAGAAGCTGGCGCTCAAGGTGCGCGGCCTGCATTACCCGCTGGTGATCGCGGCGGCGTTTTCCGGCTTCTCGGTATACGGCATCGGCCTGTCCGGAAGTGTGCCTTTGCTGATCGCTACCGAAGGGCACTTCCTGCAGGACCGAATGGGACTGGTACCGCTGTCGGAAACCATTTTCGGTGGCCCGCTGCTGATCGCCACGGCCTTGGTGATGACGACCCTGCCGCTGTTCAACGCCTGGCTGCATCCGAAGGACCCCAAGAGCATCGTCGAGATCGACCCGGCCACCGTTGCCGTTCCGTTCGAGCCGAGCCTGAATGGCAGGCGGGACGTGACGCTGGCCGACCGGATGAACCACAGCAAGGTGGTAGGCATTGCCATTGGCCTGCTGGGGATGGCCTACGTGGGTCTGCACTTCGCCGACGGCGGTTCGCTGGACCTGAACACGGTCAATTTCATCTTCGTGTTTCTTGGCATCCTGCTCTTCGCCTCACCGGCCCGCTACCTCGCGGCGCTGGGCGAGGGAGTGAAGATCGTCTCCGGGATCATCGTCCAGTACCCGTTCTACGCTGGCATCATGGGCATTCTGGTCGGTTCGGGCCTGGTGGTCTCGTTCGCCGAGCTGTTCGTGAGGATTTCCACCGCCGAGACGTTGCCGATCTGGTCGTTCATCAGCGGTGGGCTGATCAACATTCTCGCACCTTCGGGCGGTGGCCAGTGGGCCGTGCAGGGGCCGGTCGTGATCGAAGCGGCCCGAGAGCTGAACGCGTCCTTCGCGGCGACCGCGCTGGGCGTGCAGGTAGGCGACCAATGGACCAACATGATTCAGCCTTTCTGGATCCTGCCGGTGCTGGCCATCTCCAGGCTGAAGCTGCGCGACGTCATGGGTTACATGGTCCTGATCCTGGGCTACCTGGGGATCATCTTCGGCGGCACCATCTGGATCTGGGGTTATCTCTCGGTCTGATCGTTGGTCGCGACAGGGGCGCCCCGGCAATGCCGCGGCGCCCTTTTGCATGCCGTGCCCTGCGCAGGGACGTCAGCGATGCCGAGCGTCACGGCTGACCTCCTCCCGGAGGGCTGACGACTGCGCTGTGTATCAGCGCTGCGCTTCGCGGATCATGTTGCGGGCGATGATTATCTGCTGGATCTGGGTCGTGCCCTCGTACAGGCGGAACAGGCGCACGTCGCGGTAGAAGCGCTCGATGGCGTATTCGCTGACGTAGCCGGCGCCCCCGTGGATCTGCACGCAACGGTCAGCGACACGGCCGCACATTTCGGTGGAAAACATTTTCGCGCAGGAAGCTTCGGTGCTGACATTCTTCCCTTCGTCGCGCTTGCGTGCAGCGTCCAGCACCATGCAGCGGGCGGCGTAGATCTCGGCTTTGCTATCGGCCAGCATGGCTTGAATCAGTTGGAATTCCGCAATGGGTTGACCGAACTGTTTGCGTTCCAGCGCATAGTGCAAGGCATCGTCGAGCATGCGTTCGGCTGCCCCGACACTCAATGCCGCAATGTGCAGCCGGCCCTTATCCAGCACCTTCATTGCGGTCTTGAATCCGACGCCTTCGACGCCTCCTAACAGTTGGCTAGCCGGCACACGGGCATTGTCGAAGATCACATCGCAGGTATGGGCACCCTTGTGGCCCATCTTGTGGTCGGTC
Source organism: Stutzerimonas tarimensis (assembly GCF_042648805.1). Classification (NCBI taxonomy): domain Bacteria; kingdom Pseudomonadati; phylum Pseudomonadota; class Gammaproteobacteria; order Pseudomonadales; family Pseudomonadaceae; genus Stutzerimonas; species Stutzerimonas tarimensis. The sequence continues at coordinate 20,800 of NZ_JBHRXZ010000024.1, read as the reverse complement.
TTGCCCAGCACTACGCCAGGAGTGCCGCGCTCGACGATAAATGCGCTGATACCGGAGGCGCCCTTGATCTGCGGATTGGTGCGCGCCATCACGGTGTAGATGCCCGCGTGGGGGGCGTTGGTGATAAAGCGTTTGGTGCCGTTGAGTATGTAGCTGTCGCCATCGCGCACGGCAGTGGTTTTCAACGATCCGGCGTCCGATCCGGCGTCCGGCTCGGTCAGGCAGAACGAACTGAGCAGCTCTCCGCTGGCCAACTGCGGCAGGTACTGATGCCGCTGTTCTTCAGTGCCATCAAGCAGAATGCCGATGGAACCGATACCGTTGTTGGTGCCAATGTAGGAACGGAAGGCCGGCGAGGTGCGACCCAGTTCGAAGGCGATGTTGACCTCTTCCTCCATGGTCACGCCGAGGCCGCCGTAGGCTTCGGGAATGGTGAGCCCGAACAGGCCCATTTCGCGCATCTGATCCAAGATGTCCTGAGGGATCGCATCCGCTTCAGCCACCTCGTTTTCCCGAGGTATCAGTACCTCGTCGACGAACTGGTGAAGGGAGTCCAGCAAAATCTGCAGGGTTTCGGTGTCTCGGATCATGTGCGCTCCTCTGGGCTCGACAGTGAGCCTGTGTCGTAGAGCACCGCCACCCTCAGGGTTACCGAGCGGCAGTGCCGATGTTGTTAACCATGTTGATCAGGCGAGGCCCGATATCCTCAGTGAGCTTGTCCCTGGGCAGCTGGAAGCTCGGCCCACCGCAATTGAACGTGAGCAGCCCGAACTGCGGGTGTAACAACGGCACGGCAACGGAGTTGACGTCCCGGTGCCATTCCCCGACCGACAGGCAGAAGCCGTAGTCGGTGAAATCCCGGAAGGCGCGATCGAGACCTTTGCGGATGGCAGGCCACTGGTCTGCCTTCCGCTGGCGGATGTGGTCGAGCAGAAACTCGCGCTCGCTCTCAGGCATCGCCGCCAGGCAGGCTCGGCCGGCCGAGCTTTGCGCCAAGGGCAGGTAACTGCCGATCTGCCTTCGCATTGTCGTATTGCCTTGTCCCTGGACGACGTCCAGGTAAACCATCTGCAAGCGATCCCGAGCCGCCATCGCTACCGCGGCCTGAGCGTGATTGGCCAGCTCTTCCATCAAAGGGTGCGCTACCGAGCGAATCGACAGGTTGGTGAGCATTGCGTAGCCGAACCCCAGCACACCTACGTCCAGCTGATACTTGCCCGAATGCACTTCACGCTTGAGGCAGCCAAGGCGCATCAGGGTGTTGGTCAGCCGCGTCACCGTCGGCTTGGGCAGGCCGGTGAGCCTGGCCAGGTCCTGGTTGCCGAGCACGTTGTCGCGCGGTGTGAAACACCTCATCAGTTCCAGTCCGCGTGCCAGCGCAGTCACGAACTGGCCGCTGTTTTCGTCCTGGCTCAAGGCGCTGGCTGGATCGAGCATGCCCATCTTCAGTAGGTCGATTTCATTCGCTCCGTTGTCGCTCCCAGGGATCGGCTGATCCGCTTTGTTGCGTGCCATGGTAAAGCCTCGCTTTTGCTGATTGCAATAAAACAAAATTCAGTTTCGCATAGTGAAATTATATTCGAGCTTCCTTTGAAAATGAAGTAGTGCTTATTCAGATACATAACTATTTGATTCAGCAAAATTTATCAAAAAACTTCGGATTACCCGTTTACATGGTTTCGGAGTCTTACCTATGATGATCTGCAGATATGGAACATAGTTTCGTATAGCGAAACATAGAAGAGGGTAGGCATGAACCACGAATCGGAGTCTGTAGTGAGCCTGGAGGTGCGCGAGGATGGGGTCGCTGTCGTACGCATCAACCGGCCGGAAGCGAAGAACGCCCTTAACAGTGCCGTGCGCGAGCAGCTCGCCGAGCATTTTCGAGCACTGGCCCGCGACCAGCAGGTGCGGGCCATCGTGCTGACCGGCGGTGACAAGTGCTTCGTCGCCGGGGCAGACATCCGCGAGTTCGCCGAGGCGCGGCCGATCGAGATGTACCTGCGCCATACCGAGCTGCTATGGGAAGCCATTGCTCGTTGCCCGAAGCCGGTCATCGCGGCGGTGAATGGTTTTGCGCTGGGCGGCGGCTGCGAGCTCGCCATGCACTGCGACATCATCGTTGCCGGGGAGTCGGCCCGCTTCGGGCAGCCGGAGGTCAAGCTCGGCCTGATGCCGGGGGCGGGCGGTACCCAGCGACTGATCCGAGCGGTCGGCAAGTTTCAGGCAATGCGTATTGCCTTGACCGGATGCCTGGTTCCGGCACCGCAAGCGCTGGCATTGGGCATGGTCAGCGAGGTGGTCGATGACGAAGTCACCCTGGCGCGCGCCCTCGAGATCGCCTCCGAGATAGCTTCCCTTCCGCCCCTGGCCGTTGCCCAGATCAAGGAAGTGATGCTGGCGGGGGCTGATTTGCCGCTGGAAAGCGCCCTGGTGCTCGAGCGCAAGGCGTTCCAGTTGCTTTTCGATTCCAGGGACCAGAAAGAGGGCGCTCGCGCCTTTCTGGAAAAACGAAAAGCGATCTTCTCGGGAGAGTGAACCATGACACGCACCATCAACCATATGGCGGTCGTCGGCGCCGGGATAATGGGCACCGGCATTGCCCAGATCGCCGCTCAGGCGGGCCTTCGCGTCACGCTTTTCGACAACCGTGAAGGCGCTGCCCAGGCCGCACGCGACACCCTCGAGGGGACCCTGGGCAAGCTGGTCGACAAGGGCAAGATCGCCTCTGGCGATGCCCTGGCCACACTGTCCCGCCTGGAGGTGGCAGCTTCCATTGGCGAGCTGAAGGATGCGGATCTGGTGGTAGAGGCCATCATCGAACGGCTCGATGCCAAGCAGGCCCTGCTGGCTGAGCTGGAAGCCGTGGTTGCCGATGACTGCATTCTGGCGAGCAATACGTCTTCGCTCTCGGTAACGAGCATCGCTCGCGGTTGCCGGATGCCCGAGCGCGTGGCCGGCTTTCATTTCTTCAACCCCGTACCGCTGATGAAAGTGGTGGAGGTCGTCGACGGTCTGGCGACTGATCCGCAGGTAGGCGACAGCCTCCAGGCCCTGGCTTCCCGTATGGGCCACCGGGGCATCCGCGCCAAGGACACCCCCGGGTTCATCATCAATCACGCCGGGCGTGCCTACGGCACCGAGGCCCTGCAGATTCTCAAGGAAGGTGTGGCCGAACCTGCCGAGGTGGATCGCATCCTGCGTGAAGGCCTGGGCTTTCGCATGGGCCCCCTGGAGCTGTTCGACCTGACGGCGCTGGATGTTTCCCATCCTGTCATCGAGTCGATCTACAACCAGTTCTTCCATGAACCCCGCTACCGGCCTGCGGCACTGACCCGCCAGATGCTCGACGCCGGCCATGTCGGGCGCAAGGTCGGCCGTGGGTTTTACCGCTATGCCGACGGCAGAATGATCGATCCGCCCGCTGCGCAAGCCGTACCTGCCATGGAAGTCTTCCCGCCCGTCTGGCTGGGCACCGAAAGCCAGGAGGACCGTGAGCGCTTCACCGAACTCCTTCAGCAGGTGGGCGGGCGGATCGAGAATGGCGCCGAGCCGAGCAGCGACGCACTCTGCCTGCTGGCACCCTATGGCCTGGATGCCACCAGCGCAGCCGGTCTGTTCGGCACGGATCCGGCGCGCACCGTCTGCATCGATCCGCTGCTCGATACCGCTCGGTATCGCACGCTGATGCTCACCCCCGCCACCCGGGCGGATATGCGCGATGCTGCCCATGCCCTGCTGGCCCGTGATGGCGTGGGCGTCAGCGTCATCAATGACAGCGTGGGCTTCGTCGCCCAACGCGTACTGGCCATGATCGTCAACCTCGCCGGTGACATCGTCCAGCAGCGTATCGCCAGTGTGGACGACCTGGATGAAGGGGTTCGGCGGGGCCTTGGTTACCCGCAAGGCCCTTTGGCCTGGGGCGACAGCGTCGGCCCGAAACGCTTGCTGACCATTCTTGAACGCATCAGCGAGCTGACGGGTGACCCGCGTTACCGGCCGGGTCCCTGGTTGCGTCGTCGGGCGGCCCTGGGGCTCTCGTTGCGCCACAGCGAACCACTCGTAACCGAACCCCAACGCTAGGGTGTCTGGATGCATGCAAGCAAAGGTGAAATGAAATGGGCGCACTGACCGGATACCGCGTGCTTGACTTGAGCCGCGTTCTGGCTGGCCCCTGGTGCGGCCAGACACTGGCCGATCTGGGCGCTGAGGTGATCAAGATCGAACGGCCTGGGGTAGGCGATGATACCCGTGGCTGGGGCCCGCCCTGGATGAAGGGCCAGAACGGTGAGGTGACCGGCGAGCCCTCCTATTATCAGTCCACCAATCGCGGCAAGCTTTCGGTGGCGGTGAACCTTGCCAGCCCCGAAGGCCAGGAACTGGTGCGAGCGCTGGCTGCCAGTTGCGATGTTCTGATCGAGAACTACAAGACCGGTTCGTTGGCCAAGTACGGGTTGGACTATGCAAGTCTGTCCGCTCTCAATCCACGCCTGGTGTATTGCTCGGTGACCGGCTTCGGTCAAACCGGGCCACGCGCCGCAGAGCCGGGGTATGACTTCATCATCCAGGGTATGGGTGGGCTGATGAGTATCACCGGTGAGCGCGATGACCTTCCTGGGGGTGGCCCGCAGAAGCTCGGCGTTGCGTTCGCGGATCTGACGACCGGCCTCTACGCCACGGTCGCTATCCAGGCCGCGCTGCTTAGCCGAGAGAAGACCGGTCTTGGTCAGCACATCGACATGGCCCTGCTCGATGTCCAGGTCGCCACGCTGTGCAACCAGAGTCAGAACTACCTGGCCTCGGGCAAGCCGCCCGGGCGTTATGGCAATGCCCACGCCAACATCGTGCCGTACCAGGTTTTTCGCGCCAGCGATCAGGACTTCATCATTGCCTGCGGCAACGACTCACAGTTTGTCGCGCTCTGTGATGCCATCGGCCTGCCGGATCTGCCAAAGGATTCCCGTTTTGCACGCAACGCCGATCGGGTCCGCAATCGTGAAGAGATCGTCGCGATCCTGTCGCGGCACTTTCTCGATAGAGCGGCTGACGAGTGGGTCGAGCGTATTCACGCTCAAGGCGTTCCCGTCGGAGCCATCAACGACATCGCTCAGGCCCTGGACGAGCCGCAGGTGCTGGCGCGCAACATGCTGGTCAACATTCCCCACCCTTTGCAACCTGATTTCATCACTGTCGGCAGCCCGATCAAGCTGTCCCGCACCCCGGTCGTGTATCTGCGTCCTGCGCCAATGCTGGGTGAGCATACCGATGAGGTACTTAAGCGCCAGTTGGGCCTCGACGATGAGCGATTGGATCAACTGAAGGCGCAAGGTGTCATCGAGCAGCTTCGCGAGTGCTGAACCCAGCCACCGGTCAGCCAGCCAACTGGCCGTGGCAAGTTTCCCCACGGAGTTTTTACCAATCAACTGGCAGAAAATATCGCCCCGCTGATCGTGCACCTTGTTCTACAGCCGGGCACGAGCTACAGCCATATCCTGGCCAGTGCTACCTCGAACGGCAAGAACATCATGCCGCGCGTGGCTGCTGCGCTGGATGTCGATCAGATTTCGGAGATCGTTTCCGTAGAAAGCGCTGACGCCTTCAAGCGTCCGATCTATGCCGGCAACGCCATCGCAACGGTGCAGTCTTCGGCTGTCGTCAAGGTGATCACCGTGCGGTCCACCGGTTTCGACCCGGTTGCTGCCGAAGGTGGTTCCGCTGCCGTTGAAGCTGCGAGCGGCCCGGGCGACGCTGAAAAGTCGGTTTTCGTGGGCGAAGAGCTGGCCAGGTCCGAGCGCCCCGACTTGACTGGGTCGAAGATCGTCGTCTCCGGAGGTCGCGGTCTGCAGAATGGCGACAACTTCAAACACCTGTACGCACTCGCCGACAAGCTCGGCGCTGGAGGTCCGGCGGCAGATCACTGCGCCGGGCCTGCTGTCCGTCGTAGAAGCCTCAGTGATTGGAACCCTTGCCCGGCATCTTGATGCCGTGCTGATTCACCCGGCGATACAGCGTTGCACGTGAGATCCCCATCTCCCGGGCAGCGAGAACCGGCTTCCAGCGATTGCGTACCAGGCTGTCGATCAGCGTCTGACGCTCAAGGCTGCCCGATACCCTTTGCTGGCGATCTGCCGGGGCACTGGCGCTTAGCTCTGCAGGCAGATCCTCGACTCCGATCACCTGGTCTGTACAGACCGCACAGGCATACCGCAAGGCGTGGTGCAGTTGCCGCATGTTCCCTGGCCAGTTGTAGTTCAACAGCATTTCCAGAGCCGCTTCACTCAAGCCGATACGCTCGCCCGAGCGCTCGCATTCTTCGTCGAGGAGCTTGTTGATCAGAGCGAGTTTATCTTTGCGCTCGCGCAGCGGCGGAATATCAAAGCGCGCTCCGCTCAAGCGGAAGTACAAGTCTTCGCGGAAGGTGCCTTGCTCGACCAGTGTCGCGAGATCGCGGTGGCTGGCACACACTACCTGGATGTCTATCGTTTGGGGGCGCGACGCACCTAACGGCGACACCTCACCTTCGCTCAGCGCCCGCAACAAACGGGTCTGCAACGTCAGCGGCATGTCGCCAATTTCGTCAAGGAAGAGTGTGCCGCCATCTGCCTGTTGCAACAGCCCACGCATGCCCTTGGTGGACGCGCCGGTGAACGCGCCGGCGGCATAGCCGAACAGTTCGCTCTCGATCAGCGACTCGGGAATCGCCGCGCAATTTACGGCCACGAAGGGCTTGTCCTTGCGCTTGCTGGCGGCATGCAGTTGCAAGGCGAAGTGCTCCTTGCCCGCTCCGGTTTCGCCATGGATCAGCACCGGAAGCCCACGGTCCTTGATGCGCACGGCCCGCTCCAGCGCATGCGCAACGGCAGGATCGAGCGCTTCGATCACCTGGTTGACCATGGCTATCTGGATCGGGCGCTGCGGGACTTTGAGGCGTACGTGCAGATTCAGGCTGGGCAGGTAATGGACTGTGTCATCCGTTGTCGGAAGTCGCTCCGAAGCGAAAGCGTCATGGATGGTGCAAGGGATACGACCGTGACGCTGCAATAGTAACCGGCGAGCGGCTGGGTTGAGTGCCTGGATAACGCCATCGCCGTCCCATGCAAACAGATACTGCGGCTGGCTATCGACATAGCCGGGCAGGGCATGGGCGCGCAACACCGAGAGGTTCTGGGCGGTGTACATGAAGTAGGCGTTCTCGATTTCGGCCGCGCTTTGGATCACCATCTGACGGACCAGATGCTGGCTGCGCCTGTCGTCAGGAGATCGAATGGCGGATACGTCGAGAACCGCGAGGATTTCCCCGGTCGGCGAAAATACCGGAGCGGCAGAGCAGGTGTTGCCGATGAACGCCGCCCGAAAGTGATCGTGCTTGTGCACCGTGACGGGCTGCTTGTCGATCAGGACCGCACATACCGCATTGGTACCTTCTTCGCTCTCGGTCCAGCAAGTGCCCAGGTCGATGCCTGCGCGGCGGTATTCACCGCGTATTGTCGAGTCGATGCAGTAGTCGACGGTGCAGCCAGAGGTGTCGGTAAGCATCACGCAATAATCCGCATCGCGCACCCTTTGATGCAACCGACCAATCTCATCGCCTGCCAGCCTCAGGAACTCGTCGATACGTTCTCTGTGCTCGTTGAGTTGATGAGCTTCGAGGACTCTCGGGCCCTGCAACGAGCCTGGATCAAGTTGGTGGTGCTGCACTGAACGCCGCCAGGAGTCGAGGATGATGCTCGGAACCGGCAGGGTAGGAGCGCTTTCAGCGGTGCGCAGCACACGGCTCACATGATCCACATGAGCCTTCGAGTAACCAGAGGACATGGTACCTCCGTGTGGTCAGTTCTGATTGTTGTGCGGACATTTAATGCCCGTTGTCCTGCGTCGACAAGCTGAATCCGACGGTGTCCGGGGGTGAGACATAACGTCTCAATCGTCTCTCGGAGTCTCGCTTGCCGTGACGCATAACGTCTTAACGCGCTGGACGCTGGCCCGCCAATCAATGCTCGGCAGCGGCTCTGGATCGATGCGTTCAGACCGATATCCAGAGGTTGGCATATGGCTTGCTCAACCCTCTCTCAGTGAACTGCACATTCGGGCAGTCGCACCTCAACAACAATAATTAGAGGCATCTCATGAGCGAATCTGATGCAGTCGATTTCTCCCTGGTCGGCAAGGTTGCCTTGGTCACAGGTGCTGGCCGAGGTATAGGTCAAGGCATCGCCTTGAGCCTGGCCCAGGCCGGCGCGGATCTGGTACTCGCCGATTACGATATTGGCATCGCTGAAGAAGCAGCCGCCAACGTGCGGGCAGTTGGTCGACGCGCACTGGCGTTGCAAGTGGATGTGAGCGAGCCAGCCAGCGTTTCGGCCATGATCGAGCAGGTGCGCGAACGCTTCGGTCGTCTGGATGTGGCGGTCAACAATGCCGGTGTCGTCAGTTTGGGTAAGGTCGACGAGCTGCCTGTCAGCGAATGGGACCGCATCATGAACATCAACGCTCGAGGCGTGTTTCTCTGCTGCCAGGCAGAGCTGCGGCTGATGCGCGAGCATAACTTCGGCCGCATCATCAATCTCGCGTCGATCGCCGGCAAGGTCGGCTTTCCCGCCCTTTCTCATTACAGCGCTTCGAAGTTCGCAGTCATCGGCTTTTCCAACGCCTTCGCCAAGGAAGTTGCCCGTGAGGGCATCACGGTCAATGCCCTGTGCCCAGGTGTGGTGGGTACTGGCATGTGGCGCGGTGAACAGGGGCTATCCGCTCGCTGGGCTGAGCCTGGAGAGACCGAGGAGCAATCCTGGGCGCGGCATCAGGCGGCCCTGTTGCCACAAGGCGAGGCGCAAACCGTCGAAGACATGGGGCAACTGGCCGTTTACCTGGCCTGTGCTCCGCATGTAACCGGTCAAGCAATTGCAGTAGATGGTGGTTTCTCACTGTAACTGATCGAGTGGATCGGCGCCGATCCATGCTCTTAATCAAGTTTGAATTTTCCCGAACAAGCAGTTCGGGAAAGCGGTAGCCGCTTGCCTGGAGTTGCCGGCCGGCTTTCGCTTGCCGAAAGGTCACAAGGCACAACGCTCAATCAGGAGAACACAATGACAAGTACAGTTCTGGCCAAACGTTCCGTTGGCACCGACATCATCAATTACGACGCGATTATCATCGGTGCCGGTTTCGGCGGTATCTACATGCTGAAAAAGCTGCGTGACGAACTTGGATTGAAAGTTCGTGCCTTTGACAAGGCCGCGGGCATTGGGGGCACCTGGTTCTGGAATCGTTATCCAGGTGCCTTGTCCGATAGCGAAACCTTCGTTTACTGCTTTTCATGGGATCGTGAGCTCTGCCAGGAGTGGGATATCACCACGCGCTATGTAGACCAACCGCAAATCCTTTCCTACCTGAACCATGCCGTGGATCGCCATGATCTACGCAAGGATATCCAACTTGAAACGGCAATCACTTCGGCAGTCTTTGATGAAAGCATCACCCGCTGGTTCGTCTCCACAGACGATGGCCACCAGTACAGCGCCAAGTATCTGGTAACGGCACTTGGCCTGCTTTCGGCAACCAATGTGCCCAAGTTCAAAGGCCAGGAAAAGTTCAAGGGCAAGATGTACCACACGGCCCATTGGCCAGCCGACGCTGTACTGGACGGAAAGCGCGTAGGTGTGATCGGTACGGGCTCGACGGGTTGCCAGGTCATTACCGCGATCGCGCCTATCGTCGGCCACCTCACCGTGTTCCAGCGAAGCCCGCAGTACACCGTTCCGGTGGGCAATGGGCCGGTCAGTCGTGAATATGCTGACGAGATCAAGCGTAACTATGACGCGATCTGGAATGAGGTACGCTCGTCTCGACTGGCGTTCGGCTTCAAGGAAAGCAACATCCCGACCATGAGCGTGTCGCCAGAAGAGCGCAAGGAGATCTTCCAGCGGGCCTGGGAAGGCGGCGGTGGATTTCGCTTCATGTTCGAAACGTTCAATGACATCGCCGTTGACGAGCAAGCGAACTTTGCCGCACAGGAATTCATTCGCGACAAGATCAAGGAAATCGTCAAGGATCCCGAAACCGCTCGCAAACTGATGCCGCGCGATCTCTACGCGAAGCGTCCACTCTGCGATAGCGGATACTACGCCACCTTCAACCGCCCGAATGTGTCCCTGGTAGACGTGAAGGAAAACCCGATCGAGGAAATAACCGCGGCGGGGGTTCGAACTGCCGACGGTGTAGAACACGAACTGGATGTCCTGGTGTTCGCAACGGGCTTCGACGCGGTGGACGGAAACTACAAGCGTATCGACATCCGCGGCCGAAACGGCCTCAGCATCAAGGATCATTGGAGTGACGGCCCGTCGAGCTATCTCTCGATGAGCACTTCCAATTTCCCCAACATGTTCATGATCCTCGGACCCAACGGTCCGTTCACCAACCTGCCACCGACCATCGAAACAGAGGTGGAGTGGGTGTCCGACATGATCGGTTTCATGGAAGAAAACGAACTGGCCTGCATGGAGCCCGATCCTGAATGCGAACGCCAATGGGGCGTGACCTGCCGCGAGATCGCCGATCAGACGCTGTTTGCCAGAGCGGAATCCTGGATATTCGGCGCCAACATTCCCGGTAAGACCAACACCGTCTACTTCTACATGGGCGGTTTGGGTCCGTTCAGAGAAATTCTTGCATCGGTCCAGAACGAAGACTATCGAGGCTTCAAGTTCAAGGGCCTGAGCCCGTCCGGTAATTACGCACAAAAAGCCCTGCATTAACTGAACATCACCGCGAAGAAAGCCGCACTTTGTCCTCGCCAGCCAGGACGGGTGTGTTCGCACGGTAGCCATAAGGCGCCGCGTATCCGATGGAGAATATGCAGTGAACCTGAATAAGCCTGAATTGTTTCGTCAACATGCTTATATCGACGGTAAATGGACCGATGCCGACAGTGCTGAAACCATCACTGTCGTCAACCCTTCGACCGATGCCGCGATTGGCCATGTTCCGCGCATGGGTAGAGCGGAAACCCGCCGCGCCATTGAGGCCGCCGACCGTGCCCAGCCTGCCTGGCGTGCGCTCTCGGCAAAGGATCGGGCCATCAAGTTACGCCGATGGTACGAGCTGATCATCGAAAACCAGGACGACCTGGCCCGGATCATGACCCTGGAACAGGGAAAGCCCCTGGCCGAAGCTCGTGGCGAAATCGTGTTTGCCGCATCCTATGTCGAGTGGTATGCGGAGGAGGGCAAGCGCATCTACGGGGACGTGATTCCCGGATCGGCAGACAAACGCTTGCTGGTCCTCAAACAACCCGTAGGCGTTTGCGCCGCCATCACGCCGTGGAATTTCCCAAGCGCGATGATTACCCGAAAGGCCGGCCCAGCATTGGCTGCGGGCTGCACCATGGTCATCAAACCGGCTTCGCAAACGCCGTTTTCAGCGTTGGCCTTGGCCGCTCTGGCCGAGCAAGCCGGCATCCCGAAAGGTGTCTTGTCGGTAGTGACAGGCTCGGCCGCGGAGATTGCCGAGGAGCTGACCAGCAACGCGGTGGTTCGAAAGATCTCGTTCACAGGCTCCACGGAAATCGGCCGCACGATCATGGAAAAGTGCGCCCACGACATCAAAAAGATTTCCCTCGAACTTGGCGGCAATGCCCCGTTCATCGTGTTCGAGGATGCGGACCTGGACGCTGCCGTCGAGGGCGCGCTTGCCTCGAAATTCCGTAACGCCGGGCAGACCTGCGTATGTGCCAACCGCCTATATGTTCACGACAAGGTCTACGACGCATTCATCGACAAGCTCGCCGTCGCCGTCGCTGCGCTGAAAACCGGCGATGGTTTCACGGCTGGCACTACCATCGGCCCGCTGATCGATGAAAAGGCGGTAGCCAAGGTCCGCGCCCATATCGACGACGCAGTCGAAAAAGGCGCCAGGGTACTCAAGGGTGGCGCAGCGCATCAGCTCGGAGGCAACTTCTTTCAGCCCACGATCCTGGTCGATGTGCCTGACACCGCTTGTGTTGCGAAAGAAGAGACGTTCGGCCCATTAGCGCCCGTGTTTCGTTTCCACGACGACGATGAAGTCATCCGCAAGGCCAACGATACCGAGTTCGGATTGGCTGCGTATTTTTATGCGACCGATCTGGGCCGGGTGTTCCGGGTAGGCGAAGCGCTGGAATACGGCATCGTTGGCGTCAATACCGGCATCATCAGCTCTGAAGCTGCGCCTTTCGGCGGTATCAAGGCTTCTGGCGTTGGCCGGGAGGGCTCCAGGTACGGGATCGAGGATTATCTCGAGATCAAATACATGTGCTTGGGGAGTATCTAGCCGGCTCGATTGCGTGTTCGAGGTCAAGCCACGCTTGATCTTTTCTTATCCCTTGACCCAACACCGCCAAGGCACCGCCTTGTGGTCTGCATGACCCTGTGTCGTACAACATAACAACAAGGAATATCGACATGACCAACCTTTGGCGATTGCCCGTCGGACTAGGCATCTTTGTGTTCGTCAACCTGCCCGTTTTTGCTACAACCGATTCGTCTCAATGGGGCCTCGGCGATTGGGGGGGAGCGCGTAGCGAACTGCAGGAAAAAGGAGTGGATTTCATCCTGGGCTACGTGGGTGAAGGGGCTACTAACGTGCATGGGGGTTACAATGACAACCGCACGGCCCGATACACCTCGCAATGGGCCTTGGGCACTCATCTGGATCTGCAGAAGATCCTGGGCTGGAACGCCGCAGAGTTTCGCCTCCTGGTGACCGAACGTAGCGGTAACAATCTGTCAAACGCCGGTATCGCCGATCCACGGACAGGACACCTCAGCTCCGTCCAGGAAGTCTGGGGACGTGGGCAAACCTGGCGTTTGACACAACTGTGGTACCGCCAGCAGTTCTTCGATCAATCGCTGGATCTGAAGGTCGGGCGCATGGGCGTCAACGAAGATTTCAACAGCTTTCCATGCGACTTTCAGAGCCTGGCATTCTGCGCCGCACCCATAGGTAACGTGGCGGGAGACGTCTGGTACAGCGGCCCCGTCAGCCAGTGGGCCCTGCGCGTCAAATACAATATTGACGAGCAATGGGCCGCACAGATTGGGGTATTCGAGCAGAACCCTTCCAATCTGGAAACCGGCAATGGCTTCAAGCTAAGTACCAGTGGCGCCAGGGGCGCGCTGATTCCCGTGGAGCTTATCTGGAGACCGGCGCTAGGTGTCCAGGCATTACCTGGCGAATACCGCTTGGGCTATTACCACAGCACGGCGAGTGCCGACGATGTCTACAGAGACGTCGAAGGTCGCCCACAAGGCCTGACCGGCCTGGATTTCCGATCCCGTAGCAGTAAAAGCGGTGGGTGGGTAATGGCTCGGCAACAAATCACGGCTCGCAATGGCGACCCCTCCCGCGGCCTGAGCGTTTTTGCGAACTTTACCTTTCACGACCAGGCGACAAGTACTATCGACAGTTTTCAAAATGTCGGCATGGTCTATAACGGCCTGTTTGACGGCAGACCCAAGGACGATATCGGCTTCGGGATTGCTCGCATTCATATCAATGACGACGTGACCAGGCGACAGCGTCAAATCAACGCAACTAATGGCATCGACGATTACGACAACCCGCTTTATGTACCTGTGCAGCGCAGCGAGTATAACGTCGAAATCAATTACGGCGTACATGTCACAAACTGGTTGACCGTTCGTCCGAACCTGCAGTATGTGCGGAACCCCGGTGGGGTCCGTGAAGTAGACAGCGCGCTGGTCGCAGGTCTTAAATTAGTGGCGAGATTCTGATGCGGTGGCACCTGCGTATTAGTTCAGACGTTGTTACAACGTTTCGAAGATGCGCTGGTTGCGCCATTGAAAATTGACTCCATAATCTGAATGTAGTCTCGCTCGGTGCTTCGTCTGCTCGCAGTCGACCTTGATACGCGTGGCGTAACTTTGGAGCTTCAAGGTCGGAGCGGTGGGTTCGACTGTATGACTCAACCGTCACCATTTGGGAAAGGATAGTGAAATGAGTAAAAATCAGGGCAAGGTTGCTTTTGTGACTGGAGCAGGCCAGGGGATTGGAGAAGCCATTGCGCTGCGATTGGCTTCAGATGGTTTTGCGGTGGCATGTGCCGATATGAATATCGACACGGCGAGTCAAGTTGCTGAAAAAATCAAAAGGGATGGTGGGAAGGCATTGGCGATCAAGGTCGATGTGGCCGATCGCGAAGATGTGTTCAGAGCTGTGCAGGAAACCGTGGATGCTCTGGGCGATCTGCATGTCGTGATTAATAATGCGGGTATTGCGCCTATAGCGCCAATCGAAACTATCACGCCGGAAATCTACAAGAAGACCTTTGATATCAATGTCGGTGGTGTTTTGTGGGGTATACAAGCCGCGGTAAAAGCGTTCAAGGCGCTGGGGCACGGCGGAAAAATTATCAGCGCCTCCTCGCAGGCAGGCCATGTGGGGAATCCCGATTTGGCTGTGTATGGCGGGACTAAATTTGCGGTGCGAGGCATCACGCAAACAGCTGCCAGGGAGTTGGCCCACCTGGGTGTTACCGTAAATGCCTATTGCCCCGGCATTGTCAACACGCCAATGATGCGCAAGGTTGCCCAAGATGTGGCGGACAATGCTAATCAAAGCTTTGAGTGGGGCATGGAGCAATTTGCCCAGAACATTACGTTAAAGAGACTTTCTCAGCCTGAGGATGTTGCCGCCTGCGTTTCATTCTTGTCCGGCCCTGATTCTGACTACATGACAGGCCAGGCTGTGATTGTCGATGGTGGAATGGTATTTAATTGAATCTGGCTTGACTCTGGATGTCATTTCTTTGATGTCCAGAGTCGTTGGAGGAAAGCGTGAGGATGTGTCTTGGGGTTACTACGACGGCGTTGACTGATGGAGGCGGCTCCTGTCTTTCATGGCAGCGCCTGAGTTGATATGTGCTGCTATGGCAGCTGACGTAATTTTGCATTCTTTCAAAAAAGAATAAGATGGAGGTATGATTTTGCTGGTTTAACGCAGGTCCTCTTGGGATAAGATCTACTTTGTAAAGGATCATTGAGGGGGAGTATTGATCTGGAACTGCAATAGTGGGATATGGCGGCATCCTTGCCATGCCAGCTCGCCGGAAAAGTCGGATCAGAGGTTCAGCGACAGGCTGAACGCCAGATTCCGGGGTTCGCCAGGCATTACCCAGAGGTTGCTGTAGGAGCGCTCATAATAGGTTCGATCGAACGCATTGTTGAGGTTGAGCCCGAGGGTCAGGTTGTCCGTTGCCTTGTAGCGCGCGAGCAGATCGACCGTGGCGTAGGAGGGCAGCTCGAAATCGGGGTTTTCCGTCTCGCCCGCGCGGTTGCCCACGTAATTGACCGCACCGCCCACTTCGAGCCCATGCAGATGGCCATCCTGAAAGTCGTAGACGGTCATCAGACTTCCGCTATGGCGCGGAACATTGAGCAGGCGGCCGCCCACCTCCAGAGTGTTGTCGCGGCGAACTTCGGCATCGACATAGGCATAGGCACCGATGACCCGGATCGCATCGGTTAGCTGCCCGCTGAACTGGGCATCGAAGCCCCGGCTGCGTACCTCGCCGGCAGCGATACTGAATCCCGTTTCGTTCCGGTCGGCCGTGAGGACATTTTTCTTGCTCAAGTGAAAGGCGGCGAGGGTAATGCCCAGGCGATTGTCGAGCAGATCGAACTTGACCCCGGCTTCGTAGCCGATGCCCTCTTCCGGATCGAAGGGACTGCCATTGGCTCCCGCCCCGCCGTTGGGCTTGAAAGAGCGCGAAGCATTGGCGAACAGCCCCACTTCGGGGGTCAGCTGGTAGAGGGCGCCAACGCGCGGAGTGATTTTTTCATGGGTCTGTTCGGCCCGCGTGCCGGCGACCTCGTTGTCCAGGCGCTGGTCGTAATGGTCATATCGGGCGCCAATCAGGGCAGACAGTCTGTCATTGAGCCGCAGCTGGTTCTGCAGATTCAGGGCGCGGTTATAGACGAGTTCGTTGATGTGGGTGCTGCGGCCGTCAGGGCCTGTAACAAAAGCAGGGCGGGGCCGCCCGTAGACCGGCATATAGATGTCGATCAGGCGGGTGTCGGCTGAGCGCAACAGACGCTGGTCCAGGGCGTAACGCTCGTATTCAGCGCCGATCAGCAGGTTGTGCTCGATATCTCCCGTGTATATCTGCCCTCGTAGCTCGAACTGGGTAATCGCATCCTGCCATTTGGAATCGCGGTAGCGCAGGTCGCGCGCCAAGGTTCGCTGGTCGGCCTGCAGTACTGCGCTTTCGGTGGCATAGCCGTTGAGACGACCTTGCTTGTAATGCTTTGCCAGGCGCAGCGACCAGCCGTCATTCAGGTCGTGCTCGAGTTCGGCCTGCAAGGTTTCGTTGTTGTTGCTGACATATCCATCGCTCGGTTCGCCGAAGTAGGCAGAGCGTTGCACAAGACCTAGCCTGTTACCCGGCGCGAGGACCCCTCGGTCGAATACCTGGCGGTTGCGCACCACTTCAGCCTGCATCAACAGACGGGTGTCGGGACTCATCGTCCAGCTGAATGACGGAGCCAGGAGTTGGCGTTCACCGGCGCGATGATCGCGGAAGCTGTCATGGTCTTCGAGGGCCGCATTCAGTCGCAGTGCCATGGTCGCTTCATCATCCAGCGGTGTATTGACGTCGAGGGTGCTGCGGTAACGGTCCCAGCGCCCTGCGCTGAGGTCAATACGGGTGAAGGGTTGCGATTGAGGACGCTTGGAGACGATGTTGATGGTGCCGCCCGGGTCGCCTCGGCCGTAAAGGCTGGAGACCGGGCCCTTCAAGACCTCGACCCGTTCGATGTTGGCGGCATCCGGGGAATTCATATAGCCGCGGTTGACGCTATAGCCATCCTTGTAGAATTCCGAGGTGGCCAGGCCGCGGACGCTATACCCGTACAGTGTCAGGCCGCCGAAGTCGTTCTGGCGGGCGACGCCCCCTGCGAAATCAAGAGCGCGCTCGATACGTGGGCTATCGAGGTCTTCCAGTACTTGAGCCGGGATCACGCTCAATGACTGAGGCGTTTCGCTGATGGGCGTGTCGGTTCCGGTGGCGCTCGCTGAACGCTGGGCGCGATACCCTGTTACCGGTCCGGTGGCGGTTTCTTGTTCCGTGGTGATCGTCATGGTTTCCAGCACCGCGCTGCCGGTATCCTGAGCCTGAGCGCCTGCACTGACCAGACCGAGCAAGGTGCCGCTGGCAAGGAGGCCGGGGAGGGACAATCTGGAAGACATTCTTTTTGATCTCATGGAGGGTGGTAGTGGGAAAGGGTGCAGGCAATCGACTGTTATAACATATCAAAATGATGCGATTGGCGCGAGGTGGGCATTGGCTGTTCGTTCGAGCGCATCACGCGCGGAACAAGCAAAGCGGCAAGACGTCTTAACTGCGTTCGGCTAGTGCAGGATCACCCACAAAAACGCTTAAGGAGTTCGACCATGCTCATTTCTCATTGGATGCGCAGAGTAGCGGCAGCAATGGCGGTATTGCATCTCTGCCTGTTCGTTCAGATCCCGATGGCTCAGGCCGCAATGATCGGAACACCGGAGGTGATTTCCGAGCACCGCCAGGATGTCGACAGGCAGCAGTTGATGGCGATGCTGGATGACGAAGAGGTCAAGCACAAACTCGAAGCCATGGGTGTAGACCGGGCACAGGTGCAGGATCGCATCAATAGCCTTACCGCAGCTGAACTGGCGCAGTTCAATCAGCAACTCGATCAGGCTCCTGCCGGCGGCAACGTTGTTGGTGTCATCATCCTTTTCCTGGTGATTTTCATCGTGACCGACATGCTGTGCGCAACCAACATCTTCAACTTCGTCAACTGCATCAACCGTTGATACGACGGATCTGCCTGGCGCTTCTGGCGGTCATCTGGCTGGCCGGTTGTGCACGTACGCCCTTTGTAGCGGTGGACGAGGGGCACCTCCCGCGCCAGGCAGAGCTCAGCGAAGTACCTTTCTTCCCTCAGGAAGAATACCAGTGCGGCCCGGCTGCACTGGCTACCATGCTCAACCACCGCGGGTTGGCCAGTACCCCCGAAGGCCTCGTCGATCGGGTCTATCTCCCTGAGCGTCAGGGCAGTCTGCAGGTGGAAATGGTCGCGGCAGCACGCGCGCATGGGCTGCTGGTCTATTCGCTGGCGCCCCGCATGGAGACGTTGTTGGCCGAGGTGGCTGCTGGTAATCCAGTGCTCGTCCTGCAGAATCTGGCGTTCAACCGCTGGCCGCAATGGCACTTCGCGGTTGTTGTGGGCTATGACCTGGATGAGCAGATCGTCATCCTTCGTTCGGGAACCGAGGCTCGTCGCAAGGAAGGTTTTCGTGAATTCCAACGAGCCTGGTTCAAGGGACAACGATGGGCCGTACTGACCGTGCAGCCTGGGCAGATTCCGCATTCTGCCGAGTTGGCACCATGGTTGGAGGCTGCTAGCGACCTTGAGGAAACCGGGCAGCAAATGGCTGCGGAGCAAGCCTATGCTGCCGCAGTTGAGCATTGGGACAGTGGGCTAGCCTTGTTTGCTCTGGCCAACAGCCAGTATCAGCGAGGAGATGGGTCATCCGCCGAGCAATCGCTGCGTGACAGCCTGCGCGTGACACCTGATTTTGCACCCGGATGGTTCAATCTTTCGCATTTGCTGGCTGAAGGCAATTGCTTGGACGAGGCAGCTTCGGCCAGGGCATGTGCTGCCCGGCTGAGTCCGCAGGATTCCCGGTTCCGTACTGAGCTTGCTTTACCTTTGACTGACGAAGGTGCTGCTTGTCGGCCTCTGCCTGCGTGTCCTGTCGACTAGGGCCTGTGCGAAAAGTCAGCCGAGCGAAGGACAGGCAAGGCGAAAAGCGGCGAGGAAGCGGAGTTTACTAGTCGTAAATGAGCATTCCGAGCCGCTTTTCAACGCAACATGACCGAGCGCAGGCACTTTTCGTACAGAGCCTAGAATCCCAGCCTGTCCCGAAGGTTGTAATAGGCAGCACCGATGGCTGTCAGGGGAACTCGGAAAGCGCGGCCCCCAGGGAATGGATAATGTGGCAGGCTGGCGAAAGCGTCGAAGCGCTCGGCTTGCCCGCGCAATGCCTCGGCGAGGAGCTTTCCGGCCAGATGCGTGTAGGTCACACCATGTCCGCTGCATCCCTGCGAATAGTAGATGTTGTCGTCTAGCCTGCCCATCTGCGGCAACCGGGACAACGTCAGAAGGAAGTTGCCGCTCCAGGCATAGTCAATCCTGGCCTTGGCCAGTTGAGGAAAGGTCTTGAGCATCTTCGGCCGGATGATCGCTTCAATGTCATCCGGATCGCGCGCACCGTAGACAACCCCGCCGCCGTAGATCAGTCGCTTGTCCGCTGAAAGTCTGTAGTAATCCAGCAGGTAGTTGCAGTCTTCCACGCAATAGTCCTGAGGAAGCAAGCTTGCGGCCAAATCGCCATCGAGCGGCTCGGTAGCGATCACTTGGCTGCCACAGGGCATCGACTTGGCCGCCAGTTCCGGCAGGAGGTCACCCAGGTAGGCATTGCCCGCTACAACGAGGAATTTTGCTCGAACGCTGCCTTCGGGGGTGCGGACAACAGGCGAACTTGTCCGCTCGATGTTGACGACGGGGCTTTGCTCGAAAATTGTGCCGCCAAGGGATTCGACGCCAGCGGCTTCTCCCAAGGCAAGATTGAGTGGATGTATATGGCCACCCATCCGATCCAGGACGCCGCCCACATAGCGGTTGGTTGCGACTACCTGCTGAATCTGAGCTTGATCCAGCATCTGCAGTTCCTCGTATCCATGGCGTTGCCATAAGGCTTTCTGGGATTCGAGGTGGCGCATCTGCCTGGCATTGAATGCGGCAAACACGCCGCCATTTTTAAGATCACAATCAATGTGGTAGCGGGCGACACGTTCACGAATGATGCGTGCACCCTCGAAGGCCATCGCGCCTATCATGCTCGCCTCGGCCGAACCGACGCTGCGCTCGATGACATCAATGTCGCGGCTGTAGCTGTTGACGATTTGCCCTCCATTGCGCCCCGACGCGCCGAAACCAACACGCGCCGCCTCCAGCACAACGACCCTGAACCCCGCTTCAAGCAGGGACAAGGCGGCTGACAGTCCTGTGTAACCGGCGCCGATCACGCATATGTCTGTTTCTAACGCTTCCCTGAGTGAAGGTCGCTCGGACGTGCAGTTCGCAGAGGCGGCGTAATAGGACGAAGGGTAGGCGGTGTGCACCATTCTGCAATACCTGTTGTGAATATTTGACGGGGCTCATGCTACTCGCGCTCGCTGAGGATCACCAGCGCCCGGCCTTACCCCTGATTTGTTTAAAAAGCACGAATATCAGTTAGTTAGCAAAAAAAGTCTTGACTCCTTTCTTGGGCTCTATAAAATGCGCCCCCATCGAAGGCACATAGCTCAGTTGGTTAGAGCACCACCTTGACATGGTGGGGGTCGTTGGTTCGAATCCAATTGTGCCTACCAATTCGAACCCGCGTCACGTGGGGCTTAGAGGGCGATCCGAAAGGGTCGCTCTTTTTGTTTGCGCTGAGTTAGTCGCGGGGGCTGATAGGGGCGGTGCGCTCGTCTGTCGAGCTGGTGGATCCGCGAAAGGTTGTCGAAATAGGTTGACGGCTGTTCCCGAGCCCCTATAATGCGCACCACTTCCGGCGCAGTCTTCAGTGAAAAGCTCTTGTAGATCAAGAGGTTAGATGTGGAGTGCGGCGGGCGGAAAGCCAGGTCATGGCGTGCCGCTGGCAGGCTCGGGCGAAAGCGCGGTGCCAGCCAGGGGGTCTGGTCCTGAACGGGTCGGGC
>NZ_JBHRXZ010000023.1:0-3505 GCF_042648805.1 Stutzerimonas tarimensis | reverse complement strand
GCGATGATCCAGTGGTGGTACGGCCATAACGCCGTGGGCTTCTTCCTCACCACCGGCTTCCTCGGCATGATGTACTACTTCGTGCCGAAGCAGGCCGAGCGCCCGATCTATTCCTATCGCCTGTCCATCGTCCACTTCTGGGCGCTGATCAGTGTCTATATCTGGGCCGGTCCGCACCACCTGCACTACACTGCCCTGCCCGACTGGGCCCAGTCGCTCGGCATGGTGATGTCGATCATCCTCCTGGCGCCAAGCTGGGGCGGCATGATCAACGGCATGATGACCCTCTCCGGTGCCTGGCACAAACTGCGCACCGACCCGATCCTGCGCTTCCTGGTGGTGTCGCTGGCCTTCTACGGCATGTCGACCTTCGAAGGCCCGATGATGGCCATCAAGACCGTCAACGCCCTGTCCCACTACACCGACTGGACCATCGGCCACGTACATGCCGGCGCCCTCGGCTGGGTGGCAATGATCACCATCGGCTCGCTTTACCACCTGATTCCGCGGGTATTCGCCCGTGAGCAGATGTTCAGCGTCGGCCTGATCAATGCGCACTTCTGGCTGGCCACCATCGGTACTGTGCTCTACATCGCCTCGATGTGGGTCAACGGCATCACCCAGGGCCTGATGTGGCGCGCGGTCAACGAAGACGGCACCCTGACCTACTCCTTCGTCGAGGCGCTGGAAGCCAGCCACCCAGGCTTTGTGGTTCGCATGATTGGCGGTGCTTTCTTCCTCACCGGCATGCTGTTGATGGCCTACAACACCTGGCGCACCGTTAAGGCGTCCAAACCTGCCGAGTACGAAGCTGCGGCGAAGATGGTTTGAGGACTGAGCAATGAAGCAACACGAGAAACTCGAGAAAAACATCGGCCTGCTGACCCTGTTCATGGTCCTGGCCGTGAGCATCGGCGGCCTGACCCAGATCGTGCCGCTGTTCTTCCAGGACGTGGTCAACGAGCCCGTTGACGGCATGCGTCCCTACACGGCGCTGCAGCTCGAAGGTCGCGACATCTACATCCGCGAGGGCTGCGTCGGCTGCCACTCGCAGATGATCCGTCCGTTCCGCGCTGAAACCGAGCGCTACGGCCACTATTCCGTCGCCGGCGAAAGCGTCTGGGACCACCCCTTCCTGTGGGGCTCCAAGCGTACCGGCCCGGACCTGGCCCGTGTCGGTGGACGCTACTCCGACGACTGGCACCGTGCGCACCTGTACAACCCGCGCAACGTCGTTCCCGAATCGAAGATGCCTTCCTACCCCTGGCTGGTGGAGAACACCCTCGATGGACGCGCCACCGCCCGCAAGATGCAAGCCCTGCGCACCCTTGGCGTCCCTTATACCGATGACGACATCGCAGGCGCCCGCGAAGCCGTTCGCGGGGTCAGCGAGATGGATGCGCTGATCGCCTACCTGCAGGTGCTCGGCACCGCGATCACCAGTACCCGTTAATCGGTCAACGACGAGCTGGCCAAGCCCGTCCAACGTCAATCAGGGGTAGCCCCGGAGGGGGCTACCCAGGAGCTGGAACATGAGCACATTCTGGAGCGGGTACATCGCCCTGCTTACCCTGGGCACCATCGTTGCCCTGTTCTGGCTGATCTTTGCCACGCGCAAAGGTCAGCACGATGGCGCCACCGACAAGACC
Source organism: Stutzerimonas tarimensis (assembly GCF_042648805.1). Lineage (NCBI taxonomy): Bacteria > Pseudomonadati > Pseudomonadota > Gammaproteobacteria > Pseudomonadales > Pseudomonadaceae > Stutzerimonas > Stutzerimonas tarimensis. The sequence continues at coordinate 1,856 of NZ_JBHRXZ010000023.1, read as the reverse complement.
ATGGGGCACGCCTTCGACGGCATCGAGGAGTACGACAACCCGCTGCCGCGCTGGTGGTTCATTCTCTTCATCGCCACCCTGCTATTCGGCATCGGCTACCTGATCCTCTATCCGGGACTCGGAAACTGGAAAGGCATGATGCCCGGCTATGAAGAAGGCTGGACCGGCGTAAATCAGTGGCAACGCGAGATGGACCGAGCCGATGCGGAGTTCGGGCCGATCTTTGCCAAGTACGCAGCCATGTCCATCGAGCAGGCCTCTCAGGACGAGCGCGCGCTCACGATGGGAGCCAGCCTCTATGCAAACTATTGCGCCATCTGCCACGGCTCCGATGCCCGGGGCTCCCAGGGCTTCCCCAATCTGACCGACAATATCTGGCGCTGGGGTGGCGAGCCCGAAACCATCAAGACGAGCATCCTGAATGGCCGTATCGGTACCATGCCGGGCTGGCTGCAAGTGATTGGCGAACCAGGTGTACAGAATGTCGCCGCCTATGTGCGTCAGGACCTGGCAGGCCTGCCGCTGCCGGAAGGCACCCAGAGCGACAGCGAAGCCGGAAAGCAGATCTACGCGTCCAACTGCGCTGCCTGCCACGGCCCGACCGGCACTGGCCTGGCTGCGCTCGGCGCACCTGACCTGACCGACTCGCGGGGCTGGATCTACGGCTCGAGCCTGTCACAATTGCAACAGACCATCCGGCATGGCCGCACCGGAAGGATGCCTGCGCAAGAGCCCTATCTGGGCAACGACAAGGTTCATCTGCTGGCAGCCTATGTTTACAGCCTCTCGCAAAGAGCCGAGCAGGCCGCTCAACAATGACTTAAGGTGAAAGAGTAAGACGGCACTTTCGTGCCGTCTTACTCTTTCAAGCAAGGTGTTCCCTCCTCTGCGCGACACTCTGTCGCGGCCGCTCCGACCAGCTACCCTTTCCCGTTTCGCGTTCGGCGCCTAAGCTGCGCTGGTTCGACACTGTTAATCCAATAATCCGAGCGAACCCCAGCGATTCGCCACACCGGCCTGGTGTGCTGACCACTTCGCAACGCATGGAACGCGCGTCTTTGCGAGGGTTCAGGCGATAGGAGAGGTCCTTCGGTGTCATTGCATTGCCACCGTGCTTTCTCCATACTTGCCGCCGTTTTTTGCCCTAGAAAATGCCTTGAAAAGCGTGGAACCCACAATGAGTACAGCAATCAGTCAGACTGCTTATAACTATAAGGTGGTTCGCCAGTTCGCCATCATGACGGTGGTCTGGGGAATTATCGGAATGGGTCTTGGTGTGTTCATTGCCGCACAGTTGGTGTGGCCTGAGCTGAACTTCGACAATGCCCTCGTCACTTTCGGTCGCCTGCGACCTCTTCACACCAACGCAGTCATCTTCGCCTTTGGCGGTTGTGCGTTGTTCGCCACGTCCTACTATGCGGTGCAGCGTACCTCCCAAGTACAACTGTTCGCGCCAAAGCTGGCTGCCTTCACCTTCTGGGGTTGGCAAGCGGTCATCGTCCTGGCCGTCATTACCCTGCCATTGGGCATGACCAGCTCCAAGGAATATGCCGAACTGGAGTGGCCGATCGACATCCTGATTGCTGTCGTCTGGATCTCCTACGTAGTGGTGTTCTTTGGCACGCTGATGCAGCGCAAGGTCAAGCACATCTACGTGGGTAACTGGTTCTTCGGCGCCTTCATCCTCGTCACCGCCATGCTGCACATCGTCAACAACCTGCAGATCCCGGTGGGCTGGTTCAAGTCCTACTCGATCTACTCGGGTGCGACCGATGCGATGATCCAGTGGTGGTACGGCCATAACGCCGTGGGCTTCTTCCTCACCACCGGCTTCCTCGGCATGATGTACTACTTCG
>NZ_JBHRXZ010000022.1:975361-1005252 GCF_042648805.1 Stutzerimonas tarimensis | reverse complement strand
CCCGCAGAACTTCCTGCTGATGCATGCCATGGGGCCCAACGTGGCCGGTGTGATCGGCTCGGCGGTGGCAGCGGGTATCCTGTTGAACATGGCAGGCTAGAGCTGCGGGCGGTCTACCGGCCGCCTTGCAATGCCTGCGAATAGAGAGCTCAGGAGAGAGGACTGTGGAACGCGAATCCATGGAGTTCGACGTGGTCATCGTCGGCGCGGGCCCGGCCGGCCTTTCCGCCGCGTGCCGCCTGAAGCAGAAGGCTGCCGACGCCGGCCAGGAAATCAGCGTCTGCGTGGTACCGAACACCATGCACAACGAGAAGGCACTGATCGAGCGGTTCCAACTCAGCGCAGGGGTCGATCCGCAGCACTATGCCCTTGGCATCAAGGAGCTGTGGAACATCGACCCGGCCAGGCAATACCTCGAAGGCGGCAAGCGCGTTTCCTACGGCGCCCGGGCCATCGCCAAAAGAACCTGCTCGGCGGCAAGATGCCCTTCACCCTTCGCGACACCCGCCCGGACCATGCCCAGCTGAAGACCGCGGCCGAGTCGAAGAAAATCGACTACCCGAAACCCGACGGGGTTATCAGCTTCGACAAGCTGTCCTCGGTGTTCCTGTCCAACACCAACCACGAGGAAGACCAGCCGGTGCACCTGAAGCTGGCCGACCCGGGCATTCCCCTAAGCCAGAACCTGCCGAAGTACGCCGAACCGGCCCAGCGTTACTGCCCCGCGGGCGTCTACGAGGTCGTCGACGGCAACGACGGCAATCCGCGCTTTCAAATCAATGCGCAGAACTGCGTGCACTGCAAGACCTGCGACATCGAGGACCCGGCGCAGAACATCACCTGGGTGGCGCCGGAAGGTTCGGGCGGGCCGAACTACCCCAACATGTAAGTGCCGCAAAGCGTGCCCGAGGCGGGACGAAATGCTGCTCCAAGTTCACGACAGCAGTCTCTTGTTTACAAACCGTCAGATTTGTTTTTTACTCAGAGACAGACGCTACCGAAGCCCTGCGAGCCACCAGCTCCGTAACGGCTTCGCCTGAAATACAACAACAAGCTCAGGTACAAGACATGGCGAAGCGCGAAATTCTTGTCGTCGGTGCAGCCCGGACCGCCATCGGCTCCTTTGGCGGCGCACTGAAAGACGCCCCCCTGTCCACTCTCGCAACCACCGCTGTGAAAGCGGCGCTTGATCGCTCCGGTGTAGCGCCAGACCAGGTCGGCCACCTGGTTATGGGCAACGTGGTGCCCACCGAGCCGCGCGATGCCTACCTCAGCCGCGTCGCCAGCATGGACGCCGGGATGCCGAAGGAAACCCCGGCATTCAACGTCAACCGCCTCTGCGGTTCCGGGCTGCAGGCCATCGTCTCGGCCGCCCAGAGCATCCTGCTGGGCGACGCGGATATCGCCATTGGCGCCGGCGCGGAAAGCATGAGCCGCGGCCCCTTCATTCTGCCCGGCATGCGCTGGGGCGCCCGCCTCGGCGATGCCCAGGCCGTGGACTACATGAACGGCATTCTCCACGACCCCTGGGAACGCACCCACATGGGCATTACCGCGGAGAACGTTGCCGAGCGCTACGGGATCAGCCGCGATCAGCAGGACGCCCTGGCCCTGGAAAGCCAGCAGCGCGCAGCCCACGCCATCGCCGAGGGCCGTTTCCGCGAACAGATCGTTCCGGTGGAGCTGAAGACGCGCAAGGGCACTACCCTGTTCGACACCGACGAGCACGTGCGTGGCGATGTAACCGCCGACCAGCTCACCGGGATGAAACCGGTGTTCAGGAAGGACGGCGGCAGCGTCACCGTGGGCAACGCCTCGGGGCTCAATGACGGCGCCGCCGCGCTGGTTCTGGCCGAGGCCGGCCGCGCCGAAGCCCTTGGCCTGAACCCGCTGGCACGGCTGGTGGGCTATGCCCATGCCGGCGTGGAGCCCGCCTACATGGGTATCGGCCCGGTGCCAGCGGTACGTCAGGTGCTGGAACGCACGGGGCTGTCGCTGGAGCAGATGGACGTGATCGAGGCCAACGAGGCCTTTGCCGCCCAGGCCTGTGCGGTGATCCAGGTGCTGAGGCTGGACCCGGCGAAGGTCAACCCCAACGGCTCGGGCATTTCCCTCGGCCATCCGGTCGGTGCCACCGGCACCATTATCGCCATCAAGGCCATCCACGAACTGCACCGCACCGGCGGCCGCTACGCACTGGTGACCATGTGCATCGGCGGCGGCCAGGGCATCGCCGCAGTGTTCGAGCGGGTCTGACCCCGGTACTAGTGTGACCCCGGAGCTACAACCGCTGCACGACAAGAACAACAACATGAGGACGAATGAATGCAGATCGATTCTGTAGGCGTGATCGGCGCGGGCACCATGGGCAACGGCATCGCCCAGATCTGCGCCATGGCCGGGCTGGACGTGGTGATGCTGGACATCTCCGAAGCCGCTACCGAGCGCGGCATGGCCGCTCTGGGCAACAGCCTGGACCGCCTGATCAAGAAGGAAAAGCTCGACGAGGCCGGCAAGCAGGCCGTACTTGGCCGCGTGCGCGCGACCACCGATCGCCAGGCCATGGCCGACGTCGACCTGGTGATCGAGGCCGCCACCGAGGCCGAGGATCTGAAGGTGAAGGTCCTCGCGGACATCTGCAGTGTCCTCAAACCCGAGGCGATGATCGCCAGCAACACCTCCTCCATCTCCATCACCAAACTCGCGGCGGCCACCGACCGGCCGGATCGCTTCATCGGCATGCACTTCTTCAACCCGGTGCCGATGATGCAACTGGTGGAGCTGATCCGCGGCCTGCAGACCGGCGACGAGACCCAGTCCGCCGCCCTTGCCTTTGCCGAGCGCATCGGCAAGACCGCCATCAGCGCCCGCAACAGCGCCGGTTTCGCGGTCAACCGCATCCTCGTGCCGATGATCAACGAGGCAGTGTTCGTGCTGCAGGAGGGCCTTGCCAGCGCCGAGGACATCGACACCGGGATGAAGCTGGGCTGCAGCCACCCCATCGGTCCGCTGGCGCTGGCCGACCTGATCGGCCTGGACACCCTGCTGGCGGTCATGGAGGTGTTCTACACCAGCTTCAACGACTCCAAGTACCGCCCTGCCCCGCTGCTGCGGGAGATGGTCGAAGCCGGCTACCTCGGGCGCAAGAGCGGCCGCGGCTTCTACTCGTACAGCTGATCGCAGAGGAGCCCGCCCATGGATTTCGCCCTTTCACCGGAAATGGAAACGCTGCGTGGCCGCGTCCGCGATTTCATCGCCACTCATGTGATGCCCCGCGAGAACGATCCGCGCTGCACCTCCCACGGCCCGACCGAGGAGCTGCGCAACGAACTGGTCGCCGCCGCGAAGAACGCCGGCCTGCTCAGCGCCCACATCTCCCCCGAATATGGAGGCCTGGGCCTGGACCATCGCGGCAAGGCGGTGTTCTTCGAGGAAGCGGGCTACTCACCGCTGGGTCCGGTGGCACTGAACATCGCCGCGCCGGACGAAGGCAACATGCACATGCTCGAAGCCATCGCCACCGAGGAACAGAAGGAGCGCTGGCTGCGCCCGCTGGCGGCCGGCGAGATCCGCTCCTGCTTCTGCATGACCGAGCCCGACCCCGGCGCCGGCTCCGACCCCTCGATGCTGCAGACAACGGCCGTGCGCGACGGCGACGACTTCGTCCTCAACGGCCGCAAGTGGTTCATCACCGGGGCCGAGGGCGCCACCCTGGCGATCATCATGGCCAAGCTCGAAGACGGCCGGGCCACCATGTTCCTGTCCAGCATGAACGCGCCGGGCATCCACATCGAGCGGGTGATGGACTCGCTGGACAGTTGCTTTCCGGGCGGCCACTGCGTGGTGGACTTCAACGACCTGCGGGTGCCGGCCAGTGCCATCCTCGGCGAGCTGGGCGAAGGCTTCAAGTACGCCCAGGTGCGCCTCTCCCCGGCCCGCCTGACCCATTGCATGCGCTGGCTCGGCCAGGCCCGTCGCTGCCATGAGATCGCCGCCCGCTACGCCACCCGGCGCATGGCCTTCGGCAAGGAGCTGGGTCGTCACGAAGGCGTCGGCTTCATGCTCGCCGACAACGAGATGGACATGCTCAGCGCCCGCCTGGCGATCTGGCACACCGCCTGGGTGCTGGACCAGGGCCAGCTGGGCACCGCCGAATCGAGCATGGCCAAGGTCATCGCCTCCGAAGCGGCCTGGCGCGTCACCGATCGCAGCGTGCAGGTACTGGGCGGCCAGGGCGTCACCGGGGAAACCATCGTCGCGCGGATCTTCTCCGACATGCGCGCCTTCCGCATCTATGACGGCCCCTCGGAAGTACACCGCTGGAGCCTGGCCAAGCGCGTGTTCAAGAAGTACAGCCTATGAGCGAAGAGATCCGCAGCGCCCTGGAGCACTACGTCGCCCGCCGGGCCGAGGCCCACCGCGTGGTGTTCACCGAGTTCCGGCTGCTCTCCGGCGGGGCCATCCAGCAGAACTGGCTGGCCACCGCACAGGTAAAGGACGGGCCCCACCAAGGCCTGCTGGAACTGGTTATCCGTGCCGATGCGCCTACCGGCGTGGCGGTGAGCCACGGCCGAGCCCAGGAGTTCGCCCTGCTGCAGGCCGTGTTCGAGGTCGGCGTCACAGTGCCCGAACCACTCTGGCTGGACGCCTCCGGCGAGGCCATCGGCCGCCCGCTGTTCGTCATGCGCCGGGTCGCCGGCCAAGGCGCCGGGCATCTCTTGGTCAAGGACCTGAGCCTCGCGCCGGATCGCCCTGCCCTGGCCCGCCGGCTGGGTGAGGAGTTGGCGAAGATCCACCGCATCCGCCCGCCGCATCCGGCGCTGGAATTCCTGCCGCTGTATGACGAAGCGCCGGCACTGCACGCGGTCGCCGACCTGCGCGCCTGGCTGGACGGCCACGACGGCGCCCACCCGGTACTGGAATGGGGCTTGCGCTGGCTCGAACTGAACGCGCCGGAAAGCCGTCCGCTGGTGCTCTGCCACCGGGATTTCCGCACCGGCAACTACATGGTGGATGCCCATGGCCTCACGGCGATTCTCGACTGGGAGTTCGCCGGCTGGAGCGATCCGCTGGAAGACCTCGGCTGGTTCTGTGCCGCCTGCTGGCGCTTCGGCCGTGACAATCTGGAAGCCGGCGGCATCGGTCATCGCTCGGATTTCTACGCCGGCTACGAAAGCGTCAGCGGCACGCCCATCCCTCGCGAGCAGGTGGGTTACTGGGAGGTCCTGGCACACCTGCGCTGGGCGGTGATTGCCCTGCAGCAGGCCGACCGCCACCTCTCCGGCGAGGAGGATTCGCTGCTGCTGGCTCTCACCGGCCACCTGTTGCCAGAGCTGGAACTGGCCATTCTGCAGATGACGGAGGCCGCCTGATGCGAGACCAACCCACCGGCGAGCAATTGCTCGCCACCGCCGAAGCGCTGCTGCGCGAGCGCATCCTGCCCGGTCTGTCCGGCGGCCAGAAAACCGATGCCCTGATGATTGCCCGGGCCATGGCCATCGCCGCCCGCCAGCTGCGCAACGGCGAACGGCCGGAACAGCAGGAGCTGGAAGCCCTCGGCGGCCTGGTGGAGGACGGCAGCGACGGCGGGGCCGAGCTGCGCCCTCGCCTGCTCGCCGCCAACCGCGCCCTGTGCCAGTCCATTCGCGTCGGAGAAGCCGATCAGGGCGAGCGCCGGGCGGAAATCTTCGCCCACCTGCAGCGGGTCACCCGGCAAAAGCTTGCCGAGAGCAACCCCAGGCTGCTGGACGAGGCGCCATGAACCGCCCGGCACGCCGACGCATCTACCTGATGCGTCACGCCTCGGTGACCTATTTCGATGAACAGGGCCGCCCGCTGGACCCGCGCCACGTGCCGCTCAACCCGGCCGGGCGCGAACAGGTGGCTGCCACCGCCCGCTGGCTCGCTGGCGTCCCGCTGGACCGGGCGCTCTGCTCGGGCCTGCCGCGCACCGAACAGACCGCCCGCGCCGTGCTTGGCGATCGGGACCTGCCGCTACTCAGCGACGAGCGCTTCAAGGAAATCCGGGCCGGCCGCCTGCGCGAAATCCTCCCAAGACAGCGTGAACGGGCCATCGCCTACGCCTACGACGGCGCCGAACAGCCCGGCGCGGCCTTCATCGGCGGCGAGTCCTGGCAGTCCTTTGCCGAGCGGGTACTCACTGCCTGGCAGGCGTGGCTGGCCCGGGACGACTGGAACGACCTGCTACTGGTGGCCCACGATGCGGTCAACCGGGTCATCCTCAGCCACATCGTCGGCGGCGGGCTGCACAGCCTGAAAGCCTTCGAGCAGGACCCCGCCTGCTTCAACCTGATCGAGACCGACAGCAGCCCGGACGGCCGTCCCCGCTGCCTGCTACGGGCCGTCAACCTGACGGCCTGGGACCCGATCCGCCCCGACCAGCGCCGGACCGTGATGGAACAGGTCTGGTGCCATTACCGCCCACAACAAGAGTGATCGCCATGAACGATTCGCCGATCCTGCTGCACCATCAAGGCCCGGTCAGCACTATCCGATTCAACCGCCCCGAGGCCATGAATGCCATCAACAGCGAGATGGCTGCGGCGTTTCTCTCTGCCTGCCAGGAAGTAGCCGCCCGCCGCCAGACCCGCGTGCTGGTGCTCACTGGCGAAGGCCGCGGCTTCATGGCCGGCGGCGACATCGCCCAGTTCCGCGACACGCCGGACAGCGTGGTGCCCGACCTCATCGAACCGATGAACCAGGCCATGTTGCTGCTCAGCGAACTGGACGTGCCCGTTGTCGCCAGCGTGCAGGGCGCGGTGGCCGGCGCCGGCATGAGCATCGCCCTGGCCTGCGACATCGTCATCGCCGCCAGCAACACCAACTTCAACTTCGCCTACCTCAAGCTCGGCGCCAGCTGCGACCTCGGTGCTTCCTGGCACCTGCCGCGCCTGGTTGGCCTGCGCACCGCGCTGGAAATCGCCCTGCTCAACGAACCCATAGACGCAACCCAGGCCCTCACTCTCGGGCTGGTGAACAAGGTGGTGCCGTCGAGCCAGCTGGCCAGCGTCACCGAATGCCTGGTCGGCCGCCTGAGCCGCTCCGCCCCGGTGGCCCAGGGCCAGCTCAAGCGGCTGATGCGCCAGTCCTTCGCCCGGGACCTGGACCATCAGCTCGAAGCGGAGAAGATCGGGTTTTCCCGCTGCATGGACAGCCCGGATTTTCAGGAAGCGGTCAGTGCCTTCCTGGAAAAACGCCAGGCGAATTTCGGCGGGCATTAGGGGCCTGCACATGCAACCCTGACCAGCTGCTCTTCACCCGCCAGCCGCGTGGCCGACAGGCTGCGCATGGCAGGCCAGAGAGGGCGGATGGGCAGTCGTTGCTTGGTCACGGGAGTGACAGGCTTCGCCGTCGCCCCTCCGGATGAGTCCCTGAACAGCCAGTACTTGCGCCCGATGACGAAAGGCCGGATGGCGTTCTCCACTCATCGAAGCGGACATGTGTCATCGTGTCCATGTCCATGTCCATGTCCGTGCCCGTGCCCGTGCTCATCACCCGACACGCATATCTCACCTTCGAGCTCCACATCGGCAGTAACATGGGTAAACCCCTGCGCACGCGAGAACTCTTGTATCTCGTTCTTTACCTTCAGGACATCACCGCGACTCGCCGCCTTCTCCATGACGACATGGGTCGTCAATACATGACTCTCGCCATCCAGCGTCCAGCTGTGAGTATGGTGCAGGGAGACCGCCTTTGGCAGAGACAGGATATGCTGTTCAAAGGAATCCCGATCGAAGTTTGGGGGAGATAGCTGTAGAAAAATATGGAAAAACTGCTTCATATTTTTTACGACATTCCACAAGATGAAACAGGATATAGCGATCGACAGCAGTGGATCTATGATGGGGAGATCCCATATGGCAATCGCTCCAGCTCCCAGCAACACCGCAACCCAGCCAAGCGTATCTTCAATCAAATGCCAGCTTACGATTCGCTCTGTAAGAGAGCTTCCCTTACGGACCCTCAAAACAGCCGCACCGTTGAACAAGATGCCGACAACCGCGAGCGCCATCATGCCCGGCGCGTTTACCTCCTCAGGCGATAGCAGGCGACCGACTGCATGCCACAGGATAAAACCCAACCCGATCATCAACACAACGGCAGTTATCAGGCCACCCAACAGCGAGTATCGCTGATACCCGTAGGTGTTTCGGGACGTTGGCCCTTGCTTGGACAGGTGAACGAAGTACCACGCCAACCCAAGGGATAGCGAATCCCCCAGATCATGTACGGCATCACTCAAGATAGCCACGCTATTGGTCCAAAGACCGCCAACAAGCTCGATAAGGGTAAAACTGAGGTTTAGAAAAAAAGCGATCTTGATATTGCTCGTGGCGCTCGCCCCATGAGCATGATGGCCGCCCATATGATCCCTCCTAATTCAGTCATGTAGAAACGCCAGCGGTAAGCTGCACCAGGTCCGTGGAGAACATGATGCAGCTCAAACGGTTACGCGGAGCCCTGCGGAACGTGATCCTCAGGACTGGTCTCGGCATTCTCAGCGGCCGCTCCCCTCTGATGAGCCAGTCGATAGAGCACCGGCAAGACCAGCAAGGTCAGCAGCGTCGAAGAAATGATGCCGCCTATCACCACTGTTGCGAGCGGCCGCTGCACCTCGGCCCCTGTGCCCGTGTTGAGTGCCATCGGCACGAAACCCAGGGCCGCCACCAGCGCGGTCATCAACACCGGCCTCAGCCGGGTCAGTGCGCCTTCGTAGATCGCCGCATCCAGCCCGTAACCCTGCTCACGCAGGCTGCGGATGAAGGAAAGCATCACCAAGCCGTTGAGCACCGCCACGCCAGAAAGCGCGATAAAGCCCACCGCCGCGGAAATCGAAAGCGGAATGCCGCGCAACCACAACGCTGCGATGCCGCCGGTCAGCGCAAAGGGGATGCCAGTGAAGACCAGAAGGCCGTCCTTGGCGTTGTTGAACATCATGAACAGGAGCACGAAAACCAGCAGCAAGGCTACCGGCACCACAATTTGCAGCCGTTGCGTGGCGGACTCCAGCTGCTCAAAGGTGCCGCCCCAATCCGTCCAGTAGCCGGCGGGAATTTTCACCTGCTGCCGAATACGCTGCTCGGCCTCGGCTACGAAGGAGCCGATGTCGCGCCCCTGCACGTTTGCCGTCACCACGACACGCCGTTTACCTTCCTCGCGGCTGATCTGATTCGGCCCCGGTGCGATGTCCAGTTCCGCGACATCGCCGAGTGGAATGTAATTCACCAGGCCCCCTGCGCCCATGGGCAGCGCGATGGGCAGCCGCTCGATGGCCGCCAGGTCACTGCGCAGCACCTCGGGAAGGCGTACCACGATGTCGAAGCGACGATCCCCCTGGAACAGGGTCCCAGCCTCGCGGCCGCCAACGGCTACTGCTAGCGTATCCTGCACTTCGCTCACGCTGAGGCCATAGCGGGCGACCCGCTCACGGTCGATATGCACCGTGAGCATGGGCAGCCCGGTGGTCTGTTCCACCTGTACGCCCGAGGCTCCGGACACGCTCTCCAGGACCTCGGCGATCTCGACGGCGGTGTTGTTCAGCACGTCCATGTCATCGCCGAAGATCTTCACCGCCACGTCCGAACGCACACCGGAGATCAGCTCGTTGAACCGCAGTTCGATCGGCTGGGAGAATTCGTAATTGCTACCGGGAAGCTCGGCAGCGGAGGCCTGCACCTCCAGCAACAGCTGGTTGCGCGACTTGCCCGGATCCGGCCAGTGGTCCTGCGGCTTGAGCATTACGTAGGCATCGGAAATATTCGGTGGCATGGCGTCGGACGCCACCTCCGCCGTACCGGTGCGGGTGAAGATGCGCTCGATCTCGGGAAACTCCTCGACGAGCTTGCGCTCCAGTTGCCGCTGCATCTCCAGCGACTGCGTCAGACCGGTCGCCGGCACCCGGAGAACCTGGATGGCAAAGTCGCCTTCATTGAGGCTAGGCACGAACTCGCTGCCCATACGGGTGCCGATCAAGCCCGCGAGCACGACGGTGACCATTGCGAAGGTGAGCACCGCCGGCTTGTTAGCCATCACCGCGTCGAGCGCCGGTCGGTAAGCCCGCCTGGCGCCGCGCATCAGCACGTTTTCCTTCTCGGTCACCCGGTTGCCGATGAAAAGGGCCACCGCCGCCGGCACGAAGGTGATGGAAAGGATCATGGCGCCGAGGAGCGCGGCCACCACAGTGAAGGCCATGGGGGTGAACATTTTCCCCTCCACCCCGGTGAGGGCGAAGATGGGCAGATAAACGATCATGATGATCAGCTGGCCAAACAAGAGCGGCCGACGCACTTCTTTGGAAGCGAGGAACACCTCTTTCAACCGCTCGGCACGGGTGAGCGGTCGGCCGAGATGAGACTGGGCGTGTGCCAGGCGCCGAACGCAGTTCTCTACGATCACCACGGCGCCGTCGATGATGATGCCGAAGTCCAGCGCCCCCAGGCTCATCAGGTTGGCACTGACCCCATTCGTCACCATACCCGTGAAGGTGAACAGCATCGCGAGCGGGATAACCAGCGCGGTGAGTATGGCGGCGCGGATGTTGCCGAGGAACAGAAAAAGCACCGCAATCACCAGGATGGCGCCCTCGATGAGGTTCTTCTGCACCGTGGCAATCGCCTTGTCCACCAGCACCGTGCGGTCGTATACCGTCACCGCATGCACCCCCTCAGGGAGGCTGCGGTTGATCTCCTTCATCTTCTGATCTACCGCTTGGGAGACCGCTCGGCTGTTCTCGCCCATGAGCATGAAGGCAGTACCCAGCACCACCTCCCGACCGTTCTCGGTCGCAGCTCCCGTGCGCAGCTCCCTGCCGATGCCGACCTCGGCCACGTCGTTTATGCGGATCGGCGTGCCGTTCACATTGGCGATGAGAATGCTGCCGATCTCCTCGGCCGACCGAACCTGCCCCGGAGCACGGATCGTGTATTGCTCGCCGCTGCGCTCGATGTAGCCAGCCCCCAGGTTCTGGTTGTTGCGCTCCACCGCAGTGAGCAAGTCCTGTAGCGTGAGCCCATAGGAGCGCAGCACCTGCGGGTTGGGTGCGATCTGATACTCCTTCTCGTAACCGCCGATCGTGTTTATCTCTGTCACGCCAGGCACGTTGCGCAACTGCGGCTTGATGATCCAATCCTGGATCTCGCGCAGATCAGTCAAGGTGTAGGGGGCCCCATCTGCCGTGGACGCTCCCTCCTCGGCCTCCACCGTCCAGAAGTAGATCTCGCCAAGCCCGGTGGAGATCGGTCCAAGAGTGGCGGCTATGCCCGCCGGCAATTGATCCGATGCCCCCTGTAGACGCTCGTTCACCAGTTGGCGAGCGAAATAGATGTCGGTTCCTTCCTCGAAGATCACCGTGATCTGGGAGAGCCCATAACGCGACAGCGAGCGGGTCTGTTCCAGCTTCGGAATGCCAGCCATCACCGTCTCCAGCGGATAGGTGATCCGCTGCTCGACCTCCAACGGCGAGTAGCCAGGAGCCGCGGTATTGATTTGCACCTGAACGTTGGTGATGTCGGGGACGGCGTCGATCGGCAAGCGCTGATAATTGAAGATGCCCAGCGCCGCCATTCCCAGTACCGCCAGCATTACCAGCCAGCGGTGCTCGATGGAAAAGCGAATGATGCGTTCAAACACGGTTCTTCTCCGGCGATCAGTGGCTATGCTCGGCGCTGCCTTTGCCCAGTTCGGACTTGATGATGAAGCTGTTGCCCAGCGCATAGCGCGTTCCGGCGTCGACGCCCTGGATGATCTCCACCGCGTCAGCGTCACGCCGGCCCGTCGCCACCGGAGCGGCGACAAAACCCTGCTCCGTGCGTACGAACACCACCGGCCGCTCTTCCAGTGTGTGCAATGCGTCAGGCTTGACGGCTACAGGCACCCGCTCCTCACCTGCAAGCACCTGCACGCTGACGAACAGACCCGGGCGCCAGATGCCGCCAGGATTGGAGAGGGTGATACGAGCGACTGCCGCCCGGTTTTGCTGCCCTACCAGCGAGCCGATATAGGACACGGTCCCTTCAGCCCGAGATTCGAAGGCGGTTGCTTCAATGACGGCCTGGCTGCCAACCCGAACGCTGCCCAGGTCCTTGGCGGGCACCATGACATCTGCCCAGACGCTGGACAGATCGGACAGGGTGAAGACAGGCGCGTCTGCGCTGACGGCCTCGCCCAGGGTGATGTCCTTCTCGACGATCATGCCGTCGAACGGAGCCCGCACCTCATAGCGGCTAAGCGCACCCGGGGTTCCCGCATCGCTGCCGAGCGCCTGGAGCTGCTCCCGGACGTTGGCGACCGTGAGTTCTGCCTCGCGTAGCGCCTGCTCCGCAGCAAGATAGTCCTGCTTGGCGGAGATCCCCTCCTCCCAAAGCTGCTTCTCACGCTGGTACGTGGTACGAGCCAGTTGCAGTCGCTTCTGTGCGGTGGCCAGGCTGCTCCGTTGTTCCGCAAGCTCCCTGCTGGCGATCACGGCAAGCACCTGGCCTTTCTTGACCTGCTCGCCAAGACCCGCCGTTACCCCTTCAACCACGCCGGCGAGGCGTGGCACCACCCGCGCGGTCTGGTCAGCGTTGAAGGCAATTTCGCCGGGCAGGGTGATACCACTGCGAATGACCGCCTCCTGCGCGGTGGCGAGCGTGATGCCGGCGGCGCGTATCTGCACGTCGTTTAGCTCGACCTCGCCCTCCTGGTGGCTATCACCTCCACCGGCGTGCTCCTCATCATGACCGTGCTCGTCGTCATGGCCATGCTCGTCAGCTTCATGGTCCTCGGCCGCGGCATCTGACGCTTTGGCATGTCCTTCATGGCCATGCCCATGTCCATGCCCATCACCTGAGGAGCCCGCAACATCAGTGGTCAGAATGAGGGCCCCAAGCAACGCACCAATGGCAAGAATGATGACGACCAGCAAGGGCTGTTTGCTGCTGCCGACCCCGCCCCTGTTCGCTATGTTTTTCAATTGTTGATCTCCTCGGTCTCTGGGGTCGTGGCGGACGGGGCCACTAGGCTGCCAAGAATTCGTTCCAGCTCCGCGCTCGCCTGGCTGGCCTGGACAAGGGTATTGAGATACTGGGTGCGGGCTTGCAACAGAGTGCGCTGGGCATCCAGCACATCAAGGAAGTCGAACCTGCCCAGCTCGAACCCCTTGGTAGCGGCCGAGAAAGCGCTCTCCGCGCCCGGTAGCACCTGCTCGCGCAGCGTGCGTGCCTGGCGGTTGGCTGACGTGAGTTGAGCGTGAGCCTGGGCAAGGTCGCGCTTCAATTGAATGGCTAATCCGGAGTATTGATCCCGAGCCTGGTACAGCCGTTGTTCGGCCGCGCTGATGTTGCCCTGGTTTCGATCAAACAAGGGCAGCTCGATTGCAACACCTACCACGGCCTGTGTTGAATCGAACGCATCCGAACGCTGAGCGCCAGCGCTTACCGTTAGATTGGGAATCCTCTCGGCGCGCTCCATCGCCAGCAGCGCTTCATACCGTTCGGTCTCGAGACGAGCCCGCTGGATTAAAGGCGACTGCGCAAGGTGCGAGTAAAGCTCGGCCAATGCGGGGGGATTGGGCAGACTGTCGGTAGCATGAACCACACGACCAAAGCGCGGCTCGGGGTCGTTCCACAGCACCGACAATCGTTGGCGTGCGATATCCAGCGCGGTTTCGGCATCACTCAGCTCCATCTGGACGCCAGCTGCAGCCACCTGCGCACGGGTCTGCTCGATAAAAGGAACCTTGCCAGCCGCTACACGTTTCGTAGCAGCGTTCAACGCTCGCTGGGCCAGGGACGATGTCGCCTGTGCCAGCTCCAGCCTCTCCTGAGCGACGAGTACGGCGAAGAAGGAGGCGGTTACCGTGCTGAGCAGCTGCGCACGCGCTGCGTCGAGATCGGCGCTGGCAGCGCCGCGGGCAGTCTGGGCCGCCGCGATACGGGCCGAACGCTTGCCGCCCAGCTCGATTTCCTGGCTGAGCACCAATTCCGTAATGGGCGCGTCCGAGCCGATTTCATCTCGTGTGGCGGATAGAACAGGATTTGGAAAAACACGAGCCTGGGTGATCAACGCATCATTGGCGAAAAGCGCCCTGCGTGCCGAGGCTAATTCAGGGCTTGCTTCGATCGCGCGCTGCATCGCAACGGCCAGGGTAAGTATGTCTGTCGTCCCAGCGATGCTGGCAATCGGCTGCCCCGACAGGTGAGGGGCTGCCGTCTCAAGAGGGTTCTGCTGAGGTGACGCGGCTGTAAAAAGCGTGACCGTGCCTAGCACACAGCCAAGCAAAGCCATAGGTGCACATGGCTTACGCATGCACGACTCCTGGGTTCAACAATATTGCTGCCTGCCGAAAGAGGCAGAGCGTTCTTGTGCTGAATCAGGAGGTGGTACGCGGAGGACGCAAAGGCCGGTCAGGGAAGAAACTCGGCAGCATGTCGACCGAGTCTACAGTCTGCGTTTGCTTCGCCGGAAAGAGTGGTGAGACCCAACCATGGGATGGCAGGGCAGCGAGATGGGCGCCAAGATGACAAAAATGCTCGCCAAAGCGAAGCAAACTGCTGCTCTCGCCGCTTTGCGCTTCACCCACGACGACACGCTGCCCTACCTCTCCAAGCTCATGGTGGTAGGCCAGGCTAAAGCCGACGCTACTCAAGCCGAGCATCGCAAGCGTAAGAGTCAGAAGCAGGATTCGTCGCATGGTTTCTGATTATCTAGTATCCCTTGCCGGGTGACAATCAGCGCCTAGGGTGGCCAGATCGAAGTCAACGAGAAAACACATGACGTGCACTGATCGATCCGCAGGCTAGGAATGCGGACGGGCCAGCGGGGGCTTGGAAAGTCCACGCCCCCTCCCCTCCAACCGTCCGGCCCGACTCCCCCGCACATGCAACAGCAACCCACCACTGATCAGCGCGCCGCCGATCCAGGCCGTGGCGGGCAGGGCTTCGTCGTTGAATTGCCAGCCGACGAAGAGCGCAGCGATGGGAGTGATGACGAGGATCAGGGCGACGCGTTCGGAGGCCATGTGGCGGACGATGAAGTAGTAGAGGGCAAAGCCCAGCACCGACCCGAACACGCCGAGGTAGAGAATCGACAGCCCGCCGCGCCAGCTGTAGGTGGCTGGCCAGGTGCCGCCGCCGAGCCACCAGGCGAGCAGGAAGAGCGGCGTGGCCACCAGCAGCGCGCCGGTGGTGGTGGCCAGCGGTGGGCTGTCGTCAGCGATGTACTTCAGGCCCACCAGACTCGCGGCGTGGAGGAGCACGCCAAGCAGGAGCACGGTGATGCCGGGAAGCATTCCGGGCTCCAGCAGCAGCGCGCCGTCGCCGAAGATGACGCCGAGGCCAACCAGGCCGAGCAACATGCCCAGCAGGCGCGGCAGGTTGAGCAGCTTTTCGCCGAGCCAGAGGCTGGCCATGAGGCTGGTGACCAGCGGCGAGAGGCCGAAGATGACCGACATCAGCCCGGAGTCGATGCGCTGGGCTGCCCAGTAGACGCCGTACATGGCGAGAAACTGGCCGAGCCCGGCCACCGTGTAGGAGGCCAGCGCCCGACGGTGCCGCGGCAGGGGCACGCGCATCAGGCCGATGAGCAGCAGCGCGCAGCACATGCCGATGACCATGCGTGACATGGCGGCAAAGTCGAAGCTGGTGTCGAGGGTGCCCCACTGGATCGCCAACGGTGTGGTGGCCCAGATCAGGGTGACCCCGAGATAAGCGAACAGCAGACGGGTGGCGTGGCTCATTCGCGACCGTGCCGGCTGGTCTGGTCCAGCCGTTCGAAAGCGTCCAGTGGCAGCTTGAGCGACGCGGCGCGGATCAGGCTTTCCAGCTGCTCAAGGGTCGAGGCGCTGGCAACCGGCGCGGTCATGCCCGGGTAGGCGATGACCCAGGCCAGGGCGACCTCAGCCGGCTTGGCATCGAGTTCGGCGGCGACTTCCTCCAGCGCATCGAGAATGCGCATGCCGCGGGGCGTGAGGTATTTCGCCACGTCCTTGCCACGCGGGCTCTTGGACAGATCCGCCTCGCTGCGGTACTTACCGGTGAGAAAGCCGGAGGCGAGGCTGTAGTAGCTGACCACCCCAAGGCGCTCGTCGAGGCACAGCTGCTGCAGCTCGGGGCCGAAGCCGGCGCGGTCGTGGAGGTTGAATTCCGGCTGGTGCAGCGCGTAGCGCGGCAGGCCTTCCCGGTCCGAGACGTCCAGCGCCTCGCGGATCTGCCCGGCGTCGATGTTGGATGAGCCGATGGCGGCGATCTTGCCCTGCTCGATCAGCTTCTCGTAGGCGCGCAGGGTTTCTTCCACCGGTGTGGTGGGGTCCGGCCAGTGGCTGAGGTAGAGGTCGATGCGCTCGACCTGCAGCCGCTTGAGCGAGGCTTCCACGGCGCGGGTGATGTACTCGGCGGACAGATCCATCCTGCCGGTTTCGAGATTGACCCCGCCCTTGCTGATGATGACCGCTTGCTCACGATGATCGGGGCGGGCAGCCAGCCAATCGCCGATGATGGTTTCGGACTCCCCTCCTCGCTTGCCCTCGACCCAGGCGCAGTAGACGTCAGCGGTGTCGATGCAATTGAAGCCGGCCTCGAAGAAGCGGTCCAGCAGAACAAAGGCGCGCTCGCGGTCGAGGGTCCAGCCGAATACGTTGCCGCCGAACACCAGCGGAGCGATGGAAAAGCCGGAGGTGCCGAGGGGACGGTTTTGCATGGGAGACTCCATGAAGGAAAAGGTGGGCGTACCGCTCAAGCGCGGCCGGCAGGAAGCTTCTTGCAGATCGGTAGGGTGGGAAACGGCGAAGCCTTTCCCACCGAACTGCCCAGGTCAGCCTCTGGCCGACCTTAGATATCCAGCACCAGCTTGGGCGTCAGCGAGCGGGAGCAGCAGGGGGTGAACCAGTTTTCCTCGTTGCGCTCCTGGTCGGTGAGGACTTGGTCACGGTGATCCGGCTGGCCTTGCAGCACGCGGGTGATGCAGGCGCCACAGATGCCTTGCTCGCAGCTGGTGGTGATCTCCACGCCGTCTTCGGCGAGCACCGATACGATTGAGTCGTCCCTGCCGATGGTATAGACCTTGCCGGTACTCGCGACCTGCACCTCGAAGCTGCCGTCGTCGGAGGTATCCACCGCCTTGGCGGCGAAGTACTCGAAGTGGATGCGCTCCTTGCCCCAGCCCTTCTGCTCGGCCGTGGCGCTGACGAAATCGATGAAGCCCGCCGGGCCGCAGACGTAGAGGTGGGTGCCGGCCGGCTGGGCATCCAGCACCGTCGGCAGGTCGAGCTTCTGCGCCGGGTCGCCGTCGTCGAAGTGCTCATGGACATGCCCGGCGTAGCCCGACTGCGCGATGCGCTGGCGGAAGGCCATGCGCTCCGGTGAGCGGGAGCAGTAGTGCATCTCGAAGTCGCTGCCGATCTGCGCCAGGCGCTCGGCCATGCACAGGATAGGGGTGACGCCGATGCCACCGGCGAGCAGCAGCGAATGGGGGGCCTGGGTCAGGGCGAAGTGGTTGCGCGGCGGGCTGATGTGGATCACCTGCCCTTCCTGCAGCTCGTCGTGCACCGCCACCGAGCCGCCACGGGAGCCCGGATCGCGCAGCACGCCGATCAGGTAGCGGTGCTTTTCGGTGGGGTCGTTGCACAGGGAATACTGGCGCACCAGCCCGGGCCTGATCTCCACGTCGATGTGGGAGCCGGCGCTGAACGCCGGAAGATGCTCACCCTCCACCGGGGCCAGCTCCAGGGTGACGATATCCAGCGCCTCCTGTGCCTTCCTGGCAATGCGGACTTGCAGCAGGGTCTGTTCCATGGTCGGTACTCCGATTCGGTGTCGCTTATTGTTGTTGTGCGGCCAGGCGCTCGCGGATATCGGCGCGCAGGCGATCCTTGCGGATCTTGCCCGAGGCGGTGCGGGGGAAATCCTCCACCACCACCAGACGCTCGGGGTATTTCTGTTTGGCCACGCCCGCGTGACAGACCTGTTCCAGCAGGCCCTGCAGCGTCAGCGCCTGGCCAGGCTTGAGGATGACATAGGCGCAGAGGGTTTCGCCAAGGCGTTCGTGGGGCATGGCGACCACGGCGGCTTCGTCGATGGCGGGGTGCTGATGCAGGATGTCTTCGACCTCCTTGGCACTGACCTTCTCGCCCCCGCGATTGATCAGGTCCTTCTTGCGCCCGGTGATGACCATGGCGTTGTCCGCGGTGATACGGCCCAGGTCGCCGGTGGCGAAGAAGCCTTGGGCGTCGAAGCTCTCGGCGGTCTGCTGCGGGTCGGCATACCCGAGGAACATGGCCGCGCCGCGCACGCAGATCTCGCCTTCCTGTCCCTGGGCCACGTCCCGGCCCTCGTCGTCCAGCAGGCGGACCTGGTAGTCGAGGATCTCACCATCGGTGGTGGCGGCCTGTTCCAGTTTGGTTTCACCGACGAACCCCAGGGTCACCAGTGGCGCCTCGCTGGAGCCGAACACCCGGAACGCGCGGCAGTTATCGAGTACTTCGCGAGTCTTGTAGATGAGCGCGGGCGGTACTTCGGCACCGCCACAGGCGAAACGCCTGAGGCTCGGCAGGCGCTTGCCCTGCTGCTCGGCCTGGCTCAGCAACTCGTGCAGGAAGGGTGTGGCGCCGAGGCTGATGGTCACCCCCTCGCGCTCGATCAGACCCAGCGCCTCGGTGGCATTCCAGCGGTCCATGAAAACAGTGCGGGCGTCCAGGTAGAACGGCAGCTCCAGGGCGCTGAGCCCGGTCACGTGGGTGACCGGCGAGGCCATCAGCAGCACCCGTTCAGCGTCTTCGGCGCCTCGGAACCAGTGCTCGAAGGCGCGCTTGAGCCGGGTCGGGCCGGTGTTGTGGGAATGCAACACCGCCTTCGGCCGGCCGGTGGTGCCGGAGGTGTAGAGGATCAGCCGGACCGCGTGGGCGTCCACCTCGGGCGCGGCCTCCAGCGCCTGGGCTTCGCCCAGCATCTGCTCGAAGCCGTTGCGCCCGCCGGCGGCACTGCGCACCGGACAGCGCAACTGCAGGGCCGGCAGTTCGGAAGCCAGGCGCTCGACCATGGTAGCGAAATCGAAGCCGCGGTATTCACCGGGATGGAAGAA
This sequence comes from Stutzerimonas tarimensis, assembly GCF_042648805.1. Classification (NCBI taxonomy): domain Bacteria; kingdom Pseudomonadati; phylum Pseudomonadota; class Gammaproteobacteria; order Pseudomonadales; family Pseudomonadaceae; genus Stutzerimonas; species Stutzerimonas tarimensis. The sequence continues at coordinate 986,178 of NZ_JBHRXZ010000022.1, read as the reverse complement.
TGCCTTGGCCTTGCAGTCGGCCAGCATGTAGGCCACCTCGGCGTCGCGGTAGATCGGCACGATGGGCGCGATCACCAGCCCCAACAGGCTGGCGGCGAGGTCGATCACCGCCGCCTCGCGCCAGTTCGGCAGCTGGAAGGCGATCACATCGCCCTGCACCAGCCCGCGCCGCTGCAGCGCGCCGGCCAGCAGCCGGGCGTCGTCCAGCAGCGGGCCGATGCGGCAGGGTTCGCCGTCGAAGCTGTGGGTGATGCGCTGTGGGTCCTGGGTGGCCAGCGCTCCGGCCAGTTGCGCCACGGTGCGCCCCATCCATTCGCTGCTGCCGGCATAGCGGGCGCTGCTCTGCTCGTCCAGACGCACCTGATAGCCACTGATGTCCTTGCGCATGAGCCCTCCTAATCGGCCAGAGAATGTTCGACAAAGCGCGAGAACTGCGCGTCGTGGTCGCCGTGCAGCACGGCGTTGACCATCAGCCGGCGGAAGTAGTGGCTGACGTCCAGTTCCTCGGTCACCCCCACCCCGCCGTGCAGCTGGATCGCCTCGTTGCCCACCTTGCGCGCCGCGCGCACCACGTAGGCGCGACCGCCGCTGATGATCCGCCCGCGCTCATCGCTCGGCAGGGTCATGGCCTGCTGCATGGCCCGGGTCAGCGCACGGATCTCCGCCACCAGGAGGTACACATCCGCCATGCGATGCTGCAACGCCTGGTTGGCCGCCAGGGGCTTGCCGAACTGTTGGCGCACCTTCAGGTACTCGTTGGTCACCCGCAACAGGCTGCTCGCCACGCCCAGCGCTTCGGCGCAGAGCGCCACGGCGGCTTCGTCGCGCACCTGGCCCAGGGTCTCGGCGGCGCTCGGCGCGTCGTCTTCAGGCTGCAGCAGGGTCACGGCGGCGCCTTCGAACGACAACGACGCGGCACCACGGGCATCCACCAGCCGGAACGCCTTGCACGTCACCCCGGCGGCATCGGCCCGGACCAGGCAGAACACCACCTGGCGGCGCTCGTCCAGCGCCGGGACGATGAACAGGTCGGCGCTGTCGCCGTTGAGCACCAGCGGGATCTCGCCAACCAGGGTTTCCCCGGCATAGCGACAGGCCGGCGCGTCCAGCCCGCAATCGGCGAATGCCACCTGCAACCGCCCCTCGGCCATCGCCGACAGCAGCTCGGCCTGCTGCCCCTCCGACCCTTGGCGCAGCAACACGCCGGGAGCGAGCACCGCCGAGCCAAGCAACGGCTCCATCAACAGGCGGGCGCCGACCACTTCCATCACTGCGCCCACGGCCACGGCGTCGCCTTCGAGGCCGCCCAGGTCTTCCGGCAGACGCAGCGACAGCCAACCCTGCTCGGCATAGGTCGCCCAGATCGCCGGATCGAAGCCTGCCGGCCCGTCGAGGCGTCTGGCGCGCTGCAGGAAGTTATAATGGTCGGCGGTGTAGCGTTCCAGGCTGTCGCGCAGCATGGAGATGGTTTCGAGATCGGTAGTCATAGGCCGAGCACCATCTTGGCAATGATATTGCGCTGGATTTCCGACGAGCCTCCGAAGATGGTCGCCGCCCGGTTGTAGAAGTGTTCCTTTAGGATGCCTCCGGCGTCATCCGGCCCCAGTGGCGGCATGCCTGCCTGATGCAGCGCCTCGACGTCGAAGGCGATGCCGGCCGGGCCCAGCGCTTCCACCAGCGCCTCGGAGACCTCCTGGTACAGTTCAGTGCCACGGATCTTGATGATCGAGGCCTCGCCGCCGTTGTCGGTGCCTTCCACCATGGCCTCCACCGCCTGGTAGGCGACCTCCTGCAGAGCGATGAAGCGCAGCTCGAAGCCGGCGATGCGCTGGCGCATCAAGGGCTCATCCAGCAGGCGACTGCCATCGGCGCGCGGCTCGCGGGCCAGCTTCTTCAGCCGGTCCAGCACATGCCAGGCCTGACCGACGATGGCCCCCGCGGTACGCTCGTTCTTCAACAGGAACTTGGCGTAGTTCCAACCTTTGCCTTCCTCGCCCACCAGGTTTTCCACCGGCACCCGGACGTTGTCCAGCCACACCTCGTTGACGTGGTGGTAGCCGTCCATGGTGTGGATCGGGTTGACAGTGATGCCCGGGCTTTTCATGTCGATGAGCAGAAAGGAAATGCCGCTTTGCGGCTTGCCGTCGTTGCTCGTGCGTACGAGACAGAACAGCCAGTCGGCCCACTGGGCGTAGGTGGTCCAGATCTTCTGTCCGGTCACCACGTAGTGGTCGCCGTCACGCACCGCCTGGGTCTTCAGCCCGGCGAGATCGGAACCGGCGTTGGGCTCGGAGTACCCTTGGGCCCAGAATTCCTCGGTGGACAGGATGCCGGGCAAAAAGCGCTTCTTCTGTTTCTCGCTGCCAAAGCTGTAGATCACCGGCCCTACGTATTTCACCCCGAAGGGAATGATCCAGGGGCAGCCCTGGCGAGCCAGTTCGTCCTCGAAGACGAAGCGTTCGAGAGACGACCATTGCTGCCCGCCGTGCTCCTCTGGCCAGTGGCCTGCCACCCAGCCCTTCTGCTGCAGCAACTGCATCCACTGCACATAGTCGGCCTTGTCCAGCACCTGGTGGCGGTGGGCCTTGTCCAGCAGTGCCGCGGGCATTTCCTCGCTGCAGAAGCGCTTGACCGCGTCCTGCAAGCGCAAGGCCTTCTCACGAATGCTCTTGTTCATGGCATGTCTCTTCTTGTCGGGAAATCGGGCCGGCGCGCCGGCCCCTGGCGGAGGCATTGCCGGTCGCGCTACTTATCCAGGCCGAGGTACTTGTCCAGGGTCTGGTGATGGTGGCGGATGCGGCTTTCCTGATAGTGGGCCAGGGTCACGGCGCCCTTCTTCGAGGTCTTCAGCCCCTTGGTCATGGCGTCGAGGTTGCCCATGTCCTGATCGAACACCGGCCCCAGCGCGCCCAGTTCGGGCGCTTCGGAAAAGTCCTTGTCGTCGGGCAGGCGGGTCAGCCTGGCGCCGGCCGGGCGCGGCGAGCCCTCGGGATAGCGGCCCAGCAGCCAGACGTCGAACAGGCAGGACTCGTGGTTGTCGCCGTCGGGGATCGCCCGGTAGACGATATTGCCGAAGTAACCGGCCCAGACCTGGGTGTTGGGAAAGATCGAGTAGAGGATCGCGTCCTCCAGCTCCGCCAGGGTCACGTGGGACAGGTCCACCCCGGCGGCTTCGGAGAACACCTTGCGATTCAGCTCGCCGATGTACTCGCGGGTGGTCATGCCCTCCGGCAGCACATGCTTGCTGGCATCGGATTCGGCCATGCGTCCGGAACCCTCGAGGATGTCGTGGAGGATCAGGGCTTCTTCCACGTCCTTGAGGTTGGAACTGGTCACCGCCATCGGGGTGACGCTGCGGCTGATGTTTTCGCCGAACATGTCGTACTGGCTGTCGATGCAGCCGGTGAAGGTCATGATCTGCGGGTGTGTGGCGCGGGTGTGCATGGACTCCATGAAGGCTTCCTGGGCCACCTTCCAGTTGCAGCTCATGCGCCGCTGGACGTGGGCGATGCTTACCGAGCGCTCGAAGTTGTAGTCTTTGAAGTGCTCCGGGAGCACGTCCAGGTGTTCCTGCAGCGAGTGGCTGTCCAGATCCATATTGATGAACACGAAGCCTCCCCAGGTATCGACTTTCACCTGTGGCAACTTCTGCTCGCAGGGGTCCAGGTGCTTGAAGTCCCAGGTGGTGGGCAGGCTTTTCAGCTCGCCCTGCAGATCCCAGGTGAAGCCGTGATAGGGGCAGCGCAGCTGGTTGACCGCCCCGCTGCTCATGCGCAAGGCGCGGCCACGGTGCAGACAGGAGTTGTAAAAGCCGCGGATCAGGTTGTCCTGCCCGCGCATGATGATGATCGAGGTGTCGACGATGTCGTAGACCACATGGTCGCCAGGCTTGAGCACGTCTTCCTCACGGCAGACCATCTGCCATGCCTTCGGCCACAGCTTCTCGGCCTCAATCCGGTGGAACCAGCGGGCGCTGTAGCGCTCGGTGGACAGGTCCTCATCGGTAGAGCCCGGGTTGTTGGGTTTGAGGTGCTCCGGCACCGGGACCCTTTCCTGCTTCAGCAGCGTCTGGAACAGGTTCGGATCGCCCACCTCTTCCGGGGGCAGGACGGTGAATTTCAGCTGGTTCGGATTGTTCATTGCGGAGCCCTCATTGTTCTTGTTGAGCTGTGCAGTGGCTGAAGTGCCGGCTAGCGCGCTTCGAGGATGGTCACGGCACTTACGCCCGGTGCGCCGTAGACGTGGGTGTAGCCGAGCCTGGGCGTGCCGGGCACCTGACGGGCCCCGGCCTGCTGGCGCAGCTGGAAACAGATTTCGATGACCTGGCGCAGTCCGGAGGCGCCCACCGGCTCGCCATTGGCGAGGCATCCACCGTCGGTGTTCACCGGCAGGCGACCGCCGATGTCGGTGGCCCCCTCACGCAGCAGGCGGGCCTGCTCGCCGTGCTCGCAGAAGCCGTTCTCGGCCAGGTGGATGATTTCCGAGCCGCTGTCGGTGTCCTGCAGTTGGATCACGTCGATGTCCTCGGGGCCGACCCCGGCCATCTCGTAGGCGGCTTTCGAGGCGGTTACCGTGGGCGCGGGGGCTTGCTTCGCGGCCAACCCCGGGCTGAACACCTCGAAGGAGCCGTGGTGGCGGGTGCGCATCGCCGCGGCGCGGACGATCACCGGGCGGTCGGTGTACCTTCGGGCTTCGCTGGCCCGGCACAGCACCAGTGCGGCCCCGCCTTCCGCCGGATTGCAGAACATGTACTTGCGCAGCGGCAGGTTCACCGGCATGGATTCGGCGATCTCCTCGAAGGAGAGTTCGCGGCGGCGCCAGGCATGCGGGGTGAGCGCGCCGTTGCGGAAGGCGCGCTGGGCGACGTGCACCAGAGCCTCCTCGGGAATGCCGTGTTCGTGCAGGTAGCGTTGGGTCTTCAGAGCGAAGAACTGGGTGGTGAGCATCAGCCCGGTCTCGCCGTACCAGTCCTCCAGGCCCCAGTCGGCCGGCTTGGGATTGAAGGCGCCGCGCGGATGCTTGTCGAAGCCCACCGCCACGCCGATGTCCGCCACGCCGGCCTGCAGCGAGGCCACCACACTGGCCAGCGCACTGCCGCCGGTGGCGCAGCCGTTGGCCACATTGACGAAGGGAATGCCGGTCAGCCCCAAGTGATTGGACAGCGCATCGGCGTTGCCGCCGTCCTGGCTGCCGCCGTAGGCCACGCCGACCTGCTCCCAGCCCACCCCGGCGTCCTTCAGCGCCGCCCGCAGCGCCGCGGCGCCCTGGGCCTGGCCGGACATGCCGTCGTTGCGGCCGAACGGCTGCAGGCCGATGCCGATGATCGCGATCTCTTCCATCACAGCTCTCCTGCCGGGCCGAAGGCGTAGGTGTAGAGCGGCGTGCCGTCGGCCCGCTGCCCATAGCGCACCAGCTCGAGCTTCATCGGCATGCCGATCCTGAGCCCGGCCGGATCGGCACTGGTCAGGCGGCTTTCCACCTTTACCCCACAGGGCATCTCCACGTAGCCGACGCCGTAGGGACTGAAGTCGGCTTCCGTCTCGCCGCTGTTGAAGGGACTCTTGGGCATGAAGGCCTGCACGGTCCAGGACCAGAGGTTGCCTTCGGCACCCAGGTGCAGGGGTTCCATCTCGCCGTTGCAGCAGGCGGTGCAGCTGTCGACCGGCGGAAAATATACCTCGCCGCAGCGGCCGCAGCGGCTGCCGCGCAAGACGAGGCCATCAGCGTCCTGGCTGAGCAGGTGGGCCACCGAGAGGTCGGCGGGAATCTGATCGAGTGGATTCATCATGCAGCCCTGTTTGAAACCATCTTGTTTGTTTTTATATAAGGTAGACGAAAACAGCGCAACTGCTTTCGCCCTTTCGCCCTTTCGCCCTTTCGCCTGGATCAGGTGTCGAGTGCGGCGACCTGCTCCGGGTAGGCTTCGCGGAATTCGGTCATGGCGGTCTTTGCCAATACCTCGTGCAGCCGCTCGAGACGGTCACCCTGCAGGTACGGCGAGGGATTCAGCGCCACGCCCTGAAGGGTATGCATCATCAGGTCGCGCAGGACCTCGCCGGTCTGACGCAGCTCCTTTTTCGCCCACACCGGGAAACGCGACACCATGCTGGCGCTGATCCGGTCGTCCAGCGACTGCTCCAGCGGCGCCATCACCTCGTTGAGCTGGGCATCGGTGCGCGCGCCGCGCAGCAGCTCCTGGAACGCCAGGAACGATGGCTTCATGTAGTAGCTCTGCAGAGCACGGATGGTGCTCAGCATCGCCTCGTAGGTCGGCGCGTTGCCAGACTGCACCGTGACCTCGGCGATCGCCGTGTCGTACTCGCTGACACGAATGTCGGTGATGTAGGTAGCGGCCGCGCTGAACACATCGTCGCGGGACTTGAAGTGGTGCGTCATCGCCCCGCGGGACACCCCTGCCTGACGGGCGATCTTCTCGGTGGTGGTCTGGGTGTAACCGATATCCACCAGACAGCGCATGGTTGCCTCAAGGATATGCATGCGCATCAGGTGGCTCTTCTCGGCCTGCCAACTGCCATTTTCGGACTTGCCACGGCGCGCAGGACGCCGCGGTCTTGTTTCGCTATCCGGCACTTCGAATGATCCATCCATACCTACGACCCGTGTTTAGTGTTAGACAGCGGGGACTTCAGGCGACTCGCAATTTTTGCCCAATAGCCTTGAAAATCCCAGCATTTCCGACGCCCGTGCCCCCTGACCGATCAAGACAGACGGATGGAGTGACCGGCATCGACCGTCACCACGGAACCTGTCATGTAGGACGACGCCTCGCTGGCCAGCAGCAGCAGCGGCCCGTCCAGCTCCTCGTGTCGCCCCAGCCGCTTAGGTGGCAGGTTGGCGATTTCCTTCTGGCCCGCGTCGGACTCGTAGAAGGGGTTGGTCATCTCGCTGGGGAAATAACCCGGCGCGATGGCGTTGACCCGGATGCCGTGATCGATCAGGTCCAGGGCCATGTACTGGGTCATGTTGATCAGGCCGCCCTTGGTGGTGCCGTAGTTGAGGAAGGCGGCCCTGGCCAGGTGCCCGAGGATGGAGGCGATGTTGATGATCGAACCCGGCTTGCCCGCCGCGATCAGCCGCTGGGCCACCGCCTGGGCGACATAGAAGGGTCCCGACAGGTTGGCGTCGAGCAGCGAGGTCCATTGCTCCTGGCTCATGCTCTGGAACGGCGCCGGGTTGGACAGGCCAGCATTGTTCACCAGCACGTCCACCACCCCGAACTCCTGCTCGATCTGCTCCAGTGCCCGGGCGATCGACTCACGATCGGTCACATCCATGTTGCAGGCGATGGCCTCGCCGCCCGTCGCCCGAATCTCGGCGGCAATGGCCTCGACCCGCTCCACCCGGCGTGCCACACAGGCCACCCGGGCGCCGCTGGCACCAAGCACCCGGGCGAAGTGCGCGCCCAGTCCGGTTCCGGCACCGGTGACCAGAACCACCCGGCCTTCGACGGAGAAGCGGTCCTGCGCGGTCGTATTATTGTTTTCGGCATTCATGGACGTGTCCCCCACAAAGTCACATCAAAGCGGCCGGGTCGGCCAACTGCTGGGCCAGGAAGCGGCAGAAGCGAGCCGCATCGGCGCCGTTGATCACGCGATGGTCGTAGCTGAGCGACAGCGGCAGGAAACGCCGGCTGACCACCTGTCCTTCCTCCAGTACCAGACGTTCGAACTCTCGTGTTATCCCGAGGATGGCCACCTCGGGAGCGTTGATGATGGGCGTGAAGGCGGTGCCGCCAATCGAGCCCAGCGAGCTGATGGTCATCGAGCCGCCGGACATCTCCCCCATCGGCAGGCCCTTGTCCCGGGCCCGTGCTGCCTTCTCCACCAGCTCATCGGCCAGTTCGGCCAGCGACTTCCGGTCGGCATCGCGGATCACCGGCACCAGCAGTCCCTGGGGGGTTTCGGTGGCGATGCCGATGTGGAAGTAGTGCTTGAGCACCAGCTGCTTTCCGCCCGGAGCCAGCGAGGCATTGAATTGCGGGAACTCCTTCAGCGCATTCACCAGCGCCTTGATCAGAAAGGGCAGCGGCGTCAATTTGCGACCAAGGTCCTCGGCCAGCGCCTTGCGCCGCGCATTCAGTGCGTCGATCGGTGCCTCGTCGTGATGGGTGACATGGGGGATCTGCGCCCAGTTGCGACCGAGGAAGGCCCCGGCATACAGCTGACTGCGCGACAGGTCCCGCATCTCAACCTCGCCGTACTGGGCAAAGTCGATCTGCGGCATGGGCGGCAGGTTCGCCGGCCATGCCTTGCCGGGCGTTTCTGCCATCAGCCGATCTCCCCGATCACGGTGCCCACTTCGTAGGTCTCGCCCGCCGGCTGGAGAATCCTCAGCACGCCGTCGGCCGGGGCTTCGATCTCCTGCACGGATTTCTCGCTTTCCACGCTGAACAGCAGCTCGCCCTTCCTGACCTCGCCGCCGTCATCCACCATCCACTCCACCAGAAGTGCTTCGTTCACCGAGAAACCCAGCTTCGGAAGAATGATTTCGGTCGCCATAGCCCTGTTTCCTTCTTGTTGTTATTTGAGTGCGGCCTTCACGGCTGCGGTGATGCGATCTTTGGTGGGGATGAACTCCTGCTCCAGCGCCTTGGAGAACGGCACCGGCGAGCGCGCCGCCCCTACTCGGCCGACCGGGGCCTTGAGTTCACTGAAGAGTTCGGTATGCAGGCGGGTGGCGATCTCGGCACCGACGCCAAAGTCCACCTGGGCCTCGTGGGCGATCACGGCGCGGCCGGTCTTGCGCACCGAGGCGGCGATGGTGTCCATGTCCAGCGGCGAAATGGTGCGCAGGTCGACCACCTCGACCGAGACGCCTTCCTTTTCCAGCGCCGTGGCCACCGCCATGACTTCCAACATGGTACGGCTGTAGGTGATGAGGGTTATGTCGCGGCCCTCCTTCACAACCTTCGCCTTGCCCAGCGGCACGCGCTCGCCAGACACCGGCGGCTCGCCCTGGGCGAAGTACAGCGGCAGGCTCTCGACGAAGATGCAGGGGTCGTCATCGAAGATGCACGACAGCATCAGGCCGTAAGCGTCCCCTGGGTTGGACGGCGCCACGACCTTGATCCCGGCGGTATGGGCGAACCAGGCCTCGAGGTAGTCGGCATGCTGGCCGCCAGTACCGAAGCCTGCGCCCGTGGCGGTACGGATCACCAGCGGTACGTGGGTCTGCCCGCCGGTCATGAAGCGCAGCTTGGCCGCGTGGTTGACCACTTGGTCCATGGCCACGGCAATGAAGTTCATCAGCATGATCTCGGCCACCGGGCGCAACCCGGCCAGCGCACCGCCTACGGCGGCGCCGATGATCGCCTGCTCGGAAATGGGTGTGGAACGGACCCGATCAGTGCCGAAGGCATCGGACAGGCCGGCGGTGCACTTGAATACCCCACCGCCTTGCGGGTCGGCGACATCCTCGCCGAGCACCACGACGGATTTGTCCATTGCCATCGCGTCATGCAGCGCCATGTTGATGGCCTGGGACATGTTCATGCGTTTTGCCTTTGCCTCGCTCATGCCCGAGCCTCCTCTGCGTAGACGTCCTTCGACAGTTCCGATACGTCCGGCCAGGGGCTGGACAGGCCAAACTCCACCGCGTCCTCGAACTCGTCGCGGTTGCGGGTTTCGATGGCGCTGATGTCAGCATCGGTGGCGTGGCCCTGGTCGATCAGCCAGGCGCGCAGTCGCGGCATGGGGTCAGCCTCCATGGCTGCGGCCATTTCGTCCTTGGCAATGTAGTGGGAGTCATCACCGAGCAGGTGGCCACGGAAGCGGAAGGTCCTGGCTTCCAGCAGGGTCGGGCCCTTGCCGGCACGGGCGCGTTCGATGGCCTCGTTGGCCGCCTGGTACATCTCCACCGCGTCGTTGCCGTTGCACTGGATGCCGTGCATGCCGTAGGCGATGGCGCGGTCGACGATGGCCTTGGCGCCGGTTCCGAATTCGTACTTGGTGTGTTCGGCGTAACCGTTGTTCTGGCAGACGAAGATCACCGGCAGATTCCACACCGAGGCGAGGTTCAATGCCTCGTGGAAGGCACCGATGTTGGTCGCTCCGTCACCGAAGTTGCACACCGTGACCTGCCCGGTCTTGTTCAGCTGGGCAGCCCAGGCCAGGCCATTGGCGATCGGCAGGCCCGAGCCCACCACCCCCGTGGTCACCGGCAGGCCGGAGGCCAGATGGGTGATGTGCATCGGCCCGCCCTTGCCCTTGCAGGTGCCGGTGGCTCGGCCCATGAACTCGGCCACGAATGGCCGCAGTGGAATGCCCTTGGCCAACTGGTCGTGGATGCCACGGTAGGTGGTGATGACGTAATCCGCGGCCTTCAGGTTGACCGAGAGGGCGGCCGGGATCAGTTCCTGGCCCCGCGTCGAGTAATAGGGCGAGGCGATCTGCCCGGCCTTGATCAGCTCGATGAAGCGGTCGTCCGCGGTCTTGATCAGGTGGGCCCTGCGGTAGATGTCCAGCAGGACCTCCCGATCCGGGGATTGGGTGTTTGTCATGGGTACCTCGCCAGTGAGCTTGGGGTTGTTGTTCTTCGCCAGCGGCTGCACGGTAATGTCCGGAAAAGCACAAAACCGACGGGATTGTTTTTAATCTATATCCGGGATGGCGTTAAAGCAAGCACTGCTGTCTGTTTTTTCCCTTCATGCCTACGGGCGGTGGATGCCTTGGCCGTTGGGTCAAACCCCGACCCGCTTTTGGTAGGAGCGAGCTTGCTCGCGAAGCGGCCTGTGAGGCTGCGCAAGGCTTCTGGTGCCGCGCCAACCCTTCGCGAGCGAGCTCGCTCCTACGGGGGCG
>NZ_JBHRXZ010000022.1:900232-975351 GCF_042648805.1 Stutzerimonas tarimensis | reverse complement strand
CTCGCGAAAGCGGCCTGTGAGGCTGCGCAAAGCTTCTGGTGCCGCGCCAACCCTTCGCGAGCAAGCTCGCTCCTACGGGGGCGGTGGATGCCTTGGCCGTTGCGTCAAACCCCGACCCGCTTTGGTAGGAGCGAGCTCGCTCGCGAAAGCGGCCTGTGAGGCTGCGCAAAGCTTCTGGTGCCGCGCCAACCCTTCGCGAGCAAGCTCGCTCCTACGGGGGCTGTGGGTGTCTTGGCCGTTGCGTCAAACTCCGACCCGCTCCTACGGGGGCTGTGGATACCTTGGCCGTTGGGTCAAACTCCGACCCGCTTTTTGTAGGAGCGAGCTTGCTCGCGAAAGCGGCCTGTGAGGCTGCGCAAAGCTTCTGGTGCCTCGCCGACCCTTCGCGAGCAAGCTCGCTCCTACAGGGGTGGTGGATGTCCTGACCGTTGGGTGAAATCACACCCCGCTTTTGTAGGAGCGCCGAAAGGCTAATTGGCGTGCTCACGTACCACGGTCTGTTCCAGTCCCTTGAACATCAGCGCATAGGCGCCGCGCAGGAAGGCTTCGGCTTCCTGCGCCCGGCCAGGCTGGACAGTGAATTCGCCACGGTAGTGCAGGCGACAGCTATCGTCGCCCATTGGCTCGATGCGGCCGGTGGCCTGGTAGCCGGTCAGGCCGGCCGGTCGTTCGCCGACGATGGAAAGCTGATAGCTGAGACTGGCCGGGTCCTGGGCGTCCAGCCGTTCGCTGACCGGCGCCGGAAAGCCCTTGTTGTAGATGTGACGGGTCAGGCCGATGCCCTCCCCCTCCAACTCGACGCGATCGATCTGCACTGAGGCTTCGTCGGTGGGCCACCAGCGCTGGATGTCGGCAAAGTCGGCGAGCAGCTCCCAGATCGCCGTGGCGGGCGCTTCAAAATCATGGTGTACGGTTATCTGCAGCACGGGGGCGATCCTCCTGATGTACTGGCCGCCCGGGCGAGGGCCCGGGCGGATGTTCAGCCGACAACGCGAATCGGTTCGGAGCCATCCCATTTCGCCGCTTCCTGTTTCATCACGTCGAAGAAGGCGTAGTGCTCTTCGTGGAAGTCGATCATCTCGATCAGCCCGCCGCCGGCCTCGACGTAGATCGCCTCGCCGCCGCCCGGCAGCCACACCTCCTGCATCACCTCTGCGCCGGCCTCGCGGCAGAGCGCCCGGGCCTTCTGCATGTCCACCTTCAGGCAGACATGGTGCAGGCCCTCGCGGCCGGCGTCGAGCCAGGTCCTGTAGATCGACGGCGCATCGTTGTGCTGGCGGATCAGCTCGATCTGCATATCGCCCCAGTAGGCGATGGCTACCGAGAAGTCCAGCTCCACCGGTTCGCCGCGATAGCAGGTGCGCTCGGTCTGGATGTGCTGCAGCTCGAAGAAGGGCCCGACGCCCATGGTCTCGGTCCAGTACCTGACCGCCGCATCGAAATCCTTCGGCACGAAAGCCAACTGCATGATGTCGCCGAGACCGGAGATCTTTTCCTTGAGGCTCATTGTTGTGCTCCTGTCGCCCTGGCCACCGAGGCCTCGATTTCCTTCTTGCTCGGGTTGCGACGCAGCGTCAACCCGCCGTTGACCTGCAGGTTCTGCCCGGTCATGAAGCACTCGTCGCTGGCCAGCCAGACCGCCGCCGCAGCGACGTCCTCGCTGGTACCGATCCGCCCCAGCGGGTAGCCGGCGACGAAAGCATCGAACAGCCCCGGCACCTCCTTGGCGGCGGCGGTCATCGGAGTATCGGTGACGCCGGGAGAGAGGGAGTTGGCGCGGATGCCACGCTCGCCGAACTCGTCCGCCACGCAGCGGACAACGTGATCGGTGCCGGCCTTGGTGCCCATGTAGGCGGCATGGTCATGAAACTGGATGGTAGCGGTGGCCGAGCTTATCTGGATGATCGAACCGCCCTGCTGCATGGCCTGTACCGCCGCCTGGAAGAAAAAGAACGGGCCGATGAACTGCAGCGCGCTCATCCTTTCCAGCTCGTCGCGGCCAGTTTCCAGGAAGGGCTTGAGCAATCCCCATCCGGTGGCGTTCACCGCGATGTCGACCCTGCCGCCCTTCTCCCGGGCGAAGTCGAACAGGGCGAACACCTGGTCGCGGTCGGTGATGTCGCAGGTCGTCGCGTGGCCGCCGAGCTCACCGGCCAGACGCTGCAATTCCTCGGCGTGGCGCCCGGCGACGATGACCGTGGCGCCTTCCTCGACGAAGCGCCGGGCGATCACCTGGCCCATGTTGTCGCGTCCGGCAGCACCCAGCACCACCGCCACCTTGCCCCCTAGTCTTGTGCTCACGACGCACCTCCTACCATCGAATTGGCGTTGTCTATGACGAACTGCGCACCGGAAACGAAGCGGGACTCGTCAGAGGCGAGATACAGCACCATCTGCGCCACGTCCTCCGGCTGGCCCATGCCGCTGGCGTCTTCGATCACCGTGAGCGCCAGCGGCGTGGCGATGGGGCCCGGCAACACTGCATTGCAACGGATCGGGTAGCCCTTGCTCCGGCAGTGCACGGCGATGGTGTGGGTCAGCGCCAGCACCGCGCCCTTGGCCGCGGCGTAGGACGGCACCAGCGGGTAGCCGCGAATGGCCGACAGCGAGGAGATGTTGATGATCGAGCCGCCGCGCTCGCGCATCGCCTGGATGGCGTAGCGGCAGCCGAGGAAGGTGCCATCATTGAGTACGCGGTTCATTCGCTGGTAGAGCTCGAGCGAGGTCGACTCGATGTCGGCGACCTCGACGATGCCGGCGTTGTTGACCAGCACGTCCAGCCCCCCGTAGTGCTCGGTGATGGCGCGCATCACCCGCTGCCAGTCCTCCTCGCGGCTGACATCCTGACGCAGGAACAGGCCATCCAGCCTGGCGGCCGCCGCCTGCCCGGCCTCTTCGTTGACATCGGTGATGACGACTCGAGCGCCTTCGGCGGCCAGCAGCTCGGCATCGGCCAGGCCGAGCCCGGAGGCGGCACCGGTGATCAGCACGACCTTGTCTTTTACGCGCATGAAAACCTCTTGGTTCTGCTTGTCGGGAGAGGCCTAGGGAGGCGCGCAAGGCGCCTCCCTCATGGCTCAGCGAATGCCACCGCCGGCCATGGACTGGGGACTGAAGAAGCTGTCCGGACGACCCTCTGTGATCACCCAGCCGCTGCCCATGGTGGGGTTCTGCGAGCGGTGATAGGCACCGGTGGCCAGGTCGTAGGTGACGGTTTCGTCGGTGGCGTGGCCGGTGGCTTCGTAGAAGGTGATCGGCAGGCTGTGGGTGACCCGGTAGACCTTGCCGGTGGCGTCGTAGTTATCACTGATGCCGGTACCCCACAGGTCCTCGTCGAGGAAGATCATCCGCCGCGGATACACATGGCGCTTGCCTTCCTTCAGAGTGGCCTCGACTACCCAGACGCGGTGCTTTTCCCAGCGCATGCAATCGGGGTTGAGGTGGTTGGGGGTTTCGGCGACCTGGTCGGGGCAGACGTTGCGGTCATGCAGCTTGTAGGTGTTGTAGGGGATGAACATTTCCTTCTTGCCCTTGAGCTCGAAGTTGTAGCGGTCCAGCGCGCCATAGAACACCGCCAGTTCGTCCACCACGGCCACGCCCGCGCCGGTGGGGCTGGGGGTGTCGTAGGCGATGTCCGGCGCGAGTTTCACCCGGCGCTGGCCCGGCAGGTACTGCCAGGCGCGGCGGCCGATGTTCACCATATCGATGGAGTCACGTACCACGATCTTCTCGCCGTTCTTGCGCGCCGGGTCGGTGAAGTCGTTGCGGATCATCTCGTACACCGCATCATCGGCGATCGGGTCGGTCTTCTTCGGATCGAAGATGGGGTACTGGATCTGCATGCTGGCCACACCGGTGACGTTGCGGCGCCCGCTGGAGTCCACCACGACCCCGGTGAACAGCGGCGTCTCGAAGGCGAACTGGTCGAACTTGAGCAGGCGGTTCCACATCACCTCGTTGCCTGTCTTGGGGAACGGGAACGGGGTGCCGCCGTAGCAGCCGGACAGGCCCAGCTCGTCGTTCACCGTCTTGCAGGCGGTGAGGTTCTTGCGAGCGTTTTCCAGGAAATAGTCGGGGTATGCCGCCGTGCGGTGGGTCGGGTAGATGTCCATGCGAAAGGATGGATACTTGCGTAGCATCTCCTTCATGCCTTCGCTCAGCTGGTCGGCATACTGGTCCATGTTGGCCGCGGTGACGGAGAACAGCGGCTTCTCGTCGGCGAAGGGGTCGGGCCGGTAGCCCGGGTTCCTCGGATCGTAACTGGCTGGCGGCGTGATCGGCCCGGTGTAGGGTGGAATAGACCCGTCGGCATTGCCCTGCATCTCGGCGCCCCACGGGGTGTACTTGGTGCCGACCTGGCTGATCTCTTCCTGGGTCGCCGCGGCCTGGGCCGAGAGCACGCATCCCCCGGATATGGCGACGGCGATGACGCTGCGCATGAATCGTTTCATTCGACTGACTCCACTCTTGTTGTTGTAATCACGGTACGCCGTGTGTGTTGCGACTCGCCGTGCTCTAGCGCGGGAGCCTGACCATGAGCTTGCCTTCGTTGCGCCCATCGAACAGCAGGTTGAAGGCATCCAGGGTGTTTTCCAGACCGTCCACGATCTGCTCGCGATACTGCAGGCGACCCTCGCTGACCCACTGGCGCATCTGCGCGATGCCCCCGGGAAACTGGTCCAGGTAGTCGGAAACCAGATAGCCCTCGACCGTGGCGCTGCGCGCCAGGATCTGCCAGAAGTTGTAGGGGCCCGGCACCGGCTCGGTGCTGTTGTAACTGCTGATCGCGCCGCAGAAGACGATGCGCGCATCCTTGTTCAGGTTGAGCAGCGTGGCGTCGAGGATCTCGCCGCCGACATTGTCGAAATACACATCCACCCCCTGCGGGCAGGCGCGGCCGATGGCGGTCACCATGTCCGCCTCGGTGCGGTAGTTGATCGCCGCGTCGAACCCCAGCTCCTCGACGATCCAGCGGCATTTCTCGTCGCTGCCGGCGATACCCACGGCACGGCAGCCCTTGATCCTGGCGATCTGCCCCGCCAGCGAGCCCACCGCACCGGCGGCGGCGCTGATCAGGACGGTCTCCCCTTCCTTCGGCTTGCCGACCTCCAGCAGGCCGAAATAGGGGGTCAGGCCCACCGCGCCATAGATGCTGAGGTACTGCTGCTCCTCGTCGCCGGGCTGCAATTCCACCGGGAAGAAGTAACCGCCGTCAGCCACCGAGTACTCTTCCCAGCCACCGATGCCCACCGCCAGCTGGCCGGGAGTGAAGTTCGGATGTCGGCTCTCCAGCACCTCGCCGATGACCGTGCTGCGCACCGGATCGCCTATTCGGATCGACGGCAGGTAGCTGGGTCGCTCCGACATCCAGTCGCGGATAGCCGGGTCGATCGAAAAGAAGTGGTTGCGGATGAGGATCTGGCCATCACCGGGAGTGCCGACAACGCCCTCGCGCAACACCACGTCCTGATGGGTGGCGATGCCCTGGGGGCGGCGTTCGAGGATCAATCGACGGTTCTTCTGGGGCTCGGACATTGCGAAGTTCTCTTGTTGTTATGCGCACACAAAAAGCGCAGACCCGTCGAAGCGGATTCGCGTGGAAATGGAAGGCCGAGAGATGAGCGGGCCACCTGGAAGAGGCCCTTCGGTAACAGCAGGTCCATGGGCACGGCTGGCTGAAACAGGGATGCGTAGCATAGTGACGCCTCGTTTGTTGTTCTTGTAGAAGCGAAGCCTTGCCGTGCCGAGCAACTTAAAAACCGACAGGAAGGTTTTTATTTACCCTAGTCTTCTGCTCTGTCGTGTTCAAGAGGGACGCTCAGCTTTTTTGTAAAAATCCCGCGATCAGCTCGGTCATCGCCTGCCCGCCTCCCTCATTGCCCGCCGGGCCCAGGGGACTCATGCCGGCTCCCCGTCGATGACCTGCTCGGGCCTGACCACCCACTCTTCCTGCGCTACCAGGCCTCGCAGGGAACCGGGTGCGATCAGTTCGCCCGCCGCCGCCGAGTTGCGGGTCTGCCAGGCATGGCGAAGGCTTTCCAGATCTGGCCACCAGCTGAATTCAGCGCCGTGAAAGGCTGCCTGGTCATCCAGTGCGGCATGGCGGGTCAGGCGCAGCGGCCTACCGCCGAGCAACGGCCAGGATTCGCCTTCGAGCCAGCGGCGACGAAAATCTTCCGGCGCCACCCGCGGGTGGCGCTCGGCCACCAGCATCAGCTTGATCGCTCCGGTAGGCGGCTTGCCGTCGCCGATCACCGCTTCCCGGGCGACGCAGGCGAGCACCGGCGGCACGCTGAAATTGGCCTCGTCCGGGCCGGCGCCTTCGCGGTATTCGCGGCTCTGCACCAGACGCTGGAGCATGTCGGCCGATTCGATCCAGAGTTCCGGCGAACCGTCCCCGACCGGCACCAGACCATCCAGTTGCTCGCCAACCGGGTGGTTCTGGATATAGCCCTGGATGAACCCCGCCTCCACCAGCGTCATGGCGTGGGCCTTGTGGGTGGTGCGCCAGTAGTCGCTGAACCCGGCCGGATCCAGATCCGGCCGGCGGGTAAGAAAGCTGATGACCTTGAGGCTGTCCATTCAGGTCTCCTTGCCAAGGTAGCGGCCGAGGGTGCGGTGGAAATGGCGGATGCGCGCCTCCTGGTAGTTGCCCAGGGTCTCGCCGGGTTTCTTCGAGGCGTGGAAGCCCTGCTGCTGGGCGCGCAGGTTGGCGGTGTCCTGGTCGTAGACATTGGCCAGGTAGGGGTCCATGCCCGGCACCACGGCATAGGATTCTTCCTCGGAGACCAGATGCATTTCCGGCGCATCGGGTCGCGGTTCGCCCTCGGCCAGCGGGCGCAGGAAGAGAATCTCGAACAGGCAGCGGTCCACCCGGTCGCCCAGCGGACGGAAGCGGTAGACCATCGGCAGCGACACCCCGGGGAACAGCACCATGTTGGGAAACAGGTGGTACTCGATGGTGTCGATCATTTCCGCATCGGAGACCTCGCTCAGGTCGACCCGGTAACGCTCGCCGAGGCTCTTGCGCAGAAAGCGCGCCATGACGATGCGGGCCGTCTCGCCGGGCTGCACGGTGAGTTCATCGGTGAGCACCGAGCGGTCGCCCACCAGCATGGCGTCCACCAGTTCCTGCTCGCCGAGCGGCTCTTCCAGGTGCGGGCTGCTGACCCCGCTGGCGGCATAGAAGCGCGTCACGTGGTCGCCATAGAGGTCGTACTGCACGTTGGCGTCACCGGTGCCCTGCAGCAGCTGCGGGTGGGTCTCGACCACATGATAGGACTCGAGAAAGGCCTCCAGTGCGGTCTTCCAGTTGCACGCCAGCTCCTTGGCCATGTGCAGTTCAGTGAAGCGCCGGCCCAGGCCCCAGTTGCGAAAGTGCTCCGGCAGCACGTCCATGTAATCGCTGAGTGGCGGCGCGTCCTCGTCCATGTTGATGAACACGAATCCGCCCCAGAGCTCGACACGTACCTCGGGCAGGCGGTAGTCCTCGGGCTTTACGTGCGGGAAATCCCAGGCGCAGGGCACCCGGGCGATTTCGCCCTCCAGCGTCCAGGTCCAGCCGTGGTACGGGCAGCGCAGCTCGCGAGCGCTACCCATGCCCGCTTCCGAGCGCAGCCTGGTGCCGCGGTGAAGGCAGGCGTTGTAATAGCCCTTGATGCCACTGGGCGTATTGACGATGAGAAACGAGCGCGTGCCCAGCTCGTAGACGTAGTAGTCGCCGATCTCGGGGATGTGCTCCAGCCGGCAGGCCCACTGCCAGACCCTGCTCCACATCTGCTCCATCTCGGCATTGAAGATTTCCGGCGAGGTGTAGCGAGCGTAGGGAATGTCCTGCTCGCCGAGAAACTCGTAGCGCGTCTGGCGCAGCACGTCCGGGGCCGGCAGTGCGTCGGAGGCGATGATGTCCTGCACGCCGGGTCCGGGACAGCGCGCCTCGCCGGGTCGCAGGCCGGCGTAATCGCCGGGGATCAGGGGCATGGGGGTTCGGCTGTTCATCGGCTATTCCCGTCTTTGTAGTTATTCGTATGGCCAGGGCGCTGAGGACGGCAGGCACTCAGCCGGGCGAGGCCTCCAGTGCCGGCTCCAGTGATACTTCGATGCGCCCATCCACTACCTGCAAGGCGAAGGTGCGCAGGGGGACGCGGCCAAGCGGGCCCTTGCCGCAGCCGCTGCGTACGTCGAACAGCACGCCGTGTTCGGGGCAGGCGATCATGTTGTTGCGCAGGCGTCCGCCTTCGAGTTCGGCGCCCTGGTGGGTACAACGGTTTTCCACCGCGAAGAACTCGCCGCCACTGTTGCAGACGAGGATGCTCAGGCCTTCGAGGGTGACCGCCCTGGTCTTGCCGGCGGGCAGTTGGTCAACGTTGAGGACGTGATGAAACTGGCTCATGGGCTACTCCTGCTCAGCTAAAAGCGGTAATGAATGTCGTCGCCATCCGGCTGGCCGCGGGTCACCACAGCGCCGATGCCGCTGTCCCAGACCGCCGTGCTGGCCCCGTTGAAATTGAGGTCGAGCACGAACAGGCGCTTGCTGAACTTCCACACGCCGTCGCGACGCTCGTAGTGGTCGAGGTAGCGGCCGGCGGCGACGTGCTGGGTACCCTCACCTTCGCCGCGCAGGGCGCTCATGCCGATTACGTAGGCACGGCCGGTGGCCTGATCGCCGTTGATCTCGAACAGCTCGTTGCTGGTGAAGTGATAGGTCATCTCCACCGCAGGGTTGTCGGCGGTGATGAGTTCGCAGAACTGCGCGGCCGGGCCACGGAACAGGCCGAAATCCATGGTCGCCTCAGGCCACCAGAGCGACTCGAGCAGGGCCCGGTCACGGCGGTCGACGCCGGTGCAGTAATTGGCCAGCAGCTCGTGCAGGTCCTGCTTGGCCTGGAGGCTGGCGAGTTGTCGCTGGAGTGGATCGGGGTTCATTGCAAGACTTCCTGCCTGGTGGATTGGCTCAATTTCTTCCGGTTACCGCCTGCGCCGCTGCCGCAGGTAGCCAGCCACCCGCAGCTGATGCCACACACCCTGTAGGAGCGAGCTTGCCCGCGAACGGAGCCCGGCACTTCGCGAGCAAGCTCGCTCCTACAAAAGCGGGGCGTGCGGGTGTTGCCGGGCGGCGAAGCAGAGCCGGGTTCGTGGCCGGTGCCGGTGCTGAGCGTGGTGCCGCTGCCGCAGGCCGACGCCCACCCACGGCTGGCGCCACACACCCTGTAGGAGCGAGCTTGCTCGCGAACAGGGCCCGGCAATTCGCAAGCAAGCTCGCTCCTACGAAAGGCGGCGGGACGGGCCCGGCGAATGCTGCACAGCGGCATTCAGGCGCCCTCGCCTGCCGGGTAGGGTTTGGCCAGCACGCCGCCGTCCACGTACATCTGGTGGCCGGTCATGAAGCTGGCGTCGTCGCTGGCGAGAAACAGCACGGCCTTGGCCATTTCCTCCACTTCGGCGATGCGGTTGAGCGGCTGCATGCCGGCGTAGATGGTTTCCAGCGCCGCCGGGTCGTCCGAGGCGTCGAGGTACTGCTGCAGGTTCGGCGTGCGGGTCGCGGCCGGGTGCACCGAGTTGACGCGGATGTTGTAGCCCTTCTCGCCGCAGTGCAGGGCCACGGTCTTGGTCACCGCGTCCTGCGCCGCCTTGGCCGCGCCGTAGCAAGTGAACAGCGGCCCCGGACGGATGCTCTCCACCGAGGAGATGTTGACGATGGACCCGGCGCCCTTTTTCTTCATGCTCTGAACCGCGTACTTGCAGCCGAGAAAGGCGCCACGGGCGTGGACCCAGTGGTGTTTATCCCAGTCCTCCAGGGTCGCGGTCTCGATATCCGACGGAAAGGAAATGCCCGCCGAGTGCACCATGATGTCCAGCGGCCCCCAGAGGCTTTCCAGGGTGCCGATGGCCGCTTCCCAGTCCTCCGGCCTGCCCACGTCCAGCGGGGCGAAGGCGGCGTTCGGGCCCAACTCGTCGGCCAGCGCCTCACCGGCGGTGGCATTGATGTCGGTGAGCAGCACCTTGGCGCCCTCTTCGACGAACAGCCGGGCGATGCCGGCGCCGATGCCGGAAGCGGCGCCGGTGACCAGCGCCACGCGATCCTTGACTCGTTGCATGTCGTGCCCTCCTCAGTTCGCGTTCAGGTACTTGTCCAGGGTCTGGTGCAGCTGGCGGATGCGCACCTCCTGGTAGTTGCCGAGGGTTTCGCCGGGCTTGGTACTGGCCTTGAAACCGCGTTGCTGGGCGATGAGGTTGCCGGTGTCCTGGTCGTAGATGGTCGCCAGACCCGGGTCCAGCCCCGGCACCTCGCGGAAGGACTGCTCGAAGTCCAGTTCCACCGGCTCGGCCGGGTCCGGCCGCTCACCCGAATCGGGCAGCGGTTGCATGTACAAGAGATCGAAGATCGCCGAGTCCGGGTCGCTGCCGTTGGGGCGGAAGCGATAGACCATGGGAAACAGCAGCGAAGGAAAGAAGCAGGTATTGGGAAACAGGTGGTATTCGATGGCGTCGATGGTCTCGCTGATGGAAACCTGCGACAGGTCCTTGCCGTAGGCCTGGCCCAGCACCTGTTGCATGTGGCGGGCAAAGACTTCCCGTGCGGTCGAGCCTTCCGGCACCTGCAAGGTCGAGCCGCCAGTGCCTTCCACCACGCCTTCGGCCATCAGCGCATCGAGCAGTTGCTGCTGGCTGTACTGCTCGGTCAGGTGCGGGCTGGGAAAGCCCACCAGATGCACGAAGCGCGAGACGGTGTCGCCGTAGATGTCGTACTGGGTGTTGGCATCACCCACGGTGAGTACCCCCTGGGGATGGGTCTCCAGCACATGGAAAGATTCCAGGAAGGCTTCGAGACAGGCCTTCCAGTTCGCTGGAAGCATCTTGCGCACGTGCAGGGCGACGAACTTCTGCGACAGGTCCCAGCCGGCGAAATGCTCGGGGATGATGTCCAGGTGCTCGGCCAGCGGCGCGGCGTCCTCGTCGAAGTTGATGAAGACGAAACCGCCCCAGGTGTCCACCTTCAGCTCCGGCAGGCGGAAGTTGCCTTCACCGATGTGCGGAAAATCCCAGCGACAGGGCACGTCGGTCAGCTCGCCTTCCAGCGACCAGGTGAAGCCATGGAAGGGGCAGCGCAGTTGCTTGGATCGTCCGCAGGAGCCGGCCGGCTTGAGCTGGGTGCCGCGGTGCAGGCAGGCGTTGGGATAGGCCTTTATCGCACCGTCGGAGGTGCGCACCACCAGCACGGATTTTTCGGCGATCTCGTAGACGTAATAGTCGCCCGGCTCGGGAATGTCCTCTTCGCGGCAAGCCCATTGCCACACCTTGAGCCAGAGCTTTTCCCCCTCCAGCGCGGCAAACTCGCGCGAGGTATAGCGGCTGTAGGGGATGTCGGCGTCGCCAAGAAATTCATAGCTC
Source organism: Stutzerimonas tarimensis (assembly GCF_042648805.1). NCBI lineage: Bacteria > Pseudomonadati > Pseudomonadota > Gammaproteobacteria > Pseudomonadales > Pseudomonadaceae > Stutzerimonas > Stutzerimonas tarimensis. Next base: position 963,960 of record NZ_JBHRXZ010000022.1, on the reverse strand, counting down.
GGCTGGGTCAGGTGCGCCGGCGCGCGGTCGTTGTCGGAGGCGATGATCTCGGCGGTGCTGGCGCCGGGGCAGCGGGCCTCGCCGGGCTTGAGATTGAGGGCTTCGTTCATCTCGGGCTCCCTGTCATTGTCGTTGTCTGGAGTGGTTGCTCAGCCATGCTCGCCACGGGCGGCCAGGTGCAGTGCCGGCTGCTCGGCGAGAAAGCTGTCCGCCGCCGGGTCGGTGCGCGCCCAGTCGACGATTTCCTTGCGCCGGGCGATCTTCCAGCCATCGCCGCGGTTCTCGTATTCGTCGTGGTAGCGTCCGGCGACGATCAGGTCGTAGGGCGCGCCCTCCTGGCGGATGCGATGCTGCGCGATGAAGTACACCTCGCCGGTGGCGCGGTTGCCGTCGAGCTGGATATCCACCTGGCCGACCAGGTGCTGGCTGGCATCGCAGTCGGCGAGAAAGCCCTGGGCGAAGTCGACGAAGCCTGCCGCCGATCCGGCGTATAGCCCGCAGTCGACCCAGGCGTCGTCATGGAAGGCGCTCAGGTGCAGCACCGGCAGAAGCCGGTCCTGGGCACGCATGTAGCTGCGGATGGCTTTCTCGATGTCCCGGCGTGCCGCCAGGTCGGCGACCTCGGCGCGCAGGGCCTGCAGTTCGGAGTCGTTCATGGGGCGTCCTCTATTCGGCGGCGGCCTGGATATTTTCGAGCGTCGGCGCGGGCTCGTCCCCGTCGCGGATCTTCACCATCAGCTTGCCCTTGTTGCTGCCGTCGAACAGGCGGGCAAAAGTGGCCACGGTGCTCTCGAAGCCTTCGGCGATGTCCTCGGCGAAGGTCAGCTCGCCGGAGTCGATCCAGCCGCGCATCTCCTCGACGGCCTGGGGGAAGCGGTCGCGGAACTCCAGCGCGATGTAGCCGCGCACAGTCAGGCTGCGGGCGAGAATCTGCCAGTAGTTGTAGGGGCCGGGCACGGCGTCATCGGTGTTGTACTGGGAGATGGCGCCGCAGAACACGATGCGGCCGAAGTTGTTCATGTTCAGCAGTGCGGCGTCGAGGATCGAGCCGGCGACATTGTCGAAATAGATGTCGACGCCGTCCGGGCAGGCCTCGGCGATGGCCTGCTGCATGTCGCCGCAGGTCTTGTAGTTGATCGCCGCGTCATAGCCCAGCTCGTCGACGATCCAGCGGCATTTCTCGTCGCTGCCGGCGATGCCCACGGTGCGGCAGCCCTTGATCCGTCCGATCTGCCCGGCCAGCGAGCCTACCGCTCCGGCGGCGGCACTCACCAGCAGCGTATCGCCCGGCTTCGGCTTGCCGATTTCCAACAGGCCGAAGTACGGCGTGAGCCCGACGGCGCTGAAGATGCTCAGGTGCCAGTTCACCGGGAAGCCCAGGTCAGCGCGCACCACCTCGTTCAGCTCGGGGTCGATCAGGCTGTAGTCTTCCCAGCCGTTGCAGGCGATGCCTACCGCATAATCGCCCACCTTGAATTTCGGGTGGTTGCTTTCGACGATACGTCCAAGGGTCGAGCCGCGGATGGTCTCGCCGATGGCGATGGGCTCCATGTAACCCGGCCGGTCACTCATCCAGAAGCGTGCCCCCGGGTCCATGGACAGAAAGAGATTCTGCATCAGCACCTGTCCGGGACCAGGTCGGCACAGCGGCACGCTGCGGGCGCGGATGTCGTCCTCGTTGGGCACGCCTTCGGGGCGGCTATGGAGGTACCACTGGCGGTTCTCGAGCTTCATGAATACATCCTGCGATGATTGTTGTTGTTCTCTTGATCCCGGCGGCAGTGCACGTGCCGCCGGGCTGAAGTATGCAGCGAACGCCGCGAGCGCACGCCGCTGCCGCTCAGCGCACTGGGCTGGTAGTAACGCAGCGGTCGGGCCCGGGACGGCCGCGTGATCACCATCATCCCTGGCCCGCCTCTTTGTGCTTAGCGCACGCCGGCCCCGCTCAGCGCGTGAGGCTGGTAGAAGCTCGCGGGTTTCGCCTCGGCCGGTGGGGTGACCACCATCATGCCGCGGTTCGCCGGGGTGTAGGCCTGGCGGACGTAGGCGCCGTTGGACAGGTCATGCACCACGAATTCGTGGGTGTTGTGTCCGGTGGTTTCGTAGAAGGGGTAGTAGTGAGTGTTGGTCACCCGGTAGATGTTGCCGGCGTCGTCGTAATTGTCGGCCATGCCCACCGCGTAGATATCCTCGTTCCAGTAGAAGGTCCGGCGCGGGTAGACGTGCCGCTTGCCGCTCTTCAGGGTGGCCTCCACGACCCAGACGCGATGCAGCTCCCAACGCACGCAGTCGGGGTTGAGGTGGTTCGGGGTAAACACTTTGTCGGCGCCGCACTGCTGTTGGTCGTGCAGCTTGAAGGTGTTGTAGGGAATGAACATTTCCTGGCGCCCGACCAGCTCGTAGTCGTAGCGATCCTGGGCGCCATAGAACACCTGGGTGTCGTCCACGGTACCGACGCCGCCGCCGGCCGGGCTCGGAGTGTCGTAGGCCACGTCCGGGGAGAGCTTCACCCGCCGCTGGCCCGGCAGGTAAGTCCAGGAGCGCCGGCCGACGTTCTGCATGTCAACCGAGTCGTGGATCACCAGCTTCTCGCCGGCCTTGCGTGCCGGCCCGGTCCAGTCCACCCGGCCATATTCGAGCATTTCCTCCCGGCCGATGGGTTCGGTGCGCGCCGGGTCGTAAGGCGGGAAGGTCTGCCAGTACTCGAATGCGCCGGTCTCGATGCGCCGGCCATTGGCGTCCACCAGGGTGGAGGTCTGCGCCGGCGAGTGGTAGGCGTACTGGTCGTACTTCAGGGCGCGGTTCCACATCACCTCCGAGCCGTTCTTGGGGATCGGGAAAGGCACACCGCCGTAGCAGGTTCCTGCCAGTTGCAGACGGCTCTCCGCCAGCTCGCAGGTCTGCGCATTCTTCATGGTGTTGTCGACTACGTAGTCGGGGTAATTGGCGGTCCGGTGGCTGGGGTAGACGTTGAGCCGGAAGGTGGGGTAGCGCCGCAGCATCTCCTTGACGCCCGCGCTCAGCTTGTCTTCATGCTCGGCCATGTTCTGTGCGGTGATGACCAGCCGAGGCGTCTCGTCGGCAAAGGGATCGGGGCGCTTGGTCGGGGTGTTCGGGTCGTAGTTCGCAGGCGGCTCGATACCGCCGGTGTAGGGCGGGATGGTGCCTTCCTCGTTACCGGCGCTGATCGCGCCCCAGGGGGTCAGCTCGCCGCCGAGACGGGCGAGCTCATCCGGTGCGAGCGCTGCCAGGGCGGTTCCGGAGGCGCCGGCAGCGCAGATCATCAGGGCCTTGACGGCCAGTTGCTTGCTCATGGGTCTACCCCTTTTGTTGTTGTAATCCGTTGCATCCGGCCGCATGGCCTGTCGTTCGCTCAATTGTCCGGTGCGCCCGCCTCGATCCATTGGCGAATGACGGCGCGGGTTTCCTCCGCCAGGGGGAGCTGGGCGAAGGGCATCTGTGCGCCCTGCCCGCCCACGTCCAGGTGGGTGCCTTCCAGCTTGTGCATCAGGTAGCTCTGCTCCGGCTCGCCGGGGGCGACCCGCAACAACGGGCTGTCCGCCGAAGGCACGCCGACCAGGCTGGCGTAGGCAGCGGACGGGTACAGTTTCATGCCGCCCGGTTCATCGCCGGTCATGTGGCAGCCCGCGCACTGGGTACGCAACACCGGGACGACCGCTCTGGAAAAGCTCACCTCGCCGCCGGCCGCCGCGGCTCCCGGGGGCCCGGCCAGCAGCAGCGCCAGCGGCGCCGCCCACAGTGATCGCCGGCTCATCGCGCCTGCTCCGTGGCATGCAGCGCCGCCAGATAACCAAAGGTGAGCGCCAGGCCGATGGTGCCGCCGGCACCCAGGTAGGCCGGGCCGGACGGACTGGCGATGCAGTTGCCGGCGCCATACAGGCCCGGAATGGGCTCACCGGAAGGCGCGAGCACCTGGGCATTGGCGTTGATCGCCGGGCCCCCGCTGGTGTCCAGCGCGCCGGGCGCCAGGATCACGGCATACAGAGGCCCGTTGCGGTCGATCGGATACATGGTGGGGTTGGGCTTGTCGTTGTCCGGGAACTGGGCGTTCTTGCTCACCGGGGAGAAAAGCTTGTGCCAGACCTTGTCGTATTCGTGGTACCCGCGCTGGAAATCCTCGTCGCGGCCGGTCTCGGCAAAACCGTTGTAGCGCTCGATGGTAGTCTCCAGATTGCTGGCGAAGCCCTCGCCCAGACGGAACACCCCGATGCTGGCGGCCAGGCTGTCGAGCCGGCTGGCGATGTTGGCGGCCAGATCCTGCGGGGCCTTGCCCTCGATCAGCCAGGCACGGTCGCGCTTGTCGGCCGGGAACGGCAGCGCACCGGCGTAGCGGTCCAGACTGCGCTCGTCGAACACCATGAACATGAAGCGGTTGGGGTACTCGGCATTCACCGGGTCGAAGACAAAATGCGCCTGAGTCCGGTCGTTGTAGTTGCGCTTCTCGTTCATTACCCGCACGCCATGCTTGTTGACGTTAATCATCGAGTCGCCCGGAGCGAAGAACACACCGTGGGGCACGGCCCGGTTGCCCAGCGCCTGCTCCAGCACCACCGGGGTTCGCCAGGCGGTACTCAGATCGCCCATCCTGGCGCCGGCCTCCTGGGCCATGGGGATGAAATCGCCGGTGGAGCTGGCCGCGGCGCAGGAGCCGTAGAGTCCTGGCTGATGCAGCTGGATCAGCTCGACATTGTGCGCATAGCCGCCACTGCCGAAGATCACCGCCTTGCGCGCCCGGATGTTGAGAGTCTTCTCGTTGTTGCGCACCTTGAGCCCCACCACCCGGCCACCCTCGCGGATGATGCCGATGGCACGGTGTTCGAGCAGGATCGGCACGCCGTGCTTCTCCAGCCAGGTTTCCATCTGGTAGGCCAGGCTGCCACCGCCGCCGGCGGAGCTGGCGCCCACGGCCGGTTCCAGGGCCCGCGCATTGAACGCCTTGTTTTCCGGCAGGTGATCGCCATAGTCAGGCGGCGGGGTGTCCACGTCCCACATGCGGAACTGGCGGAACGTCACGGCATCGAGTTCTTCGAACCACTCGACCATCTTCGAACCGTTGTCATAGAAGGCTTCCATGAGCTCGAAGAGCGGCCTTGGCAGACCCAGGGTCTCGCCTTCGGCGTAGTAGAGATTCGGATAAGCGTAGCGGGCCATGTAGCGCAGGGCATCCTCGCGGGTATCTTCGATGCCCAGCGCCAGCATGTACTTGTTGTTCGGGATCCAGGTGACTCCGCCCGACTTGCCGGTGGTACCGCCGGCCATGGGCATCTTCTCGACGACGATGACCTCGGCCTTCTTCGCCACCGCAGTCACCGCCGCCGCACAGGCCGCGGCGCCCGAGCCGACACAGAGCACATCGGTTTCCATGTCCCAGTGCTGTGGCTGGCCGGCCCTGTCCTCGGCTGCCAGGGCACGACCGGCGATGCCCAGCGTTGAAACGGCACCCGCTGCCAGCCCCGCGCCGATCATGACCTCGCGGCGGGAGAGAAGCACGTCGCCTCTAGTATCTTTTTTCATCGAATGGGACCTGTTTCTTATAGTTATGAGGGCCACGGCCGCCACCAAAACAAAACGAACTTGATCGTTTTTTATAAAGCTAGCCTGTTGCCGTGCGAGTTTCAAGCGATAGCCAGGCCGAAGTCCAGGGTGCCATCACTGGTGAAGCGCGCGGAAAACGCCTCGGGATCGCCCGGTACTCCGTTGACGATATTGGCCAGGTAAGCGTACCGGTACCTGGGCGGGCCGATCTCTTCGAGATCGCTCAGGCGCTGGACCTGCGCCTGCAATGCAGCAATGTCGGTCATGGTTTGTCCCTGCGGTTGGGTCGCGCAGAGGATTTCCTGCAGTTCGAACACATTGCCGTCGGGGTCTCGGGCATAGGTCGCCCTGACTTCGCCGAAGTCCTGCGGCGGCGCATGAAAGCGGATACCGGCGGCCAGGAGCCGCGCATAGACCTCGTCGATACCCTTCACGTCCAGGCAGAAATGGGTGATCCCGTAGTGATGCACCGGCCTCAGGTCGGATGCTGGCGCCGGCTGGGCCGGCAGGTCGAACTGGAACAGCTCGATGCACAGGTTGCCGCCCTGCAGCATCACCGTCCGGGCCGCCGTATCCGGCAGCCCGAGCACCTGATTGATCCGCTCGCTGCCGGCCGGCCAGCGCGCGTCGCTGAGCACTTCGAGACCCAGCAGATCCCGGTAGAAACCCAGCGCCCGCTCGAGATCGGGGGTGGAAATGGCGACGTGGTGGAAGTTCTGGGGCATGGGAAATCCTTCTGAAAGCCGACAGGAGCGCTGGAGGCTGGACGGAAAAAGCGGAACAAGGCGCCCTCGCTCAGCCTTGAGCCTTCAGCGGCTTTTCCTCTAGCGAATCGTCTCGCAGTTATCGATCACCATCTGCGCCCCGTTGATGTTGCGCGACTCGTCGGAGGCGAGGAACAGCACCAGGTTGGCCACATCGACCGGTTTGCCCTGCCCGAGGGCCTGGATCTGGTCCATGCCGTTGCTGTCACTGGCCACCTGCTGCAGCGCCTGGGCAGTCATGGGCGTCTCGTGGGCGCCGGGGAGGATGGCGTTGCAGCGGATGTTGTAGCCCTGGGTCTGGCAATGCACGGCGATGCTGCGAGTCATGGACAGGATGCCGCCCTTGGCCGCGGCGTAGGCGACGATCTCGGCGATGCCCTTGATCGCTCCGATGGAAGAGACGTTGATGATCGAACCGCCTCCGCTCATCCGCATCGCCGGAATGGCGTGTTTGCAACCCAGCAGTGTGCCTTCGGACATCACCGCGTTGAGAAAGCGGAACTCCTCCAGATCGATCTGCTCGACGTTGGCGAACTTCACCAGTCCGGCATTGTTGACCAGTACGTCGAGCCGGCCGTGATGGGCCAGGGTTTCGGCGATGACCTCCTTCCAGCGCTGCTCGTCACGCACGTCATGCTTGAGGAACATCGCCCCTGGGATGCCCGAGGCAACCTCCCGGCCCATCTCCTCATTGACATCGGTGAGCACCACCCTGGCGCCCTGCTCGGCCAGCAGTCGCGCATCGGCGGCTCCCAATCCGGATGCAGCGCCGGTGACAACTGCGACCTTGTTTTCAACACGTCCCATGACCTTTCCTCTTCGTATTGTTGTGGTTGTTTGGTCGAAGATTCTTTCGGCAGGCGCAACGCCCCGCAGCCCGGCCTCAAGGGTCAGCCCAAGCATGCCTGCCGTGACGGGCAATTGCGGGCACGAGGCGACGGCACGCCCGCCGTCGCCTCGCCGATCAGATGCGACCGGCGATGTAGTCGTTGATCACTTCGTGATAGCGACGCACGCGAGACTCCTGATTGGCCAGGTAGGAGTCGGTGTAGCCGCGTGAATGCAGTCCCTTCTGCTGCGCGACTGCGACGCTGAGATCCTGGTCGGCCACGAAGCCGAGGGACTTCTCGCCGTGCTTGAACACGTCGTGCTGGGCGGCTTCCATCGGCCACTGACCCAGCGGGGTCGCCGCCATGGTTTCGCCATGGGCAGGCCGAACGAAGTACCAGTGGTCGAACAGGCACTTCTCCGGGTCGGTCGGGTGCGGCATGGGCCGCAGGATCTGGTAGGACTCTGCCGCCATGGTGAAGGACATGTTCGGGAACAGGGTGTAGTGGTAATAGTCGGTCAACTGGTCATCGCTGAGATTGGCGTACTGGCTGTAGCCACGCGACTCGCCCAGCTGGCGCTTCTGCTTCTGCAGCGCTTCGCGGACCTCGCCGGCGCGGCCTTCGAAATCGTCGGGGTTCAGGTCCCAATGGCGCAGCATGTCATCCAGCGGCGCCTGCACTTTCTTCGACTTGTTGTTGGAAGCCGGCAGCGCGCCCTTCATCAGCATGCGGCTGTGCCCGTTGCGGAAGATCTCGAAGGCGGTGTTCTGGTAATGGTCGTCGATGAAGGTGGCCAGCTCCTTGTGCAGGCTCTGCACATGGTAGGCCTCGTTGAAGTTGTCCTGGATGACTTTCCAGTTGCAATCCACCTCGCCCGTGAGGTGCATCACCCGCACCATCTTGTCCATCTCGTAGGGTTCGAGCTGGTCGGCGACGATGCCCAGCGAATCGCGCAGGGTCTTCGCCTTCGGGTCCATGTTGAACCACACCAGCCCGCCGAAGGTTTCACAGCGCAACGCCTTGAGGTTGGCCTTGCCGACCGGGTTGCCCTGGGGGAAATCCTCGGAATCCTTGGCGATCAATAGCTGGCCGTTCAGACCGTAGCACCAGCTGTGATAGTTGCAGACCAGGCGTTTGACCTTGGTCTCCTCGCACTGGACCATGCGATTGCCGCGGTGCTGACAGACGTTGTAGAAGGCGCGAATGCTGTTGTCATCACCACGCACCATGATGATCGACTCGTGCCCGACCTCGGCGGTGATCACACAGCCGGGCTCGGGCAGTTGCGCGACGGTGCCGCCGACATGCCAGGTGCGGGTCCACAGGTGATCCCACTCCTTCTGCATGAATTCCTTCGAGTAGTAACGATCTCCGGTGATCGGATCCCCGCGCAGGAAATCCTCGTCGACCAGGGCTTCTTTGGTGCGTTCGACCAACGACAGCAGGCTCATGATTGTGCTCCTCTCTCACCGCGCCGCCTGGCGCGGGCGTTCTTGTTTTGGCGAGAAATAGTCGGGCTAGAGCGTGCCGGCCCGCAATGCATAGGCTGGATCCTGGGTATCCCGGCGGCTGCGGCGCATCTCGGCGAAGGGGCCGTCTTCACGCTGGCTGTAGGGCCAGAAGGCGTTCCAGTCCATGACGAGGTCACGGGACGACATGCGCCAGACCCCGTCGCGCTTCTCCCAGACATCTTCGTAGCGCATGTTGTCGGGGAAGTTGAGCATCACCCCGTCAGGCGTCGGCGCGGCGGCATTGCCGAGCATGTAGGACTCGGCCACGGCTCGGGTATCGCTGTGGAATTCGATGGTCGCGGTGCTGAAGCGATGCGCGCCCATGGTCAGGTTGTCGCGAATGAAGGGGATGTCGAAATCGCAGAATTCGTGGGCGTTGCCGTCGAAGATGCCGAACCTCACCACCCCGTCGGGATGAAAGGTGTATTTGAGCAACGCCAGATCGAGGCGATCGACGGCCTGGATGTAGCGCGCCATCTGCTCGAGGATGGCCTGGTGGTCGGCCACCCGCTGGATGCGTTGGGATAGCTCCATGATCACGCCCCCAGCAACTGGTAGGACGGGTCGGTCTTGTCGCGCTTGCCCTTGAGGAACAGCGCGAACATGCCCTCCTCGTAGTTGGCGCTGGAAGGCAGGTTCATGTTCCAGTCGTGGACGAAGGTGCGCTTGGCGATCTTCCAGTGGCCATCTTCCTGGCGATAGCGATCCAGATAGCGTCCGCCGATGAGGCGGTCGATCTTGGCGCCCTCTTCCACCAGGGTACTGACGATGATCACCGAGACCTCACCTATGGCATGGGTGCCGTCGACTTCGAAGTATTCGTTGGAAACCGAATGAAAGCTGCGCTCCAGCGCCTCGTCGGCGGTGGTTGCGGCAATGACGAAAGGCTTGGCGGAGCCCTTGTGGGAGCCCCAGTCGATCTCGCCGTCGTCACACCACAGCGAGACCATCAGGCAGCGATCCATACGGTCCATGGCGCGCGAAAAACGGGCGTTGAGCTGCTGCAGGGCTTGCCTGGCCTCGACCTGTTCGAGGACGGCATTGGGAGACATTGCGTTCATTGTGCCTTGACCTTTTTATTGGATTTATCAGGTATCACGGACAACTGGCCCGGACGCGAGGAGGCCTTATGGCCCTGACCGGAGCATGGGATTCAAGCTAACCCCCGCATTAAAACAAGTCAAACTGTTTTTAATTTTGGATGCCCTTGACTGCCTGCCCGGGCCACTGAGAGCTGATTGCTTCATGGCCTCGTCCTTGCCCTTCATAGAGGCTGAAACGAACGTCGCTTGGCAATGCGCACACTACCGGGAGACAGCTATTTTGCCCCCAGGCCAATATCACCCTCGGTGTGCAAGGCCACCAGCTCGCGCTGGACGATGCGCCAGCCATCCGGCCCCTTGCGCAGCCGATCCTGATACTCGCCCCAGAGGGTCATGCTGCGCCCCGCGTATTCGCCCTTGCCCAGGTGCAGCCCTTGCAGATAGCAGCGGCTGCTGGCCGAATCGCCGGTGATCGCGATTTGCAGGTTGCTCATCAGGTGCTGGCTGCCGGCGCACTGGCCCAGCGCCGCGTCGATGACCTCGGTGATCGCAGCCAGCCCCTGGAAGGTGCCGAGCTCGCCATAGTCGGCACTGGCGTCCTCGGCGAAATAGCGGCCCAGCGCCTGGTTGTCGCGACGATCCATAGCCGCGGCGCAGCCGAGCAGGAGCTCGCGAATGGCCGCTTCATCGTCAGTGCTCTCGTCCGCCGCCTCGGCCAGGTAGCGGTCGAGGGTGCGATGGAAGTCCTGGTTGCCCGGCTCGTTGCGGCCGAAGGTGACGAACTCGAAAGCACCGGATTCCAACCCCTCCTGCACCTTGAGGCCGAGGTCGTAGTCTTCTTTCTGCACCACGTTGCGCAACCAGTCCATCATCTGCTCATTGGCCTGGCGCTGTTCGTCATTCTCTGGCGCGCGCGGGTGCAGGAAGTGCAGGACGGTGCGGTTCTCGCCGGGTGTCGGGCCGGGGATCAATTGCGCGACCTGGGTGATTTCCGGCGCAACGAAGATCGAGACGTTGGGAAACAGGGTGCGGACGAAGTCGTAGCCGTTGTTCTCGTACTGGTGCAACTGATCCTTTGGCAGCCCGCCGAGCTTTTCCTGCATGGTCTTTTGCGCAAAGCCGATCAACTGATGCGGCCCGTAGAAGTGGTACGCCGCCAGGTTGGAGAAGGTGCGCTGGTGGATGGTATCGGGATGGGCGGCAGCGAAGTGGTAGCCCTCCAGATAACCATCGTAAGCGACCTTCCAGTTGGCGCCGTGGATCTCGCGGCTGCCGCAGTAATACCAATCCTTCAGGCCGAGGCCTTCGATGTCCTCCAGCATGCCGGCGAAAAAGCCTTCGAATTCCACTTCCAGGCCAGGCTTGAGTACCACGAAGATCATCCCTGCGCGCTCGTAGACCGGCAGCTGCTTGAGCTTGAAGGCCGCCTTTTCCACTTTTCCGTAGGTGTCCTCGGCAGCGATGCGCACCAGCTCACCGTCATTGGAATAGAGCCAGGCGTGATAGGGACAAGCGAACTTCTCGCACTTGCCCTGCCCGTCCGCCAGCTTCATCCCGCGATGACCGCAGGCATTGAGCATCGCCCGGACACTGCCATCGCGCAGGCGCGTGAGCAGAATCGGGGTGCCGAGCAGCTCCAGGGTCTTGTAAGACCCGCTCTGGGGAATCTCGCCGCTCATGGCGGTGAGGATCGGCAGGCGCTTGAAGATCACTTCCATCTCCCGCTCCCAGCGGGCCGGGTCGGTGTAGCTTGCGCTCGGGACCCGCATGACATCGTCCGCCTGATCGGTGCTGCGCTGCTCGATGTGGTCGAGCAGGCGCGCGGCGATGCGGTTATGGAGTTCTTGTTGTTGTTCCATGTGCTTCTCCGAGGCGCCCTGTGGGCTGTTATTAAAAAACACCTCTGCCTGTTTTAGCCGAAATCGGACGCCCTGAATACTCCTGTCGATCCATGGTCGGCGCTCAGGCAGCCGTGGGGCTTTGAGCGGACAGCGCGGACGGGACCGTTGCAAGCGACTCGCTCAGGATCAGATCCGCCGCCCGCCAGCCCAGGGCCATTGCCGGGCCACTGGTGTTGGCCGAGACCAGGCCCGGCATCACCGAGCAGTCGGCCGCACGCAGTCCCTCGACTCCGCGGACCCGTAGGTGCTCGTCCACCACCGAGTCGGCATCCTTCCCCATGCGGCAACTGCCGACGGCATGGGTGCCGCACAGGGAGGTGGTACGAAAATGCCTGAGAATGTCCTCGTCCGATTGGCACTCAGGGCCGGGCACCAGCTCCTCGCCGACGTAGCCGGCCAGCGCCGGCTGGCGCATGTAGCGGCGCATGTAATGCACCATGGCCACCGCGGCGCGGCAGTCGCCCTCGGTGGACAGCCAGTTGGGCGTGATCGCCAGTGGCGCCTCGGGATCGGCCGACTGGACCAGCACCGTGCCCTCGCTTTCCAGGTTGAGCAACTGTCCATAGATGGTCAGGCCCGGCTTGTCCTCTACCCCATCCGGCACCGGGAAGTTGTCCTCGCTGCGCGGATAGGTGAAGGCGCTCAGGTACAGCTGGGCGTCGGGCCGCTCGACCTCGGGGCGGGTGCGGAGGAAGGCACCCACCTCGAAGGGCCCGGTGGCCATCGGGCCACTGCGGGTGGCGTAGTACTGTAACAAGCTGCCCACCAGGCCCAGCCCCTGGAAGCGGTGGTTGAGACCCTTGTCACCCTTGAGCCGATACGGAAGCAAAAAGCCCAGGTGGTCGCGCAGCCGCCGGCCCACGTCGCGGTTGGTCGCTACCGTGGCGATGCCCAGCGGGCCGAGATGATCCGGATCGCCGATGCCGGAAAGCTGCAGGATCTTCGGCGTGAGGATGGCCCCGGCCGAGAGGATCACCTCGCCCCGACAGCGAAACTCCCGCGGCTGGCCGTCGATCCGAGCCATGACGCCCACAGCCCGACGGCCCTCGAACAGCACCCGCTCGACCTTCGCGCCGGTCTGTACCCGGAGATTGGCGCGCGACAGCACCGGATGCAGGAAGGCGGTCGCCGCGCTCACCCGGCGACCATCCTTGATAGTGTGGCTGTAGTAACCGACGCCTTCCTGGCGCTCGCGGTTGAAATCCTCCACCTTCGGCAGGCCCATCTCTTCCCCGGCCCGAACCATGGCCTCGCTCACCGGGTAACGGAACTTGCCGGTGCTGACATGCAGCGGCCCGCCGGCGCCGCGCAACTCGTCGGCACCCAGCTCGTGGTCCTCGATGGCGCGAAACGCCTGCTTCATCGCCGACCAGCCCCATTCGGGGCCGGCCTCCTGTTCCCAACGCTCGTAGTCTTGCGGCTGGCCGCGCACGTAGATCATGCCGTTGATGGAGCTGGAACCGCCGATGACCTTGCCACGCACCCACATCTCGGCGGATTCGGTATCGGGAAAGCGCGGCTGCTGCACCGGAAAGTGCCAGGCGTGCTTCGGGTCGCTGACCAGTCTGGCGATGCCCTTGGGCATCTTCACCAGCGGGCTCTTGTCCCAGCGGCCGGCTTCGAGCAGCAGCACCCGCTTGGCCGGGTCGGCCGACAACCGGTTGGCCAGCACGCAGCCGGTGGAGCCGGCGCCGACGATGATGTAGTCGTAATCGTTCATGCTGGATTCCTCAATGCGGGCTCATGCCGCCGTCGGCGGTGTAGAGCGAGCCGGTGACGTAGGAAGACTGGTCGGACAGGAGAAAGGCGATCACCGCGGCGATCTCCTCGGGTTCGCCGTAACGACCCAGGGGGATCGCGGCGCGGTTGCCGGCTTCGGTGGCGGCGGCGTTTCCGGAGTCGCGCTCGATCCGGCGCATCATCTCGGTGTTGATCGCCCCGGGCAGCACGGCATTGACCCGCACGTTCGCGCCGGCCGCTTCGGCAGCCGCGGTGCGGGTCAGGCCGATCACCGCGTGCTTGGACATGACGTAGGCGCCATGGGTAGGCGCGCCCATGATGCCGGCCAGCGAGGACAGGTTGACCACCGATCCGGCGCCCTGGCGGCGCATCACCCGCAGCACGTGCTTGAGCCCGAGAAACACACCACGGACGTTCACCGCGTAGACCTTGTCGAGCATCTCCACCGACTGGTCCTCGATCCGCCCCGGTGTACCCTCGATGCCGGCGTTATTGGCGAAGCCGTCGATGCGCCCGAAACGCTCGAGCGCGGCGGCGACGTAGCGCTCCACTTCTTCCTCGCGGGACACGTCGGCGGCCACCAGCAGGCTGCGTGCCGGGTCGAGGCCGGCCGTCTTTGCCACCCGCCCCAGCGCGGCCCCGTCCAGATCCACCAGCACCACCCGCTGGCCCTGCCTGTGCAGCAGGCGAACCAGGGCCAGGCCAATGCCGCCGGCCGCGCCGGTGACCACCACGACGGGGGCATCAGACATGGGCCGGTTGCTCCGCCGCGTTGCGGATCTCTTCAAGTGTCGGCGCCGGCTCCGAGGGGTCACGCACCTTCACCATCAGCTTGCCCCGGTTGGCGCCGGTGAACAGACGGCTAAAGGCTTCCAGCGTATTTTCCAGCCCCTCGACCATGTCCTCGGTGAACACCAGCCGGCCGTCAGCGATCCAGTCGCTCATCTGGGCGATGCCTTCGCCGAAGCGGTCCTTGAATTCCGGAGAGATGAAGCCGCGCACGGTGAGGCTGCGCGCCAGGATCTGCCAGTAGTTGAACGGGCCGGGCACCGGCTGCTCGGTGTTGTACTGGGCGATGGCGCCGCAGAAGACCACGCGGCCAACGTTGTTCATGTTCAACAGCGCCGCGTCCAGCACCTCGCCACCGACGTTGTCGAAATAAATGTCCACCCCGGCCGGGCAGGCCTCGGCGATGGCGTGGGTGAGGTTGCGGCAGGTCTTGTAATTGATGGCGAAGTCGTAACCCAGCTCCTCGACGATCCAGCGACATTTTTCGTCGCTGCCCACCAGGCCTACGGTGCGGCACCCCTCTATCTTGGCGATTTGCCCGGCCAGCGAGCCCACCGCGCCAGCCGCGGCGCTCACCAGCATGGTTTCGCCCGGCTTCGGCTTGCCGATATCGAGCACACCGAAATAGGGCGTCAGGCCCACCGCGCTGAATACGCTGAGGTAGTGGCTGAGGGGAAAGCGCGGGTCGGGCTCGATCCGGTCCAGCCGCTCGCCCGCGGTGAGGCTGAAATCTTCCCAGCCGTTGGCCGCGAGGCCGACCACGATATCGCCGACTTGGAAATCAGGGTGACGGCTTTCCACTACTCGGCCAAGCGTCGAGCTGCGCACCGGATCGCCCAGGGCGATGGGCGGCATGTAGCTTGGCTTGTCGCTCATCCAGCCGCGAATCGCCGGGTCCATCGAGAGATACAGGTTTTGCAGGAGCACCTGCCCCGGCCCGGGCCGGCGCAACGGAGCGCTGCGCAGGCGGACATTGTTCGCGTTGGGTACGCCCTGGGGGCGCGAGTCCAGGCACAGCTGGCGGTTGAGCAAGGTCATGGGTGTCGTCCTCTTGTTGTTATCGGGTCATGGGCTGCGCAGATGCTCAGGCGGCGGCGACGGCTTCCCCCGCGCCAGGCATGGCCGCCCGGGCCGAAGGCATCAGCAGCAGGCTGGCCGCCCAGGCCAGGGCGACCAGCGCCAGTAGGTAGCGCCACTGGCCCAGGGCCAGCACAGTCAGGAACAAGGGGGCCGCCGCCGTGGCGCCAAGGCCGGTGATCTGCCCGACCATGCCGACCGCGGTGCCGGACATGCCGGGGTCGGGCAAGACCCGGGGCAGCAGCGAATAGGTCACGGCGATGAAGCCGCCCATGGCGACCTGCTGGGCGATGGCGCCCGCCAGCGCGACGGGCAGCACGCCCCAGGGCACATAGAAAGCGGCCCCGCCGCACACGGCGATCAAGGCGATCAGCGCTCCGGCGGTGCGCCCGCCCACGCCACGGGCCAGCAGCACGCCTGCCACTACGCTGCCGATGATCCCCGACAGGCTGGCCACGGCCATGATCTGCGCGCTCAGGCCCGGCGAAACGCCATGCACCTGGTTCAGATAGAGCGCACCGATCACGTTGGTGCCCACACCGGCCAATGAGGCCAGGCTCAGGCCAAGACCGAAGCGCAGCACCCCGCGATTGCGCAACACCGCGCGGAAATGGCCGGCGGCCAGGGTCATGCGGATCCGCGGCAGCAGCAGGCTGGCCACGCCAAGGACCAGCAAGGCCACGCCGTGGACCTGGAATGCCGACTGCCATTGCCCGCTCCCGGCAAAAAACGACACCAGCACCGCGCCAACCGCGTAACCCACCGGCGCCACCGTGGACCACAGGGTCAGCGCCTGAACCTGCCGACGACCGTCAGTCATGATCATCAGCAGGCTCTGGCCGGAGGTGAGCAGCGCCACCAGCGCCAGCCCCTGCAGCAGCAAGGCGCCGCGAAATACCGCAAAGTGACCGGTCCAGGCATTGGCCAGTGCGCCCAGCGCCATCAGCAGCACGCCGATGCAAAGCAGCCGCCGCGGGCCGAGCCGGTCGATCAGCCAGCCCATCGCCAGCCCGGCGAAGGCCAGCGGCAACAGCTGCCCGGCAAGCGCGATGCCCACGGCCTGACTGTCCACCATGAAGTGCCGCTGAATGTCCCCAACCAGTGGCCCCATCATGCCCAACGGCGAAGTGGCCGCCAGGCCGAACAGATACACCAGGACAATCTTCAACCAGATGCCGTTCATGCACAGACCTCGAATTAGGAGCTGCAGGACGTGGTCGCGGCCGAGGACCGACAACAACCTCGCCCGTCGGCGTCAGGCGGCAGTCCAGCCGCCGTCCACGGTCATCAGGCTACCGTGCATGAAGGAAGCGCCATCGGAGGCGAGCCAGAGCACCGCATTGACCACCTCCTCCACCTCACCCAGGCGGCCAGCCGGATGCAGCGCCAGTAGCCTGGGCTCCAGCTCCGCCAGATTCGGTGCGTTTTGCAGCATGGCCGTGCGAATCACTCCGGGGCAGACGGCGTTGATGCGGATGCTGTGGCGAGCGTATTCGGTGGCGGCGGTTTTCGTCAGCCCGGCCACCGCGTGCTTGGTGGCGTTGTAGTGAGCAGAGCCGGGCAGCACGGTGAGCGCCAGCGCCGAGGCGGTGTTGACGATGACCCCTCCGCCCTGCTCCAGCATCGGCGGGATGGCGTACTTCAGGCCGAGCCAGACGCCCTTGAGGTTGATGGCGATGACACGGTCCCAGTCGTCCTCGCTGATGTCGGCGGTGAAGTCGGTGCCGCCACTGATGCCGGCATTGTTATGCAGGATGTCCAGGCGGCCGAAGCGGGCGATGGTCTCTTCGACCAGGGCGCGCATATCCTCGGACTTGCTGACATCGCAGCGGCGAAAGGCGGCCTGCCCGCCGGCGGCCTCGACCTCGGCGACGCGCTGCCCGCCCTGATCGGCGTCGATGTCCGCCAGCATCACCTTCGCGCCCTCGCGGGCGAAGGCCGCCGCGGTGCCGGCACCGATGCCGCCAGCGGCGCCGGTGACCAGTACCACCTTGTCTTGAAATTGCATGCTGCGATCCTTCTTGTAGGTTGTTATTCGTGCAACAGCAGTGAAATCAGGTATCGATCATTCGCGGCTCAAGCCGCGCCCCACAGGGTCGGCGCTGCGCCGGGTTTTTGTAGGAGCGGCTTTAGCCGCGAAGACGCCCCCCTGGTCCGGCTCGCGGTCGAGACCATTCCTACGGGTCTGGTGCTGCTCAGACCTTTGTGGTGCGAAAACAATGCCCCGGCGCACCCGGCGACACTAGCGGGTTTCGGCCACGCTCTGGCGTGTGTTCATCCCATCCAGCCAGCGGGCCAGGCCGGGGCAGGCCTCGCTGTCGAGGGGTTGCCCCACCAGCGCGCCGAACTCCACGAAACAGACCAGCAGCAAATCGACGACGGTCAGCCGCTCACCGCAGATGAACGGGCCTGAGCCGATCTGCCCATCCAGCCAGATCAGCCCCTCCCGGGCGGCAGCCTTGAACTCGTCGGCTGCGCTCGGGTAGCAGCGCACCCGGTCCTTGAACATGCCGTAGCCTTCGGCGGCGCGAAAGCCCGCGGTCAAGGGTTGCACGACGGCCTGATCGACCCGCCGCCACCACATGCGGGTTTCGGCCCGTTCGGCCAGGGTGCTGCCGATCAGGCGCGGCGTCGGGAAGCGCTCTTCCAGGTATTCGCAGATAGCGGTGGTTTCGGCGATGCAAAGCCCGCCGTCGACCTCCAGCACCGGCGTGGTCCCCAGTGGGTTGAGCGCAAGGAATGCTGGCTGACGGTTGACGCCAGCCATGATGTCCACCTGCTCCACCGGCAGCTCCACGCCCTTTTCAGCGAGAAACATCCGTACCAGGCGGGGATTGGGGCCGATCGAACTGTAGAGCTTCATGGCTGGCTCCTTTGCTCAGAACTGGACGCGCTTGGTGAAGCCGCCATCGATCACCAGGTTGGTCCCGGTGGTATAGGCCGACATGGGGCTGGACAGGAAGACCATGGCCCGGGCGATGTCGTCGACGCTGCCGAAACGGCCCATGGGGATCTCCGACAAGGTCTTTTCGTACAGTTCCGGCATGGCGTCCTTGATCGCCGACCAGTTGCCGCCGGGGTACTCGGTCGGGCCGGGGGAGAGCATGTTGACGCGGATGTTCTTCGGCGCCCATAGCTCGGAGAGCTGCTTGCCGTAGGTGATGATCGCCGCCTTGATGGCGTTGAACGCTTGCGGGTAGATGAAGGTTTCCACCGCCGCGGTGCTCGACATCAGGATCACCGAACCACCATCCCCACCGGACAGCGCTTCCTCCAGGGTCTGGCAGCCGGTGACGGCGCCCATCATGTCCAGGCGGAAGCTCATCTCCCAGTCCATGGTGCCCTGGGCGCCGGACGAGCTGGCGTTGTGGATGAAGATGTCGCAGCCGCCCAGGCGCTCGGCGGCATCCTTCAGCCAGGCCTCGTAGGCCGCGCCGTCGTTCATGTCGAAGGCATCGCCGAAGGCCTGCACGCCCTTGTCCTTGAGTACCTTGACGGTGTCGGCGACGCGCCCGGCATCACGGGAGAAAAAGGCGATGTCGCAGCCCTCATCGGCGTACATTTCAAGTGCCCGGCGGCCGATGCCGCGGCTGCCGCCGTTGATGATCACTTTCTTGCCACGCAGTCCGAGATCCATGTGTGTTTCCTCTTCTTGTGGTTGTAGCGACGCCAGGCGCCGTCAGGCTTGCTGTTGCTCGTCGTCGAGCCGTGCCGCCCAGTTCAGGCCACGGCGCAGCAGGTCGTAGAAGACCGGTGAGTCCCAGGCGCAGCGGTCCACCTGGGGCCAGAAGTCCATCAGCGGGCGAAGGTCGTAATGTCCCCGGCAGTGGCCGAGGGTGAGGTAGAGCACCGCCCCTTCGCCCAGGCGTCGCAGGTAGAGCACCGGGTGGCGCTGCTTGTGCCAGCGGTCGCGGACGAATCCAGGGGTCTCGCCCTCGAATTCGGTGTCCAGCAGCACCTCCACCTCGGCCTTCATGTCCATCAGGTAGCGTTCGTCGTTCACCTCGAAGGGCTCGATGCCGGCCACCAGCGGGTGCTCCGGCTGCGCCACGTCCACGCGAAACGGCTCGATCGGGGGGTGCGAGGCGAACTGCGAGCCGAGCAGTTCCATGAACGCCGGGGCGCCGTCAGGGGTATCCACCAGGCCGTTGTCGAGAAACTGCAGGATGGAATTGGTGCCGTGCAGCGCATACCAGCGCCCGCCCCCCTCCACCCACTGGCGCAGCGCCTGCTGCTCGGCTTCGGAAGGAATCACCTCGCAGGTGTAGGTGACCAGAAAGCGCGCCGTCCGGATGGCCTCAAGGTCAGAATAATCCTCGAACACCCGCACCCGGATACGCTCGTTCTCGCCCAGCAGCTTGAGGAGCTCCAGTCGAGCGAAATCGATGTCGTGGTACTTGCCGGCGGCGATCAACACGCAATCAATCCTGCCGGTTTGTTTGTCAGCCGTTTCCTGCCCGCTCATCCGCCGTTCTCCTCAGCCGTTGGCCTTGGCCGCCAGGGCCCGCTCCACCGCCGCGCCCACATCCGCGCCGGTGGGGTTGCCGCGCAGCAGCAAGCCGCCGTTGACCTGCAGGTTCTCGCCGGTCATAAAGCACTCGTCACTGGCCAGCCAGACCGCGGCCGCCGCGATGTCCGCCTTGGTGCCGATGCGGCCAAGCGGGTAGCGGGCCGTGAAGCATTCGCGCACGCCCGGGGTGGCCATGGCCTCGGCGGTCATCGGCGTTTCGGTAAGCCCTGGGGAGATGCAGTTGGCACGGATGCCGCGAGTGCCGAATTCATTGGCCACGCAGCGCACCACATGGTCGATGCCACCCTTGGTGCCGATGTAGGCGGCATAGTTCTCGATCACCGCACGGGTAGTGGCGGAGCTGATCTGGATGATCGAACCGCCCTGCTCCATGCCTTCGATCACCGCCTGCAGAAACATGAACGGCCCCTTGAACTGCAGCGCGATCATCTTCTCCAGTTCATCCTCGCCAGTTTCCAGGAAGCCCTGGGTCAGGCCCCAGCCGGCGCAATTGACGGCGATATCGAGTCGTCCGCCCCATTCCCTGGCATGGGCCACGGCCGCCCGCAGCTCGGCCTTGGAGGTGATGTCGCAGCTGACAGGGGTGCCGCCCACCTCTTCGGCGAAACGGGCCATCTCCTCCCGGTTGCGTCCGGAGATCACCAGCCGCGCGCCTTCCTCGGCGAAGCGGCGGGCGATGTCCTGGCCCATGTTGTCCCGGCTGTCGGCACCTATGACCAGTGCCACCTTGTCTTGTAGTCGTTTCATCAGATCTGGCCTCCGGCGACCGCATTGTTGTTGTCGGGGGTCTGCTCGGATTCGGCGTGCAGCATGGCGCGCCGCGATTCACCCTGAAGCAGGAAGTGGGACAGTGCCGGCACCAGCGTCAGCGCACCGAGCATGTTCCAGACGAACATGAAGGTCAGCAGCACGCCCATGTCGGCCTGGAACTTGATCGGCGACCAGACCCAGGTGATGACGCCGGCGGCGAGGGTCACGCCGACCAGGGCGACCACCTTGCCCGTCGTGGACAGCGCCTTGCGGTAGGCCTCGGCGACGCTCATCCCGGTGCGCTGGAAGGCCAGCTGGGTACTCAGCAGGTAAATCGCGTAGTCCACGCCGATTCCCACGCCCAGGGCCACCACCGGCAGGGTCGCCACCTTCATGCCCATGTTCAGGTGCACCATCAGCGCCTCGGCAAGAATCGAGGTGATGATCAGCGGCACCAGCGCCACCACCACCGCACGCCAGCTGCGGAAGGTGATCAGGCACAGCAGCGCCACCGCCGCGTAGACGTACAGCAGCATCTTGCGGTTGGCTTCACGTACCACCTGGTTGGTCGCGGCATCGACCCCGGCGTTGCCGGCGGCCAGCAGGAACTGGCGATCATCAGTGCTGTGCTCCTCGGCGAAGCGCTGGGCAACGCCGAGCACCCGGTCGAGTGTGTCGGCCTTGTGGTCGGAGAGATACGCCAGCACCGGGGTCAGGTTGCAGCTGGTGTTGAGGAACTCGGAGTTCCAGGACACCGCGTTGCCGATCTGCGCATCGAGAATCCCCTGGTTGTCGCTGATGGTCGCCCACTTCGGATTGCCCTCGAACATCCCGGCGGTGTAGCCGCGGACGGTGTCGGCCAGCGACACGGTGCGCTGCACGCCAGGCACCTGCGCCAGTTCCCAGCCCAGGCGGTCCACTTCGACCAGGGTTTCGTAGGCGCGGCAGCCATCGTCCGGGGTGCGCACCATCACCGCGAAGACGTCGCTGGAAATGCCGTAGTGCGAGGTGATGAAGGCATTGTCCAGGTTGTAGCGCGAGTCCGGGCGAAGCTCCGGTGCGCCGGCATCCAGATCGCCCACCTGCAGCTGCAGCGAGGTGGCAAAGCCCCACACGCCGAGCGCCGCGGAGACGAGGATCACCGTCACGGCATAGCGCCGCTCGGTGAAGTGCGCCAGTCCACCCCAGAGCCGGTTGCCCACGCCACGACTGCCGCTACCCTCGCCACGCTCGGCCGCCAGGCTACGCTGGGCGGCCTTGGGCGAGACGCCGACGTAGGACAGCATCACCGGAATCAGGATCAGGTTGGTGAAGATCAGCACGCCGACCCCGACGCTGGCGGTCAGCGCCAGTTCGCGGATCACCGGGATGTCGATGATCATCAGCACCGCGAAGCCGACCACGTCAGCCAGCAGCGCCGTCATCCCGGCGAGAAACAGCCGGCGGAAGGTGAAGCGTGCGGCGATCAGCTTGTGGGTGCCGCGGCCGATGTCCTGCATGATGCCGTTCATCTTCTGCGCGCCGTGGCTCACGCCGATGGCGAACACCAGGAAGGGCACCAGCATCGAGAACGGGTCCAGGTCATAGCCCATCAGCACCACCAGCCCGAGCTGCCAGATCACCGCGACGATCGAACAGCCCAGCACCAGCAGCGTACTGCGGATGCAGCGGGTGTAGACGTAGATGATCACCAGGGCGATGGCCACGGCGACCAGGAAGAACAGCATCACCTTTTCCAGCCCGGCGATCAGGTCGCCGATCAGCTTGGCGAAGCCGATGACATACATGTTGACCTTGGCGTCCGGACCCTCGGCGTAGCGCTGGCGGATGTCCTCGATCGCGCGGGACAGCTGGTCGTAGTCGACCGGGTTGCCCTCGGCATCGGTCGAGAGCAGCGGCACGATGATCATGCTGGAGCGGTAGTCGTGGGCCACCAGGCTGCCGACCACGTCAGCCCGACCTATATTGATGCGCAGATCGCGGATCGCCCGTGCCGAACCGTCGTAGTCATGCGGCAGCACCGGCCCGCCGGTGAAGCCCTCCTCGGTGACCTCGGTCCAGCGCACCACCGGCGTGAAGATCGACTTCATCCAGGGCCGGTCCACGCCCGGCAGCAGGAAGATCTCGTCGTTGATCGCGGCCAGTTCGGTCAGGTACTCGGCATCGAAGATGTTGCCTTCGCGGGCCTCCACCGCGATGCGGATGGAGTCGCCAAAGCCGCGCAACTCGGAACGGTTTTCCAGGAAGTTCTGAATGTACTCGTGGCTGTGGGGCAGCATCTTGTCGTAGCTGGCCGCGATGCGCAGATCGCGGATCTGGAACCCGAGAAACAGGGTCACCAAGAGGCAGGCCAGGACGATCATCAGCCGATGGTTGAAGATGATCCGCTCCAGCAGGCTGCCGGATGATTCGTCGAAGTCCTCGAGGTCGCGGACGACCTCGACCCGCGCCGGTTTAATTGGTGTAGCCATAGCTCGATCCCCATTGCTTGATCATGCTGGTGCCGGCGTTCTTCACCACGGCGCTCTTGTCGGTATCGGTCTTCACATCCACCGCCAGCGCCTCCTGCTGGACACCCGCGGCGCCGACCAGGGTGAGCTGGCCATCGGCACGCGCCGCCAGGCCGAAGTACGGCATGCTGCGATCGAGCTGCAGGCTCTGGAAGCTGCGCCCGCCGTCGCCACTGCGGACGACTTCTCCGGAGAGCGCGCCCAGCAGCATCACGCCGCCCGGCAGCACCGCGCCGCTGGTGATGCCGGCATTGGTGCCCAGATCGACCCGCGTCCAGCTGTCGCCGGCATCCGGGGACCGGTAGACGCTGCCGCGCATACCGAAGGCGACCAGCGAACGGCCGTTGGAAATCGAGCCGAACAGGGTGCCGTCGTAGCCGGTCGGGCGTTCGACGAAGTGCTCTTCGCCGTGGCGCATGCGCCAGACCATGCCCATCTCGCCGGTGATGTACACCGCCTCGTCATCGGCGGTGATGCCGTAGAAGTGCAGCTCCATGGGGTTGTCGATGCGGTGCTGCCAGGGCTGCCAGGTGGCACCGCCGTCGGTGGTATGGAACAGACGGTTGAACAGGCCTCCCACGAAGCCTTCCCTTTCATTGAGAAAATGCACCGCCATAAGCGCCTGGGTGCCGCCATAGCTCACCAGGATCTCTTCACGCTCGTGGTACATGGCGGCTTCCTCCACTTCCCTTCCTCCCGGGCCACTGGGCGAGTAGAAGTTCTTTACCAGCCCAATCGCCTCCTGCCCGTCCAGCTGTTTCTGCCAGGTCTCGCCACCGTCGGCGCTGTGCAGCACCACGCCCCCGTGGCCCACCGCCCAGCCGTGCGTTTCGCTGGGAAAGGACACGGCAACCAGATCGCTGCTGACCGGTACCTGGGCCTGGCGCCAGCTCTGGCCGTTATCCTCGGAAATGGCGATGTGGCCACGCTGGCCCACCGCGATGGTCTTCGTGCCCACGCTGGTGACGGCGGTCATCGGGCTGGTCAGCATCCGCTCGCTTCTGGCGGCGGGCACCTCGGTCGGGTCCTGGAAGGCTAGAGCCGGCGCGCTGGCCGCCAGTAATGCGCTGAGCAACAAGGCGCCACGCGCCGTCGCGGAGAGATTGAGCATGGAAGGTTTCCTCGAAACGCCCGCTGCCGCGGTTGTAGTTGTTGTGGGTAGATGCGCCTTGCGAGTCATACTGGCCTCCGGGCCCGAACCGGCGGCGGGCACTGCCCGCCCCGGGAATCAGCGGATCCCACTGCCTGCCATGGAGCTCGGGGAGAAAAGCGACTGGGGTTGCGGCTCGGTGATGTACCAGCCGGTACGCCCGGATGTGTAGGCCTGCCGTACGTAGGCACCGCTCTGCAGGTCATGGACGATGAACTGCCCGCTGACATGCCCGGTCGATTCGTAGAAGGGGAACGACTCGGACAGGGTCACCCGGTAGATCGCCCCGGTACCGTCATAGGAGTCGCCCATGCCGACGCCAAGGAAGTCCTCGTCGTAGTACAGCGTCCGGCGCGGGTAGATGTGCCGCTTGCCGTCCTTGAGCGTGGCTTCCACCACCCAGACCCGGTGCAGCTCCCAGCGCACGCAGTCGGGGTTGAGGTGGTTCTTGGTGAACACCACGTCGCGGCCGCATTGCTGCTGGTCCTGCAGCTTGAGCATGTTGTAGGGGATGTACATTTCCTTGCGACCGACCAGCTCGAAGTCGTAACGGTCGAAGGCGCCGAAGAACACCGAGGAGTCATCCACCGTGCCGATGCCCGCACCGGTGGGCGATGGCGTATCATAGGCGACGTCCGGCGACAGCTTGACGCGGCGCTGGCCGACCAGGTAGCTCCAGGCCCGCCGGGCGCTGTTGACCATGTCCAGTCCATCCTGAATCACCAGCTTTTCGCCGTTCTTGCGCGCCGGGGCGGTGTAGTCGGCGCGCAGCAGTTCGGTCAGCTCATCCCCCTTGAGCGCACCGGTCTGGCCATCCCACAGGGGATACTGGTTCCACTGCCGCCAGCCGGCGGTGTCCATCACGCTACCGTTGGCGTCCACCACCGTGGTCAGCAGATCGTCCGCGCGAAAGGCGTGCTGCTCGTATTTCAGGTACCGGTTCCACATCACTTCCACCCCGCTCTGCGGGATCGGAAATGGCGTGCCGGCATGACAATTTCTTAGCTGCAAGCCGTCTGCTGCGGTCTCGCAGGAGGTGGCGTTCTTTCGGGCGTTCTCCAGGAACCAGTCGGGATAGCGGGCCGTGCGATGGGTCGGATAGACATCCATGCGGAAGGTCGGATATCGCTCGAACATCGCCTTGACGCCCTCGCTCAGCTTGTCCTGATGCTCGCCGAGGTTGGCGCGGGTAATCGTGAGCCGTGGCTTCTCGTCGGCGAAAGGGTCGGGGCGGATCCCTGGCCGGCCTGGATCATAAGCCGCCGGCGGCTGAATGCCCCCGGTATAAGGCGGAATGGTGCCGGCATCGTTGCCACCAGCGATGGCGCCCCAAGGCGTGAGCGTATCGCCAAGCTTGCCTGCTTCCTCTGGCGAAACAGCGGCGCTGGCAGCGCCGCCGAAGGCCAGGAAAGCCAGGATGGCCAACAGTCTGGTCTGTTGATGCATCATGGCTACCTCTTATTGTTATACGTTTATCGCGGTCAGAACGTGGTCTTGAAGGTCAGCGACAGCCAGCCACGGTCATGCAGCAAGGCGTTGCCATTGGCCGCGACCACCTGCCCCTCTTCCCGTACCCAGTCGCCGAAGTAATCGGTGTAGGCCAGGCCGACGGTGTACTGTGCGTAGATGTCCGCTTCCAGCCCGACGCTCCAGGAGCCGGAGCCTTCGGTGGCGCCAAGCGGTGCAGGCGAGTTGCCCTTCAGGCCATAGCCGAAGTTCATCGGCATGGTCAGGTCGATACCCGGGAACACCTGGAACCAGGTCGGGGTGAAGGCCAGGTTCATGCCCCAGGCGTCGTCAGTCGCGCAGCCGGCCTTGATACCACCCGTACAGGCGTAGTCCTCGTGAGCGAAATTGGCACGACTGCCACTGTTCACACTGCCCAGACGCGAATAGGTCAGCTCGCCCTGCAATGGCGCCGAATCGAAGAAGCCGGTCTTGCCGACATAGGCAATGAAATTGACCAGGCCGTGCCAGGTGTTGCCGCGGGCGATGTCCGGGCCAAAGCCGACCGACGCCAGGGCGGCGTCTTGGCGATAGGAGAGCTCGGCACCGACCGACACCGACCCCACCAGGCGGTTGTAGCTGATGCCGTAGAGCTTCACGTCCTCGGCATAGGCGTTGTAGGCCACGCCGTTGACCGCATCGAGCAGGACGAAGGGCATGCGATCGTCGAAGTTGCGGTAATAGAGACCGACGTTGCCGTTGAGCGCGTCCGAACGGATCTGGGCATTCAGGCCCCAGCTGCCACGATTATCCGGGGTGCGGTAGGGCCCGCTGCTCTCGTTACCGACATAAGGCAGGCCGAGGTTCTGGCCCCCCAGCAGGCTGACGTTGCTGGCGCCGAGGTAGGTGCCGCCATCAGGCAGGCGGTGCGGATCCCATTCGAAGAAATAGTTGGCCGCCAGGCTCACGCTGTCGTTGACCAGCATCGAAGCGGAGAGCTGGGTCTGGGGCAGGAAGAGTTCCTTGGCCTCGATCCCCGGTGTCGAAGTGGCCTTGCGCAGGTCCAGCGGACCCTGGCCATAGGCGATGCTGTCGCCAAAGGTGAACAGCGATTCACCCCAGTAGACGTTGTGACGACCGGCGCGGATGTTGATCGGCATGTCACCCGCATCGATGCGGGTGAAGACGAAGGCATCGAGGATTTCGCCACCGCGCTTGTAGTACCGCTCGACATTGCTGGTGAAGCGGTTGTTCGGGTAGGGGGAGCCGCCGAACGCCGGATTGAACTCCACTTCGTCGTCATAGGCGAAGTCATTCCAGCCGGCAGCCGAAACGCGAAAGCCATGGGCATCCCGGTAGACGAAATCGAACTCGGAGAGGATGTCGAAGCGGTTGGTGACCAGGTCGTGCTTGTCGCGATAAAGGGTCGAGGTGTCGTAGCCGGACGAGTTCGCCAGGGTGTTGTCGCGCCCTTCCATCCGCCAGCCCAGGTTGTACTTCAGCGTGTTGTCCCAACGCATCGAGATGTCCGGATTGCCGGAGTCGATGCTGATTGCGCTGGCCGGCGCCGCCACCAGGGCGAGGGCGGCAGCTCCCACTGCCTTGGCAAGCAGACCACGGGGCGTGTTGAACCTGGCTTTCTTGTTCTTGTTCATGGGTATTCTCCAGGGTGAGGATCCATGCCTCGATGTGAGTGTATCGCCTAAATAAAAACCATCAAGCTCGTTTTTTGTTATCTGGCGTTGTCTGTTTTGTGCGTGGGACTCTCCGCTTATGGCTGGGAAAAAGGACGAGGCGGATGCAGGCTCTGAAAATGCCTAGGCCCCTTGCCGACGGCCAAGGGCGTACCAGGGTCCAGGCGATTGACGGAGCGGGAAGAACCCTTCAAGCCGAGGCGGCGGCTGAGCAAGCGGCACTGACGGCTGGAGCGGGTAGAGATGCAGTGCATGTTCTGCCTCTTTTTATTGTTGTGTTCTGGACCGAGCAAGCGGCTCCGGTAACGATCCAAGCAAAACAAAACCGACCGGAACGTTTTTATTAACCCTACACCCGACCCTGCCGCTGTACAAGCCGTGCGGATTTGATTTTCTCGTTATCCCTCCCGATGAATTGCCACTCGGACGGTCGATTCCGGCCCCCTTGGAGCAAATGCGCAAATTTGCACAGGCGCTATGCACCGAACCCGCTTGCCATATGCAAAAGCGCACTGCCAAGCTGGGATCAGCTCGCCCCACGGCCGAGACCTATAACAACGACAATGAACAGGCGGAGTGCCTCATGACCGATTCCAGCTCCATCCCCACCGTCAAGCTGCTCATCAATGGCGAATTCGTCGAGTCGCAGACCACCGAATGGCGCGACGTGATCAACCCGGCCACCCAGGAAGTCCTTGCCCAAGTGCCCTTCGCCACCGAGCAGGAGATGAACGCTGCCGTGGCGGCCGCCAAGGAAGCCTTCAAGACCTGGCGCAAGACCCCGATCGGCGCCCGCGCCCGGATCTTCCTCAAGTACCAGCAGCTGATCCGCGAGAACATGAAGGAGCTGGCGGCGATCCTTACCGCCGAACAGGGCAAGACCCTGCCGGATGCCGAGGGCGATGTGTTCCGCGGCCTCGAAGTGGTCGAGCATGCCGCCGGGATCGGCAATCTGCAGCTGGGCGAGCTGGCCAATAACGTGGCCAATGGCGTCGATACCTACACCGTGCTGCAACCCCTGGGCGTCTGTGCCGGCATCACCCCGTTCAACTTCCCGGCGATGATTCCGCTGTGGATGTTCCCCATGGCCATCGCCACCGGCAACACCTTCATTCTCAAGCCGTCCGAG
This sequence comes from Stutzerimonas tarimensis, assembly GCF_042648805.1. NCBI lineage: Bacteria > Pseudomonadati > Pseudomonadota > Gammaproteobacteria > Pseudomonadales > Pseudomonadaceae > Stutzerimonas > Stutzerimonas tarimensis. The sequence goes on along the minus strand of NZ_JBHRXZ010000022.1, from coordinate 935,539 downwards.
CAGGACCCGATGGTCACCATGCGCCTGGCGGAACTGGCCATTGAGGCCGGTATTCCCAAGGGCGTGCTCAACGTGATCCACGGCGGCGCCGATGCGGTGAACCTGATCTGCGACCACCCCGACATCAAGGCGGTGTCCTTTGTCGGCTCGACCAAGGTCGGCACCCTCGTCTACAACCGCGCCACCGCCAACGGCAAGCGCGCCCAGTGCATGATGGGGGCGAAAAACCACGCCATCGTGCTGCCCGATGCGCACAGGCAGCAGACCCTGAACAACCTGGCCGGCGCCGCCTTCGGTGCGGCGGGCCAGCGCTGCATGGCGCTGTCGGTGGTGGTACTGGTGGGCGAGGCCCAGACGTGGCTGCCCGAGCTGATCGAAAAGGCCAGGACGCTGAAGGTCAACGCTGGCGTGGAGCCGAACACCGACGTCGGCCCGGTGATTTCCTGCGCCGCGCTGGACCGTGTCAGCGGGCTGATCGCCCGCGGCGCCGAGGAAGGCGCGACACTGGAGCTGGACGGGCGCAATCCGGACGTCTCGGCTTACGGCAAGGGCAACTTCGTCGGCCCGACCATTTTCTCCGGCGTGACCCCGGAAATGGCCATCTATCGCGAGGAAGTCTTCGGCCCGGTGCTCTGCGTGATGCAGGCCGACAGCCTGAAGGACGCGGTGGAGCTGATCAACGCCAACCCCAACGGCAACGGCACCGCCCTGTTCACCCGTTCCGGCGCCGCGGCGCGCTACTTCCAGGAAGAGATAGACATCGGCCAGGTGGGCATCAACGTGCCGATCCCGGTGCCGGTGCCGACCTTTTCATTTACGGGCTCGCGAGCGTCGAAACTTGGCGATCTCGGCCCCTACGGCAAGCAGGTGGTGCAGTTCTACACCCAGACCAAGACCATCACCGAACGCTGGTTCGACGAGGATGAGGTTGCCGGCTCGGTGAACACCACCATCACCCTCAAATGATCTTCGGCCGCCGCGGCCCGGGCTGCGGCGACCCTGCAAGGGAGCGAACCGCATGAACTACGAAAACCTGCTGGTCGAGATGCACGGCAAGGTGGCGCTGATCACCCTCAACCGGCCAAAGGCACTGAACGCCCTCTCCCCGGCCCTGACCGCAGAGCTGTCCGACCTGCTGGACCGGCTCGAAACCGATGACAAGGTCGCCGCCGTGGTGCTGACCGGCAACGAAAAGGCCTTCGCCGCCGGTGCCGACATCAAGGTGATGAAGGACTGGTCCTACATGGACGTCTACAAATCCGACTTCATCACCGCCAGCTGGGAGCGCCTGGCGAGCTTTCGCAAGCCCTCCATCGCCGCGGTGGCCGGCTATGCGCTGGGTGGCGGCTGCGAACTGGCGATGATGTGCGACTTCATCATCGCTGCCGATACGGCGAAATTCGGCCAGCCGGAGATCACCATCGGCACCATTCCCGGCGCCGGCGGCACCCAGCGCCTGACCCGCTTCATCGGCAAGTCCAAGGCCATGGACATGGTCCTCACCGGCCGCACCATGGACGCCGAAGAGGCCGAGCGTTGCGGCCTGGTAAGCCGCCTGGTGCCGGCCGAGCAGTTGCTCGACGAGGCCCTGGCCGCTGCCTCGCGCATCGCCGAGCTGTCCGCCCCCGTGGTGATGATGGCCAAGGAGTCGGTCAACCGCGCCTTCGAGACCACTCTGTCAGAGGGCGTTCGCTTCGAGCGCCGCCTGTTCCACTCCACCTTCGCCCTCGCCGACCAGAAGGAAGGCATGGCCGCCTTCGCCGAGAAGCGCAAGCCGGCGTTCAAGAACAGCTGATCCGGCCCCGCACCGACGACCGCGTACCGACAAGAACAACAAGAGGCACATACCATGAAAATCGGTTTCATCGGGCTCGGCAACATGGGCGCGCCCATGGCCCTCAACCTGCTCAAGGCCGGCCACCAGCTCTCGGTGTTCGACCTCTCGGAAGCGGCGGTCGCCTCGCTGGTCGAGGCTGGCGCCGAACGCGCCGATTCACCCCAGGCCATTGCCGGCGGCGGCGCCGAACTGATCGTCACCATGCTGCCGGCGGCCCCCCACGTGAAGTCGGTCTACCTCGGCGACGAGGGGTTGATTGCCTGCTCGCGCCCCGATGTGATGCTGATCGACTGCTCCACCATCGACCCCTACTCGGCCCGTGAAGTGGCCGCTGCCGCCGCGAGCCACGGCAACCCGATGCTCGACGCGCCAGTCTCGGGCGGCACCGGCGGCGCCGCGGCCGGCACGCTGACCTTCATGGTCGGCGGCAGCGCCGAGCATTTCCAGCAGGCCCAGCCGGTACTCGCGGCCATGGGCAAGAACATCGTGCATTGCGGCGACTCGGGCAATGGTCAGGTGGCCAAGGTGGCGAACAACATGCTGCTCGGCATCTCCATGATCGGCGTGTCCGAGGCCATGGCCCTGGGCGTGTCGCTGGGCATGGACCCGAAGACCCTCGCCGGAATCATCAATACCTCCAGCGGCCGCTGCTGGAGCGCGGATACCTACAACCCCTTCCCTGGCGTAATGGACAACGTCCCTGCGTCACGCGGCTACAGCGGCGGCTTCGGCAGCGATCTGATGCTCAAGGACCTGGGCCTGGCCACCGAGGCAGCGAAGCTGGCACGGCAACCGGTACTGCTTGGCGCACTGGCCCAGCAGATCTACCAGGGCTTCAGCCTGCAGGGCAATGGTGGACTGGATTTCTCCGCGATCATCAAGCAGTACACCCGGGAGTCCTGACATGAGCGAAGCCCAAGCGCCGATACAGGCCGAGGTACGCAACCGGGTCGGCCAATTGACCCTCAATCGCCCGGCCGGCCTCAACGCACTGAATGTAGAGATGGTGAGGCTGCTGCGCGAACACCTCGAAGCCTGGGAAAAAGATGCCGAAGTGCTCGCCGTGGTGCTGCGCGCCAGTGGCGAGAAGGCGTTCTGCGCGGGCGGCGACATCCGGGCGCTGTATGACAGCCACTTCGCCGGCGATGGCGCCTACATGGCCTTCTTCGAGGAGGAGTACGCCCTCGACCAGTACCTCTACGCCTATCCCAAACCCGTGCTGGCGCTGATCAACGGCCTGGTCCTTGGTGGCGGCATGGGCCTGGTACAGGGCGCCAGCCTGCGAGTGATCACCGACCGCAGCCGCATGGGCATGCCGGAAACCGGCATCGGCTACTTCCCGGACACTGGCGGGAGCTACTTTCTCTCGCATCTGCCGGGTGAGCTGGGCACCTACCTGGGCATCACCGGGCAGCAGGTGCGCGCCGCCGATGCGCTCTACACCGGGCTCGCCGACTGGTGCCTGCCAAGCGACACGCTGGAGGAGTTCGACCGTTGCCTGGACGGCATGAGCTGGAACACCCACCCGCGCGAAGCGCTGCGTACCCTGGTTTCGGCCCTGGCCAGCAACAAGCTGGCGGGTTCCGAGCTCAAGGCGCTGCGCCCTGCCATCGACGGGCATTTCGCCCACGACGACATCGCCGCCATCTTCGACTCGCTGGCAGGCGAACGACGCCCCGAGTTCCAGGACTGGGCCGAAGAGACCCTGAATGTCATGCGTACGCGCTCGCCGCTGGCCATGGCCGTGACCCTGGAGTCGCTACGCCGCGGGCGCGACATGATGCTGTCCGACTGCTTTGCCATGGAGCTGCACCTGGACAGCCAGTGGTTCGACAAGGGCGACTTCATCGAAGGCGTGCGGGCGCTGATCATCGACAAGGACAAGACCCCTCGCTGGAACCCGCCGGGCATCGAAGGGCTGGATCGACAACAGGTACTGGCATTCTATAGCGACCTCGAGCCCGCCATCGGCAAGATCCGAACCGCCTGAAGGAGCACCGCTATGCAGGACATCGAACTCACAGAAGAACAGCGGATGATCCGCGACATGGCCCGTGACTTCGCCCGCGCCGAGATCGCGCCAAAGGCCCAGGCCTGGGAAAAGGCGGGCTGGATCGACGACGGCATGATCGCCCAGATGGGTGAACTGGGCCTGCTGGGCATGATCGTCCCGGAAGACTGGGGTGGCGCCTACATCGATTACGTCGCCTATGCCTTGGCGGTGGAAGAGATTTCCGCCGGCGATGGCGCCCTGGGTGCGGTGATGAGCATCCACAATTCGGTGGGTTGCGGGCCGATCCTCAAGTTCGGCACCGAGGAGCAGAAGCAGACCTGGCTGCCGCAGCTAGCCAGCGGCCAGGCGATCGGCTGCTTTTGCCTCACCGAGCCGCAGGCGGGCTCCGAGGCGAACAACCTGCGCACCCGCGCCGAACTGAAGGACGGCCACTGGGTGATCAATGGCTCCAAGCAGTTCGTCAGCAATGCAAGGCGGGCGAAACTGGCCATCGTGTTCGCCGTGACCGACCCCGAACTGGGCAAGAAAGGCCTGTCGGCCTTTCTGGTGCCGACCGACAACTCCGGTTTCGTGGTCGATCGCAGCGAACACAAGATGGGCATTCGTGCCTCCGACACCTGCGCGGTGAGCCTGAACGATTGCCGCATCCCCGAGGAAAACATCCTCGGTGCCCGCGGCAAGGGGCTGGCCATCGCCCTTTCCAACCTTGAAGGCGGGCGCATCGGCATCGCTGCCCAGGCCCTCGGCATCGCCCGGGCGGCCTTCGAAGCGGCGCTGGTCTATGCCCGCGAACGGGTGCAATTCGGCAAGGCCATCATCGAGCACCAGAGCGTGGCCAACATGCTCGCCGACATGCACACCCGCATCAACGCGGCGCGCCTGATGATCCTGCACGCTTCGCGCCTGCGCAGCGCCGGCCTGCTCTGCCTGTCCGAAGCTTCCCAGGCCAAGCTGTTCGCCTCGGAAATGGCCGAGAAGGTCTGCTCCCAGGCGGTTCAGATCCACGGCGGCTACGGCTATCTGGAGGACTACCCGGTGGAGCGTTATTACCGCGATGCGCGAATCACCCAGATCTACGAAGGCTCCAGCGAGATCCAGCGCCTGCTGATCGCCCGCGACCTGGTGAACTACTCGCTCTGAGCCATCGACAACAACAAGAGGCTGCTTATGAAAGTACTGGTTTGCGTCAAACGTGTGGTCGACTACAACGTCAAGGTACGGGTCAAGCCGGACAACTCCGGCGTGGACCTGGCCAACGTCAAGATGTCCATGAACCCCTTCTGCGAAATCGCCGTGGAAGAGGCGGTGCGGCTGAAGGAAAAGGGCACCGCCACTGAAGTGGTCGCCGTGTCGGTCGGTCCGGCCCAGGCGCAGGAGCAATTGCGCACCGCGCTGGCACTGGGAGCCGACCGCGCCATTCACATCCAGAGCGATGAAGCGCTCGATTCGCTGGCCATCGCCAAGCTGCTCAAGGCCGTGGCGGACAAGGAACAGCCGCAGCTGATCATCCTCGGCAAGCAGGCCATCGACAGCGACAACAACCAGACCGGGCAGATGCTCGCCGCCCTCGCCGGCTACGCCCAGGGCACTTTCGCCTCGCAGGTGGTGATCGAAGGCGATCAGGCCAGGGTCACCCGCGAGGTCGACGGTGGCCTGCAGACCGTTTCGCTCAGGCTGCCGGCGGTGGTGACCACCGACCTGCGCCTGAACGAGCCGCGCTACGCCTCCCTACCCAACATCATGAAGGCCAAGAAGAAGCCGCTGGAAACCTTCACCCCGGACGCCCTTGGCGTCGCCACCACCTCGACCCTGAAGACGCTGAAGGTGGAAGCGCCCGCGGCGCGCAAGGGTGGCGCCAAGGTGGGCTCGGTGGCCGAGCTGGTGGACAAGCTGAAGAACGAGGCGAAGGTGATCTGACATGGCAATCCTGGTAATCGCAGAACACAACAATGCCGCGCTGGCAGGCGCGACCCTCAACACCGTCGCGGCAGCGAAAGCGATCGGGGGCGACATTCATGTGCTGGTGGCCGGCTCTGGCTGCGGCGCGGTCGCCGAGGCGGCCGCTCAGGTCGAAGGGGTGAGCAAGGTGCTAGTAGCGGACGATGCCGCGTATGCCAACGGGCTGGCAGAAAACCTCGCGCCGCTGGTCGTCGACCTGGCGAAGGACTACAGCCATGTGCTGGCGCCGGCCACCACCAGCGGCAAGAACTACCTGCCGCGGGTCGCCGCGCTGCTGGACGTGGACCAGATCTCCGACATCGTCTCGGTGGAAAGCGCGGACACCTTCACCCGGCCGATCTATGCCGGCAACGCCATCGCCACGGTGCAGTCCTCGGCGCCGATCAAGGTCGTCACCGTGCGCGCCACCGGCTTCGATGCGGTCGCCAGCGAAGGCGGCTCGGCCCAGGTGCAGCAGGTCAGCGGCCCTGGCGATGCCGGGCTGTCGAGCTTCGTCGGCGAGGAGCTGGCCAGATCCGACCGCCCGGAGCTGACCGGCGCCAAGATCATCGTCTCCGGCGGCCGCGGGATGCAGAACGGCGAGAACTTCAAGCACCTCTACGCGCTGGCCGACAAGCTCGGTGCGGCGGTCGGCGCCTCGCGCGCGGCGGTGGACGCCGGCTTCGTGCCCAACGACATGCAGGTGGGCCAGACCGGCAAGATCGTCGCCCCGCAGCTATACATCGCCGTGGGCATCTCCGGCGCCATCCAGCACTTGGCCGGGATGAGCGGCTCGAAGGTGATCGTGGCGATCAACAAGGACGAGGAGGCACCGATCTTCCAGGTGGCCGACTACGGCCTGGTGGGCGACCTGTTCGAGATCGTGCCGGAGCTGGAGCGATCGCTCTAGCCTACCTTCCCTCTCTTGGGCCCCCGCCCGAAGGTGCCACCAGGGATGCCCCATCCCTGGTGGCGCTGCCGACTCTATGATTCGGCGCCGGCGATCGGGTCGTCGGCGCGATGACTGCAATGCAACCGGTAGCTGTGGCTGACGACCGGGTACTGGCTTATCCGCATCAGTTCCTGTGGTGCCCGTTCAAGGCAAAGACCTGTGTGCCCGCACAGAAACGTACCACCCGGCCATCGACCGAGAGCGCGATCGGGGCGGCGCCATGGTCGTGTCCCTGTACCCGCAGGGTGTTGGCGGTCAGGCGCAGCTCCAGCGAATGGCCGCGGTAGCGGATGCGCATGTCCAGACGGTCTACCTCGGGTGGCAGTTGGGGATTGAGATGCAGGATGTTGTCCTTCACCTCGATGCCGGTGGAGACTCGCTGGATGAGGTCGACCGAGCCAGCCATGGCTCCGAGATGGATGCCTTCGGCGGTACTGCCCTGCTGGATGTCGGCCACATCGCTTTGCAGCGCCTCGGTGAAGAAGCTCATCGCCTGGCCCCGGTGCGAACGAGCCATCACCCAGGCGGAGACCACGTTGGACAGCGTCGAGCCGTGGGACGAGCGGCTGACGTAGTAATTGACGCAGCGCGGGATGGTGTCGTGCCTGAAGGGGTAGCCGAGGCGTTCGAACAGCTCGCCCAGCTCCTCGGCGGAAAACAGGTAGAACAGCATCAGCACATCGGCCTGCTTGGACAGCTTGTAGCGGTTGGGGCTGTCGTTTTCCGCCTCGAGGATCAGGTCCAGGCGCTGGATGTTGCCGTAGCGGGCCCGGTAGGCCTCCCAATCGAGCTCCAGCAGATTCTCGTAGCCCTCGAACTGGCTGATGATGCCGTCCTCGTGGAAGGGCACGAACATCTTGCGGCTGATCTCGTCCCAGCGGCGGATTTCGGCGGGCGTCAGACCAACGCGCGACATGAGCTCCGAGCGGCGAATGCCGCTGAGCAGGTCCAGCGCCTCCAGCGCCCGGCTCAGCACCCAGACCGCCATGAGGTTGGTGTAGGCGTTGTTGTTCAGCCCCGCTTCCGCCGCACCCGGGTAGCCCTCGTGAAACTCGTCCGGCCCCATCACCCCGTGCAGCTCGAAACGCTCCCGCTCCTTGTTGTACAGGGCGGCACTGGACCAGAAATGGGCGATCTCCAGCAGCAGCTCGGCGCCGTAGAACTGCAGGAACTCCAGATCATGGGTGACCTGGAAATGCTGCCAGACGTTGTAGGCGATGGCGCTGCCCACATGCCGCTGCAGGTAGGAATTGTCGGGTACCCAGCGCTCCGAGCGTGGGTTCAGGTTGAACGCCTGGGTCCGCTCCTGCCCATCGCTGGCGCTCTGCCAGGGAAACATCGCGCCGCGATAACCCGCCTGCGCAGCGGCGATGCGTGCCTCGTCCAGGCGCCGGTAGCGGTACATCAGCAGCGACCGGGTGACTTCCGGCAGCCGGTGGTTGAGAAAGGGGAAGATGAACAGCTCGTCCCAGAAGATGTGGCCCTGGTAGGCCTCGCCGGTCCAGCCACGTGCCGGCACGCCCACATCGAGGCCGATGGTATGTACCGAGACGGTCTGCAACAGGTGAAACATGTTCAGCCGCAACAGCATGGGTACGTTCAGGGCAAAACCCTGCCCCGACGGCTGCACATGGAAGTCAAAATTGCGCCAGGTCTGCCGCCAGACCCGCACATGCTCGGCCATCAGTTGCTCGAAGCGCCCTGCCCGTCCCGCCGCCCGGCAGGCGGCCAGCCCGCACTCCGAGATTCCCTGGTCGCGTGAGCTGTACAGCGCCACCAGCTTTTCCACCGCCAGGGTCTGGCCCTCCTGCAGCTCGACGGTCATTTCCTGGGCGATGTAGTCCGGCGCCTGGATGAGCTGGCGCGCCGGCTCGATCATCTGTGCATCGACGAACAAGCAGGTACGCGCCACCTGGGCGACCTCCAGCCTTGATTGCAGGGTGCGCATCTTCAGCGACAGACGATCGCCGCCGATCGCCTCGCCTTCCACGGGCTCCAGATGCTGCTTGTCGAATTTGCGGTAGAGCTTTGCCCCGGCGTTGATCACCCGGCCGTCCAGCGCACTGCGCAGGGTGACCGGCGCCGACCAGTTTTCCGCGGTGAGGGTGATTTCCAGCGCACCCAGGTGCATGTCCTGCATCGACACCAGGCGCCGTTCGGTCAGCAAGCTGCGCCGTCCCTCGGCATCGACAAAACGCAGGCGGCGCAACAGCAGCCCCTGGCGCAGGTCCAGCGCCTGATGGTAGGAGAGCAGCTCGACCTCGCGCGTATCGAACCAGGCGCCGTCCCCAACGCGCAAGCCCAGCGGCAGCCAGTTCGGCAGGTTGACCAGCTCCTCGTTTTCCACCACCCGCCCGGCGACTTCGGTGCGCAGACTGTTGTAGGCACCGGCCAGATAGGTACCGGGATAATGCACCGCATCCGCCGAGGCCCAGGGCACCGCGGCGCGGGTGGCGAAGTAACCGTTGCCAAGGGTACACAGGGCTTCCCGATTGCCCTCCAGTTCAGGCTCGAAATCCTCGAACACCAGATGCCAGCCTGACGGCGGCTCGGCCGCCACTTGCACCTGGTCCAGGCAGGTGACCACGGCATCGGCGCCGGCTTCGATCAAGGCTTCGGCCTGGCCGCCGAGGTCGACTCCGATCACCCAGCCGAACCCGCCGGCGCGACCGGCGGCCACGCCCGCCTCGGCATCCTCGATCACCACGGCCCTGGAGGGCTCCACGCCGAGCTCCCGCGCCGCCTGGAGAAAGCCGTCCGGCGCCGGTTTGCCCGCCAGGTTCAGGCGCGCCAGATCGGTGCCGTCGACCCGCACATCAAACAACTCGGCAATGCCCGCGGCCTCGAGCACGGTGGCGCAGTTGCGACTGGACGACACCACCGCGGTCCTCACCTGTTGCTGACGCAGGCGCCTGACCAGGTCGATGGCCGCTGGATAGGTCTCGATGCCATGCTGCTGCAACTGCGCCAGGAAGTGCTGGTCCTTGCGCCTGCCCAGGCCATGCACACTTGGCACCTGCGGCGGATCTTCGGGGTTTCCCTCGGGCAGGGCGATGCCGCGGGAGTGAAGAAAACTGGCGACCCCGTCCTGGCGCAGTTTGCCGTCGACATAACGGCGGTAATCGGCATTGGCATCGAAAGGCACGAAGTCAACGCCGGTTTCGCTTGCCCGCTGGCGCAGGAAATCATCGAACAGGCGCTTCCAGGCAGCGGCGTGCACCGAGGCAGTCTGGGTCAGCACACCATCGAGATCGAAGAGTACGGCATCGTAGTCGCGCGGCGACAGGCTGACGGCAGGGGTGTTCATCAAGGGCTCCTTGGGCGTGCCGTGACCTGACAGAACCTCACGCGGTGGCGCGGCGGGCTCACAGCGGGCATTCACGAATGGCTGAAGCCTCAGTTTGGACCGGAACGGCTCGGCATGGTGCCCGGAGCCTCCGTGGCGGCAGGTTCTTGCTACACTTTCGCCTCGTCGCGGCCCCGCCCGACGCCTTCCCGACGCACCGGATGCCACGCCCCGGCGTCTCATCTCTACAGGATCTCCCATGCCAGCCATAGGCCAGTACAACCGCCTGCGCATCGTCAAGCATACCGGCTTCGGCCTCTACCTCGACGGCGACGAGCTGGGCGAGATCCTTCTGCCCAGACGCTACATTCCCGCCGACCAACCGACCGAGCCAGGCGATACCCTGAAGGTATTCATCTACCGGGACAGCGAGGACAAGCTGATCGCCACGACCCAGCGGCCACGGGTGCAGGTTGGCCAGTTCGCCGGCCTTCAGGTCGCCGAGATCAACCGGGTCGGCCTGTTTCTCGACTGGGGGCTGCCCAAGGACCTGCTGTTGCCCCACTCCGAGGAGAAACGTCCGCTGCAGGTCGGCGACTACTGCGTGGTGTACGTCTACCTCGACCCGCGCAGCGGGCGAATCACCGCGACGGCGCGCCTGGACCGCTACCTCGACAAGACGCCCGCCCGCTACAGCGCCGGCCAGGCGGTGGATCTGCTCGTGGTGGAAACCACCGACCTGGGCTTCAAGGCGATCATCGAAGGCCGTCACTGGGGGCTGATCCACCGCAACGAGGCCTTCAAGCCGTTGCGCCCGGGACAGCGCGAAAAGGGCTTCATCCGAGAGGTCCGCGCCGACGGCAAGATCAGCCTGACGCTCCAGGCCCAGGGCCAGGACGCCGCCAGCGCGCTGCAGATGGCGATCCTCGAGCGACTCGAGGCCCAGCAGGGCGTGCTGCCGCTGAGCGACAAGACCCCGCCTGCGGAAATCGCAAGATTGTTCGGAGTCAGCAAGGGCAATTTCAAGAAAGCACTCGGCGGGCTGCTCAAGCAGGGGCGCATCCGTATTCTCGATGACCGCATCGAGGCCACCTGAACGGCGACTCCGGCACCCGCCGCGCCCGGTCATCGGGGCGCGGCCGCACAGGGAATGACCATGCAATTATCCGGGTATCACGGAATCCAATTCCGTCGACAGATTGGCTTTTGTGGCGTTCTTGAACAAGGTCTGCAGCAACAAGGAACTGGATGAACGATCAATCGCAGCAGTCTGACCCGGTGCCGAAGAACTACCAGAAGCTGGCGCGCAGTCACCTGAACTTTCCGGTGGTAGGTATCGGGGCATCAGCAGGCGGGCTGGCAGCGGTTCGGCGTTTTTTCGAGCATATGCCCAAGGACAACGGCATGGCGTTCGTCGTGGTCATGCATCTGTCTCCCGACCATGAAAGCCATGCCGCTGAAATCCTGCAGAAGGCCACTCGCATGCCGGTTCGCAAGGTTGTCAACCGACCCCGCTGGAAAAGAACCGCGTCTATGTGATTCCTCCCGCTCGGCTGCTGCTGATGAACGACGGCTACCTGCACCTGACTGAGCCGTCTGCCGACGACCGCCGCAGTTCCATCGACCTGTTCTTCCGCACCCTTGCCGATGCCCATCAGAGCCGTGCATTCGGCATTGTCCTGTCCGGTGCCGGTGCCGATGGTTCTGTGGGCCTCGCCCAGCTGAAGGAACAGGGCGGTGTGACCCTGGTACAAGCGCTGAACGATGCCGAATACGATTCGATGCCGCGCAACGCCATCGAGACCGGCAAGGTGGACCTGGTGCTGCCGGTGGTCGAGATGCCCCAGAAGCTGCTGGACCTCTGGGAAAATGCCAGCCGCATCCACCTGCCGCCCATCGACGACGAGGCCAGCGCTCCACCGACTGAACAGTCCATCCAGGCCGAACAGAGCGGACTCGCCCTGCGCGACATCATCACCCAGTTGCGCGCGCGCACCGGGCATGACTTCAAGCATTACAAGCGGGCCACCGTGCTGCGGCGCATCGAGCGCAGGATGCAGGTCAACCAGCAGGCGACTCTGCAGGAGTATCAGCACTATCTTCGGGAAACGCCCGACGAGGCTCAGGCGTTGCTGTCGGACCTGTTGATAGGCGTGACCAATTTCTTCCGTGACCGGGAATCCTTCGAAGCCCTGGAACGGGACATCATTCCCCGGTTGTTCACTGACGAACACGAGCGTGACCTGAGAGTCTGGTCCGCGGGCTGCTCGACTGGAGAAGAAGCCTATTCGCTGGCGATGCTGCTTTGCGATCAGGCCGCCGTCAGCAGCAAGCCCGCCAAGTTCCAGGTTTTTGCCACCGACATCGATGCTCGCGCCATTAACGCCGGGCGCTCGGCGCTGTATAGCGAGGCTATCGTCACCGACGTCAATCCCGCGCGCCTGCGGCAGTTCTTCATCAAGGAACAGAGCCATTACCGGGTCAAGAAAGAAGTCCGTGAACACGTCCTGTTCGCCCAGCACAGCCTGCTACGCGACCCACCCTTTTCCCGCCTGCATCTGATCAGCTGCCGTAACCTGCTCATTTATCTCGAGCGCAGCGTGCAACAGGAAATCCTGCGGATGTTCCACTTCGCGCTGCGACCGGGCGGGTTCCTGTTTCTAGGTAGCTCCGAGTCAGCCGACGTGTGTACTGAACTCTTTGCACCGGTCGACAAGAAAAACCGCATCTACTGCGCCCGGATCGGCGTTTCCAACCGCCACTCTCCGGTGATGCCCAGCGACGGCTATGTACGCACGACCGAGCCATCCAGGAGCGAACCGCCGGTGCGACACAAGGGCTCCTATGCCGACCTGCATCAGCGAATCATCGAGCTCTACGCACCGCCCAGCGTCATTGTCAATCGCGACGCCGATATCGTTCACATGTCCGATCGCGCCGGGCATTTCCTGCGCTACGTGGGCGGCGAGCCGTCGCACAACCTGATCAGGCTGATCCATCCGGAGCTGCAACTGGAGTTGCGCACTGCCCTGCTCCAGGCCACCAACACCGGCAAGAGCGTCGAGGCGCGCCGGGCCCATCTGAACCCGGACGGCAACAGCGTGATCGTGAACATGGTGGTGCGCCCGTTCCGAGACGGCGATCCCGGCGAGGATTTCGCCCTGGTGCTGTTCGATCAGGTCGACGACACCACGAGCAAGGAAGTCAAGGAACCACGGGACCGGGGCAAGGACAATGTCATTTCCCAACTGGAGAACGAACTGCAGCGTACCAAGGAGCAACTGCAGATCACCATCGAGCAATCGGAGACGTCCACCGAGGAGCTCAAGGCGTCCAACGAGAAGTTGCAAGCGATCAACGAGGAACTGCGCTCGGCCACCGAGGAGCTGGAAACGAGCAAGGAGGAATTGCAGTCGATCAACGAGGAACTGATCACGGTCAACCACGAGCTCAAATCGAAGGTCGAGGAAACAGGCAAGATCAATGACGACCTGCAGAATCTGATCGCCTCCACTGACATCGCCACGGTATTCGTCGATCGAGCCCTGCGCATCAAATGGTACACGCCGCGTGCCACCGATATCTTCAATATCATCGCCACTGACGCCGGCCGCTCCCTGCTGGACATCACACACCGCCTGAGCTATGAAGAGCTCGCCGCGGATGCCGCCAGGGTGTTCGAATCGCTCGGCCAGATCGAACGGGAAGTACACAGCGCAGACGGCCGCTGGTTCATTGCCCGGCTGCTGCCCTACCGCACGACAGAGGACCGTATCGACGGCGCGGTACTGACCTTCATCGAGATCACCGCGCGGCGCCAGGCCGAGGAAAAGCTGCATGAAGAAGAAGAACGGATGCGCCTGGTGGCCGACAGCACCCAGGACTTCGCCATCATCACCATGGACACCGAGGGCCTAGTTACCAGCTGGAACCGCGGCGCCGAGCTGATCTTCGGCTATACCCAGGCGGAGATGAGCGGACGCTCGGCGGACACCATTTTCATTCCGGAAGATCGCGACGTGGGTGCCGCCGAGCAGGAGCGCCAGCGTGCCCTGGCAGAAGGTCGTAGCGACGACGAGCGCTGGCACCGACACAAGGACGGCACCCGCATCTATTGCAGCGGCGTTGTCACGCCTCTGGGCGAAAAGCACGACAGCGGCTTCGTGAAGATCGCGCGCGACCTGACCCAGCGTAAACACCAGGAGATGGACCAGGAAAACCTGCTGGAACGCAGCCAGGCGAGCAGCCTGCGCAAGGACCAGTTCTTCGCGGTGGTTTCGCATGAGCTCAAGCACCCACTCAACCTCATCCAACTGAACGCTGAGCTTCTGGCTCGCCAACCGGCCATACGGGGCTCGTCGATATTGTCCAAGGCTTCCCAGGCCATTCTTCAATCAGTGCGCGGGCAGGCGCAGATCATCGACGACCTGCTTGAGATGAGCAGGGTACGTACCGGCAAGCTCAAGCTGCGCAAGGGGCCGGTCAACCTCAACGAACTGATCGACGACGTACTCAAGAGCACCCATGGGGAAGTCTACGAAGGCGGTCTGGAGATCGACTATCAGGTGCAACCAGGGCCCGATCTGGTGGCCCTGGCAGATCGCGGACGGGTCGAGCAGATACTCTGGAACCTGGTCAACAACGCGCTGAAGTTCACGCCGACCGGCGGACATATCAAACTGGCCGTGACTCGCGAAGACAGCATGGCCCGTCTCGACGTCATCGACGATGGCCGGGGCATCGACCGCGACTTTCTGCCAAAGATCTTCGACCTGTTCGACCAGGCCGAAGGCCACCATACCGAGCGGCACAAGGATGGTCTGGGTATCGGCCTGGCTCTCGTCCGCCAGCTCGCGGAGGCCCACGGCGGCCGGGTCGAGGCACATTCCGAAGGCGCTGGCAGGGGCGCGCGCTTCAGTGTCTGGCTGCCGCTGATCGAGCAGCAGGAAAGCGAGGCGCCTGACTGCAGCACCCAGGACAGCGGGGCGCTGACGGGTCTGCGCATCCTGCTGGTGGACGACTCGCCCGAAGTACTGGAAACATTGCGCATGCTCCTGGCCATGGAAGGCGCCGTGGTCGACGCCGCGCGAAGCGGCCAGCAGGCGCTGGCGTTGGCCAAGGAGCGCGACTTCGATCTACTGCTGTCGGACATCGGCATGCCTGGCATGGATGGCCATCAGTTGATGTCTGCGATCCAGGCACTGTCCGAAGAAAAGCGCTTGCCGGGTATTGCCCTGACCGGCTACGGCAGCGCTCAGGACGTCAGGCAGGCCCTGGAGGCGGGCTACCGAGCACATCTGGGTAAGCCGGTCTCCTTCGAGCAGTTGATCGGGACCATCGAGCGACTGGTAAGCGGCGGCGATACCTGAGGCTCAGACAGACGCCGGCACTTCGCTGGTCGCTTTCCCGGCGGCCTGGAACAACGCGAAGGTGGCCCGCGCGCCGGCGATCATGGCCTCGTCGTCAAGGGTGCCGGCCTGCCCATCGAGACGCTTGACGAAGGCGGGCCACAGCGGCGTATCCAGGCGGTGACAGAGATAGCCCAGCGCCGGGTGCGCCCAGCTGCGATCGCTGTCCTGCAGGCGCTTGCCGAGCATCCGGCTGCCCATTCGCGAGCCTTCGACCACATAAGCCGCACCCCATAGCCAGGCGTCCCCCTGCGGCAGCTCCAGCGCCGGTGCGCTGGGCACGCTGCCGCCCAGGGTTTCGATGTCCTGGGCCAGCACGAAGCGGCGACGGCGGCCGTGCCAGTCGGGCAGCAAGCGCTCGATGCCTCTTGCTTCCAAGCCCTCCTCGAGAGGCAGCAGCGCGCGGGCATGGGCTTCGAGAAAACGGCAGTAGCCCTCGGGCGTGTCCAGCGGAAACGAGGAAAACACCTGGTCCACCTGATCGTGCCACTCGGCAGACACCTGCCTGAGCCGGTCCCTGAGACTTTCCATTCACATCTCTCCCAGGCAGCGAGCCCGTCCGATGGCCTGGCGCAAGGTGTCATCGAGTAACTCTTCGGTGAAGGGTTTCTGCACGATGAGGGTTTCCCCCGCGTTCAGGCGCCCCAGTTCGGCATAGCCGGTAACGAATACCACCGGCAGGTCGGGAAAGCGTGCATTCACCAACGAGGCCAGTTCGCCGCCGTTCATCCCCGGCATGGCGAAGTCAGCCAGCAACAGATCCACCTCGGCGCCGCGCTCGAGACTGACCAGGGCATTGGGGCCGGAATCGGCGACCAATACCTCATAGCCCAGCTGGTCCAGCATCGCGGCGGTGACCTCGCGCACGTTGGGGTCGTCATCGACCAACAACACCCGGGCGGTCAGGCTGCCGTGCTCGGCATCGGGCCCCCTGGGCCGGCTGCTCGTGGCCAGAGCTTCTCGCAAGAGTGCCCGCGGCAGGTACACTTTGACAGTAGTGCCTACGCCCAGCTTGGTTTCAATCGCAGCCCCACCTCCAGACTGCTTGGCAAAGCCAAACACCTGGGCCAGGCCCAGGCCGGAACCCTTGCCGATTTCCTTGGTGGTGAAGAACGGCTCGAAGGCCTTGGCCAGCACCTCATCGCTCATGCCACTGCCGGTGTCCTCGACGATGAGCACCACGTACTCGCCCGGCTCGGGCTCTTCGGCACGCTGCGCCGCCGCGGTGATGCGCTGGTTGGCCGTGGCCAGCCGCAGGGTGCCGCCCGAGCCCATTGCGTCGCGCGCATTGATCGCCAGATTGAGGATGATCAGCTCGATCTGGGTCGGGTCGACCAGCGCCGGCCAGAGCGCGTCGGCGGTGTCGGTTTCCACCCAGACGCCGCCCCCCAAGGTACTCTTGAGCAGATCGAGCATGCCGACCAGGGTGTCGTTGAGGTTGACCGGCTCGGGGGTCAGCTGCTGACGACGGGAAAAGGCCAGCAGTTGGTTGGTCAGCCGCGCGCCCCGCTCACCGGCGTCGCGGATGTTGTGCAGGCGCCCGGCCATCTTCTCGCGGTCAACGCCTTTCTCCAGATCGCGCCCGAGAAAGGTGGCGTTGATCAGGATAATCGTCAGCAGATTGTTGAAATCGTGGGCCACGCCCGCCGTCAGCTGACCCACCGCCTCGAGCCGCTGCATCTGCTGCAGCGTGGCCTCGACCCGCTCACGCTCGTCGATCTGCTCGAGCAGTTGGCGATTGGTCTGCGCCAGTTCGTCGATGACGGCGATCTCGCTGGTGATGTCGCGGCCAACGATATAGAGCTTGTCTTCGTCAGGTACCGCACCCCAGGAAATCGACCGGTAGCTGCCGTCCGCATGCCGCAGGCGATTGATGAAGCGGGTGGTAAGCTTGCCCTGGCGCAGTCGCTGCAGATCCTGGCGAGTGCTGGCCACATCGTCCGGGTGCAGCAGCGCCAGCATCGAGCGCTGCATCAACTCGCGACGCGGCCAGCAAAGCGCTTCTTCCCAGGCCGGGTTGAGCGCCACCGGACGGGTCTCGTAATCGACCACCGCCAGCAGGTCGCGCGACAGCTCCCAGGTCCGGTCGCGCTCACGGGTGCGCCGCTCGACCCGCTCTCCGAGCGTTTCGTTGAGCCGCTCGAGGGCTTCGGCCGCCAGTCGCTGTTCGGTCACATCGGCCAATACTCCGACAAACTGCAGACAGGTGCCATCCTTGACGAAGGCCCGCCCGCGCGATGACAGCCAGCGCTCCGGGCCATCCGCCAGGCGCACGCGAAACTCCACGTGATAGCCATCGCGGCCATCGGGCGACATCGCCTGACGCAACGCTGAACGGATCAGCCTGCGGTCGCTCGGGTGACAACGCGCGGCCAGTTTGCGCAGGGTGACGGGCGTCGTCGGAGTGAACGCAAACATCGCCTGGCTGCGCTCATCAAGAATGAGTTCGCCGCTGCGCGGGTCGAACTCCCAGGTGCCCAGGTTGGCCGCATCGATGGCCAGCCGTGCCCTGGCCTCGACCCGGTGCAGTTCATCGGTCACCCGACGCCGCTCTCGCCGCTCGCGCACCTCGCTGACAGCCCGACCTACCGCCTGGGGCAGCAGGCTCATGTTCTGCTTCAGGACATAGTCAACAGCCCCAAGGCGCATCATCTCGACCGCGTGCTGCTCGCCAAAGACGCCGGAGAGGAACAGGAAGGGCGTCTCCGGCGCCAGTTGCCTGGCAATTTCAAGCGCCTGAGCACCGGAGAAGCCGGGCAGGATGAAGTCCGAAACGATCAGGTCGAAGCTCTGCCTCGACAGGGCCGACACGACGTTCGCCCGATCGTGCATCACCTGCACGTCGAGGCTGTAGCCGCTGCGTTCGAGAACGGCCAGCACCAGTTCGACATCGTGCGGGCTATCCTCGATCAACAGCAGAGAAATGTGGTCGTTGCCGGGCATAAGAGCAAAGCTCAGTGATCAGGGGTGAACGATGGCTGCCCTAGAGGGAAGGCTTGCCCTTGGGAAGAAGTAGGGATTTCGGTTGCCGTGCACGCTGCAGACGCATGGAGCCAGGAGGCGGCTCGTTCAATACGGCCCAGAAGATTCCGAGGTCGCTGATGGCAGCCACGAAATCCTGGAATTCGACCGGCTTGACCACGTAAGCGTTCACCCCGAGCTGGTAAGCCCGATCAAGATCAGGCTCTTCGCGCGAAGAAGTCAGCATGACCACCGGGATGGTGCGCAGCATCGGTGACTGGCGGACGGCCTCCAGTACCTCCAGCCCGTCGACCTTGGGCAGCTTGAGGTCGAGCAGGATGACCGCCGGGTTGCCCGCCGGACGATCCCCGTGCCGGCCCCGGCGCAGCAGGTAATCGAGCGCCTCGGCACCGTCACGCTGTATCACCACGTCGTTGGCCAACCGGCTGCGTTCCAGCGCCACCAGGGTCAATTCCAGATCGTGAGGGTTGTCTTCGACCAGCAGAATGGGCTTGAGCATTGAATAGTCCGTCTTACATCACTGAGCTATAGCTATGGCGTGGCAGCGAAAAATAGAAGGTTGCGCCCTGCCCCGGCGCACCCTCCGCCCAGACACATCCTTCATGGCGTTCTATGATGCGCCGCACACTCGCCAGGCCGATACCGGTCCCCTCGAACTCATCGACGTGGTGCAGTCGCTGGAACACGCCAAACAGCTTGCCCACGTACTCCATGTCGAAGCCTACCCCATTGTCGCGGATGAAGAGGATGGTCTCCTCCTCTCCGGGCAGGGTCCCGACCTCGATCACCGCGGGCTCGCGTCCGCGAGTGTACTTGATGGCATTGGACAGCAGGTTGCGCAACGCGAGATGGATGAAGGCCGCGTCCGCCACCACGATGGGCAAGGTGTCGACCTTCCAGTGTATGTCACGCCCTTCGTAGTCGGGAGTCATTTCCTGGCGAATCGCTTCGATCAGCGCCTCGAGATTGACGTCCGAGAGATGCAGTGCGGCGCGGCCCATCTGCGAGAAACTCAGCAGGTTGTCCACCAGGGTGCCGGCAAAACGCGCCGAGTCGCCGATGTTCTCCAGAAACCGCAGCCCTCGTTCGGAGAGATTGCTGCCGTCGAAGTCTCCCAGCAGCTCGGCGTAGCCCGCGATATGCCGCAAGGGCGCCCGCAGGTCGTGGGAAACGCTGTAGGAAAAGGCCTCGAGCTCCTTGTTGCTCCGGCTGAGTTCGCCGGCCAGTTGCGCCAGCTCCTCGGCCTTGCGCAGAACGATGCCGAGGAGCGCCGCGCGCAGGTCACGGGCGCTCTCCAGCTCGACCGACTCCCAAGGCAGGGAGGTGCCATGCGAGGTCTCCTGCCAGCTCTCGAAACTGTTGCGCGGGTTCAGCACACCGCGCTCGTCCAGTGACTTGGCGGGCTGGCCTGCCCAGGTCACGGTTCTTACCACTTCCGGGCGGAACCAGATCAGGTAGTGAGGGTGCAGCTCCGAAATCGACAGCGCCATGGCCCCGGCAATGTCGTCGAAACCGGGCAAGCCGGGCAGGTCGATGCCGAGATTGTCGCTGTGGAATACTTCGGCGCGGTCCCCACGGCCGGCCAACTGGTCGACCAGTGCGGCGACCCCTCCAGCTGCAGGCGTGTGCCCGATGAGCTCGATCTGATCAGCGAAGACGATCGCCGCACCGCATGCGCCGCCAAAGCCGAGCAGGGCATCCGGAACGGCTTTGAGACCCTCGCTGATGCTGTCCTCGTCGGCCATGGCCGAGAGCATGCGGACAATCAACTGGCGCAACTGCAACTGGCGTTCGGCCAGGGCCTGCAACTCTCGCGCCTCGATCTGCAAGGACAGAATCCGACCCAGCAGCTCGCAGGCGGTACGGGTCTGCAGACCCACAGTGCGCGGCGCCAGGTCATGGCAGGAGATCATTCCCCACAGCTGCCCCTGCACCACGATGGAAATGGACATCGAGGCTTGGGTACCCATGTTGCGCATGTATTGCAGATGCACCGGCGACACACTACGCAAGCCGGCAAAGCTCAGATCGAGGGGCTCGCCGCTCGCTGGGGCTCGCAGGCCCACCGGGTGGTAGTCGGCGGTAGGGATCACTCGAATCCGGTTGGCCAGATACAGCGTGCGTGCCTGGGCCGGAATGTCGCTGGCAGGGAAGCACAACCCGAGATAGCTGTCGTAGCCAGGGCCGGCGGTCTCGGCCAGCACCTTGCCATTGCCGCCGACATCAAAGCGATAGGCCATGACCCGGCCAAATCCAGTGATCTGTTTGAATTCTGTGCAGGCGAAACGGCACAGTTCCTCGACCGAGGCATCGTGTTTCAGTTTGGCGACGAAGCGGTGCACCAGGGGGTACAGCGAAGCGGCGGCATCGTGCGAAGAGCGCTCCACCGGCTCGAACTCGAGGATGAAGGCATTCCCGCTGCGGTGCGCGGTGCAGGCGAAACGCAGGTTCTCGCGGTCGCCGAGCAACCTCAGATCACCCACGTGGAAAGGATGCGGCTCGTCATGAGCGAGCTGCTTGAGCCGCTCGACCAGCGACGCGGGTCCGTCGTCGAGCCAGGCTGTCGGGGTCTGCCCGATCAGTTGCTCAGGCGCGACGCCTAGCCATTGCTGCACGTTCTCGCTGAGCTGGGTTATCCGTAACTGTTCATCCAGAACAAATAGAAAACCGTGGGGCTGGATGCTGCCGGGGGTGCGGATCGGTTCGTCGGCGCAAGCCGTGCTGCTACCCAGCAATGCGGCCAAACGTTCGAGTTCCGTAGTGGCCAAGAGGCGCTTCTCCTCAGTGCAGGACCAGGACAATATCCCTGCGTTCGTGTCAACCAAAGCGCCAAGCATAAGCGCGTCGCCAAAACGGGTCCAGCGGCCTGCCACCCGATCTTGACGGGCGGCATCTTGCCAGCACCGGGCACCTCGGCTCAGGGCGTGAGGTAGGACGAGCGGGTCAGTCCCAGCCGCAGTGCATCGACGAACTGGCTGCGCTCGCGGGCGCTCAAACCCGCGCCCGCCACCTTGTCGCGGTAGCGACTCATCAGCTCCTCAGGCGAGAGGTGCACATAGCGCAGCATGTCTTCGATGGTGTCGTGCGTCTCGATGCCGGCGTGATAGTAACTGCCATCGGGCCGCTGGTAGACATTCACCGAATCGGTGTCGCCGAACAGGTTATGCATGTCGCCCAGGATCTCCTGGTAAGCGCCGACCAGGAAAACCCCAAGGAAGTATTCCTCGCCCGGGCGCAGCTCGTGGGCCGGCATGCTGCTCTCGATGCTCTGCTCGTCCACGTAATGCTTGATCTTGCCGTCCGAATCGCAGGTCAGGTCCTGCAGAACCGCGCGACGGCCCGGCTCCTCGGTGAGCCGGTGAAGCGGCACGATGGGCAGGATCTGGTCGATGGCCCAGGTATCGGGCAGGCTCTGGAACACCGAGAAGTTGCAGATGTACTTGTCTGCCAGCTTGTCGTTGAGCTCATCGATCACCGCCCGGTGCGAGCGCTGACGGGCCTTGAGCTGGTCGTGCAGGCGACGGCAGATGGCATAGTAGCTCTGCTCGGCCAGCGCCTTGTGCGCCAGGGTCAGCTTGCCGGAGGCGTACTGGGCATTGGCCTCGCTGATGTAATGCGTGGCGCGCCAGTAGGTTTCGGTGACCATCTCGGGGTCGGTCGGCTCCAGCAGCTCCACCAGCGAGCGGACGATATCCGACAACTCCTCAGGATTCTCCACTACCGGCACCTCGTCGTTGTGCCGCTCTATATCGGTGACCTGGATCACCAGCACCGCGTGGTGCGCGGTCATGGCCCGGCCGCTCTCGGAAAAGATGTGCGGGTGCGGCAGCTCCTGGCGATCGCAGAACTCCTTGAGCATGCCCACCACGGTACCGGCGTACTCGTCCACGTCGTAGTTGATGGAGCTGGCATTGCGCGAATGGGTGCCGTCGTAGTCCACCCCCAGGCCACCGCCGACATCGATATGGTCGACCGGCAGACCCAACGCCCGCAGCTCGGCGTAGTAGCGGATGGCTTCGCGAAAGCCCTGGCGGTAGTCGGCCAGGTTGGCGATCTGCGAGCCCATGTGAAAGTGCAGCAGACGAACCCCCTGCTCCACCCCGGCGGCGCGAAAGCGCTCGATGACCCGCAACAGCTGGGCGGCCGACAGACCGAACTTTGAGCGCTCGCCACCGGTATCGGCCCATTTCGACGAACTCAGCGACGCCAGCCGCACCCGCAACCCCACCTGGGGCACGAGCCCCAAGGCCTCGGCCTCCTCGATCACCAGGCCGACCTCGGACTCCTTCTCGATCACGATGAACACATTGTGGCCCAGCTTCTGGCCCATCAGTGCCAACCGGATGAACTCACGGTCCTTGTAGCCATTGCAGACGATGGTGCCGCCTTTCGGCGCCAGCGCCAGCACCGCCATCAGCTCCGGCTTGGAGCCGGCTTCCAGGCCGATGGAGACGTTTTCGGTGGCGATGATGTTCTTGATCACCGCTTCTTGCTGATTGACCTTGATGGGAAACAGCGCCGAATACCGGCCGTGATAGTCCATCCGATCGATATTGGCGTCGAAGGCACCGGTAAGGCGGCGCACACGGTCCTGCAGGATATCCGGGAAGCGCACCAGCAATGGCAGGCTCAGCCCGGCCTCGCGCAGCTGCTCGATCAACGGAGTGAACTCGATGGGCCGGGTTTCCGGCCCGTGGGGACGCACCTCGACCTGGCCGTTATCATTGATTGCGTAATAACCGGCGCCCCAATGACGAATGCCATACAGGCTGCGGCTGTCCGCCGCGGTCCACTGGCTGCCATCGTCTTTGCGCGTGCGTCGTACGGCCATCGGGCTCTCCACTCCAGGGAATCGGTCCAAAACTACAGCATGGGACCGCAAGCGAAAGGCTAAGGTGCAGCAGCGGACAAATCCCGCGCCACAGCTCCCAGCGCATCGCCCGTACCCTCCCGTAGGTCGGATTAGCGAAGCGTAATCCGACAAGCCGGGGCCAGAGCATCCAGCGCATCGCCCATACCCACCCCGTAGGTCGGATTAGCGAAGCGTAATCCGACAAACCCGGGCCACAGCCCCCAGCGCATCGCCCATACCCACCCCGTAGGTCGGATTAGCGAAGCGTAATCTGACAAGCCGGGGCCAGAGCACCCAGCGCATCGCCCATATCCACCCCGTAGGTCGGATTAGCGAAGCGTAATCCGACAATCCCGGGCCACAGCACCCAGCGCATCGCCCATACCCACCCCGTAGGTCGGATTAGCGAAGCGTAATCCGACAAGCCGGGGCCAGAGCATCCAGCGCATCGCCCATACCCACCCCGTAGGTCGGATTAGCGAAGCGTAATCCGACCTACGGGGCCAGAGCACCCAGCGCCCTCGTCGGGTTACGCCTGCGGCTAACCCGACCTACCCACCGGACTTCTTCGCCTTGAGCCCGCGCTTCACCAGCTCATCCAGCAGCAGCTGGACGTGATCGCCCTGAATCTCGATCACTCCCTCCTTCAGCGAACCGCCGGTGCCGCAGCGACGCTTCAACGCCGTCGCCAACTCCTTGAGCTCAGCCTCGGCCAAGGGCACGCCACTTACCGTGGTCACCGTCTTGCCCCCGCGCCCCTTGGTTTCCCGGCGTACCCGGGCGATGCCGTCGCCCGCCGGGACCTCGGCCTGCTTGCATACACAGCCATCGACCGGCTTGTTGCAGCCCGGGCATAAACGCCCCTGATCGGTGGAGTACACAAGCCCGCCAAGACCGGCCAGGGAAGTGGTCTTCTTAGCCACACGCACCTCATATCAACGATTGCCAGAAGCGGAACTCATCCGCGAACAAGGGCGGCAGCATACCCTCAAACCCTGCCCATCCGGCCCGCCGGCAGATAGGGCGTCGGGTCCAGGATTGGCGCCTGGCCCAGCATCAGGTCCACTAGCAACTGGCAGGACGCCGGCGCCAGCACCAGCCCATTGCGGAAATGTCCGCAGTTCAGCCAGAGCCCGTCAAAATCCGGCACCGGACCGATATAAGGAATGCCCTCCGGCGAACCCGGCCGCAGCCCGGCCCATTGCCTGACCACCTGCGCATCGGCCAGCGCCGGCAACAGCGCCTCGGCCGAGGTCTTGAGGCTAGCCAGCGCCTCGTCGGTCGGAACCTTGTCGAAACCGACATCTTCCAAGGTACTGCCGATCAGGATGTGGCCATCCCGCCGCGGGATCGCATAGCGCCCCTCGGCGAGCACCATGCTCGGGAGGAAATCCTCGGCGCACTTGTAGAGAATCATCTGCCCCTTCATCGGCTTGACCGGCAAGCTCAAACCCAGGGTCGCAAGCAAGGACGCGCTCCAGGCCCCCGCCGCGACAACGACCTGGTCGGCCAGAAACTCGCCCCTCTCTGTCCGCACTCCCACGACCCGCTCGCCGTCCCGAACGAATCCGGTGACCGGGCAGTGCTCGATGACCTGCACGTTGGGCATCTGCTGCAGCCGCGCCCGCAGCGCCTGCAGCAGACGCGGATTGCGAACATTGGCCACCCCCTCCAGGTGAATCGCACTCGAAAACCCCGCGCCCAGCGGCGGCACCGCCTGCGCCACCTCGGCCGCCGGCACCTTCGACAGCGCCCGCCCCTCCCGCGCCGCCCAGGCCAGCGCCTCGGCCTCGTCCTCCAGATCCAGCCAATAGAGGCCGGTGACATAAACCTCCGGGTCGATGCCGGTCTCTGCCAGCAAACGCTCGCCAAGGCCCGGATAGAAATTCTGCGACCAATGCGACAGGGCCGTCACGGCTGGGCTGTAACGCCAGGGATAAAGAGGAGACACGATGCCACCGCCGGCCCAGGAAGATTCCTGGCCGGTGGCAGACTGATCGAGCAAGGTCACCTGCTGCCCGGACTGGGCGAGCAGGTAGGCGGTCTGGAGGCCGATGGCTCCGGCGCCGGTGATGAGGGTGTCTGGCATGTGAGCAGAATCCGATTCAAGCGGGGAGCGGACGAAAAAAGCAAATTCTACCCGAACCCTTTGCCACTCGTTATTCCAAAGCCTGCAGCCAACCCAGTTCCCGTCAGGTTGCGATACAACGCATGGTTTGGGCATGCGAAAACGTCAAAACTCCAACCGGTACCTGGACGCTGGCTCGGACCAGATCCAAAAAGGACTCTGACTCACAACTAGCCACTAAAACAAAGGATACAATTCGATGAAGACCCGGCCCATGGATGGGGTAACGCTGATTGAACTCGTCGTCTCGCTCTCGGTCCTGGCGATTCTGCTTGGCATCGCAGCTCCGGCCTTTAGCAACCTAATAGACAGAGAACAGGCAAACAGCGGATCGAAGGATCTGTTTCGAGCTTTACAGTACGCAAGAGGCCAGGCAATACAGCGAGGACAGACCATTTCGATCTGTGGTGGTGCAACAGCATGCGCCACACAGGGGGATTGGCGGCAACTCTTGATCTTTCACGACACCGACGGAGACGGGACCCTAGGCGAAGGGGATGAAGTGCTGAGAAGCATGTCTCTTCCAAAAGGTTACCACTGGAACTGGAGAAACTTCCGTAGCCAATCCCACATGACCTTTCTGCCAACTGGCTTCACCCACAGCTTGAACGGCACCTTCACCCTGTGCAAGGAAGGCAAGGCACTATCGCGAATAGTCGTCAACGCAGCAGGCCGTTCGCGAATTGAGTCAACCGGCGATTCAGCCCGCTGCCTTTGATTTATGGCCTGCCAGTCTCACGGCTGGCAGGCCATACGATCACTGCAGTTGCCGCCAGGACTGGCGTCCAACGCTATCGCCAGAGCCTTTTTCCAACGTCATCTCCAGGCTACCGCTGGAGCCCGACGTGTACTTGTATTCGAGTTCCCCTGCGCCAATGACGCCCGGCGTCTTGATGATCTCGTCGAACGATTTTCCGCCTACCGCTCTGGATTCCCCAGCCAGCTCTACGAAATCGCTTTCATTGATCAGACCATCGCCGTTGACGTCGAACACCGAGTACGGAAACCCTTGCCCATTGATGGCGTCCAGCTCCATCAGCCAACTGGTGCCGCCATAGCTGCACGGATCGGAACTGGGCGTAAATGTGGTGAAAATGACACGTCCCGCGCGAAGCAGCGCCTGACTCACGACTCGCTCCCCTGCGCCATTGCTTGCGCCGGGAGATTGTAAATCGAGGTACCAGCCACTCTTGTTCCTATAATCGACCGGCGTCTGAGAGGTGACACGGTAACCACCAAATCCGAGAAGGATTCCCTCTTGGGTTACGGTCTGCTTCACCAGTGCACTGTGGGACGAAATCCGCGAGTTAGTCTTGTTTGTGTCATGGATCCCATAAAAACGCTCCAATGGCGGAGTGGAACCGACAAGGTTATCCCCGGTAAAGATGAAGCGTCCGGTCCCAAAGTAGATCATCACTCCTTCGCCATCTGGACCACGCCCTGCAATAGCGCGAGCAGTGATTGGGCGACCCGCCGCGAAGAGTGGGACAGGTGTATTACCGCTCTTGAACGAAACGCCCCATTGATTGGGGTTGGTATCGGTCAGATCGAACTTCCACATGTTTCCTTCGAGATCACCAACGTAGACGTAGTCGGTGATGCGGTCGTTGTCCACATCTACCGGCAATGGCGTGGCGAGGCCATTTTGAGCGCCTGACTTCCCGGTATCGATCGATTTGATCAGGGAACCGTCCGAAAGCTTTACGATCATCAGCTTCACCCTTTCATTCGCGCCGTAACCATTGCCATAAATGGCAGCCCAGTCCCCAGACGCCAACCGTACGATGACCGGGCTGCCGACCGCCGTGCCAGATACTTGGTTTTCCCACATGACTTTACTGGCAGAAAACGCACCAGGATCGGTGACATCCAAGGCAAAGACCGATTGCCCTCCGGCTCCAGTGGAGCCGATCAGAACACTTCTCCAGGCACCGCCTACATAGGCGTCAGAGACGCGAGGAGATCCATCGACGAAGTACTGATGCGAGTAAGTTGGCGAAGTCAACGCGGCGAGCTTCGGCGAAGCCGGACTGCCAAAGACACCTGAGGGAATGAACGCGAATTTTTCGTGCCCGGTGTTGGCGTCGAATCCGTGCAGCATGCCGTCATTGGCCCCCACATAAACCATCGGGGTACGCGTGGCCTTGGCGGCAAGGAATGGCAGATAACCTGCCCCCTCGCCCGTAGCGGGAGCTACTGATGAAAAGCCGTAATCCTCGGAAAACACGAAAAGCGGATCGGAATTAACGATGTCCCCAAGCTTTTTCTGTCGGTTTCGCAAGGCGCCGCCCCGGCGTTCCTCAGCGCTATCCACGCCTCGCAGCCATTGCAATCTGGCCTTCCCCTCCGCCTCAGTCCCGCCATTCCGCAGGGCGTCACGCTGGGCCACCGAAAGATGGCTCCAATTCTCTTCCGTGAAGCTCACCCCTTGAGAGCCGTTCCAGGTAATGATATTGCGTAAAGCTGCCGCGGGAATGCCATCGTCGGATGACCACTTGAGCGACTCGATTTCACCCGTTTTTCCGACTAGATAAGCCAGCAAGGATCCAGACCAGTCAGAGCTGTCGAACTTGGCCTGGAAGACAAAGGTATCTGTATCCAGTCGGGTGGAGTTCGTAGCCACCGCCGAAGAAGATCCGGTGCGAACCACAATGCTGTCCAGTGCGCCACGTATGGTCGAGGCAACCGCCGCGGGCGTGTTTGCGTTAAGCATCTGGCCTCGCCCGTTGATTGTCGCGTGCCAGAGATCATCCACCGTTCGCGGATTACGGTCGGTAAAGGACGTCCACCATGCGGGCGGGCTTTCATACGGATCGACGGGGTTTTCCGGATCGTAGAGAATCCCCTTGCTTCCCAAGGTTACCCCGTAGGTCAGCATGTGCAGATTCCGGTTGCAATCCACCCACGGCGGCGGGGACGTGGTATTGCAGGCGAAAGGGACGGGCACGCGGCCGGCCGGAAATCCGATACCGCTACGCAGGGGCCCTGTATAATATTTCATCGCAATATCGGCGATGGTGTTCGATGCGGTATCTGCGTATGGTGCCCCCTTGTTGCCGTCGGCATTGCCCGGCTCCGGCTGCAAGGAGCCGGTGTCACTGTAGCCGTCGGTAAAAAGGATGGTTGCGTTGGCTTGGCAGGCGTATTGGATCGGAGCGGAACCGTCGGTCCGCATCAATTGCTCTCCTGCGTGCAGCAGTGCCTGCCTATTGGGCGTACCGCCGCTCCCGGTCGGTGCCATGACGTCAGTAAAGAACTGCTCCTTCTCCGACGCCGTGCCGAAATCCCTCATCACCAAATCCTTCGTCCGGTTGTTGATACGGAACGATGCAGCCCTAATGGTGGTGATGTCCTTGAAAGCAGCGGCGATACCGCCTCGGGTGGCAAGCTGGCGCTTCCGATAGTAGCTGAACCAGTTCGCGAAGTTCTGGATTGCCCGATCGTAGGCCGCCTGGGAATTAAAATTGTCACGCTTGATCTCATAGCGCTTCATATCGGCCACGGTGGCGCCGGGGCTGAAGCCGTCGACAACAGGCGCGGCAGAATATCCCCAGCTGTCTGAAGGGCAATATTCCTTACAGAAGAGCGTGGCAGGAAAATAGCTTACTGCGTAGCTGGTATTATCGGAGACGGTTACCCTGTTGCTCCCGGACCCGATGTTGAAAGGAACTGTCTGATCCGATGACAGCTCGTGCCAGTTGGAGCCCACTCTTATTCTGGTTCCCCTTGGGAGAACCATGCCTTGGAACAGCCTGAACAGCTCGTTACCGCCAGTAAGCTCAGCGACAGTTGTCAGGCTCATGGAACCCGAACCATTGAGCCAGGGATCGTACTTCGCCGCAGCCGCCGACATATCAGTAAAGCTTTTCCCGCCTACCGACGGCCACGGCAGATAGGTTTCCCGATAGTCAAAGTAAGCCTTGTTGTATTCTGCGGACCTGAAATAGGCGAGCGTTCCTACTGGCGGCACCGCATAATGGTCATGCGTACTATCCGAATATACGCGCCCGCCCGAGGATGTCGTGGTTCCATTAGGGAACAGATACGTATACTTTTTCCAGGTACTATTTGCCTGACCTCCATTATTGAAATTAAGCTGCGCGCCGCCGACCCAGCTATCTGCCGTATAGCTCGCATCAGTGCCCCAGCCAACGAACCCCCGGCGAGACACCGAACTGTCAGTCCGCCACCAAGCTGCACCGTCATTCCCCGGTAACAGTATTTCCGAATCCATACTACCCGAGTCGTCGACGGCCATGATGACGTTGGGTTTGACTTGAGCACTTAGAAAAAGAGGTACCTGAGCCACATCAACGGCAAGTACTGTGGATGATATGAAAGCTGTGAGTGCAAAACCCACAAGCGAAGCAGCTGCTGTCCCTACGCCCTTGCTGTGTCGAATGTCCATATGATATCCCTAAACACGACATTTTTCTCGAAGACCCAACTGCCCTGAACGAGGATGTATTGGGCCTGGACTACAAAACAATACGATGGGGCGGGCAATTACCAACAGTCGTCTACAGGCCTGGTATTATTTCCCAAGGACTTGGCACCCGCCTGGTTGATCCGGAAGTCACCGCACGCATCAGACGACATGCTGCCGGCACGAGTCGCTTCAAGTACAAAAGTGTTCCGGGCCGGCGTGCCCACCACCTGCACCCTGTAATTGGCGGCCCCGCTGACAGGAACAGAAGTAGCATAAACGCTGGGCAGATCCCCCCCGGAGTCCACATAACTGCCGTTCACTGAAAAATAGCGCTCAAGATTCTGCGCCGCCTCCATCAAGGCAGCCTTCGCTTCGGCCCGCTTGCCCTTGCTCACGTGCTCGGTATAGCTAGGGTATGCAATCGCCACGAGGACGCCTAGAATCGCCACCGCAATCATCATTTCAATCAACGTGAAACCGTTCTGCCGCATATCCCGCCCCCTGAGAAACACTTCAACCCCGCCGGAAGGTACTCTGCAGAACCACCATAGAGTGGTCCGATACGCCAAAACCTCGAGCGGTGATCCTATACACTTCAATCTTCCTTTTCGCCACATCGGCGTCAAGCGGTGCATCCATATCCTCATACCCCCTAAACTTCTCGATGATATATTGGGGCTGCGCACTGATACCGTTAACTTCTTCTAGCACTACCCAGCCAGTAGAAGAGCGCGTCTTCCAACTCGGTATCACGCATTGTGTCGCGGTACTATCCGGATTGGCACAGACCATGTAGCGCCCCCCCGAGCCATCGAAGCCACCCAGGCTCGCCAACTCGAGATAGCTCTCGCCGCCCCTCAAACCAAGCTCCGCCGCCTGGAAAGCGGAATTGAAATCACGAGCCGCGCCAGCCATTTGCTCTTGGAGCGTTGATGTCTGGATTGAATTAAGTCCAATCAGCGTGAGAATGAGCAAGAAAACCAGACAAACGATTAAAGTCGAACCCTCTTGATATGAGCGACCCATCATTGTTATCTCCTAAGGCAACCGGTTACGCAAAGCGATAACCGTGCTGAACGCCTGACGCAGACGCCCATCTGAAGCGGCAGCGGCATCATTGAAAGTGATTGCCTGCGTCATCCCGGGGCCGCTTGTAGCAGTGGCGTCGCTTCCATGAAGCAGAAGATTCAGACGGACGCTGACGACACTTGACCAATCGGCTATAGATGATGCGGTCACGTAGACGTCCGCCAGGTTGTTAGCGGTGTTATCAACTCCATATTCGAGTTGCATATCCTCAACGCCATCTACGAGCTCTACCGGCACAGCCGCAGCGGACCCTGTTCTTTCTCCGATCTGACGATGCACAAACAGTGCCCTTCGGCCATTCGTCTCCCGCACGAAAAAGCTGACTCGCTCGAACATCATGAGTTCTGCATCCATGCCATAGGCCTTGCTTAAATGGGGTGATGAATTGACTCCTTGCGCATGAGCAATGGCTACCTTGCCGCCTCCCTGAGAGACATTGGTAGCCCTGAAAATATCGGTGCTCACGCAATCCGATAAAAACAGTACATCATTCGGAATGATACCAAGGCTATTATCGTGAAGCTGGATGTTCGCGTTCGAATTGGCAAGGTTTCCAGCGAGCCTTGCTGAGGCAGGCGAACCACGCCGTATCACTATAACGTCCGTCCCAGGGGCCGCGCCCCAGGCATTTCCAGCAGCGACGTTCTCCGCTCCTGAGACCAGCGTCTGATTATTAAACTCACTCTGGCTGAAGTCGTCTGCAACAATGTTGACCGAGGAGCTATCTATTCGCCCACACCCCATATATCCAGCCATCCGGATATCAGTGGAAAGGTAATGGATTGCGAATCTTCCGTTTTCCTGCAACCTGGCAATCGAGTCCTGCAACCGATAAGTATTCTTTGACGAAAGAAACACCTGAATGGCGACTGCGCTCAACAACAAGCCGATGACCAAGGCAATCATTAACTCAACGAGACCGAACCCGCCGGCCCCCTGCTTATAAACTGCCTGCTTCATAGCTGCGTCTCGTAGACGAATTGTTCCGTGGAGCTGCCTCCTACGCGAGACTCATCCCAGACAATGGTGATGATTGCCTTCTTGCCGTCTCGTGAAACGGCTCCTTTTCCGTCTGGCAACTGGGATGCGAGTTTATCTTTCCACTCCCGCAAGTCGACTCTTTCCATTGCGGACCCGCTCGGCGCGGCGGCATCCATCGTGATATCGTAACTACCCGCCCGAGCCTTGCTTCGATTGGCACGCATGCGGTCTGCGATGTCATAGGCGAGGAAGTTTGCGTGAGTGCGCATTGACGCGGTCTGGTTGAATTTCAGCGAATTAACTTGCAAAGCAGCCATACCCAACACGCCAACGCTCAGCACGATCAGCGAAACCAGAACCTCGATCAGACTGAGCCCCTTGGATACTTTCTTCATGAACACGTCTTCCGGTTAGCTTTTGAGTTCGCAGCAGAACTAACTTTTATTTCATAGCAGTTCCGAGAGCCAACCCTAAATTTAGCGTTCGTCCATCTGCCGGCATGCCTTTGAAGTAATCCCCATTGGTATCCGCCCAGATGCTCTATCCGCCCGCGCAGTCGCGACCGGAAAGCCTGATTCCCCGCAGAGCAGTAGCGTGGCGCCACCATCGAGACCGCTCGGGGCCGACGCCCCTTCGAATTTCGGGGAACGGCTCTGAGCCTCCTAATCGCTGCACCTACGCGGTAGGCGAAACGGTAGCGGCGTAACGGATCAGGCAAAAGGACTTAATTCACAGATAGGAGCAATACTGGAGCCGCATTTACAACGGAGTATCGCTGTGGAGAGACATATGTCCGGGGGCGCCTTGCGGCACGCCCAACCGCTCGCGCCGGATCAGGTGCTGCCCCATATCCAGCGCCGCTTCGCAGGCGCGCTGGATGTTCAGAATGGCCGCGTCCTTCCGGGTGTAATCACCCGCGAAGTTTCCGGCGCCTTGCCGCATTCTTCCCTGGCCCGGCGCACGCACCGCTCGATGCTGCGGCCTTGTTCAGCAGTACGTCATCGACCATGGATTTGTCCGAGACACCATAGTCCATACGGCTCGTTGGGTCTCTCGCGCAGCACTGCAAGGTCGAGGTCGCTCTGCGGACCGGATTTCCCGCTGGCCCGGCTGCCAAAAAGATAGACGGCCTGCAGATCGGGCATCTGTTGCCGGAGGCGGGGAACAATCGGCTGGTAGCTCTCGACCATCAGGCGCTCCAATGTAGCAGCGAAATGTTCCGAGTCTCGACGGAGAGGGTACAGGCGGGGCTCATGGGAGTGCAGCCCCGCGAGGCTTATACAGCCTTGAGCTTGAGCTCCTTCGGCATCGAGAAGGTCACGTTTTCCGGCTGCCCCTGCAACTCTTCGGCGCCCGTGGCACCCCAGGCGCGCAGTTGCTCGATGACGCCACGTACCAGTACCTCGGGGGCCGAGGCGCCAGCGGTGACGCCGACACGGACGCCTTCGCCGAACCAGTCGCGCTTGAGGTCTTCGGCGCCGTCGATGAGGTAGGCGGGAGTGCCGATGCGCTCGGCCAGCTCGCGCAGGCGGTTGGAGTTGGAGCTGTTGGGGCTGCCGACCACCAGCACCAGGTCGCATTCGCTGGCCAATTGCTTCACCGCGTCCTGGCGGTTCTGGGTGGCGTAGCAGATGTCATCCTTGCGCGGACCACCGATGGCCGGGAAGCGCTGGCGCAGGGCGTCGATCACGCGACTGGTGTCATCCATGGAGAGGGTGGTCTGGGTGACGAAGGCCAGGCGCTCGGGCTCGCGCACCTGGAGGCTGGCGACATCGGCTTCATCCTCGACCAGATAGATGTCGCCGCCGTTGCGCCTGTCGTATTGCCCCATGGTGCCTTCCACTTCGGGATGTCCGGCGTGGCCGATGAGGATGCATTCGCGGCCGTCGCGGCTGTATTTGGCGACTTCCAGGTGGACCTTGGTGACCAGCGGGCAGGTGGCGTCGAAGACCTTCAGGCCACGGCGGTCGGCTTCCTGGCGCACGGCCTGGGAGACGCCGTGGGCGCTGAAGATGACGATGGTGTCATCCGGCACCTGATGCAGCTCTTCTACGAACAGCGCGCCGCGTGCACGCAGGTCTTCCACCACGAATTTGTTGTGGACGACTTCGTGACGCACGTAGATGGGCGGGCCGAAGACTTCCAGGGCGCGGTTGACGATTTCGATGGCGCGGTCGACACCAGCGCAGAAGCCACGGGGATTGGCGAGTTTGATCTGCATGTTTTGTCTTGGCACTGGAGGTTGTGGTGGATTGATCCGCGTATGCTGGTGGCCATGGCGGGTCGCTCTGGAAAGATCGAGATGACAGGTGATGTTCCTGCCTTCATCGAAGGCTCGGCCAATTCTGCCGCTTTCATGTAGCGCCCCTCTTCGGCCCGGGAACGCCGGACGAAATGACCATGACGCGCCTTGGACAGCGTCCATGACGCTGCCGCTCTGTCAGGAGATATCGACCTGGATCACCTCCACCTCGAAGCTCAGCGTCTTGCCGGCCAGGGGGTGGTTGAAGTCGATCTGGACAAAGGCCTCATCGAAGCTTTTGACCACGCCGGGCAGCTCGGTGTTGGCCGCGTCGTTGAAGATGACCAGCAGGCCTTCGGACAATTCCATGTTCTGGAACTGGCTGCGCGGCATGCTCTGCACATTCTGCGGGTTGGGCTGGCCGAAACCGTTCTCGGGCGGGATCGACAGGGTGCGCTTGTCGCCGGCCTTGAGGCCATAGAGGGCCTGCTCGAAGCCGGGCAGCAGGTTGCCGTCGCCGACCTTGAAGGTGGCGGGCTGCTTGTCGAAGGTGCTGTCGACCACTTCGCCGTTGTCCAGCTTGAGGGCGAAATGCAGGGTCACGGCCTTGTCCGGCCCGATGCGCTGTTCAGTCATGTGCCGTCTCTCCAGGCTTGTTGCCCTTGAACATGTCCAGCGCCAGCATGATGGCGCCGATGGTGATGGCGGTGTCGGCGAGGTTGAAGGCCGGGAAGAACCAGCGGTTCTGCCAGTGGACGAGTATGAAGTCCACCACGTGGCCGAGCACGACGCGGTCGTAGAGGTTACCGATGGCGCCACCGAGAACCAGTGACAGGGCCACGGCAACCCAGGTTTCGTTTGGTTTGAGGCGCTTGAGCCAGATGACCAGCACGACGCTCACGCCGGCGGCGATGACGGCGAACAGCCAGCGCTGCCAGCCGGAATGATCGGCCAGAAAACTGAAGGCAGCGCCGCGGTTGTAGGCCAGGGTCCAGCTGAAGTAGTCGGGGATCACCTCGATGCGCTGGTACAGGGTGAGCGCGCTCTCGAAATAGAACTTGGTGATCTGATCCAGCGCAACGATGGCGGCGCTGAGCCAGAGCCACGGCAGCTTGCCGAAACGCGCATTCATGGCGATACCCCCGCCCCGTTCCCTCTTGCAGGAGCCG